>JAYNIA010000042.1:0-1178 GCA_038108555.1 Nitrospinota bacterium | reverse complement strand
GTTATGTCAGCTAAAAACACGGCGGTTAACCTGATGATCACGTGTACGGTTCTTTGTTTCCTTCTGTATCAGAGGGCGAACAAAAAGATTACCGTGCCTTGGGCGACAGTGGGCAACTGCTGGATTACAGCGATCTTTATTGGCGCTGCTGCTAATATCATCTTCCTGGGTGTGTATGGTTACTTCCTCCCTGCTAACCAGCGGGTAGGTCTCTCCGTTCCTCAGGTAACATCTACTCTTACGACTCTGTTTGCGGGAACCGCGATCAATATCTCCATGTTTAAAGATTCTGAATCTTATGGGGACATTCAGTGGGGAACGCAGTCCAAGGTTGGAACCTACGCTATTTTCCTTCTGGCGATTTCCTTTACCTGGTTGATGGGTCTCATGGGTTATATTCGATCCGCTGTACGTCTGTTCTGGCACGTGACAGAAGTTGTTCGTGATAACTCTGTGGATGCATATACTCTTACAATTGGTGAAGCGGGTAAAATGCTTACCTTCAACGCCTTGTTTGTATGGGTTCAGTTTGTTGTCGTTTTCTGGGTGGGTAGCTTGACCGCCAAGAAGATCCCGGCTAAAGCTCCTGAGGGAGTTCCAGTTCCGGCGCAACAACAACAATAACTATTTTTCGGTTTGGGTTGAGTGCCCGGTAGTTTAGGGTGCTCAACCCGGATTTAATCTGAGGGTATAGGAGAGAGGGGAAAAATGTTACCAGAGCAGCATGACATATTATTTTCATTTCTTTCGGTTCTATTTGCCACATTCGGAGTTTTCGTTTTTGGTAATGTGATCCAAAACTGCAGGGAGAGAGAATTAAACACCACCAAGTGGGGTGTAATTTTCGGGGCATTTGCGCTGACCATGTTTATGATGACGGTGCATATGTTCGGTCTCGTCCAGAGAGATCAGTTGATTTTCTTCTTTTCAACGTATATCTGGACCATCCTCTTGTTGCTTCTCGTTTGGGGAGTATTCTTCAAGAGCAATAATATTGAAAGTCAATCGCCTCCCATCATTCGAGGCTTTTTCTTCTGGACAACGGTATCTGTTCTGTTGGCGGGTTACACCAACTGGTTGCCACAACAGCGTAGTGATCCACCCCCAAAGGAAGCAGCGGTTGTGGGTGACTTGACCATGGAAGAATTTGCTGAAATGGGTCGTGTAATCATTTTTGG
>JAYNIA010000041.1:0-23835 GCA_038108555.1 Nitrospinota bacterium | reverse complement strand
CTTCAGCTAATCGGGTTTGATCAGCTTTTGATCAAAATAGTTAATGGACATTCCTGCGTCCAATACTATTCCCTGGGCATTGATACCGCTTGAGCGTTCACTTAATAAAAAGACAGCCGCGTTTGCGGCTTCCTGGGTGGTGATGGCTTTTTTTCTTAACGTTGCTTTTTCAGCATGCAGGAAGGAGTCTATGTACCCGGGAATTCCCGCAGAGGCAGAGGTTTTCAGTAGTCCGGGATTGATCGAGTTAAACCGAACTTCGGAAAATGCGCTGAATGATTTCGCTAAAAAGCAAAGGGTGGAATCAAGAGCGGCTTTTGCGGGAGCCATATAACCGTAATTTTCAGCAGCCATACGGGTCGTTGAAATGGAAACGGAGACGACTGAAGCGTTTTTGTCCAACATACCTTTTAAGGAGTCTGCCAATGCGATCAACGAATAACAGCTAATGTCGATTGATTGCAAAAAATCTTTGCGTGAGGTTTCATGAAAAGGTTTCCAGCCTTCAGAGTAATTGGCAAACGCTATTGAGTGAACCAATCCATGCAGGGTTTTATAATCTTTTTCCAAATCATTTTTTAAGCGTTCAATCTCTTCTGGTTTTTCCACATCACAAATATAAACCGGTTTCCCATCCAGCAGTTTGTTTAAGGAGTTTTTTCTATCTTCAGAACGTACGCTGTAGATAACTTCAGCACCTTCCTCTTCCAGAGTTTTAGCAATATGCCAGGCCACACTTTTTTTATTGGCGACGCCTGTAACCAAAATTTTTTTATTTTCAAGGTTTAGAAAACTCACACGAAATACTTTCTATATAGAAAAATTATTTTTTGCTCTATAAAATTCTTACTTCTTGCCTCCCTCGCCAGAGGGTCATTTGGTATCCTCAACTAGCATGGCGGTGAACTCAAGAGTTACGGCTGTTTTTCCATTGGCGGTAGCTTTGCCTGTCATATAAGCTGCAGTGCTTACCAAATCTTTGAGTTTAACTTCAATTTGCAGAGTGTCCCCGGGGTTAACCGCATGTTTCAGTTTAATATTGTTCACCCGGGTAAGAACGGGAATGCGGCCTTCATTTGAGATTCGCTTCCCCATCATGATGGCTCCGGTTTGAAAGATGGATTCGAAGATCAAAACTCCCGGCATAATAGGTCGATCGGGATAATGGCCCTGGAAAAAGGGCTCGCCCGGATCGATAAACTTTTCGGCTTTGATAGTATCTTTTCCTTCTTCAATGATTTTATCTACAAACAAAAAAGGCGGGCGGTGTGGGATGTATTGAAGGAAATCCTGCGACATATTTTAAAGTCCCCCGGTTACCTCTAGCACTGATCCGGTGATGTAAGAAGATTCTCTTGAGGCCAGGAACAGTACCGGGGTTGCAACGTCCTGAGCCGATCCAAACCGTTTTAAGGGAACTTGTTTTTTATAAGCCTCCCTTTGCTCATCCGGCAAATCGGAAATAAAATCCGTATCAATGAAACCTGGCGAAACACAATTGACCGTAATTTTTCTGCTGGCCACTTCTTTGGATAAAGATTTAACCAAAGCCACCTGCCCTGCTTTCGAAGCGGCATAGTTGCTTTGTCCGGCAAAACCAAATTTTCCAATAGGTGAGGTCAGGGTAATGATACGTCCATATTTTTGCCGCATCATGCATTGAACAGAAAGTTTGCAGACATTAAATGTTCCTGTCAGATTGGTGTCGATCACATTGTTCCAGTCTTCTGTTTTCATCATACCCACAATGGAGTCGGCACGAATTCCTGAACTGACGACTACGATCTGGGGAGCCCCGTGTTTATCTTCAACTTCCTTGAAAAAGCTTTCCACTTCTTCATAACGGGTGACATCGAACTTATGGATATCGAGACATTCTGCATGTCCGGAATTGGCCTCTTTAAAATTTTGAGCCTCTGCCTCATTACTTCGGTAGCTGGCAATTACTTTTGCTCCCGCCTTGAGAAAAGCTTCAGAAACAGCCCGACCGATTCCACGGGTACCCCCTGTAACAATAGCGGTTTGTCCTTTAAAATCAAATTCCATGGGACAATATTAAATTAAAATGGGAAAAGAAGGAAGGAAAGAAGCTAAAAAATTAAGCAGTAACCAGAGTTGGGCTTAGTTCTCGCAGGAACTTGTCGGTTTCATTTGCAACGATGACACCATAATTGGCGGCCCCCAGCCAACCAGACATTATGATGCCCACAGACCCGGCATGGAAAAGCCCTTTAATCTGTTTGGGAAGGTCGCGGCTGACTTTGAGTCCCTCAAATTTCGTTCCGAAAGAAGTTCCAGACGGATGCAGGGTGTAGCGTTTAAAAGTTTTGGGTGTGGAAGCCTCTATGTGGTCTATTTTATTACGGATTCCGGGTACATATTTTTCCAGAGAATCAAGAGTCGTTTGCTCCAGATCATGCTTATCTTTCAGATATTGTTCTTCACTGAGATGGGCCCAGTCTTGATACCTCGCATTGGTTGAAGAGACGATGGAGTACCGGTCTGTGCCCGGACGAATTTCAGGGTAATAAAATGAAAAAGTCCGGCTGGTTATATCTTTGCTCAATATTTGTTCGGTGCAGTATTCATCGGCTTCTGATGAAAAAAGTAGATCGCCCACATGCGGGATGGTCTCCCCTTTTTTAATTCCCATATAAACCTGGCAACTGGAATTGTTGAGCCGTACATTTTTAACTTCTTTTATATATTCTGGATCAAATTCTTCCTCACCCACCAGCTGTTCGATGGTTGTTACAATATTGGAATTGGATAGAACCGATTTGCAGGAAATATCCTGACCGTTGATGCGAACTCCCTGCACGGCTTTATCCTCGACATAAATTTTTTCCACCATGCAATGGGTGCGAATATCAACGCCATTGCTCAACAGTTCCTTTTTCATTTCTTTGATCAGGTGGTCGGTGCCGCCTTGATAGGTGAAAACCCCCTTATCCATAAAATTGGAGAACACAATGCCGTAAGTGATAGCAGGATCATCCAGCGTTGAACCGTTGGCATAAGTGATGGGTTCCATCAGGAATCGCCAAACGTCGGTACGACCTGGAAAATATTTTTCAAACAATTCGCGTGTGGTCATGACGATGTCGTCATAGAAATTCATTCCGCGCGCGGTTTGAAAAAATTCGTCGATACTTTCCTTGAGTATCCCAAAACGTTCTTTGAGGATATGGGTAAAATCGATTTTGTCGAAAGAGGTGTTGATTGAGAACTGGGGATTATCGAACCGGACGTTTTTCAATTGAATGACCCGGTTAGAAATATCTTTTGACCAGTACTTGCGAAGGGTTTTGATCATGCCCACAGGAAACCCGTGTAGGGAGATGTCCATGATATGGCCTCCCTTGCGTTTGAACCAGGTTGCCATTCCACCCAGATTATAATGGTGTTCCGCCAGCAGGACTTTGTGACCCAGTTTGGCAAGAAGGTTGGCAGATGTCATGCCCGCCAGGCCACTACCAATTACAACCGTATCATATGCCGATTGAATGTCTTTTAACCAGTTTCGTGGCCGTGGTGGTTTACTCATTCACTATTCGCAATTAAATTATTTGTTTACGCTTATTTTATTTACGTAAAACATGAAGATTGGCCATTGAAATGCCGCTCAGGGTGGCCCCAATAATACCTAAAAACCCCTGGTCCGTCCCACATATAAAGAGATTGTTAACAGGGGTTTTACCGTTTTTTATTTTACGTGGAGACCCATAGACAGCCCCGTTCAGGTGTCCGGTATATTTTTTAATGGTCTTCGGCGTAAACGAGTCTAAAAATACCACATTATCACGAAAATCGGGAAAAAATGTGAAAACCGACTCCAGCGCCTGGGTCCGCCAATGCTTTTTCGCTGCAATATAATCTTTTCGCGGTAATGAGTCCCAATGGGCGAAATTTGCCATATTCGTCAGGCGGATCAGTCCTTCCTTCATGGGTTGTGGATAATCAAAATTATTGGAGCAACACAAAACACCCGTGGTGACGTCGATCAACTCCCCAGGAACCTTATAGTCGAATTTGGGTTGGGTGGAGAAAAACACAATGCTCTTGTCGTAACCCAGGTCGCGGGGTTCCTGATCGACCACACATAAAGATTCCATAAAAGACATCTGGCCAATATCCTTTGCATCGGGTTCGCTCAGTGGCGGTGAGCAATGTCTCAGGGTTTCGACATATCCCATGGAAGAAATCACACTTTCACTGGTCAGCTCATCACCATTTTCAAGAGTCACCGATTGCACGATTCCATTTTCTGCGTTGATGGAAGTGACACCCGACCCCATTCGCAACTCTCCGCCTAGTTCTTTAAACTTTTCTTCCAGCAAATGCAGGATGTAATGCATCCCTCCCACCGGTTTGGCAAAGCCCTCCATAAAGATACTTTTGAACATGATCACGAACTGGTAAAAATCCATATCCCCTTCACGGGCGTTTCCGTAATACATCAGGGGACAATTGAGCATGTCGATTAAAACTGGGTCCTTTATATATTCTTCCAGAATGGGCCGAGACCCTAGAGCTTGCTGATCGTCCAGATTCAGCTCATCGAAAGAGAGAATTTTTTCCACGAGTTTGTTGAATCCGTCAATCTCTTTTGGGAACTGGTCGGCGACCTCCTGGCGGAAGAATTCAAAATCATTAGTGAACCGCAAAACATGTTCAGGAAAGCGGATCTCCGACATATGCTGCTGGCAAAGGCGGAAATCGTCGTGGCTGAATCGGAGTTGTTTTAGAAGTTTGCCAAGCGGAGAGTTGCGCACTCCTTTCGGAGTGAAATTGGTCATTGCGTGCAGGCCCACATCGAACGTCCGGTTCTTGCGGACGTAATAGGAATTCAAGCCGCCCAGCAATGTATGTTTTTCAACGATGCAGACCTTCTTGTTGAACATGGCAAGTCGAATGCCCGCAGCCAATCCGGATAGCCCGGAACCTATGATAATCGCATCGTATGCCATGGCTCAAATAGTATAAATCAACTATCAAACGTGCGCCGATAGTTTCGTTTTATTAGAGAATGTTTGGGGTCAAAGATGCAGGGGGGAGAAACTAGCTTGCGGCAAGCCGGTCTTTCAAAAGGGGCTGCAAATAGGTGATACAACCCGCCAGGGTAGCCAGATGTTCATAATCTTTTTCCGGCACTTCAATGTTGAAGCGTTTCCGCAATTCCATGACAATGTCGAGAAAATCCATGGAATCAAGGTCAATTTGGTCTCTTAACTTGGTGTTGTCATCAATTGAGCTGATATCTTCATCAGGGGCGATATCCTCAAGAATGCTCAAAATAATCTGTCGAACTTCATCAATGGTCATCTTTAATCTCCTTAATAACCCTGATTTTAGTTGAAGATACGCCAGATTTCAACCCCAAAATCCGGACTACGTCCGGGTGTAGTAGGGTCTATTCCCAAATACCCAGAAAGGATTTTTAAGCCTTTTACGGTGCGTTTGCTTACATTTCCTCCCACGGTAGTGGGCGGGTTAAACCTGTTCGTCTATTCGGCAGATTCTGCCAAAGAATTGTTTGGAGGATTGGATAGGATTTTCGGGGTCGGTGTGGGTGCGCCGGCGTCGATCCTTTAGGACTTTTTTGGGTCGGTTTTTTTGGTCCCTGGGAACCGGGGTTTCACGAGGGACTTTTCTAATTTCATCCAGGAAAAGCATGAGAAACCTCAAAAATTTTAGCCTATATAAAATGTTACGGCTCAACCTCCTGATAAATTAGCCAAAACCAAATTTTTTAGACTGAGATCGGTAAAAAATTTCAATGGTTTTCCTGAAAAATACTGATTACCCCCATTAAAGCAACTGCCGTAGCGCTGAATAAGTAAAGCACCATCCCGGTTCCATGGTCTCCAAACAGAGATATCCAATGCCCCCGGTTGGACACGAATCCCCAATAGAAAATGAAAAAATAGGAAAACAGCAGGCCGGTTTTATAGCGACCGCTTATGAGGCAGAAGAAACATAAGAGGAACATCAAACCAATTTGCCCGAAAGAAATCAGAAAAACCTTTTGCGAAAAAAACTCCATCATCTCATTTATACCGTTCATAGCTCACACCCGAAAACGTGAAAGAATTTGTTCCCTGGAGGCGACGGTCTGAATAGATCCGCAACCCGTATCGAATACTTTGCCAGGGTAATAATTTAAAGAGCAAAATAGATACCATTTTAGGGAAATAAAATATTCAAATCAGGAGGAAGGGAATAAACCGCGATTTATCATTGCCTTTGAAATGCAAAATAATTTGAGATGAAAATGGAGGGATTTTTAATGGAAAAAATAACCTTGGTTTAGCAGTATGAAATTGTTTTAATCCGGTTATAAAAATTCACACAGGAATATTTTTTTGACCGCCATAATATTTTAAGGAATGTATTTAACAAATAAATCAATTCCCGAATTCAAGAACCTGCCCAAAGAGAAAAGGCAGGACCTGTGGAAACGTTTTAATAGAAAAGGCTATGGGCATTGGCAGGTCTGGTTGTCACTTTTTTTTATGGGACTTTGCACGGGAATTGGTACGTTAACAAATAGGACCATTGCCAGTTCCATTGACGCTGATTTCATTTTGAAGAGTTCAATAGGTACTGGCATTGGTGCCGGGCTGGGAAGTCTGGTTTTTAGCCAGGTAATGATTGAAAACTTAAGACCCTATTTCCGTGAGGAATTGGACCTGCCTCCTTTAAATCTGGAGGGAAGAAAATCAAACTGGAGAATCTATTTTTGGTTTTCAGCCATTTATTTTTTATTGGTTTTAGTGGGAGTTCTTATTAGTCCATCAGAATTACTACAATATTTTAATATCCTTTTTTACCTGATTGGCATGTTTGGACTGTGGGGTTTTACTTATAACCGTTCAATAATTTTTAATAGCTTTTGGAAGATTTATTTATTTCCTTTAATTCTTTGGGATACATGGATATGGATTATTGATTACCCAGAATTTTATGAAAGTATGATTCATCTGACGAGCTTTGACAGGGCAGTGATTTATCTTTTCCTCATATTGTTACAATTTCCCCTGTATTTTGCTTTATTTATGTATGCTTTTCGTTCCCCCAATTTATGGAATCTTCATAGCGAATAAATAAAAATTCGACGATTAAAGTTTGAGCGTGAAACTAAAACGGCATGGACCTTATAACCGGTACAGATCGGGGTGGGATTCAAAATGGCTTTGTGCTGTGGAATAATCTTCACCGGTATCGATTTCAAAACAGCCTTCCTCTTTTATATTCCAGGCGTGCAGGGGGGTGTCTTCCGCAAACTCGGTGAATGGAATTTCCCAGAGAACCGGTTCGAAATCTTTTTCCCGTTTTTCATAAAGCTCCACAAATCGTGGAACATCTTCTTTCGATAGCATGAAAAATCCGATCGCCTCACCACCGAACCCAAAATTGCTGCGCTCGTCTTCGGTCAGGGCTCGTTTGGTAATGAATGCGTTAATGCTTCCGGATGCGTTCAACAAAACCTTGGCGCATTCTGCATCGTCAATATCTGCGGGAATCAATGCGAACGAAGAAAGTTTGGCGTTTTTCACATAGTCGATTAAAGACTTTGGTGGATATAGCACATCGCCATCGAGTATAAGCGTATCGTCTTTGCAATGGCGCAGTCCCATCACCATGGAAAGGGTGTTGCCTGTTGTGAGGTAAACCGGGTTGTCGATAAAGTGGAGGGGAAGTTGCAGGTCTAATCCTTCCGCATATTTTTTTACCGCGTCTCCATTATGTCCGAGTATGAGGTGGACTTTTTCGATGTGGAGAGATTGCAGGCATTTTAAATGCCTCGAAAGAAGGGTTTCTTCTCCAAAGGGTAAAAAGGATTTATGTGGCAGGTCATCCCGGTTCAACCGGGAACCATAACCTGCGAGTAGTATTATTGCTTCCAAGTTAAGCCTGTTTGTTTTTCATTTTCAGGAGTTGCGGAATAAATGCAACCCCCCAGCCCCCCTTCTCAGGGGGGAATATTAAAATTTCTCTTTAACCCATTTCTAGAAGCGCAAAGGAACTTGTTTCGCATCAGGAAGAATGAACCTGTCTCCTCCCTCGTAGAGGGTTACTTTGAAAAGGCCCAGAAGTGAGACATCGGGGCATCGCTGCGAAACCTTCTATATTTAAGTAAGGTGTCTAACCCGTCAGCGGTTCGTTCCACGTTACTCGGTTCATCAGGAAAATCGCCCCAGCCCTCTTTGTTTTTTATGTCCATCAACCAGCGGACGCCTTTTTCAATGATGGGCGCATACTTTTCTTTTACTTTAAACGTGTCGGATACCAGCATCAGGTTGCGGCAAGCATCCATCGTGTGATCGGTGTTTTCATTATCCCAGCTACCGTTTTCCGCCTGTTCGGCTATCAAAGAGTCGGCAGCTTCGAGGCACATTTTTTTAGCGAAGTCGATTCCATCCATAAAGTAGGCAGGGACCAGAGTGTACTGCATCAGGTGCGCGGTCGTTTCAATTCCGGCGGGATGAAAGGTATCGTCTTTCCATAATCCTGAATCTTTTTGCCAGTTGGCAATGTATTCGAATCCGCGGATGCGTGCCTTGTTGATACGCTCGTCATCTTTTTTGTCCTGCGTGACTTGATAGATGGTGAGGAAGACAGTAACCGAACAAGTCGTATCCAGATGCGACCATTCTTCATCCGACCAATGTCCGTCTTCTTCCTGCATGGACAGGACATATTCCAGAGTTTTATCTACGGTCGATTGAATTTCAGGGTCTTTGATGATCATATTGCCTCGACAGAGTTTCAGTCCGACAAACGTAGTGATCCACATGGAAGTTTTTTGGGTATGGGATTCCTTCGACCAGCCGCCGTCTGGATTTTGTACTTTCACACATTCCTGAAACTCTTTGGGGTTTTGTTCGGTGAGATCCATATGGAGAATGCAACGCAGCACATGTTCGAGAACCTCCATATCCTGTTCGCCTTCGAGCAAACTCCATTCCCCTTTTTTTGATACCAGATAATCCCATTCGCTTTGGATCATGGGATTCAGCTCGTCCATAGATATCTGTGCCATAAATAGTCTTTCTTCCAGTTTCTGAAATTTAAATTTAGTGAAATATTACAAAGTTTTTTTTGGGGGTCAAGACAAAATGAAAGCTTCTTTCGGGAAATAAATTAAATTGAAAAAAATGGATTTTTCAGGGAATAAAATGCAAAAGGTCAGTTGATGACTTTGGAATATTTTTTAGATATCCACCCCTTTTTTCCAAGTAAATATTCGATCTGATACCATTCCCCGGTTTCCTGAAACATGGGGACAATGGTTGCCGGGGGCAACTGGGCAATTACATCGGCTTTAAGTGAAGGGTCCTGACGAACTCTCAAGGGTGTGGTTCGGGTGGTGATCTCGACCTTTTTCGTAGGTTTCACTGCTGCCATTTTTTTGGGTTTTGAAGGTTTTGCCATTACAGGTTTTTTTTCAACCTTTTTTACTTCTTCAACCATTTCCTTTTTCATGGCGGGGACCGCCTTCATTTCCGGAGCGTCTTTCATCTCTGGGGCAGCTTTCATTTCCGGTGCAGCCGGTTTTTCCATAACATGCGGTTCCGGGTCCACCATCGCCGTGGGAGCCGGATCCATTTCCGGTTCACCTTCCGGGAACTCATTCATATTTTCCATTTCCTCTTTAGGTTCCGTCACGATTTCAATGGTGTCTTCACTGATTACGGTACCCGGCATTGAGGTCTTCGGTGTTTCCATCGATTCCGGTATAAACGGTTCCAGGTCCATAGGGGGTTTGGAGTTGCTTTCAACGTTATCCCTATCTGGAATATCTCCCAAGGGAGATTGCTCAGGTTTCATGCGTGCGATCCGTCGGCGCGCTTCATCCGAATTTTTGGGACTGTTGGGGTAACGAGCGACAAAGACTTCGTAGTCCTCAAGAGTGTTGGAGCGTTTTACCTGCTCAAAAATTTTGTCTTCAAGAGTTTCAATTTCCAATGCCACTTTTTCGCGCTCGGGTTCGACAGAAAGTTCATGGACCCGTTTCAAGTATTGGATGGCAGCATCATAGTCTTTATTTTCCCGCAACAAGGTCACCTGGAACCGCAGCGTTCTTTTCAAGTTATCCTTAATCTTATCGTCAATGGGTTCGAGTGCCAGTCCTGTCTCAAAAGCGGAAATAGCTTCTGCCAACTGGTCGTTGGTATAGTGAGCCATCCCTAAATTGTTATAGCCTCGAAATGACCTGGGGTTGTTGGTCAGAAAGCGTTTCCAGAGATCAATTGAAGATTCCAGTTTATTACTTTTCTGCTGTTGCAAGGCGAGGGCAAACAATTCACGTTCTGCTTTCAGAAGATGTGCGGGTGGCATTTCAAAATAGGGATTTACGGCACGGGGAGCCGTAGCACAGGAACACATCCCCAGCAAAAATATGCCTGCTAAAAAACGCCAAAAAGGTAATTGTTTCATAAACCGAATACTACTCTATTTTATTTTTCCGTCAATAAGTCTTGACTTGTATTTATTATTAATTAATCTTATCTTAACACGATCACTGGGGGCGTTTTTAAACTGAGAGTCCTTTAACGGACGACCCTTTGAACCTGATCTGGATCATACCAGCGAAGGGAAGTGAAGCCATCTGAAAAGATTCGCTGCATTTCCTTTTCCGGTTTGAGATGCGGCATTTTTTTTGCCCCCCTTTTTTTTCATTTCAGGTTCCATTTCATAACGGCCAGGTTTTTCAAAGCCTTAAATATACCTGTCCGCTGATTTTTCTGGAGGTTTTTTCGTGGAATTGACCATCAATGGTGAAAAGCGGGAGATTAAAGAAAGCCAGAACCTGGCTGATCTGGTAAAAGAACTGGATATCCAGGCTCCCAATTTTGCCATGGCACTTAACCAGCAAGTGGTCCCACGGTCGAAATACGACTCCACTCCGATCAAGGAAAATGACCAGGTGGAAATTGTCCATGCGGTTGGAGGCGGTATTTAATCAATTATATAAATCAAAAGTTTGGAGAAAATGAGCGAAGATAAAAGTTTCATGAAAATAGGCGACAAGACCTTTAATTCAAGGTTGATTGTCGGAACAGGAAAATACAAAGACTTCGATGAAACCCGGCAGGCCATAGAAATTTCTGGCGCTGAGATGGTCACTCTGGCCGTCCGTCGAATTGAGTTGGATAAGAATAAGGATTCCATTCTCAACCACCTCGATCCGAAAAAATATACCTTCCTTCCCAATACCGCCGGTTGCTACACGGTCAAGGATGCGGTGATGACCTGTGAACTGGCAAGGGAAGCGGGACTGGGCAATATCGTCAAGGTTGAAGTCATTGGTGATGAGAAAACACTTTTCCCGGATAACGAAGCGACACTGGAAGCCTCCAAACTTTTAATCAAAGACGGGTTCCACGTTCTGCCCTATTGTACCGATGACGTTATCCTCTGTAAGAAACTTGAAGACGTGGGTTGCTCGGCAGTCATGCCTCTTGCGGCTCCTATCGGATCGGGACTGGGCATACGAAATCCTTACAACATCAAATTGATTTTAGAAGCGGTGAGTTGTCCCGTCATTATTGATGCCGGTGTGGGAACTGCGTCTGATGCCAGCCGAGCCATGGAACTGGGTGTTGATGGAATACTCATGAACACGGCAATTGCGGGTGCCAAAGATCCCTTAAAAATGGCGATGGCTATGAAGATGGCTGTGGAATGTGGTCGCATGGCTTATGAAGCGGGAAGGATACCGAAAAAATTGTATGCCTCGGCGAGCAGTCCGATGGATGGTTTGATTGAACTATAAGCTGTCACCCTGAGCGAGTCGAAGGGTGGGTGCATGCTTCGATACACTCAGCATGACATTTAAAATTTGAAAAACCCGCAGGGTTGATATGGTGAAGACATCAAAAAACAGCGAACTTGATTTTTTGCATGTCTACCTGATTTCAGATTTCAGCCATCACCAGAACACACCCATCACCGAGCAGGTGGAAAAAGCCCTGCAAGGGGGAGTGCGGGCGCTGCAACTGCGGGAAAAAGATTTGAGCCCGAAAGAGTTGCTGGCACAGGCTCTCGAAATAAAACCCGTCATCGAAAAGTATGACGCCAAATTGTTTATCAACGATCGCGCCGACATCGCAGTGATCGCTGGCGCCGATGGGGTTCACCTCACCGAGGCGAGTGTTCCGGCGGGGGAAATAAAAGACAAGTTTCCGGACCTCATCGTTGGGGTTTCGACTCATGCCAAAGAGGGGGCGCTTCTGGCAGAAGCGGAAGGGGCTGACTTCATCACCTTCAGTCCTATTTATGAAACGCCCTCAAAGATTCATTTTGGACCTCCACAGGGACCGGAAAAACTGGGTGAGATTGTTAAAACCGTTCACCTTCCGGTACTGGCTTTGGGGGGAATTAAACTGAACCGCGTTCCCGAAGTTCTGGAACAGGGCGCTCACGGAGTCGCCGTCATTTCAGGAATCTGGGACTCAAAGGATATAAAACAACAAGCATCTGAATATATGCATCACTTTGGAGGAGTAACGTCATGACAACACCTAACGGTAATGGAAACGGAAACGGCCACCGGCACGGGGCCACCGATGAAAAGGTTAATATTTCCACCGATCCGATTTCTCCCAAATCGAAAAAGGTTTATGTTTCGGGAACCATTCATCCCGACATCAAAGTTCCCTTTCGCGAAATTTCACTTTCAACATCCACCAATGGAAATGGCAACGGCAATGGGAACGGTCATCATCCCTATGAAAGCTCGTTGATCGTTTACGATACTTCAGGACCCTACACCGACCCGGATGTGAAAATCGATATTCGCAAAGGACTCGATCCCATCCGCCAGAAGTGGATCATGGATCGCGGTGATGTTGAATACTACGATGGACGAAAAGTCGAACCGAAAGACGATGGTTACCGTGAAGGGGAAAACCCGAACACCGAACGGTTCCCCAATACTCCTGAAAAAGTTCTGCGCGCGAAGCCGGGTCAAAATGTAACGCAAATGCATTACGCGAAAAAAGGCATCATCACCCCGGAGATGGAATTCATCGCTATCCGCGAAAACCAGAAACGCAAACAGTGGATCGAAGATGCAGAACGTGAAAAACGACTGACAGGAAATTCTTTCGGTGCAAACCTGCAAGCCGAGATCACTCCCGAATTCGTTCGTGATGAAGTTGCAAGAGGACGCGCCATCATCCCGGCGAACATCAACCATCCGGAATCGGAGCCGATGATCATCGGCAGAAACTTCCTCGTGAAGATCAACGCCAACATCGGGAACTCGGCAGTTTCTTCTTCTATAGAAGAGGAAGTTGAAAAAATGGTCTGGGCCAGCCGCTGCGGCTCCGATAATGTGATGGACCTGTCCACCGGAAAAAATATTCACACCACACGGGAATGGATTTTAAGGAACTCTCCGGTTCCCATCGGCACCGTTCCCATTTACCAGGCGCTGGAAAAAGTCAACGGCGTCATCGAAGACCTGTCGTGGGATATCTATCGCGATACGCTCATCGAACAATGCGAACAGGGAGTGGACTATTTCACCATCCACGCCGGCGTGTTGTTGCGCTACGTTCCGCTGACCGCGAAGCGTGTTACCGGAATCGTTTCCCGCGGCGGATCAATCCTCGCCAAATGGTGTCTTGCGCATCATAAGGAAAATTTTCTCTACACCCATTTTGAAGACATCTGCGAAATCATGAAGACGTATGATGTTTCGTTTTCATTGGGTGATGGACTGCGTCCCGGTTCCACCGCAGATGCAAACGACGAAGCGCAGTTTGCCGAACTGGAAACTCTCGGCGAACTGACACAGATCGCGTGGAAGCATGAAGTGCAGACCATGATTGAAGGTCCGGGTCACGTTCCCATGCACATGATCAAAGAGAATATGGAAAAACAACTGGCGGCCTGCGGCGAAGCGCCTTTCTATACATTGGGACCGTTGACCACCGACATCGCACCGGGATACGACCACATCACCAGTGGCATCGGTGCCGCCATGATCGGCTGGTACGGAACGGCGATGCTCTGCTACGTCACCCCGAAAGAACATCTGGGTCTGCCTAATAGGCAGGACGTCAAGGAAGGTGTTATCACCTACAAAATCGCGGCACACGCAGCGGATCTGGCGAAAGGGCATCCCGGCGCGCGGGTGCGGGACGATGCATTGAGTAAAGCCCGCTTCGAGTTCCGATGGGAAGACCAGTTCAATCTCTCACTCGATCCGGAAAAAGCGCTCGAGTTTCATGATGAAACCTTGCCGAAAGACTCGGCGAAGGTGGCGCATTTCTGTTCCATGTGCGGACCGCATTTCTGTTCGATGAAAATCACGCAGGATGTTCGGGACTACGCCCAGCAAAAAGGCCTGGAAGAAGAACAGGCTTTGAAAGAAGGCATGAAAGAAATGTCAGAGTCCTTCAAAGAAAAAGGCGGAGAGATTTACACTAAGGCCAACTAGGCGTTGGGCCAACAAAAAACCAATTCCCCCTAGCTCCTTTTCCAAAGAGGGGTTGGGGGGATAACATTTAGCCAAAAATATTAACGAAGTAAGTGAGAGTTTTCTTCAAGGTATTCTCTTGCCCAAGGCTGCAAATTGTAAGGGAAACCGGTCATGATATTACCTAAATTGCTTGAGCGGAAAATTATTTTTTTTGCCTCTAATCCACCTACAACGCCACTTCCTAATGATTTAATTGAATTTTCTTGGTTCTCTATGTATGGCAGCAAAAATCTTTTTTCTTCAGGCGTCAGCTTGTGTAAAAAATTTTGTTGAACCTTTAAATTCTTTTTTTCTGTCAGTCCGCTCATAAAAAACCCATACAGCCGAGCGATTGCAAAAGATATAGACAACAATAAAATGGGGCCAAGGAATACCCGAAATTCGTTCCTAAATTCGTATACCGCAAGAGTTTCTGCTATTTCTTTTGGAAGAAATAAAATTAACCCCACAACGGAAATAATGGCCACCAAAAAAGCTATTGGAACTTTTCTAAAGTAATCAGCTAAACCAGTTAGTTTATCCATATTATTTTTTAAAAGACCCAAAAAAGGTTTATTAAAAATCGCCACTGAATTCAATTTTACTTATCATTTCCTCAAGTGCTATTTTTGTTTCACCAAACTCTGAATAGAGAGTTGACAATCTTCTGTCCTTATAAACTTCCTGATCTCTAAAGGAATTTTTTTCCTCTTGGCGGTTTACCGAGGTTGACCAAAAGATGTACAGGCAATAGAAAGCAACCTTCTGGATTTACCCTTGTAGGGCACGAAAGTTAATGAAAAATTTTACGGCCACACTCCCTTCGGTCATTCGCGATGACGGCAACCCCCTCAGTCCCCCTTGTTACCCTATACGAGGTACGAAAGGTTAGGAAAATATAACACAGGGGATAAAATCCAACCCTCCCTGAATCCCTCCCTATGAAGGGAGGGAAATTATTTTATCAGTGCTTATCTGTGTCTATCTGTGGCTCCCATCACTTCAATTTCAAATAATACCGTGTGCTTTTGAGTTCTCCCTTGCGGTTGAGGACTGATTTTTTAACAAGGTCTTGCAGGTCGCGGGTAGCTGTGGCACGAGAGGTGCCGGCGATGGAAATATAATTCTCTGCGCTCAGTCCTCCTTTGAATCCTTCGAGTCCTTCCCGGAACATTCGGTTTATTACTTTCTTCTGCCTTTCATTCAACTGACCCCGAACCCGATCAAATAACTTTGTTTTTTCGATCAGGAAATCCACCAGGGCTAGCGAATATTCCTGCGCTTCTAAAATGGTTTTGGAAAAATAAACCAGCCAGTGGGTGACGTTGTTGTGCTTGTTGCCCTGCTCCAGGTTTTTGTAATAAGTCTTTCGGCCTTTTTCCAAGGTACGGGATAAGGCAATCAATGTGGGTTGTCCTAAACTCTGTGCCAGCGCTTTTTCTGAAAGAGCGCGACCGATGCGTCCGTTCCCGTCTTCAAAGGGATGAATGCAAACAAAATAATGATGGGCGATGGATGCCCGGGTCAAAGCGGGTAGCGATTCTTTACCCTGTGGATGCGTATTGTTGAACCATTTAATGAATCGGTCCATTTCTTTTTTCATATTTTTAGAAGGCGGAGCTTCATAATGGACTTTTTTCCTTCCAACAGGTCCCGAAATCACCTGCATGGGTTCTTTATGCGTCCGGTATTTTCCGATGTCGATCAAGTCGCGCCGACCCTTTGTCAGCATCTTGTGCCAGTTAAACAGGGTGGTGTGGGTGAGCGGCTTGGCAAAGTTTCGATAGAGATCTACCATCATTTCAGAGATGCCCTGTTCAGCTGGAGCACTCTTTTTGTTTTTTGCGGTCAGACCAAAATTTTTTCTTAACGAAGATTGAACGCTTTCCCGATTCAGATATTCCCCTTCTATTGCAGAAGTTTTCAGGGCCTCATCGCAGATCAGGTCGATGATGAGTTGTTGTTTTTCATCTTCTTTAATATGCCGGGTGACACCCAGTAGCAAGCCTGATTTTTGAAGGAATTGGGCTTCCAGTTTATTCATTTCACCGGATTCGTAGCTGAATTCAGGCCATTCTTTTTGTTGCCAGTTCCATTTCATGAGTTATATTCCTTAAATTTATAACTCATATTATCGGATTAATTGAGTTATAAATCAATATTTTTTAGCTCAAAAAATAAAGATTTTTGAGTTATAAATTGGAGTTTTATGGCTCATTTTTCCGATGAGAAATCCGCACCCCTCCTTGCCTCCCCTCATGAGAGGGGAGGAATCAAAACCCCCCTAACCCCCCTTAACAGGGGGGAATTATTTATCTGTGCTATCTGTGTGCATCGGTGGTTAAACTTTGGTTCTCTATACTTGACCAATCGTGACGCAGGATTTAGAATAGCAAACATCTGTTTTTCAGGCGCGTAGCTCAGGGGTAGAGTACTTGCTTGACATGCAAGGGGTCGGCGGTTCGAAACCGCCCGTGCCTATTTTTTCAAAGATTTTTGGCTAGGACTCCATGTTATACAATGTTCTTTTGGAGCTGGCTTAAACTCATTGGAAATTCTAATTATTAAATGACCGTTACGGTCTATAATCAGGCATCATGCCGGTGTGCATGGTGCTTTTTTTTAGGGCCAATGTTTAACCCCCCTATTCCCCCCTTATCAGGGGGGACTTAATTTTTGCCTCCCCCTGACAAGGGGGACTGAGGGGGTTGCCTTTTCGTTTATCGAAACAATTTAATGTGAATCACCCCATCCCCTCTTTGTGAAAGAGGGGGTCAATTAAAATTATCATCAATGATACCTAACGAAAATCCAACCGAGCTGGAAACCATTCGTCACAGTTGCGCCCATTTGATGGCGCAGGCAGTTCAGGAACTTTTCCCCGGCACCCAGGTTACCATTGGTCCGGTGATCGAAGACGGATTCTTCTACGACTTCTCGCGCAAGGAACCATTTGTTCCTGAAGATCTGGAAAAAATCGAAAAGCGTATGAAGGAACTCGCAGACGCGGATACTCCCATCGTACGTAGCGAAATCTCCCGCGAGGATGCGATCAAAAAATTCAGCGACATGGGCGAGACGTTCAAGGTAGAGATCATTGAAGGCATCGATGCCAACGAACCGATTTCAATTTATTCGCAAGGCGACTGGGGCGACCTGTGCGGCGGCCCGCATGTGGAGTCGACCAAAAAGATAAAAGCGTTCAAGTTGTTGCATACCTCTTCCGCCTACTGGCGCGGCGATGAACGGAATCCCGTTCTGCAACGCATCTACGGAACGGCCTGGAATACAGAGAAAGAGTTACGCCTTTACCTGAAGCGTTTGGAGGAAGCGAAGAAACGCGATCACCGCAAACTGGGTAAAGAGCTCGATTTGTTTTCTGTTTCTGATGATATCGGTCCGGGACTCATCCTGTGGCATCCGAAGGGCGCGCGCATTCGTCACTTGATGGAAGAGTTCTGGAAGAAGGAACATTTCAAGCACGGATACGAGATGGTCATAAGTCCGCATGCGGCGAAAATAGATTTATGGAAGACCAGTGGCCACACGGATTTTTATAAGGACAACATGTTCTCGAATATGGAAGTGGAAGGCCGGGAATATGTGATGAAGCCAATGAACTGTCCGTTCCACATCCAAATTTACAAAACCAAGTTGAGAAGTTACCGTGACCTTCCGGTTCGTTTTGGAGAACTCGGCACCGTTTACCGTTACGAACGGTCGGGTGTGTTGCATGGACTGTTACGGGTCCGTGGATTCACCCAGGATGACGCGCATCTGTTTTGTCGTCCCCAACAGATTGAAGAAGAGATCACCAAGGTTCTCGATCTCATTATTTATATTTTGCAGTCGTTCGGGTTCCACGAATACAAAATTTATTTGAGCACACGTCCGGAAAAATATGTCGGCTCCGATGAGGGCTGGGAGAATGCAACGAAGGCTTTGGAGACCGCGCTTAATAATAAAAACCTGGAGTTTGAAGTGGACCCGGGCGAAGGTGTTTTTTACGGACCGAAGATCGACATCAAAATTAAAGACAGCTTGAATCGTTACTGGCAGGTGTCGACGGTGCAGGTGGATTTCAATCTGCCGGAAAAATTTGATATCAGCTATATTGAGGAAGACGGTCAGCGCCAGCAGCCGATCATGTTGCACCGGGCGTTGATGGGATCATTGGAGCGGTTTTTTGGCTGCCTGATCGAGCATTATGCAGGCGCGTTCCCGTTGTGGCTGGCTCCGGTTCAGGTGATCCTGCTGACAATTACCGATAATCAGGCTGATTATGCACAAAAAATAGCCCAATGGCTTGAAGAATCAGGCATTCGGGTAGAAAAAGACTTGCGAAATGAGAAGATTGGGTTCAAAATACGCGAGGCCCAATTACAGAAAATCCCCTATATGATTGTTTTAGGGGACAAAGAGGTGGAATCTTCCACTTTAGGAGTTCGCAGGCGGCGGTCGAAAGAAACGCGGACCCTTGATTTAAAAACGTTTATGGATGAAGTCAAAGAAGCTGTGGAAAACCGCACCATAGATTCTGACAGTTGATTCATTTTTTGAGAAGGAAAGTTTTAAATTAAACAGAAACAACGCATCAATAAAATGATCCGGGTTCGGGAAGTTTCCGTAATAGGAGACGATGGAGAGCCATTAGGCACTGTTCCCACCGAAGAAGCCATCCGAATGGCAGAAGATCGGGACCTGGATCTTGTAGAAGTAGCGCCGAATTCCAACCCGCCGGTTTGCCGTATTATGGATTACGGCAAGCATAAATATAAAGCCAGCAAAAAGGCGCACGAGGCAAAGAAGAACCAGAAAGTTGTGCATGTCAAGGAAGTCAAGTTTCGGCCCAACACCGATCAACATGACTACGATTTTAAAATGAAACATGTGCAACGATTTCTTGAAAATGGCGACAAGGCAAAAGTGGTCATTTTCTTTAAGGGTCGGGAAATTGTTCACCGCGAGTTTGGGCAAAAAGTTTTAGAGCGGATCGCCGAGCAAACAGAAGACATTGCGGTGATTGAACAGGCGGCAAAACAGGAAGGGCGTACCCTGGTAATGGTACTGGCCCCGAAAAATACGAAATCAAAAAAAGGGTCACCACCAAAAGCTTCTAAACCGGCGGTAGAAAAACCTAAAGAAGAGCCGGCGGCGGAAGAGACAGATGCGGAAGCAGCGGTGCCCAATAATGAAGAAGTGGAGTAAGCAATGCCAAAAATGAAAACAAACAAGGGTGCTGCCAAAAGGTTCCGAAGAACCGGCACCGGTAAAATTCGTCGAAACAGTGCTTTCACCAGCCACATATTGACGACCAAAACCACGAAACGAAAAAGAAACTTGCGCAAATCCAGCATCATGGCAAATTGTGATGCCAAGCGCATGAATGCACTATTACCCAACTAACCCTCTGCGAGGGCCCACGGGCGTGGGGTACAGCTTGAAAAAGCTGATTAAATAATTTAAGGAGAAAGTAAAAATGCCACGTGCAGTTAACGGGACCGTTTCCCGAAGAAGACGAAAAAAAATATTAAAGATGGCCAAGGGCTATCGCAGCGTTCGTAGCACTGCGTTCCGAAAAGCCCGTGAAGCTGTCGAACATGGCCTGAGCTATGCTTACCGCGATCGAAAAAACCGCAAACGCGAATTCCGTCGACTCTGGATCGCCCGAATCAACGCGGCAGTCCGGGCTGAAGGAATGAATTACAGCCAGTTCATGTACGGTTTGAAAAAAGCTGATATTCAACTGGACCGTAAAGTTTTATCTGATCTCGCCATCAATAATCAGGAAACCTTTAAATCCTTGACCGAAACCGCCCGCGCGCAACTGGGTTAAGTTTCAAACAACGTGAAATTAAATGCCCCCTCTATAGAGGGGCGCCGCCTGAATGATTGAAATCGTCAACAAACTCCGCCAGGACTTCGATTCCCGCTTGGAGTCCATTTCCGATTCAAAACAACTCGAACAAATTCGAATAGATTTTTTAGGGAAAAAGGGCCAGCTCCAGGGTCTGATGAAAGAGTTGCGCAATGCTTCCCCGGAAGAGAAGCCCAAGCTGGGAAAAGACATCAACCTTCTCAAGCAGCATGTTGAAACTAAAATAAACAGCAAGGGCGCGTGTCTCGGTTCCAAACCTTCAAAAAAATCTAGCGAAACTTTTGATACCACGCTTCCGGGAAGACGTGAGTTGACGGGAACGTTACACCCAATAACACAGGTTATGGAGGAGATCACTTCCATCTTCTTTGGATTGGGATTCCAAGTGGAAGAAGGCCCTGAAATAGAAACCGATTATTATAATTTTGAAGCTCTCAATATTCCGAAAGACCATCCTGCGAGGGATATGCAGGACACCTTCTATATAGAAGAAGAAACCGTTTTGCGCACCCATACCTCACCGGTGCAAATTCACACGATGGAAAACCGCGAACCTCCTTTGCGCATCATCGCACCGGGAAAAGTTTACCGCTGCGATTCTGATGTTTCTCACACACCGATGTTTCACCAGATAGAAGGATTGATGGTGGATAAGGGCGTGTCCTTCAGCCATTTGAAGGGAATCATGAATATTTTTCTACAGGAAGTTTTTGGAAAAGATACAAAAGTCCGATTCCGTCCGAGCTTTTTCCCCTTCACCTGTCCGAGTGCGGAAGTGGATATTCAATGTGTGATCTGCAGCGGAAAAGGGTGCCGCGTTTGTTCCCAAACCGGGTGGCTGGAAATCCTCGGTGCAGGCATGGTTGACCCGGCCGTATTCCAGTCGGTGGATTATGATCCTGAAAAATGGACCGGATTCGCCTTCGGTCTCGGCATCGAACGTATTGCCATGCTCAAGTTTGGCATTAACGACATCCGTCTGTTCTTCGAAAACGATCTCCGCTTCCTGAAACAATTCCCCCACTAGTACCCCTCCGGGGAATGAAGGTCATGGAAGTGATATAACACGTGGGGGAAAGTGGCAATAGCCATTGCGCTGGTAATCCCTTTTTCGGCACAAGTTTTTTCTTTGAAAATTTGGCTCCTCCGATCTTATGAAAAAATCTTCCCGAATTTTTGATTTATTATTTGGTGCAGGGTTAATAGGGGTATCTGCAATTGCTTTGCTGTATTTCCTCATCAATGAACGGTTTGAATGGATTCCTGAAGTGGCCTTGGAGTTGGCGCGTGATCCAGAAATATTAAAAAGACCTCCGGCAAAAAAATGCTCCGAATGTCATGATGAAATTTTTGAGGCGTGGAAAAAAAGCCGGCATTCTATTTCCTGGACCAGTGAAACTTTTATAGAGGCCTCTGAGGACCGCACCAAAGAGAAATGCCTTCCCTGCCATATCCCCCAATCGGTAAGAGGGGAAAAGCCCAGTCCCCGATTGGACCTTCGTGACGAAGGTATTTATTGTGTATCTTGTCATTTCATTGAAAATAAAATGCATGGACCTTATGACCTTCTGGCTCCACCGCATCCCACCTATAGAAACCCGGATTATGTGCGCTCTGATTTTTGCGGATCCTGCCATGAGAAAACGTTAAAGGAGTGGAAAGCCACTCGAGCAGAGGACACTTGTCAGGATTGCCACATGCCACGTAAGAGGGGCAGGTTGACCCAAAAACCCGGATTTAATTTGCTGCATAAAAAAAGATGGGTGGGAGATCACCGTTTTCTGCATGGGAAGATAACTGAGAAAGATGTGATTTTAGAGACAAGGTGGGAGGAAAAATTTTTTAACGCCAGTCTTACCAACCAAACCATTCCCCATTTTGTTCCCACAGCCGACAATGGGGACCCAAGGCTTTATCTTTATATAAAATTTTTTAACGATAAAGAGGAAGAAGTGGATCGCGCGAAAGAAATAATAGCACCGCAACAGGAGACCGCGTTACCCTACAAACAAACATTAAACTACCGATACCGACTTTTTGATCCTGTTGCAAAAGCGATTATCGAATTAAAGTACCAGCCTGCATGGTCCAAAGAAAAAACCCGGATTTTTACACAAACAGTGTCTCGATAAATATTAAATTTCAAGGAGAAGTTAAATGGAGCATTTAAGAAAACTTTTAATAACTTTTGCTTTGGTTCTTTTCATAGTCAGTCCATTGCAGGCGAAGGATATGGTTGTTAAAGAACCTCCCAAATCATTGAGCAAATATTATCCCCCGCAAAGTAAACAGCCAAAATGGATTCAGCAAATGCATAAATTGAGTACTCATTTTGGCGGTGTGTTTGTGAACCTGAAGGAAAAGGATTTTGAAAATGTCGATAAACATGCGGACCAATTGGTAGAGGAATATAAAAAGACTTCGGAGATGGTTCCAGAATGGGAAGAATATTTTGATATCAAGGCAGCAGAAGTTTTTGCTGCCGCCGCCAAGACCCATGATATTGCCAAAGCGGGTAAAGCTTCAGGTGGGCTTGGTAAGACTTGCGGTAAATGTCATGCAGAAAATGAAGTATCGGTGTGGGCAAAATTCCATTGGCCCAGTTTTCATAAGATAGAAGTTACCGACCCTATCAGTGAGAAGGAAATGGAGTTTGAAGATTTTATGGGCAGCATTTCTTCCTCCTTTAAAGGTGTAACGGTAAATTTTGGTGAAGGGCAGTATGGCCGGGCAGCCAAGGCCTTAAAAATATTCAAGTCACGGTATATGGAATTGAAATCGACCTGTTCCAAATGTCATGCCACTCAGGATGTTAAACGTTTTTATGTGGGTCCGGATGCGGATAAAGCCTTTGCCGGTTTGAGTGAAGAGCTTAATTCGGAAAAACCCAATCCCGGTAAATTCTGGAAAAATATAGGTCTTCTTGGCAAGACAGGATGTAAGCATTGTCATCTGGTGCATCGAACCAACGCTTTCATTCAGGAGGCGTGGGAGCATTAAAGAAAAATGGTTTATCCCGGGGGCGGATCCTTTATCTTTTCCATTTGAGTAACAGTTTCGTAAATATTTGGAAAATAAAGGCTGCCCCCGTTTTATTTTGTCCGATTTCGGTGTAACATATAATTTTACAATTTGTTAATGGTTTTGATCTCAGGAGTCGTTTATGGCGATCCGTCAAAAATTAAAGCTGGGAGATGTTCTGGTTCAAGCAGGAGCAATTACCTCGGAACAATTGGGTCAGGCTTTAGCCAAGCAAAAGGAAAGTAATATTCCTTTGGGTCAGGCTCTGGTTGAGTTGGGTTACATAACAGAAGAAAAGTTTTTAACCAGTCTGGCAAACCAGTTAAAAGTTCCTTATCTGGATTTGCAAGGTGTAAAAATTTCCCAAGATGCCATTCGCAAAGTGCAGGAGAGTGTTGCACGAAAACATAAGGTAATCCCCATTGCCATTGAAAATGGTTCATTGAAACTGGCAATGGCC
>JAYNIA010000040.1:0-23971 GCA_038108555.1 Nitrospinota bacterium | reverse complement strand
CGTGAGAGGTTTACATTCTCTCTTTTCAATCCACTGACAATCCCAAATGTCGTGGTGTCATTGAGTCCGTAGGGATTTCCCACCGCCACTACAAGTTGCCCGATTTTTACCTTGCTGGAGTCCGCAAACTTAACTTCTGTCAAAGGACGATCGGTCGGAATCTGCACTACTGCCAAATCCGTGTCTTCATCCGCCCCCAACACCTCCCCGACAATTTTAGTTCCGTCTTTAAAGGTTACCTGGATTTTAAGAACATTCCGGACCACGTGGCTATTGGTTACAACCAAACCTTTTTTTGCATCAAAGATCACCCCGGACCCCGCATTGGCGGGCCGACTTTTTCGTGGCAATCCCTGCCCCACAGCTCCCTTGGCAATGTAGGGAGAAAGGCTGACGACTGCGGGTCGGACCTTATCGGCAAGAGATACGAGTTCCTTTTCCACTTGTTCCAAAATTCCGGCATTACTGAAATGGAACGGGGTTATAAAGAACAGAAAAAGGAATAGAAAGATTTTTGTCAGTTTTGGTTTCATTATTCTCTGAAACAGGTGGTATGTGAATTACATTCCCCGGAAGAGCTTTTTCCAATCCAAGCTTGATTTTTCAATTGGGTCGTGAAAAAGTAACTGATAAACATTTTTTATATAAACTATCCTCTAAACTGTCAAGCAGAACCAAACTATGCCAATTTCATCAACGGAATACGAATCCAAAACTTCAGAAGAACTCATTAAATGGGCCATGGACCAATATGGACTGAAAGCAGGCCTCGCTTGCAGCTTTGGAATGGAAGACATGGTCCTTATCGATATGATCGCAAAACTGAAAGGTCCGATCACCATTTTCACTCTGGATACAGGGCGTCTTCATGAAGAAACCTACCAGATAATGGACAGGGTACGATCCCATTACGGCCTTGAAATTAAAACCTACTTTCCCAATTCTGAAAAAGTGGAGAAACTGGTTCGTGAAAAAGGTTTCTTTTCATTCAAGGAAAGTATAGACAATCGAAAAGAATGTTGTGCCATCAGAAAAATCGAACCTTTGAACCGGGCATTGGATGGACTTGAAGCCTGGGTCACCGGCTTAAGACGGGATCAAGCCGTAACCCGCACAGAAACACCGAAAGTTCTTGATGATTTGGACCACCCGCCCCTGGTTAAAATCAATCCCCTGGCCGACTGGACACAAGAACAGGTCGAAACTTATATAGAAGATCAAAAAGTTCCGGTGAATGCCTTGCATAAAAAAAATTATCCCAGTATCGGCTGTGCCCCCTGCACCCGGCCCATTGAACCCGGTGAAGACGTCCGCGCCGGAAGATGGTGGTGGGAAAATCCGGAACATAAAGAGTGCGGCCTGCATCCACGCAACTAGCTATGAATTCCCCGATAATAATTAAGACTTGTGAGTTTGTAGAAAACAAACTTGCAGGAGATGGTTCGGGCCATGACTGGTGGCATATCTTTCGCGTTTGGACAATAGCCAAAAAAATTGCGGCTGAAGAAAAAGCTCATATGGAAACCGTCGAACTGGGTGCCCTGCTCCACGATATTGCAGACTGGAAATTCCATGATGGAGATGACTCGGTGGGCCCTTCTGTTGCCAGGGAGTTTTTAAATAATAATGGTGTCGACTCCGGGACAACAGAAGCGGTGGTCGAAATCATCTCCACAGTTTCATACAAAGGGGCCGGGGTGGCCACACCTATGAAAACTCTTGAAGGCAAGATCGTTCAAGATGCGGATCGGCTGGATGCAATTGGTGCACTTGGGATAGCCCGTACCTTTGCCTACGGAGGATATAAAAATCGCCTTATTTATCATCCGGAGGAAAAACCCGTCCTCCATCAAAGTTATGAAGACTACAAAAAAAATGAGGGGCATACGATCAATCATTTTTATGAAAAACTGCTCTTATTAAAAGAAAGAATGAATACGGAAACGGGAAAACGAATGGCAGAGGGACGCCACCAGTTTATGCAAAATTTTCTTGATCAATTTTTCAGGGAGTGGGACGGCCTTGCTTGAAACATTACATAAATCTGCCGACCTTATCAGGAATGCAAAGCGCATTCTTTTGTTAACCAGTGCAGGTATGAGTGCAGACTCAAACATCCCCACTTTTAGAGACAAAGACGGGTATTGGAGAAACTTTCCACCTTTCAAAGAAAAAAATCTGGAAGCACAAGACCTTGCCAGTCCCTGGGCTTTTCGCAACGAGCTTCCTCATGCATGGGCCTTTTACGAATGGCGACGCAGAAACGCACATGAAAACCAGCCTCATGAAGGTTACGCAATAATTAACGATTGGTTTAAAAAATGTGATGGTTTTATCCATACTACGAACACGGACGGTTTGCACCTGATGTCGGGCTGCGACCCCGAAAGAATTCTTGAAGTTCATGGGTCCATGTGGCGGCTGCAATGCCTCAACACCTGCACTCATCAATATTGGAACGATGTTTCAGTACCGCTTTGCGATCTGGACCATGAAACAATGAAAGCTTCCAATTACCCCACCTGCTTTCATTGCAAAGGAATTGCCCGCCCACACATTCTTATGTTTGGAGACGGGGAATATACCGGGCATCCTGAACAGGAAATGAATTTTAAAATGTTTTTACAGGAACCGGTTGATCTGGCAATCCTGGTAGGAAGTTCAGGAGCCGTACCCACGAATGACTATATTGCCCTGCACCTGATGGGGGGAGGAACAGAAGTCATCAATATCAATCTTGAACCCTCCAGCAATCGCATCGTCAACACCGACTTATTTATTGAAATGAAAGGGAAAGAAGCTTTTGTAGAATTGAACCGAATCGCTTTTGGCGGCAATTAATGGATTTTACAAAACATGAAATATTTTTAATTTTCGAATGAATGAAAGTGTAGTATCCTCAAACCGTTTCTAAAACAAAAAACACAAATCATTTTTTTGATTTGCACTCTTGGAGGGGTTAAAAATGCGCATCGTGCTAATAACTTTGGCAATTCTTCTTTCACAGGCGGCTCCGTCTTTTGCTAAATGTAAGTTGAATGATATTTGCGCGATGATGCAAAAAATGGATCATTTTTCCATCCTCAATGCTTGCCCCGGTTCAGGGCCTCTCTTAAAAGAATGTAAAAAAGTAGGTGAAGTTTCTGTAGAAAAACTCCCTGCTCCAAATTTTGTAGATAATGGAGATGAAACGATCACCGACACGGTCAACAAACTACGTTGGCTCAAATCGGGTATCAACAATAGAATGACCTTGAAAGATGCCCGGGCATTTGCTTCCAGCGAAAGTTTTGCAGGAAGCTCTGAATGGCGACTTCCCACGTTACCGGAATTACAGACCCTTCTTTATCCTGAAAGAGTGGTCAATGCCAGTGGCAAAAAGTCCTGGATCAACCCGATTTTCAGTCTCAGCAAAGCGCATTATTACTGGACCTCCACCACCTGCGCCGAGGTATCCTTCATTGAAGAAATCTATCAGGGCAAACAACAGAAAAAGACCTGCCAAAAAGGCGATTTGGCTGCATGGTTGGTCCTATTCAAAGTAGGTTCCACTCTTTGGTTCCTCACAAAAGAAGCCAAACATCACGTTTGGCTGGTTCAAAACGTTCAATAAAAGAATTCCATTTCCCACTATCCCTTCTGGGACAATCGCGAAAAAAAAGAATCCAACTCGCCGGCAATCACATCAACAACAAGTAATATGATTGTTTCTTGAACTGAACTGTGGAAACCATTGTCCTCTCTCCCAAAGTTAAATTATAAAAACCGATTTATCGACTTGGGACCTGAATTTTTTCAGGAGAAGCAACCAGATCCGGTAACCGACCCCTACCTTGTTGACTACTCACCTTCTGTTGCCAAATTACTTGACCTTACCGAGGAGCCTGCATCCGATTTCCTGGAGAAATTCAGCGGCAACCAGCTGATGGTCGGAGCACAACCTTTGGCCATGGCCTATTCTGGTCATCAATTTGGTTCGTACAATCCCAGGTTAGGGGATGGACGAGGGCTCTTGCTCGGGGAGGTTTTAAATTCAAAAAATGAAAGCTGGGATGTGCATTTAAAAGGTGCGGGCCCTACCCGATTTGCCAGGGGATTTGATGGGCGAGCCACTTTAAAGTCATCTATTAGAGAGCATTTAGGTAGCGAAGCGTTGAACGGTTTGGGCATTCCCTCATCACGTTCACTGGCGGTGATTGGTATTCGGGAACTGATCTACAGGCAAACACCAGAGCTGGCGGCGATTTTGGTCCGTGTCTCAGATTGCCATATTCGATTTGGAAGCTTCGAATTTTTCCATTACACCAATCAACCCAAAAATGTTGAACGCCTGGCTGATTTTGCCATTCAAAATTACCATAACGATTTATGTCAGGAACCGGAACGCTATAGAATTTTCTTCAGGAGAGTCTTAACTCTCACCGCAAAATTGATTGCCAAATGGCAAGCAGTAGGGTTCGTTCATGGTGTCATGAATACTGACAACATGACCCTCACGGGAGCCACTTTTGACTATGGCCCTTACGGGTTTATGGACGAATTTAATCCCAAATACACTTCCAATTCATCAGATACTCATGGAAGATATTCCTATCAACAGCAACCGAAAGTTGGATTCTGGAACCTGAATAAACTTGCAGAAACCCTGGTTCCCCTGGCCGGCGCAGAACCTTTACAGGAAGAAATGAATGAATACCAACCTTTATTCAACAGGTTTTATAGGGAAGAGATGGGAAAAAAACTGGGATTGTCCATTCTTGATGAGGACTTCAGTCAGCTAACCCAGGAAATGTTCCATTTAATAATGAAACACAAACTCGACTATTCCAATTTCTTTCGTCTTCTGGCAAGCTTCCCCTTACAATTAGAAAAATCATATTTTGATACGGGCCTTCACGCCTGGCTGGAAAGATATCTCAAACTTTGCGAGCGGGAAGTCCTAAGTAATGAAGAAAGAAAAATAAAAATGGATTCTGTCAATCCCAAATTTATTTTAAGAACCCATTTGGTACAAAGGGCTCTCGAAATGGCGTTAAAGGAATCGGACTTTTCAGAAATCACGCGCTTACGTATTCTAATGGAGAACCCTTTTGAAGATCGGCCTGAGCTTTTTGAAAAATATGGAATCGACAGCGAATTTTACTCTCAGGAAACGCCCCGGGAATTCCTGGGTCGACAAACCAGTTGTTCGGCATAATATTGGACTCTAAAAACCAGAAAGGAACTCGATGATTTTACTCGAAGGAGAAATTACAGAGCTTACAACCCCACCCAATAAAGCAGACCAATTTAGGGAATTGACCATTTGGGTTCCTGAAACGGGGGAGCATATTGAATTAACCTGTTATATTCACGACCTTAAAAAATCAGGTCTTGAAGAAGGGAATAAAATTTCAATTAAAATAGAAAAGAAATTTGATGTCGACAGCCTCACCCGGGACCTTCTTAAACCTCAATAGCCAAATCGTTGGCAATTGTGAATGCCCCTGATAACATATAGGGAAAAAGTTTATAAACTGCCAACAATTTCATTATGGCCAATTTAAAAGATCTGGGTGAGTTTGGACTGATTAAACGTCTCTCCAAAAAATTCAAGCATCAGGCTAAAGGTACTATTTTGCCGCTGGGTGATGATTGTGCGGCCTACTCCACAAATTCATCCAAAAATCAATTGGTCAGCACAGATGCATTGGTTGAAAACATCCACTTTAAACTCTCAACCATTTCCCCCGAACAGTTAGGTCAAAAATCGATAGCCGTCAACGTAAGTGATATCGCTGCGATGGGGGGAGTTCCGACACGGGTTTTAATCACCCTCGGAATTTCTAAAAATATTTCAACCTCTTTTCTCGACAAGCTGTATCAGGGGATTCAAAAATCCTGCAAACTTTACAAAATTGAACTTTTTGGAGGAGACACCGTTTCATCCCCCAAAAACTTTTTCATAAATATCACAATAATAGGAGAAGCTCTCCGAGGAAAACTTATCACTCGCAAAGGTGCAAAGGTCGGAGATTTAATTTTTACCACAGGAACATTAGGAGATTCCAGCCTGGGACTAAAACTACTTTCGCAAAAGAATTGGAAGTGTTCCACACCCTCATGGAAATACCTCCTGCAAAAACATTTCACCCCCACCCCGAGACTAAAAGAAAGTGAACTCCTGGTAAGATCCAATTGCAAAATCACATCCATGATTGACATCAGCGATGGTCTGGCACAGGACCTTCAACATATCTGCAAACAATCCGGGGTGGGAGCAAGAATCTGCGAAGAAAAACTACCCAAATCTTCCGCATTTTCAAAAGTTTGTATTGACAACAAATTGAAGTCTTTACCGTTTATTTTAAATGGCGGAGAAGATTATGAATTACTATTTACTTTAGCACCCGATGGTGTTAAAAATTTATATAGGCAGTTTGAAAAGGCCGAAGCACTTGTGACACAAATTGGGGAAGTTACTCAATCATCGAACAAGGTTTCTATTAGAAGGAAGAATGGAAAAATGGAAGCTCTCCCCCAATCATCCGGATTTAACCACTTTTAAAACAAAAGGTTCCGGTTATAGAAAATTGCCTCTATCGAGATTTTTGAAAATCGATAAACAAGTGCCAGCCAAGCTTGAGGTTTCTTAAAAACTTTGGACGACTCATTATTTCCACGGTCGCTACTACTCCTGTTTCTGTTTTTCTGCTCCGCATTTTTTTCGGCATGCGAAGTCGCCTTTTTTTCACTCAATCCACTTCAGCAAAAGGAAATGGAGGAAAAAAAAGGACGGTCAGGGCGTTTGGTTCATTCCCTCCTGCAAAAACCCCGTGAACTTTTAATAACAATCTATATCGGAAATGAACTGGTCAACATTGCCATTTCCGTTGTCATTACTTCGATAGCCATTAGCTTGCTTGGAAATGTCGGGGTCGGGGTAGCTATTGGAGTCGGCACACTACTTCTCCTTTTTCTAGGGGAAATTGTACCCAAAAGTATTTCCATAAAATATGCACAACCCTATGCCTTGATGGCGGCTTATCCTTTGAAGGGGTTCGCAAATATCGTCCAACCGGCCCAAAAACTATTCAACTCCTGGACTGAAATAATTATGCGTTATTTTGGAATTTTAACGCATTTCCATAAAGAATCCTCTATCTCCGATGAAGAGTTCCGAACCATGGTGCAAGTGGGGGAAGGAGAAGGTGTTATTGATTCTGATGAAAGGGCCCTAATTCATAAAGCCATAGAGTTTGGAGAAACCACTGTCGGTGAAGTCATGACCCCAAAAATTGACATGTTCACGGTAAATATAAAGGACAGTCTTGATGAGATTCTACCGAGGATTATGGAGAATTTTTATTCAAGGGTCCCCGTGTATGGAGAAGAAGAGGAAGAGGTTTTAGGCATCTTGTTCACAAAAGATCTTACCCGGTTGAAGCATTTGCCACGTGAAAAAGTAAATTTAAAAAGCATCCTCCACCCAGCCGTGGTTGTTCCTAAAGCTAAGATGATCAAAGAAATGCTGGAGGAATTCAGAAAGTTAAAAAGGCACATGGCAATAGTCCTGGACGAATATGGAAGCGTTTGTGGACTCGTTACCCTGGAAGATATTATCGAAGAACTGGTTGGCGAAATTGACAGTGAAATGCGGAAAGACGAGCAACCTCTGCAAAAAATCACTGACAACCAATACCGAATTTCGGGTGGTTTGAGCCTGACTGAGTTTAACGAAGCATTCGATAGTGATTTACCCGCCAACGACTATGACACTGTTGGAGGCCTGGTCTTTGGATTGTTTGGACGAATCCCCCGCTCGGGAGAATCAACCACTATGGAGCATTTTAAATTCAGGGTAGAAAAAATGAAGGGGTCTAGAATCTTAAACCTTCACCTTACTTTACTCAAACGTTCGGTTGCTACCGAAGAGTCTGAAAAAGTAAAAACAGCAACAACGTAATGGATCCTACCACTACAATTTTCTGGGTACTGCTTGCCATAATGTTGGAAGCATTTTTTTCGGGTTCTGAAATTGGCATGGTTTCAGTCAACCGGATAAAAATGAAGAAACTGGCTGAAGATGGAGATTCTGCCGCCCAATCGATTTTAAAACTGCTGGATAATCCCGAAAAACTTTTCACCACAACATCGCTGGGAACCAACCTTGCCATGGTTACCAGCTCAGCCGTTTTTACTGCTTTCATGGTTTCGCAGTTTGGCAACCATGGAGAGTGGATGGCCATGCTTATCATTTTCCCCCTGGTTTTTTTTGGGGGAGAAATAATTCCCAAGGTAATTTTTCAAAATCGCGCCGACAACCTGATGCCGATAATGATTTACCCCTTAAACCTGCTTTCAAATTGCATGGGACCTTTGGTCAAATGGCTATCCAGCACTTCCCAAAATTTAACCAGCCGGGTCCCCGAAGGAACAACGGAAAAAACCTTCACCTTCAGCCGGGATCAATTGAGAAAAGTTTTGAGCCTGGACTCTCAAACGGTGGACCTTGGAACAACCGAAAAAAAGATTATCCATAACATATTTAACTTTGGGGAGCTCACAGTAGAACAATGCATGGTACCTCTGGTGCAAATGATCGCACTAAAAGATAGTTCTAATATGAAGGAAGCCCATGAACTGGCTAATGACTCGGGATTTTCCCGGTTACCGGTATTCCATGAACGAATGCATAATTTAATCGGAATTTTGAATGCCTTTGATCTGTTGGATCAGGAAATGGATAATACTCCGATCACCAGCCTTATCCGGCCCGCCCATTACATTCCCCCCAACAAAAAAATCGATGACCTCCTTAAAGAACTGCAACAAGGGGGGCTTCACATGGCTTTTGTGGTGGATGAGTATGGTGGTTGCATCGGTCTTGTCACCATTGAAGACCTGTTGGAAAAAATCGTAGGTGAAATTGAGGATGAATACGACAAACCGGAAAAATTATATCAGCCCTATGCAGAAGGCGGATTCCTCATTGAGGGAAGTACAGAAATAAGCGTACTCAATGAAACTTTGAATTGGAACCTCCCTGCAGGAGACTTCGAAACTATTGCCGGACTGGTTATCGACCGTCTCGAAAAAATTCCTCATCCCGGAGACCAGGTCCTTGCTGGACCTTATCGATTAACGGTCAAGGAATCCAGTAAAAGGAAAATTCATTCTCTGATTGTAAGAAAATTGGAAGATGCTGAAAACAGCGTAGAACCCGCTTAAATTTCCCTGACGTTTTCCAGTTCCTGATACGCCGCCTGAATTTCCAAAAATTTCAGGTGCGCTGCCTCTGCTGCTTCCTCCCCTTCGTTGGCCACACGATCAGGGTGACAGACACTGATCAAACTGCGATACGCTTTCTTTACTTCCTCGTTTGAAGCATCTGAAGGAATTTGCAGAATATTGTAGGGGGTTTTGAGAGCCATTAAGGAATATTTATCCCTAATTTTATTATGCTGGTCGTAAGACACGCCCAGTTGAAGAACAATTTTTTTGAGCATGCTCTCAGATTCCTCGTTCAAACTATTTTCAACCAAAGAAATTTGGTAGCAAAGCGCGACAAGTAAAAGGTTATAATTATTTTTGCAGGAATTTTTATACTCTTCGACAAATTTATCTATATCCGGTTTTTTATTTTGGACTTCGAGAACCAATGGGTCGATGGCTTTAAAATCTTCTGCACCAAAATTCAGGTTTTTCTGGAAAAACTTGTGAATGCCCCCAATTTGTCTGGAAGTCAAAGGGCCTCTAATTGAACCTACACGCGTCAATATGATTACAAGACACGTTATAAAGTCTCCCTTTTTATGAATGCCCGGCAAACCTTTTTGTAATTTACTTTGGATTTTTTTTCCAAGAAAGTGCTCCGCAACGCCTCCCACCACCGCACCGAAAGGACCTCCCCTTAAAAAGCCTAAACCCGCACCCACCCACCAGGACATAATTTTATATTTTTTAGGTTTTACGAATAGTAGATAAACAACTAAAAATAACTTTACATGGTTAAGATATCATTATACTAAATATACTTATTTTTTAATTATTTCCGGAGAAAATTAAATGGTCAAACACATTGTCATGTTCAAACTAGCAGAAAAAACTCCAGAAAATATGGAAAGCGCCGTCAATTCCCTGCAAAGTTTGGAAGGAAATATCGAAACCTTAAAGTCCATCGAAATAGGAACGGATTTTTTGGAGTCTGAGAGAAGCTACGATATTGTTCTCACTGCCCTTTTTGAAAACCGGGAAGGATTGAAGATTTATAGCGGCCATGAAAACCATTTACCTGTTGTAAAATTAATGCGTTCACTATGCTCCTCTTCCATTGTCGTCGACTATGAGATTTAGGAGCTCAAAATTTTCTCCAAAAACCGGGGAATTAACCCTTAAATGTCCCATTCGGAAGCGGAAAATCCCACCCATAACTTCAAATAAAGGCTTGTACTTTGTTTTTGCAGGTGATAAGGTTCTAAAAATTTTCTTCTGGTAAGGAGAAAATACAGGGGTCCTTTTCAATTGGCTTCGCCTTTGAGTTCCAATAATAGGAGATCCGAAAATGGCGACGAAGAAAAAAGCAGCTAAAAAGAAGGCAACAAAAAAGAAAACCGCAACAAAGAAAAAAGCAGTTAAGAAAAAAGTGCCCGCAAAGAAAAATACAGCTAAAAAGACAGTAAGCAAGAAAACCAGCTCAAAGAAAAAAGCGGGAAAAACTGCAACTAAAAAAGCTGCGGCCAAAAAGGCCCCTGCAAAAAAGAAAGCGGCTAAAAAAGCTCCTGCAAAAAAGGCGACCCCAAAGAAAAAAGCAACCGCCAAAAATGAAGACTCCAAAAAACCGAGTCCAAAAGCGCTTCCAAAACTGGGACCGGAAACTTCAAAAATCAGAGAGCGGCTTCTGGAAAAAAGAAGTGAACTTCTTAAGCTTATTCAATCTTCACAATCTCTTGAAAGAGATGTGGGAGAGATTACTTTCAGTAATGAAATTGATCTTGCCTCAAGCCTGGAAGGAAGGGAGATGGTCTTTCAACTGACCAGTCGCGACCGAAATGAGCTTAGGTTGATTGAGGATTCTTTGTTCAGGATAAATGAGGGTACATATGGGATGTGTGAAGCTTGTGATAAAAAGATAAGCTTGAAAAGGCTACAAATAATGCCTCTAACTACCTTGTGTATTGAATGCCAGGAAGCTGCTGAAAACTTGTAACCCCGTTTTAACTCCCGCAACATTTTTTATACTTTTTACCGCTTCCGCAAGGACAGGGATCGTTTCTTCCTACCTTTTCTTCAACTCGACGGACCGTCTCAGGCTTTTCTCCTCCTTCTTCACTTCCCCGATGTTCTACCATTTGCTTTTGCTGGGCCATCATCTCTTCCTCGTCAGCTTCCCTCACACTTCTGATTTGAGCTTTAAAAAGATATCCCGTGACCTCTTCCCTGATCCGGTTCATTAGCTCACTGAATAGAGTGAACCCTTCTTTTTTATATTCTGTCAGCGGATTCTTTTGCGCGTAACCACGCAACCCAATACCTTCCTTTAAATGGTCCATTCCAAGCAAATGGTCCTTCCAAAGGGTATCAAGAACATCCAGCATTATTAATCTCTCTTCACGCCGCAGGGCAGAAAGGTCTATTCCTAAATCGATAACCTTTTGCTCTTTTAAGTTGTAAGTTTCAGCTACCGCCTTACTGATTGCTTCAAACAGCTTCTCTGCATTGCAATGCTCCAGTTCCAGCTTATCCTTTTTCTGAATTACCAGTTCATTGTCACTGACTTTTTCAATATGAACTAAAAACTGCCTCTCGAGAAAATCGTTTAAATACTCAATGTCCCATTCTTCCGGATAAATTTTTTCGGGGGCGATCTCAGAAACAATGTCATCAATCAACTCGTCTGCCATTTCAAGAAGAATTTCGTTGGGTTTATCAGATTCTATGATTTCCCTTCTTAATGCATAAAGAACTTCTCGTTGACGATTCATCACATCGTCATATTCCAAAACATGCTTTCGCATATCAAAGTTATGAGCTTCGACTTTTCTCTGTGCATTGGCTACCGCTTTAGAAACCATGCTGTGCTCGATGGGCTGTCCATTTTCCATCCCTAGTCGCGCCATGAGGGGAGATATTTTATCGGATCCAAAAATACGCAACAAATCATCTTCCAGACTCAGGTAGAACCTGGAGGACCCTTTATCTCCCTGTCTTCCCGAACGCCCCCGCAACTGGTTATCGATGCGTCGACTTTCATGGCGCTCTGTTCCCAGAATATGCAGGCCACCCAGTTCGGGGATTCCTTCCCCCAGAACGATGTCCGTTCCCCGGCCAGCCATATTGGTGGCGATGGTGACGGCATTCGGTTGACCTGCTTGAGATACAATTTCGGCTTCCTTTTCATGGTGCTTGGCATTGAGGACGTTATGCTTGATACCATGCTTTTTGAGCTTTTTACTCAAAAGTTCTGACTTCTCAATCGATATTGTACCCACCAAAACCGGTCGGCTGATTTTATTTAACTCCACGATCTCTTCAATCACCGCATCGAATTTTTCCTTTTCCGTCCTGTAAATCACATCTGGGTAATCTTCCCGAATCATGGGACGGTTGGTAGGAACGACCACCACCTCAAGTTTGTAGATGGACATAAACTCTTCGGCTTCGGTGTCTGCCGTACCGGTCATTCCTGCAAGCTTTTTATACATGCGGAAATAGTTCTGAAACGTAATACTTGCCAGGGTCTGGTTTTCGTTTTCAATCTTGACCCCTTCCTTGGCTTCCAGGGCCTGATGAAGTCCATCGCTATATCTTCTTCCATTCATCATACGACCGGTAAACTCATCAATGATGACAACCTCTCCATCGCGCACGACATAATCCACTTCATTTCGATAACAAAAATGTGCTTTTACTCCCTGATTCAAGCAATGTAGGGTTTCAATGTTTTTGGGATCGTAGAGGTTTTCAATACCCAGTGTTTTCTCCATCAGGGCAACCCCTTCCTCGGTCAAAGAAGCGGACTTGGTTTTTTCTTCAACCTGATAATGCGTCTCTTTTTTCAGGGTGGGAATTACTTTATTAACATTATAGTATTTATCTGTCGATTCTTCTGCGGGCCCGGATATGATTAATGGAGTTCGTGCCTCATCGATTAAAATATTGTCGACTTCATCAATGATTCCAAAGTTCAAATCCCTTTGGACCATATATTCTTTTGAAGATTTCATGTTGTCGCGCAAATAATCAAAACCAAACTCATTATTGGTTCCGTAAAGCACGTCACAATTGTAGGCGGCCTTTCTTTCATCTTCCGGGATATCGTGGTAAATCATCCCAACCGAAAGTCCCATGAACTTGTAGATGGTTCCCATCCACTCACTATCACGTTTGGCTAAATAGTCGTTGACGGTTACTACATGAACTCCCTTACCTTCCAGAGCATTCAGATAAACAGGCAAAGTCGCCATCAGGGTTTTCCCCTCACCCGTTTTCATTTCAGCGATCTTTCCTTCATGCAGGACGATTCCACCGATCATCTGGGAGTCGAAATGTCTCATTTGCAGAGTTCGCCAACCGGCCTCTCGAACCACAGCAAAAGCTTCTGGAAGAATTTCATCCAAAGTGGCCCCTTCTGAAAGCCTATTCTTAAACTCCTGGGTCTTCCCTTTCAGTTCTTCATCTGAAAGGGGCTTGATTTTTTCCTCCCAGCCGTTGATCTCATCGACGATGGCTTGAATCCGTTTTATTTCCCGATCATTTCGGGTACCAACGATTTTTTTTATCAGTCCAAATACCATTGCAATTTAAACCAGGAATAATTAAAAAAGGAATAGTTCAACCCTTAAAGATTTAAACCCAATTATACCGTGAGAATTCAGAAGAATTAAATTTGAATGGGGAGTATACCTGCCAGAAACAAGAATCAATGGATCGATTCAAAAAGGTTCGGATCAGTCTTCCAGGATATAGTTTTTAGGGCTGACAGGAACTCCATGTAAAAGAACTTCATAATGCAAATGAGGTCCTGTACTTCTTCCCGTATTTCCCACCAGCGAAATCACCTGTCCACGTTTGACATGGTCTCCCACTTTCACCAGATGCTTGGAATTATGACCATAACGCGTCACCACACCATATCCATGATTGACCTCAATCATGTTTCCATAACCATATTCTCTACCTTCGACAACGACTTCGCCATCAGCCGTGGCCCTGACAGGAGACCCGGAGCGGGCTGCGATATCCCAACCTTCATGTTTTTCGCGTAATCCTGTAAAAGGTGATTTTCGGAAACCAAATCCAGAAGTCACCCAGCCGCGTGTCGGCCAGATGGAAGGGGTTGAAGAGAGAAGTGATTTTTGATTTTTGAAAAAGTTATCCAGCTCTTGGAAGCTGATACTTTGAATTTTTGCCTGCTTATCCAAATGATCCAAGCCATTGGATAAACGTTCAACCAAATTTGCAGCACCACGGCCCATAGCCGTGTTGAAACTGCTTGTGGTCAAACCATAGGGACCACCTACACCCCAGTTTTTTTCAACAGACTTGGGAGAATTTTCAAGTGCAGTGATGACTCGCAATTTTTTCTCAAATCGCTCCAACCGAGCCATTTCAGTTTCAAAATTCTTAACCTGATGGGAAAACTTTTCTACCTGTATTTTCCTTATTTTGGATTCTTTACGAAGTTGGGCCAATTCTGTTTCATTGCCCTGCAATTTTAAATATTGCTGAACAAAATAAACCGATGATCCTAGAAAGGCCACCAAGAGTACTGCGGAAACACCAAACACCAGTTTTGCGAACTTTTTAGGCAGGCAGAACTTCTTTGGGGAGCTCATGGCTCCGGGGAATACAACTACGGTAAATTCGTCTTTTTGCACCCTTTCTCCTTTGGGAAATTACAAACCTATCAAACCCTGCAATCCTAACGCTTAAACCCCTTATTTGTCAACAGTTAAATGCTAAAAGGGTCCATGAATTCCCTAATCTCAAACCTGGATTTTTCCACCCATGTTCAGGTTGAACTCCATTATCAATCTAAAGGTTTGACTTTATCCCGAGCCTGAATATGGTTCGGATTTATAGCCAAAACTCGCTTGAAATATTCCTGGGCTTTTTGAGCATTACCTTTTTCTTCATGAAGCAGTCCCAAGCTAAATAATGCAGGAACCTCACCCTTAATATCGTCTATTTCCCGGTAAATTTTAAGCATTTCTTCAAAACCAGCAATGGTGTTGTCTAAATCGCCTTTGGAATAGGAACCAAATGACCTTTGTCTGATAGCCCGAGCCAGGGTTTTCCCATAAGCCCAGGCAAGCTCTTTGGAGTTTTGTTGCAACAAATCCCTATACTCTTTTTCGAATCGATGCGGCTCTCCCATTTCAGAATAAATCTTATTCAGGTTCAAAATAAAAATGGGTTCTTTAGGATTCGCTTCGAGGGCTTTTCGAACCTTTTCCACTGCGAGGGGATACTGTTTTTTTTCGGATAGAATGGCACCCCAATTATTCCAGGCAAGGCCATTTTTAGGGTCCAACTGAACTGCTTTGCTAAAGGAAGCTTCTGCAACAGCGTAATCCGATTTCAAATAATTTAAAAAACCATCCGCATACCAGGTATGCGTGGAAGGTGCCTTCGGATAATCTTTAAAAAACTGCTCCGCACTTTTCAAATCATTCAAAGCTTTCCAGGCTTTCAGCATCGTTCGAAAAATATAACTGGTACCCACTTCTAACTTAAGCACCTCTTTATATTTTTCAATGGACTCTTTATATAGTCCTCTTGCAAAAAATACTTCAGCTTCATCTTTTTTTGACAACTGGAAGTTTTCAAAACCGGGATGCTGTTGTGAATACAACGGGGCAGGATTAAAGAAAAGACCAAGAATTAGAATTAAGGGGATTACAACCATAGGTAGAGTCGGCAGGGTTGAAAGATGTTTATACAACGAATCAAAAACCGCCAAAATCCTGTGAATCGGCCTCGGGGTGCACATCTTCACGTTCGGCTCTATCAAAAAAGCGGGTGAACTGGTTTTCAAAATGTAATCGCACATCACCGATAGGCCCGTTTCTTTGTTTCCTCAGAAGGATTTCAGTTTTCCCCGGATCATCGGTTTCCGGGTTATAAACAACATCACGATAGATGAACATAACCACATCTGCATCCTGCTCAATGGAACCTGACTCTCTGAGATCAGAGAGCATGGGCCGCTTGTCTGTACGGCTTTCAACGGCTCGACTCAACTGGGACAAAGCAATGATGGGGACATTGAGTTCTTTAGCCAGAGCTTTTAATCCTCGGGAGATTTCTGAAACTTCCAATTGTCGGCTTTCGGAACTTCCACGTCCCTGCATCAATTGAAGGTAATCGATAATGATGAGCCCAAGGGGTTGCTCTGCGGCTAACCGGCGGGCCCTTGCCCGTACATCCAGAACGGAGAGCGCGGCACTATCATCAATAAACATTTTTGCTTCTGACAATCTGCGTCCTGCATCATGCACTTTGGGCCAGTCACTTTTGGCCAGGTAGCCAGTGCGCACTTTGGATGAGTCCACCTTCGCCTGAGAACAAAGCAGGCGTACACCCAATTGCTGCTTTGACATTTCCAGACTGAAAATAGCCGTAGGGATTCCTTCGTGCAAAGAAACAAAACGCGCAATATCCAAAGCGAAACTGGTCTTCCCCATACTTGGTCTTGCTGCCAGGATGATCAGATCAGAAGGCTGGAAGCCCGAAGTCATATTGTCAAGATCTGTGAACCCACTGGAGATGCCGGTAACCATACCGGGCTTCATGGAAAGTTTTTCCAGATTGGAGACGTTTTCCCGAATTACATCCGGAAGTTTGAAAAAGCTGGGTTTGGTCCTTTTCTCTGAAATTTCGAAAATGGACTGTTCGGCTTTGTCCAAAAGCGTATCGACATCGTCTCTATCGCTATAACTATTTGAGACAATATCGGTCGCTGTTTGAATCAGGTCCCGCAGGATCTTTTTTTCTCTAAGAATTTTTGCGTGATGGCCAACGGCTGTGGCGGTGGGAACATAATCCTCCAGAAGGCTCAGGTATTCCAAGCCTCCTACATTTTCCAGCTCATCCTTTTTTCGGAGTCGATCGGCAATTGCAAGAACATCGATCGGCTCGTTGGCCTCAAACTGTTCCCGCATAACAACGAAGATTTTTTTATTTGCCGCCTTATAAAAATCTTCCTCGCTAAGCACCTCAAGCGCTTTGGCGATGGCTTCTGCTGAATGGAAACAGGCCCCTAACACACTCTGCTCAGCCTCTTTGTTATAAGGCGGGAGCTTGTTAAGAGAGATTTCGGTCAGGGCATCAGCCATGATTTAGTTTCCTCAACCCAAAAGGATTATTCTTTTTCCTGAGGTTGTTCCGGTGCTTCCTTTGCTTCTTCCGTTTCCGTTTTTTCTACTGCATTTTCGCCTTCAACGGTAAGTTTGATTTGTGCCGTTACTTCAGGATGCAATTTTACGGGAATAGAAAATTCACCCGCTTTTTTGATGGGTTCCTGCATCTGAATTTTGCGTCGATCTACTTCGATGCCTTTGGCTTTCAGCAAATCAGAAATTTCCTGCGCGGTCACAGAGCCAAACATTTTCCCACCTTCGCCCATTTTTTTCTTGGTTTCGATGGACACCTTATTAATTTCATCTGCAATACCCTGGGCGGCACCAACCACCTTTTTAACTTTCGCCTGAACAATTCGCTTTTGATGATTAAAAGCTTTCAAGTTATTCGGTGTGGCCAGCAGAGCCTTGCCTTTGGGGATCAAAAAGTTTCTCCCATAACCATCTTTTACTTCGACCTCATCCCCACAAAACCCGAGACCGTCTACATCTTCTTTCAACAACAGCTTCATAAAATTTTTCCTTTCCTTAGACGACTAACCTTCCTGATCTGGCAATGGATTTCTTAATTTTCTGAAATCCACCCAGATATCAAATACTCCCAACCCGGCTACCAGCCCGATAAGAAGAGGTTGTGCAAAAATAAAGATAAAAAGAACGATCCAGAAAAAAATCGGAACCTTCCTGGACTTTAAAAAATGGATCACAATGCTCATACCCTGAGCAAAGTAGACAACCATCATAATGACGAATAAATTCAAACCGACATCTGCAACCATTCCCTGTCCCATAAACAAGGCCAGGCTGGCTGCGATAAAACCCCAGACCAGGTTTTCCGGACAAATCCACTCGGAAAATGTTCGGTTCGAAAACAAGCCGGGACCATAAAGCCGACCCCAAACCAAGCGCAACAATCCATAATTTGCCATTGCACTGACTAAAGAACCCACGAGGACAAATGCCGGGTAGGAAGTGGCAAATCCTCCCACCGTTTTTTCAACAAAGGCCTTCATGTCCGCCACCTCGGCCTTGTTTTCGCCAATCGCCTTAAAACTTTTTATAGACTGTGCGAAATGGGCTCTTATTTGCTTTTCAAAGAATTCCTTAACCGAGGTTTCCTGATCTCCCAGAAGTGATACCAGAAGTAAAAGGGAGACACCTCCTGAAATCAGGGCAGAAGCCCCGATACACCAATCACCAGGAAACCGGGCTCGAACCATTTCGCCCAAAACAAGTGCCATCACCGCATATTCGGCCATGAACAGCAGAGCCTGATTCTGCCCTACCAAAAACCAAAGGACCGCAAAAATCAGGGCCATCAAAACCAGCGCCATTTGCTTCCCGCGCTGCAGAAAAATAAAAACAAGCGGGAAAGGCGATAAAACCCCAACCAATGCACCTAATGGTGGAAAAACTGCCAGCGCAAATAAAAGGGCAAAAACCAGAACAACAGGCAACAAAAAATTTGGTGGCTGTGGTTCTTTTTCCAAAATCAGTGCTGAACAGAAAAAGGTAACAAGGCAATATTACGTGCTCTCTTAATTGCCTTTGTTAATAATCTCTGGCACTTGGCGCAGTTTCCAGAAATCCTTGAAGGAATAATTTTTCCTCTCTCGGAGATCAGGGGTTTCAAGGCTTTAACATCGAAAAAATCGATATAGACCTTGCTGTCGTCATCGTTGCAAAAGCGACAGATTTTTTGTGAAAAAAATGAACGTTTTTTTGTTTGTTCAGCCATAATTTCCTTCTTTTTTCTTTAGTTTAATTAAAATGGAATATCGTCATCAGCAGGGACTGGAGCCGGGCCAGAGCCCATATCCATTTTTGTACCCTGCTTGGATAAAAATTGTACGTTGTTGGCAACCACTTCCAATTTACTTCGCTTCTGGCCACCATCTGCTTCCCAGGTCTGGTAATTCAATCTTCCTTCAATAAATGCAAGGCTTCCTTTATTTAAATATTCTGCGCAATTCTCACCTTGTTTTGCCCAAACAGTAATATCTACGAAACAAACCTCATCTTTCCATTCCTCGCCTTGCTTGAACTTTCGGTTTACTGCGAGTCCAAAGCTTGCTACCGCTGTGCCTCCCGAGGTATAGCGCAGTTCAGGATCCCTCGTTAGATTACCCATTAATAAAACTTTGTTGAAAGATGCCATTTTAAATTACCCGATCCCAATATCGTTTGAGGTTGTAAAACTATTCGTCACCGTCTTCATCTTCAGCAACCGGTGCCGCTTCACCTTCTTCATCACCTACACCTTCTTCTCTTCCCAATGCTCTTTCCAACTCATCATCAGTCAAGGTAACAACCATGAACTTGATAATGAGATCGTAAAGCTTGTATTTCTTTTCCAGGTCAACAACGCCGGAAGGCTCAAGGGTGTGATATAGATTGAGATAAATTCCGAAACGGTTTTTCTTGACTCGGTAGGCGAGACGTTTTTTTCCCCACTTTTCTGTTTTCAATATGGCTCCGCCATTACTTTTGATGAACTCTCCAATTTTTCCGAGAGCTTCATCCACGCGGGAATCTTCAATATCGGGTTTTAAAATCAGAACACTCTGGTAAGAACGCAATAGATACCTCCTCTTGGGTTAAAGAAAGGAATTGTTGAAACTGCAGACTCCAACAAACCTCATTAGCCCCAACTCAAAAGTTGGAGCAAGGGACATGAACTTCTTCTACTTTTTTGCCACTAAATTATCATATTTCGCAAAAAAGAGGTAATCTTTTCACAGGCTCCAAATAAAATCAAGAAATTTAAAAACAGGGTTTTAACTAACTTCCCACTCTTATTAATGGAACGACGAAATATCCTCATTTTTTGGATTGTATCCTTTTTGGGCTTTGGGGGCTGCGACCTGCCCTCTCCCCCTCCGGATTTATTCTATAAATTCGATGTCATCACTGTCGGAAAAGGACCTGCCTACCTGCTGACACACGATCTCAATCAGGATGGCGAACCCGATCTGGTGACGGTCAATTCAAAGGACAGCAGCCTGAGCCTCATTTATGGAAAAGGCGATGGTACATTTCATAATCCCCGCCAAATTCGAGTTGCCGCAGAACCCACCATGGCTGCCACCGGGGATATCAATCGGGACGGGATCCCGGACCTCGTTGTTAATTCACGGGGAGAGGAGATGTTTGTGGTTTTACCGGGGAATGGGGATGGCAGTTTTAGAAAACCCATTCCTATAAAAACCGGGAAAGTTCCTCTAAATGTCATCCTGGCTGATTTCAATAATGATAAAAAACTCGATGCTGCGGTTACGCTGACCTTCGATCAAATGGAAATTTATCTTGGCAGCGGCGATGGTTACTTTAAAAAAGGGCAAACCTACCTTTCAGGCTCCCGCTCCTTTTCTGGAGTGACGGATGATTTCAATGCAGATGGCAATGCAGATATCGCACTGGCTACAAGCAGCTCCAGCTTCAGTTCAATTCGAATTTTTATGGGTAATGGAGACGGCACCTTTCAAAAATCAAAAACCATCGCCAAACAACTGGTTCCCCTTGCGGTTATATTGGAGGATATGAATGACGATGGAAAAGCCGATCTGGTATTCGCTTCCGGTCAGGGTGATAATTTGTATATGCTCTACTCCAATGGAGACGGCAGCTTTTCTGAACCCATTTCCTTTTCTGGAGGCGGAGGGCCTTTCGCTTTGACCGCTGGGAATTTCAATCCCGACAAGTTAAAAGATGTGGCCGTTGCCAATTCCCGCTCCAGCAATTTTTCACTGGTGGTTAGAAACACCGAAGGAAAATTTCATTATCCAACGCGGGACTATGTGGTCGATGGAGGAACCGTATTGGCAATCACCAGTGGCGATTACAACCACAGCGGCATGAGCGATATCGCCGTCGCCAGCAATTTTAAAAATACGGTGGAGATTTATTTACAACGACGGAGTTTTAATTAATCAAACCCCAAAAAGTTTAGAGCTACGAATCACTTTTATCCTCGAAGAGGATTTTTGAATTATCCAAAAAACTTTCCAGAGATACTGGTTCCGAAAGAGGTTTAAGATAAGGAGCCAGCATCGGTTTATTTTTTAGATCCCCTGAATAACTCAATCTCACCGAATCTTCCATTAACAAGGCAGGCAGGGTCAGAATAACAGCAGCGATAGAAAGCCGGACCCAGTCCCCTGCTTTAAATGTATCTTTCGTTAATCGGGAACTGGCCCATAGCATGGCCAACGTTGTTACAAAACTGCTAACCAAAACAATAAAAATTTCCACTGAATTGTTTGTCACCCAAAACAAAATAAATGTTTCAAAATGCATGAAAAACAGGGAATAGATTCCCCCCAGATTCGCTACCGCCAGATGGCGATTGAAATAGGGTCTATGAAATTTTAAATAACTGATCAGCCCTAATATTCCGACATAAATAAAAACAATAAACAGGTAAATGAAAACAGCAACCCAGACTTCTTTCTTCCAAAACTTTTCACTGGGCTCATCAAAATAATGAAAAAGGATATAAAGACCACAAACTATTAAAGAGGAAACCAAAGCCACCCACCCACTATCCAGGGCATTTCGCAATGCATTCAGTTTGTCTTTAAACTTGGCGGGGTGGACGGGATGGTCTGGCAGAAAAACTTTGAACCTGGTTTTTCCGATGCAAACCTCTTCACCAGATCCAATTTTTGCCGACTGGCTTTTGAGGATTGTTCCTCCCTCAATTTCGGTTCCGTTTTCGCTGGTCAGGTCAGTAATATAAATATTTCCATTCGAATTGGAAATGGAGACATGCTCTCCGGACACATACATATCATTAAGAATGATGTCATTGGCATAAGACCTGCCGATGGTGAATCTCCCATTTTCAAAAGTAAATAAACGTTCGGCTTTGATACCCTGGGAAGGCAACAATTCGACAATCAATCGACCCATTGAATTCCCCCCAACAGCTTTTTAACGAAAGAACTGGAAAGTTCCTCATTGACTCCTGCGAGTCCCACTTGAATTATATGGCCGCGATGAGTCTCACCCAACACAGCAAAACTAAGAAACGAATCGTACAGCAAAGGAAACTTTTTGTACTGACGCACACAATGGAAGGCTTTCCATTCACGACCGGCAAACTTAACGAAACCATCCTGACAATCGAACTCCGATACGTTTTTTTCGATTCCCTTGGAAAAAAAACGCTTTTCAGAAAATTCTTCGGAGTAGGCTTTATAGAAATAGGGAGAAGTCAAACTTTTACTTTCAAGAGCCGTGAAAGAATAACCAATATTTCCTGTATTGAATCCCGAAGAAAGATAAATATCATCTTCACTTTGACACCATTTTGCGACAAACGAAACAAATCGTCCCTCTTCTACATCTTCCGCTTTACTCTGGCCCCAGCATTTTAGAATTTTGGGTAGAATGCCCAGGGGAACATTCATAGAGCCAAATTTCTCGAAAGAAAATTTTTCTTTCAAGAGCTTTTCTATAACCATTCGATATTTTCCCAATATTTGACTTTGAACCACTTCCTGCCAGTCTTCCAAAGTTTCATTACCTTTAGTTTCATGAGCCAGATTCAGTAAATATTCAACGGGGATGAGATAACCTAGCCCCCGGCCCTTGATAGCGACATTCACCCCAATCACCTTTCCATTTCCATCGAAAGCCGGTCCGCCACTCATCCCGGGATTTAAGCTTGCAGACAGAAAAATGCGCTGGTAAGAAATTTGCCCGACCAATCCATTATAGGTTCCTTCTATAATGGTCATCCCCAAATCCAGGGGGTTTCCCATGGGAAAAATTCGATCTCCTTTAGACAATTTTTGGATGGAAAGAGAAACAGATCGCAAACCAGCGGTATCTCCTTTTAAAATGGCGATGTCGTTGGTTACATTAATGGCTTTTATTTTCAGCGTTCCGTGCTCCCCGGCATCATTTCGGTACTCGATCCTGTATCTCTCGGGTTTTTCCAGTACCGTTTCCACAACATGGTAGTTGGTTGCAAAAAGGCCATCGTCTGAAAACACAAAACCGGAACCAATGGCAGACTTTTCACCGGACCCCAGATCAATGACCTGGATTTGGTAGACGGATGGACTGAAGCGTTCAAAAATGTCCTGCGCTTTTTCGGTTAAGGCCCAACCCTGTTGAACAAACAGGAAAAAAAGCAGGACGGAAAAAAATAACCCAAAAGTTTTTTTCATACATTTTTATTTGAATGGTTGGAACTTGGGGATCAGGCTCCGGTGAAAAAAAAATAAAACACTCCTAATGGAATCTAACATTTCTTTATAGCTTTGGGATGCCAAAAATTTTCAAAAACGGGTAAAAATAAAAAGGGCTGACAGGTAAACCTGTCAGCCCTTTTATCGGAATTGGTGTTTTTATAATACTTAACTGGAGGGTGTGACCTCAATATGCTCTGTTACTGATTTTACCCCTTCTGTTTCACGGATAATTGTCAAAACCAGATCCTTTTCAAGGCTACTGGCCGATTCACCGATCACATAAACCTTGTTCTGCACAGAGCGATAAAAATAGTTTACCGAACTTACATTTCCGTTGGTTAACAGCTGTCCTTTAATTTTGGTTTCAATCTAAAAGTCATTGACCGCCTGCCCTGCTCCACTTTTTTCTTCCCCGCCTTTTTCCTTTTG
>JAYNIA010000039.1:13258-24437 GCA_038108555.1 Nitrospinota bacterium | reverse complement strand
TTTTTGACCCAAATCCTAACATAGGCATTGGATCAGTTTATTGGGGGCAGGCCACTCGTCCAGAGCAGTTGTACCTCGCCGGTATTTTGCATGACATTGGACAATTGGTTCTTTTGCAAAAAGAACCAGAGATTTATTTTGATGTTTGTTTGAAGTCAAAAAACTCCTCTGATCAAGGGTTGATAATAGCTGAAAAGGAAGAGTTGGGTTACGATCATGCCCAAATTGGAGGGATTCTGCTAAAAGAGTGGAGGCTTCCTGCAAGCATTTATGTGCCTGTGATGAATCATCATGAACCTCTAAAGGCGCAAACCTATAAAGAGGAATCTTTAATATTGCATATTGCTGAATTGATAGCATATGAAGTTGGATTTGGAAAAAGCAGTGAACCCGCCTTGCCATTCCTTCAAAAAGAAGCGATCAAATTCCTTAATCTTAACTTGGATTTCATTTATGAGATAAGAAGCCAGATTAGGGATAAAGCTGGGGAAGCAGTAAATAAGTTTTTCTGAGTTTTTTCGGATTAAGGCTTCGTCAATTTTAAACCTAGCATTTTGAAGCGATGTTTTTGGGTTGTGCGGCTTCGTCCTGGCCGGTGTTGGTGGAGGCTTCGTAAAGCTGGGTCCAGGCTTCTAAAAGGGGATTTAAAATATTGAGTACCACTTGAAGTGGCTTTTTATCTGACTTGATATTGGCAAGGGTTAGCTGGCTCAAGGTATATTGATAAAGGGATTCCAACCGGGGAGCAACCTCGCCGCCTTTTTTAAAATCCAAAGCGAGTGAAAGTTCGTTGACGATATCATGGGCCTTTTGAATGTATTTTCCCTGATTGGCGACATCCCCTTTGCCCATGCTCTCTGCAGCCAGAGTTGTGAACTTGATCGCCCCTTCGTACATCATTAGGATCAGGCGTCCCTGACTGGATGTAGAGATTTGGTTTTTTTTGTACTGGTCGTGATATCTGGATGGAACCATTTAGAATTTATCCTGAAAATAATTTCTGTTTCTTGTTTTAATTTCCGCCACCTTGGAATAGGGATTGTATTCCTGCAATTGAATTGTCAAAGGCCTCGCGTTGCGAATTCAACCTACCCAGAACAACCTCCAGATTGGTGAAACGATCCCGCAGATTCGACTCGAATAACACAATCCTTTCTTCCAGTTCGGTAATCGTAGAGTCAAATTCGGCGATTGTTTCGTTGGCACTGTCAATTTCCGCTTCAAGGGGACCATCAAGAGAGGCGTCTGTTAATCGGGCTAAAACACGGTTTGTTATTTGAGCCACGCCCACTGATAGGACGATCTCTCCATAGCTTCCGTCAGTAAGATTACCAATTCTAAAATTCAGACCTTCTGCATCGGTTCCAGAGGCTCCAGCAAAAAAGTTTCCATTACCAGTAGCATCGGTAAAGGTAGTCGTTCCAGAAGCGGCTAGCTGGGGTGTCCCGTTGGTTACCTTTACGCTATAGGTTCCTGGGACAGTATCATCTGTAAACCCGACAAAGGTCACCGCACTATTGGTGGTTCTTCCGCTACTTGAGAATAACTGAGTAACGTTTTCTATGTTGGTGGCTATTGCTGTGCTCAAGTCTCCATCGTCGATAGTGAGTGTTCCATCGGAGGATGTCTTTATTCCTATTTGAGAAAGATAAGTAAAATCTCCGGTAACACCCAACACTTCATCCGTTATAGTTTCCCTCAAAGTCTGTTGCAGATTTTGTACGGTGAAGTTTGCAAACAGGACACCGGTTTCACCCGTCGATTCTGTTAACGCCAGTTCGGAGTTCAGGTGCAGCATAAGTTCGTTGAACCCGTCGACATAGTTCTGAATTTTTTCTTTTATGGCATCTTCATCCGGGCTCAAGGTGATGGTGCCGGAACCTGCAGACTCCAACTGCAAGGTGGTTCCTGTGATTACATCCGTAACCGTGTTATCTGCCTTGGTTACAGCTACCCCATCCAATACAAAACTTGCGTTCTGCGCGGCCTGGGTTTCTGAAAAGGTTATGGGACTCTGCTGTCCAAAACCAAACAATGTATTTGAAGCTGCGATGGAAACAGCATTATCAAGTCCAGTTTCCGTTCCGGATATAAGAAGCTTAACCGGGTCAGTGGCACTTCCATCGTTAATAAAAGTGGCTTGAACATTTGCTCCGGAGTTATTTATGGCCAGTCTGAGGCCATCCAGAGTATTGTTAGTTTCATCAATGGTAATCTCAGTGGTAGTGGTTCCTACTGTAATTGAAACCGTTCCATTTCCAAGGGCGCTGGAGGTATCTGCAAATCCAGTTGATAAGAGTTTGGATTCGCGCGCCAGGTTATTTACTACTAAAGAGAAAGTTCCGGAGGTTGCCGAAGTTGATGTGGTCAGGCTTACAACTTTGTTGGTGTCGGTGGCACTGTTATTTGAAAATACTCCCTCAGTGGTAAGAAATCGCGATTCTGTATTCAGGGTGTTTACGATACTTTTGAAGTTTTGCAGACGGTCTTTGAGATCCTGAAAGCTGAGCAGTTTGGCTTCTTCTAAAGCCCGCTTTGCTTCGACAATGGTGATGGGTTGGCGTTGGAGAGTTACCAGGTTATCAATGATCCCACCTGTATCCAGGTTGGAATTGATACCGAATATTTGATTTTCAGCCACTGATTAGCCTTTCAGTTGATTTACTTAGACTGCTTTAACCGTCTATCTAAAGATTTATCGGTCTTAAAATTGGCAAACTTTAACGTTTTAAAGGGCTAATGGATTTTGAAGGCCTATCTAGCACCTGTCGATGGTCGGGGCAATTGAATTGTCGGTAAGTCCATATAAAATAAGGGTTTGTTAAATAAATGTTGATTTGGCATCTAAGGATGCTAAATTTAAAATTATCCTTAATTAAGAATTAAATTTTATGTCAGAACAACTCGGTTTATTTGGCGAATCAGAGGACGAAGAACCCTCCAAAACAACCAACCTGGAAACCGCACCGCGTATCCAATATTTTGACTTGGAAACCCAGAAAAGTGCCGATGAGGTGGGAGGTTGGGGAAATATCCACAAAATGGGGCTGGCTGTCGGGGTGGTTTGGGATAGCGTGGACCAGGATTATTTCGTCTATGAAGAAAGAGACGCCAAAAAACTCGTCGAAAAACTCAGGACAGCAGATCTCGTAGTGGGTTTTAACGTGATCGGATTTGACTATACCGTCTTGCAACCGTATTCGGATTTTGATCTTCAGGAGATCAACACTTTCGATATGTTGATTGATGTAAAGAAACTTTTAAACTTTCGATTGAGCCTCAATCATCTGGCGCAACATACCCTGGGTGCCAAAAAATCTGCCGATGGTTTGATTTCCCTGCAATGGTATAAGGAAGGAAAAATTGACAAGATCATCCATTACTGCAAACAGGATGTCGAAATCACACGCGACCTGTTCCTGTTTGGCGAGGAACACGGGTATGTCAATTACCAAAGCCGGTCCGGTAATCCCCTCAAACTTGAAGTTAACTGGAAAACCGGAAACTTTGTTTCTTAGCCTACCCCAAGAGAATCGGACCTTTTCTTATGGCCCTTTGCCACGAGCTGTAGGCTTAAAGTTTCTCAGAATTGATGAATTTTTTCAGGAAGGGAAACATGGCGCCGCGTTTTTCAATCATTTCCTCACGTGATTTTTTAACCACCGCTTCATCAATAATTCGAATATTTCGTTCGGTGGCGAACTTTTCAATCCCTTTGACCACCATGCCACGGGCGAAAGAGGGGATGCGTTCCAACCGTGCTTTTGCTTCAGGGGTCCATTGAGTTTCGAATTCAACTTCCAGTCCCAATGTGTCTTCTACTTTTAAGGTGAACGCCTGACCGCCATATTTTCCCGGTTCGTAATCGCAGGAAGGGTCGGGGTCCATATAATTTCCGGTTTCGGCAAAGGCACGTGCTCGGCACCCGGAACACATGGCAGAGAATTCGCAATCACCACACTTTCCATCGAGTTCTTTCCGGTCGCGCAACTGAACCATCAGTGGAGCATTTTCCCAGAGGTCTTTAAAGGAACGCGATTTTAAATTTCCCACTGATTCTTCAATGAAAGGGCAGGGGGTCAGATTGCCTTCTGGTGATATTCGGCTGTAATGTGTTGCCGCCGGGCATCCCCCCGAGTAGGTGCGGGTGTAAACTGATTCTGGATCATTCTCATACACCACGCGTTTGTATTGCGGTGCGCATTTAGAGTTGATCATCAACTTACCTTTGTATTTCATCTGCTGATCGTAAAGCATTTTCAATGCTTCTTCATAAGCTTCATTTGAAATGTCGGTGTTGCCCTGTCCACGACCGGTGCACACCAGAAAATAAAGATTGAAGGCAATGGCACCAATTTTTTCGGTGAACTCGACCACCTCGGGAATTTCTTTGTAGTTCATATCCGAAACTGACATTTGCACGAGAAAGTCAACGCCGACCTCATTCAAAATATCAAAGGCTTCCATCGAAAGCTCCCAGGCTTTTTCCACTCCACGAAATTTGTTGTGTTTGTCTGGATTCATGGAGTCAATGCTGATTCCCACTCCGTGGGCGCCTGCGGCTTTAATTTTTTCCGCATTGACACGGTTGATCATCGTGCCGTTGGTTCCCAGAACGACCATGAATTTTTTGTCTGCCGCGTAACGGATGATTTCGTAAATGTCAGGTCTTAAAAGAGGTTCTCCTCCGGTGAGAATCAAAAACGCATTTGGATTGACTTCCGCGATCTGGTCAATGACACGAAAACATTCTTCGGTGCTCAGTTCATCAGTTTTTATTCCGCCGCGGAAATCAGCATCGAGATAGCAGTGGTCACAATTGAGATTGCACCGCTTGGTGAGATTCCAGGAAATGGAATAGGCACGAAAATCCATCTTTTCCGGACTGATTGCAAGTGTAGGTGTTGGTTCCATGTTAAATTAAAGGCAAATAGACCTTGGGTTTATTCGTTTATAGTAAGTCGTTGAAAACTTTTATCTATAATAGAAGGTTTTAGCAGGTGAAACAAATATATTGCGGATTTGTAGCCACTTTTTTACTAGTTTGTGTTTCGTGTGCCCCCAAACAGGAACAGATAGCCGAAGTAGATACGGAAAGGTTGTACCGAATTACGGTATCAGATCCCTTCGGTAGAATTTCTTCTGAGTTCTGGACCGTACCCAAATTAGAAGCTTTAGGGGTGAAAAAACTGTCCAGCTCCTACTTTGACCGGGCGTTGAGATACAGTCATACCGAGTTTAAAGCCGTTTCCCTTTTAAAAATTGTCAGTCAGTTTCGATTAAAAAGTGGTGAAGATGCCATTTTGCTTAATTGCTTTGATGATTACCAGGGAATTCTCCCAATATCAGATATTCTTAAATACGACCTGTATTTGGCCACTCGAATTAAATTGGAAAACGGCTCCTCCAGGCCGGGCTGGTTGAATCCACTTCTCGTACTGGTTCCTGATGGAAAAAATCCTCCCTTTGAAGAAAGATTCTTAACCGCAAATATAAGAGAACTCAAATTTGTGAGACTGAGTGATTACTATTCCCCCCTCAAAAAGTTATCGAAAATTTCTGGAGAAGCGGAAAAAGGGTTTGAAGTTTATAAAAATAACTGTCTGTTTTGCCACAGCCTTAGAGGGCGAGGGGGTAACAAGGGTATCCGTATCAATAAAAAATACCAGCTTTCTGATCTGGCGGAACAAAAAAAGTTTTTGAAGGACTTTAAAAATTTCCATGATAAAAACAACGCAGATAAACAGGATGTTGAGCAATTTGTTACCGTGGATCAGTTGATCCAGGTGATGAGTTTTTTGAGGGCTGTTGGAACAACAAAATAAGGATTACTATTTAGGATTCGATAAAATTCTTGCTGACCCATCCGCGCTTGGTGACTTCGACTTCATACCACCCTTCTTTTTCATTTAAAATTTTGACCTTCGTTCCTCCGGGAAGCGGCGGTCCTGCCAGGTCGGCATTGCTGTTGGGGCCATGCCGGATGTTCAGTTTAGTCGCAATGACAACGCCTTCTGATGCAATTCCATCACCGGAATCTTCTTCGCGACCCAATACTTGGGAGCGAACGCTTTCAAGAGGAAACGCCGGACCCGGATCTGTTTTTCGGCTCGGGGCAATTTCATCATGTCCGAGGATTTCTTTGATGGAGTATGCTTCTTTTAGTTGGGTGCATAAGTTTAAAACACAATCGATCTGCTCTTTTGTGTAAGTGTGCCAAAACCTAGGTGAAGAATGGTTTTGGTGAGAGGCTTCCAAAACCTGATCCTGGGGATACGTTTTTCCAAACCAGGCTTTGTATTGATCTCTTTCCTTTTGTAGATGCCCAGCATTTACGATTTCTATTCCAATCGAATATTTGTTGAATCCGGAGCGCCCTCCAAAAGAGCTTCTTCCAGCATGCCAGGCGATTGTGTCAAAAGGAACGAGTTGGGTGACCGAACCATCCCGTCCCACCACCAAATGGGCGGAGGCCTTGGTGTCGGAATGAACCAGGGTGTTTATTGCTGACTCAACGCTGGGACCTGCCGTGTAATGAAGGATGATAGTGTCTGGCAACCCCTCATCAAATTTGGCACCAATTTTTTTTGAAAGAGGGTCATTGATTGCTACATTTTTTCCTTCTTCTAGAAGATGGGTTCCCAAATTTACTTTTATATCTTGAGGCATAAGTCAAACGAACCTAATCAAACTGATTGGGTGAAATGATTTGGTGGGGAAAGCAAGTTTAGGATTGTGGAGGTTGAATCCCTTGAGATTCCAGAAACCCTGTGAAAGTCGGATCGTTAAGAATGTGGGGGGAGATGGGCATGTTTGCGGGCAATCCTTCAAGATTGGGCCCAAACATGTTTTTCACGTTTTGTGGAAGTGCAATTCCTTTGGATTTAAAGAAAGTCAGGACACCAGGTTCAAAGAGAATATGCGGGGGCAAATCTTCAATGCGTAAAGATGCTTTTTTAACAGGAGCGGGTGCAGGCACTGGAGTTGGCGCGGATCGGAAACGTTGCTTCTTTTGAACCTTTGGCTGTGACTGTTTTTGCGGTGCCTGGCGACTCAAGCGGATATCTGCGTTGCTTTTAAAGTCTTCGGGGGAGAGTCCCTGGCCTGATAATAACCAGACACGACTTGTTTCCAGGTTGTCTGTCCAAATTTCTACGCGGCTGAAACCTTTAAGCAGTTCCCTGACTGCGGCTTCCCAGTTGTCGGCCTGAATGGTGGCACTAAAAGGAACAGATTCCATTTCCGGGTCGATGGAAAAAAGAATGCCGGTTTCTTCCTGGATGTTTCGCAGAACACTGATTAAAGAAAGATTCTCAAACCGAAGGCTGATTCCCTGGGGCGCTACTTCCGTGTTGTAACTGGTGCCAGGGGTTGACGGTTGAGGAATTGTTTGGGTTTGCGGGATAGGAGCCGGACTCGCAGGAATTTGTTCCTGTTTTTTTAAATCCAGAAAACGCGCGTCAGCCGATACTTGCCACAAGCCAACGGCCAATCCGATTCCCAGAGTTGTTTTGATCCAATGCTTCATCCCCATCCTCCACCAGGCGAGAAATACTAGCCCGAGTATACCCAAAAATTCGGGTAAAAGGAAGGAAAAGGGAGGGCCCCTTTTCCTTCCCATATTTATTTTTAGTTGGCCTTATACCAGACTTCCAGATTTACAATTCCCGGCCGGTAAGTGCCGCAGAAATCATTCCTGCAGGTCGATGAACCATAACTCCCCACCCGGCAACGGTAGGAATAACCAATATTACAATAGCTGGAACTGAGTAAATTGGTATAGAAGTCGTGCCCTCCTCCCCATGTGGGGCCATATCCATTATGGTTATACTGGTAGTACCCATACCGATACCAGGAATGCTTGTAGTTGTTCGTCAAGGAAAACAGGAAGTTGGTGCTGTTTCCCCTATAACCCTGGCCTGCCCAGCTAGCCGCCGCATACCCGCCAATCTTCTTTCCGGTACTTAATGTGATGACTGTAACGGTCGGACCCTTGTCATTACATTTGTTATGAAAGGTACTGGCCGAAGGCCCATCATCACTACGACGATAGCAGAGAGTCCAGGCTTGATCCTGGGGTGTGCCCACCCAGCTGTTGATTTGGTTTGCCTCAGCTTCACTGATCAAAACCGATCCGTTAAAACCAGGCACAACGGGAATGGGTACCGGGAAACTGACACTGCTTCCATCCGGACATGACAGCGTTGCTGTACCTTCGCCATCATCCACCACGGTGCAGGAGGGTCCCTGGGGGCCGGTCGCTCCCGTATCCCCCTTGTCTCCTTTAGGCCCTTGCGGTCCAGGTATCAACTCAATAGTATCAATTTGTTGCTGGAGATCATTGACGGAGTTGGAAAGGTCCTGTCGAAGATTATCGATTTGTTGTGGGATACTAACCCCTGGGTTGCTGTTTCCGTTACTTTTGCCTTGTGCGAAAGCTAAAGGTGTCCCGCTAATAAGGAAAACAATCGCCAGACAGCCCGACATTAAGGAAATAAAAGCTTGTTTTTTCATTTTGTCCCCCGTTGACAGTTAAACTTTAAAATTACAAGGTATTCTTTTTATTTGAGGTAACTTGCTGATTTTCAACAAGTTATTAAACGAAAGGGTGGAGAAATAAGAGCATTACATTTACAAGGGTAATTTAATATTTTTAAGAAGAAATGGGTATCCCCCAAATGGGGGATATTGCTTCTTAAAAGTGCCAGAATTAAACTTTTTAAGAGTGAGTCAAAGAATAACCCCTTTGATTCATCTACCTTAATGCCAAATTAATATTTCCAAGAAGCGTTTGAGTGTATTGAGATTCGGGATTGTGGATGAGATAAGTTTCAATCGCCGATTTTGCAGGATGAAATGATCCCAAATTAAAAAGAATGAAGGCCTTGTTCAGGTAAACAGTGGGTGGAAGAGGGCTCGGAGGAACTTGGTTTTTAAAAAGTCGCTCGGCATTATCATAGGCGGTTTTTGCTTCTTTGAATTTCCCCTGCTTAATATAAAGGCCGCCCAGATTGAGGTGGTTTACCGGGGTGGAAGGGTCGAGTTGGATGGCCTTTTCATAGGAAGCAATCGCGCTTGCATGTTGTCCCTGGCGGCTGTGTATAACCCCCAGTTTGCTATGGGCCTGCGAGAGATATTTGTCAGAAGGGTTCGACCGCATTAGACCCTGAATCGCTTCAAGTGTCTTTTCGTAATTTAATTCTATCAAGTAGTAATGGCTTAGGTTTTGCCATGCCCGGGTTTTCCCGGGAGCTTTTTTGACCGTATCCTCCCAAAGAATAATGTTTGACCGATAATCGCCATTTCTCTCGATTAACAAGAAAGCTTGAAAAGAAAGAATTGCTATTAAACATGCCGTTCCAGTTTTTTTTAAGATTGTTTTCCCGGAAAACAAAAAGGAATGACCCAAAGCGAAAGCTCCTATAAAAAACAGGCCGAAGGAGGGGAGGTATAGATTTCGTTCGCTTAACAAATCCAAGCGTGGAAGAAAACTGTTTGTTGGGGCAAGGGTTAAAAGAAACCAGGCAACACCAAAAATGATTATTCTTTTTGAGTTGGGAAAATATTTTGAAGTTCCCCAAAGTAGCACAGCTATTAGCAGAAGTGGCCATGCTGTTAAAACGGGATGAGGAAAAAAACTGTCGGGGAAATCATAGTCCAATGTCAGGCCGATAGGAAACAGCAGTAAGTGGATGGCATGACCAATAATTCTTGTTTGCTGCAAAGCATAATTGAAGTCCATTTTTTGTGCCCACTCCAGAATCAGGGACTTCATGAATCCTGTTTGAAACAAGGCCAAGGCTCCCACTGATCCTGCGGGAAGATAAAAATAAAGGAGACGGTTTTTACGGGGGAACCATTTCTCTCCGTTCATAAAACAGTAATCATAAAGCAACATAATTGCGGGAAGTGTAAGGCTGGTTTCTTTACTTAAAACCGCAGCAAAGAAAAAGAGCGCCGAAAGCAAAAACAAAATCACCCTTGAGGTCAACGTTTTCTCGCGGAAGTTTGCAAGAATGAAAAATAGCAAAGCTAATAAAAAGAAAAACCCCGCCAGCCCCGTAGCACGACCGGAAATATAGGTCACCGTTTCTGTGTGGACCGGGCTGATTGCGAAGAAGAGGGTGGTGATTCCGGCAATAGCGGCTGCTTTCTTGGGATTGTAATCCAATCCTCTTGAAAAAGTGGACCAGGAAATAAAGAAAACAAGGAGAGTTGTTAAAAAGTGGAATGAAATATTTAAAACGTGGTAGCCCTGGGGATCTGTTTTCCCCAGGTCATAGTTTAAGGCAAAACTCAGGTAAAACAGATGGCGGTATTGAAGAGGGGATTGGAAATATTTATCGCCGGTTGGAGTGATTTCCGTTTTTAATATCAGACTGTCATCGAAGTTAAATGGGTGGTGCAGGGTATCCCCATAACTCAGGACAAGAAGAAAAAAGATTGAAATAAAAAACAGGGCTAGTGGTTTCCGATCAATTCCCTCCATGATTTAATAATACCATTACTAGAAACTTTAAAACAAAAAAGGCTCACGGTAAGTCACCGTGAGCCCTTATTGCTACTTCAAACTCGCTAAAAATCATTCACGCAAATAACGGAAACTGTATAAGGATTTGAGCTTGTAGTTCCATCAACTCTCCAACCATTGTTTCCGACCGGCCCTGAAACGTTTATGTTTCCTGAGTCGCTTAAACCTCCTCCTGTTGCAACTTTCCCTGGAGGGCAGAATACAGTTCTGTCAAAGCTTGTAAACCCTCCTGGATTGGCAAAAGATTCAGAAACAATCTCATGCCCAAGGCTAATTACACCTGTGAAATCAAAATGCGATCGACCATTGCTGTTATCCAACTTGAATCGATGCGCACCATGGCCACTGGCAATAATGTTTGATGGGACGAAAACATTAAGAATGTTGGGGCTTACGACCTGGACATTTCCTCCCGGGGCCTGCGAGGGGAGTGTGTTCAGCAGTGTGTTGAAATGGGTCACATTTGGTATGGCGGTGCCATCTACAGACAGCCCTATGCCATCCATCAAAAATGCCTGATGGGCTCCCGGAACATTTTGACAAACCTCACCGCCAGAGCTTCCTATAGTACAGGTAAAGTCCACAGGTGGAAGTTGAATGATTCTTCTTATCTCAACTCCATCCGCATCGTCACTGGCATCTCCGCCA
>JAYNIA010000039.1:11821-13158 GCA_038108555.1 Nitrospinota bacterium | reverse complement strand
GGTCCTTCGGGACCCGGAGGACCTTGCGGGCCGGCTACACCTCCAAAACTGGAGAGATTGCTGAACCAAATATCATTCTGATTTCCTCCAAGGGAATTCACGCTGCCCCCCAGAACCCACATTTTATTTCCAAAGACCAATGCTTGAAAATCATTTCGTTCAGGCCATGCGGCAGACCCTATTGCCTCAGTCCAGTTAATACCATCTTCCGAGGACCAGACATCGTTTGCCTGGGTGATTGACCCGGTAACGTTGCCTCCCATGATCCACATTTTGTTATTGGCTACAATGGCCTGGTGATGGGAACGTTTACTCCATGGAGCATCGCTTGTCACTAGAGTCCAACCCGCTCCATCCGTTGAATACCAAACATCATTTGTCGTGGATTGGGTACCGGTTCCATTCAGACCCAGCCTTGCCAAACCACCGACAACCCACATTTTGTTGTCGAACACAAAGGACTGATGAAAATCACGATAAATCCAGCTGGCAGCACTGGTGGCTTCTGACCAATTAATTCCATTTTCGGAGTACCATACATCCCTTTTAGCGCCGTCAATACTCCAGCCACCCAAGACCCACAGTTTATTATCATAGTCCAAAATCTGATGTCTTGATCGGGCCGGCCAACCTGCAGAATCTGTTGCTTCTGTCCAGTTGACTCCATCGGTTGAATACCAAACATCGTCGATTGTATCCTGAGAATTATTTATTTCTCCTCCCATGACCCACATTTTATTGTCAAAGACCACGGCTCTATGGTGAATCCGAGGAGACCAGTCCGCTGAAGCCGTCGCAAGGGTCCAATTAATTCCATCGCTTGAATACCAGACATCATTTGCCAGGCTTCCGGCGTGTCCCCCTAAAATCCAAATTTTATTGTCAAAGACCAATGACTGGTGGCCAGATCGGTCAGGCCAAGCTGCAGAGTTTGTTGCTTCGGTCCATTCAACTCCCACACCACTTACACAAACCGGACAGAAACTTGGTTTTAGGAGCGATGTGTTGGGATTGATTTCTTTCAATTCACAATACAGTTGGCAGGAAGCATTTTCCAAGCCCGGGTCTGTACCAGGAGGGCCTTCCGGACCTATTGGTCCAACGGGTCCTATAGGCCCAGCAACACCTTGTGGCCCTTGGGGGCCTGCAGGTCCCTGGGGTCCTTCTGCTCCTCCAGGCAGGTTGTCACAACTCAATTCTCCCAAGCTGGAAACAGAACAACTGAATTCAGAAAGGATGGCTTCATGATTGGCAACCTGATCCAATAGGGCCTGATCGACCCCAGTAGGGAGGTTGTCACAACTTAATTCCCCCAAGCTGGAAACTGAGCAACTGAA
>JAYNIA010000039.1:4178-11721 GCA_038108555.1 Nitrospinota bacterium | reverse complement strand
GCACCATCGGCACCTGCGGGTCCCTGTGGACCCGTTTCACCTTGAATACCTTGCGGTCCTTGAGGACCAACGGGTCCTATAGGGCCTTGGGGTCCGGTTTCACCCTGTGGGCCTTGCGGTCCAGGGGTCAATTCAATGTTGTCGACTTTCTTTTCTAGTTTGTTGACTTTTTTGGTGAGCTTGCGAATCTGTTTGGGGATTCCATTATTGCCTCGGTCCCCATCTTTATCATCATCCCGTTTTTTCTTTTTATTATTTTTTTTCTTTTGGGATTTCTTTTTTTGGGTTGATTTTTGCTGAGCTTGAGCTTCGGAGATGAAAATCGATTCCGGAAGGGTTGTGGGAATGAGAAACGTTAAAACAAGAAGGGAGATACTAAAACCTTACTGAGAAGAAAACGGTAATCCGGCATTGGAATTTCCTTTCATCGAATAATTCAGCGGGGTAGTTGAAACCCAGACTTCTCATACCCAAAAACTAATCGCTTTTCTCCCCTTAAAGCGTTTTATTTTTGTGAGATACACGTGAATGTTTTGATTGTCAATATTTCTTTTGCCAAATTTTTCCCTTTGCCAGCTTCGGTTTAAATTCGGAAGTCTCGAAAAGTTTTGAAAAATCGATTGTTCTAAGTTGGGAGATAGCCATTTAAGATATTGAAAAAAAATCATGATTATGATTTCAGACAGGAAAAGAGGGAATTTGGTCCCTAAAGAATTTTCCTTTTCGAGTGTGTGGGGGCATGATATGGTTTAACCACTGTTTAACTTTTGGTTTTACTGGGGGTTTTTAATGTTTTTGCCGGTCACTGCTTTTTTTGCAATTGGAACAGGTGTGGAACTCTATGGCCTGAAATGGGTCAGTGATTCCATCAGCATCATAAATACTATTTCTTTGGTTATGTTTTCGTTTCTGGTGGGGATTGTGGTCAGCCGGAGTTACGGAAACGAATGTTTTGAAAGAATACAACGGTCTCTGAAATCCCGTGAAGCCCCCTCGGATGAAGTATTGAACGGTGCTGTGATGAGCCTTTGCAGTATGCTTCTCATCACCCCTGGGGTGGTGACGGATACGATAGGAATCCTCATTATGATCCCTGCCACTCGGGGAGTTTTTAAAGAGATGGCTTTGAATCTTACGCAAAAAAGAATTCAAACCGGACAGCAGTATTTTTTCTTTCAGGACAACTAGGCGTTGGGCCAACAGGTAGATGCCTGAAAAGCAAACAATCATGGATAAGCCTATTACCAACTATTACCTCCGGACGTAGTCCGGTGAAATCATTTTTCTTTCCTCCCCGAAACCTCAGAGATGAGTTGCTCGATCTTGATGAAGCTCCCTACGAAGAGGTGCGCGACAGCCTGAAAGATGTTGCCACGGTGAACCGGTATTTAAGCGGTTACCGGGTTTTGCTTTATCACGCCGAAAAATATTTAAAAGAACATAAAGAGGATCGACCTTTCACCGTTTTGGATGCCGCGACCGGGTCCGCCGACCAGCCGGTGGCCCTTGCCCGGTTGGCCCGTAAGCTGGGGGTACCTGTTAAAATCATTGCCATTGATATCAACGCCAAGATGTTAAAGATGGCAAAAGAAGAAATCTGTCAATACCCGGAAATCCAGTTGGTGCAATGCGATGTTCTTTCGCTGCCTTTTAAGGACGAGCGATTTGACCTGGCGATCAACAACCTTTCATTGCACCACTTCAGTTGGGAGAACGCGGTGGCAATTATCAAGGCTATTTACAAGTCCGCAAGATTGGGATTTTTGATCAATGACCTGCACCGCAGCCGAATCGCGCATGCAGCGATTTTTTTGTTAACGAGAATATTCACCCGCAACCGTCTCACCCGTTATGACGCACCGGTTTCTGTTATGAATGCGTTTACCCCATTGGAGTTTGGCGAGTTGGCAAGACAGGCAGAGATCGAAAAGTTTGAGATTCACCGACACTTTCCCTACCGCATTGCTTTTTTAGGAAAAAAGAAATGATGGGAAATCCGGATATTATAGTTATCGGTGGTGGGCCTGCTGGGTGTGCTGCTGCAATTGATCTTTGCCGTCGAGGCTATAAGGTCATTCTTTGCGACCAGGCTAAGTTTCCTCGGGATAAGGTTTGTGGTGAATTTATCAGTCCTGCTGCCGACCCGATACTCGATCGTTTGGGTATTCTGGAACGCATAGAAGCATTGAACCCCAAAAGATTGAAAGGAGTTGCGATTTCTTCTTATGAAGGAGAAGAACTGGCGATTGAATATCCCTATCTTCCCGGACTAACGGGACGACCCACCAGTTTGTCAGTTCCAAGATTCAAGCTGGATGAAATGTTCATCGAAGAAGCCAGGCGAGTAGGTGTGGAAGTTCGTGAGCAACATAAGGTCACCGACTTTTTAATGGATGACAATTCTGTTGCCGGTGTTGAGGGGTGGGATGAAAATAAAACTTCCTTTTCCATTCGTGCACCTTTGGTGATTGATGCGGGGGGGAGAAACTCGCTATCGCTTAAAAAATTTAACCTAAAGAAAGAACCGGTGGGTGGAACCAAAATTGCTCTGGCGGCGCATTGGCAGGGGGCGCGTCTGGCAGACGATTATTGTTATATGCATGTTTCCCTTCCCGGTTACACGGGAATTTCCAGTGTGGGCAATGATCTTTCCAATGTGGTGCTGGTCGTACCGAGAAACTGCATGAATGGAGAAAAACCGGATCAATTTTATTTGGATTCGATGATGAAAAACTCACAACGTCGCAAAATTCTTGAAGGTGCAAAGTGCATCGAACCGGTGCGGGGGGTGGAGTCACTGGCGTTTTCCGTCAAGCCGGTTCCCTGTGGCGGATTGTTGATGGTGGGGGATGCTATGGGATTCATTGATCCCTTTACCGGTGAGGGGATTTATCTTTCTTTACGAAGTTCGGAGATTGCTGCCGAAGTAGCTGATGAAGCTTTTAGAAAATCCGATTGGTCCCGGGACGCCTTGAAGGTTTATGAGATAAGAAGGAAAAAGGAATTCGAAAAGAAATTTTTATTGAGCCGGATATTACAAAAACTGATCTACAATCGGTTTTTTTGTGACCGGGTGGTGGGAGTATTAAAAGAAAAGCGGGATCTGGCGGAAACTCTGGTGGGAGTTATTGGGGACCTGACCCCTGCGGAGACGGTGGTGTCTTATAGTTTTTTATGGCAAATGCTCTTGGCAAGGTCTTCGATGATGCGCTTTGCGAGAAAAAGAATTTAGGCTCCTTTAAGAATTGCCTGGGCGGCATCTAAACCTTCCTTCGTATTTTCGATTAGAATTTCCAGCTCATCATAGTCGAGTTCCAGTTTGTCCAATACGCCGTATTCCAACGTTGCGGCTTCTTCAGGAACGATTCCATTTCCAAAACCGTTCTGGTTTGCGAGTAAATTTGCCGTGCTCAGCAGATGGGCAATATTTTTTACGTTTCCATCTTTTCCCGTATCATCGTGGTGCGTTGCAATGGCTTGAACCAAATCTGGTGACACGGGCCACCACTTTTCGATAAACCTTTTTCCCAATTCCGCATGCGTGATATCGAAGGTTTCTTTTTCGTGTTCTGCCAGAGTGCGGTCTGTCGTTTTTATACTTTCCAGAAACTCTGTATATTGATCCGGTATGAGATGATCGAAGACAAGTATGCCGACATCGTGCATCAGTCCACACATATAGGCGAATTCAATTTCTTCAGGAGGGATTTTTACGATATAGGCCAGAGAGCGGGTGAGATAGGCAACGCCGAGCGAATGCGTCCAGAAACTAAACTGGTCGAACCCTTTGGGTTTTTTAAAAGCTCCGGGCAGGGCAATGGTGTAGGCCAGGTCGAGCACCATTTTAATTCCCAGCCGCATGACAGAATCTTCAACATCAACGGACTTTTCGCGTCCACCTCCGAAAAGTACGCTGTTGGAAAGCTGGATAAGACGGGCTGATAACACCGGTTCCGTCTCAATGATTGCGGATATCTCCAGGATATCGCAATCTGGGTCATTCACACGTTTTTCAAGATTAATGAGAACTTCAGGGATAGGGGGAAGATCTCCCTTAGTTTCAATAAGGGAGATCAGTTCATCTCGCATATGTTTCCAGATATCGTATTAATGAATGGTTGATTGGTATTGGCTCAAAATTTCTTCCATTCGATCTTTGAGACTTAATTTTTGTTTCTGGTGTTTTTTCTTTTCAATTTCCTGTTCGGGGGTAATGATTTTCAATTTGTTGAGCTCTTCAACCTTTTGTTTGAGTGAAGAGTGCTCTTCATAAAGTCCGCGAAATTCTTCATTTTCTTTTTGGACTTTTTCGAGCAATTCAGGATTGATATCCATTTCTTAGCCTCCTTATTTAGATATTGTCCCAGTGAAATTTAATTCTGCCTCTGAGGGCCGGACGTAATTAATTGTTAACTGATCCAAGTCGTATTGCAGGTTGTTTTTTAAATCCCTTGAAGCTATTAACCCTGCACTCGCAGCAACTGTTATATTTTTCGTTGGTACATCAGCCACAAAATTATCTTTGAGGCTGGATGTAAAAATTTCCTTATAGACCTCCAATCCATTTCCAACAAATGCCGTGGGTGAATTTATCTGTTCGCACAAATCCTGGGGGGTAATAACCTGGTCTGAAGTATTTTTTGAACATTGACCGTTATTAGAATAGTACAAAGCGGTATAAACCTGTTTTTTTCTCGCATCCATTACCGGGCATATTGCGTAGGGACCAGGCTGCACTGTTTCTGCATAGGCATCCAGCGTGTTTATCGATGCAAAAGGTTTCTCCGTTGCCAGGATCAATCCCTTGAGCAAGCTCACCCCAACCCTGAGACCCGTGAAAGAACCGGGGCCGGTGGTAATCACAAACCCGTCTATTTCATTTAAATTTGTCTTAGAATGATTGAGAACTGCATCCACCCCTGTTAACAGTTTGTCTGAAAAAGCCGACGAGCCATCAAGTAATTTTTCAAACTCAACGCAGCCGTCATTCAAGAGAGCAACACTTCCTGATGGTGAGGATGTGTCTATTCCCAAAATTTTCATCGATTCTCTGTTGAGAAAGGTGGATGGAGTGGAGCAGGGTAATTCACTGAGCCATCCCAAAATCTATTGTAAACATAGGGGATAGAGTGGGGAAAGTCAATGAAAAACCGGGACTTTTAATGTTTCGGCAGAGCTTCAAATTATCCTTTAAAATCAATGGCTTGTGGGTATAAAGATCTGTCAAAAAGATGGTTGCTTCAGCTAACTTTTTGAAAAAACAACCTTTGATTTTTCGCAGATTTTTAACAGGTTTGGAAAAGAGGAGAGTAAATGTTAAGAAGATTGCTGTAATTTTAAGTTTAACTATTGAAAAAATTGGACTTATTTACTTGACAAATAATTTGTTTGAAATTAAGGTTAATGTGTTTTGCAGGGTAAATCTTGTTTTTATGGTTAGGTTATCACCTTCAAAAACAAGGCATTGAGAACATTATTAGGAGGCAAGGCGCGTTATGTTCTACGAGGTGAGGATTTTCGACGCCAAAGGTGAGCTCAAAAAAGTACTGTCCCCCAAGAAACTGAGTAAAAGGTTTTGGAAAGAGGGGGAGCAAAATCTGATAGATTTTACCGACAAGGAAAGCAGCAGTACAGCAGACAATAAGATTTATAGTAATGACGAGTTTCAATTAGAAGATAGTTGATGGTTTGGTAACTCTGTAAATAATTGATTTAAAAAAAGGCATAGCGACTCTATCGCTATGCCTTTTTTTTTTCAAAAGTTTATCTGTTATTAATCCTATCCATACAAGGATGAATCTCATATAATCCAAGCGTTTCATTCAAAAGTTTGTAGTGGGGGGCAGCAATTTAAAGATTTATGTATATTACTTCGCCGGACAAGTTAAAGGAATTTTGTGAGAGTCTGGAATCTTCTGATGTTCTTGCCGTAGATACTGAGTTTGTTCGTGAAAGAACTTATTTTCATCGCATTGGCCTCATTCAGGTCGCGGGAAAAAATAGTTGTGCCGCGATAGACCCTATTCTGTTGGATGATTTAACGCCTCTTCTGGAAATTTTAAAAGATCCCAAAAAATTGAAAGTATTCCATGCTGCCCGGCAGGACCTTGAAATTCTGGTGCGGTTGTGTGGAAGCGTGATTCCGCCTGTTTTTGACACTCAGGTCGCCGCTGCCCTGGTGGGCTGGGGGTCCCAGATATCTTTCGCAAAATTAATACAGAAGGCCATAGGTAAGCACATCCATAAATCAGAAACTTATACCAATTGGTGTCGACGTCCTTTAAGTGAGAGTCAAATAAAATATGCTTTGGATGATGTCCGCTATCTCATGCCTGCGTATGAAAAACTGGTCCAAAGGCTGAAACAGTTAAAACGAACCGATTGGGTTGCGGGAGAGATAAAGAATTGGGAAGACCCTGCCACCTTCGCGTTGCCCGACCCGCAAACTCGTTATTTGAAAATCAAAAGTTTGAGAAGTTTAAAGCCCAGAAATCTCGCTGTTCTAAGGGAATTGGCGGCCTGGCGAGAAAACCTGGCGGTTTCCCGAAACTGTTTGGCCAAGTCCATTATCCGTGACGAAGCGTTGCTTGAAATTGCCAGAAAAATGCCCAAAGACGTTAAAGAACTGTCCGGCCTGAGGGGATTTCATCATAAAGAGGTGGGTAAAAGCGGAGCCGCAATTATAAACGCCATTAAAAAGGGAAATGAGGTTCCTGAAAGTGAATTGCCAAAACTCCCTGAGTCGGATGGGCATTCCACGACACGGGGTATTGAAGAGTTATTGTCCGCCTTTGTCCAGATTCGGTCCGAAGAATTAAAGATAGAACCGAGTGTTCTTGCCGATCGAAAACGAATTCATTTCTTTGCCACTCACTTTGAGAAAAAGCTCAACATGGAGGACAACTTTCTGCTTCAGGGTTGGAGAAGGGAGTGTATTGGTGAGCCCATGTTGAAGTTGCTTAATGGAGAGGTGGGACTAAAAATAAATCCTTCAGGCCAGGTGGCCTTGATTCCCCTGGAAAAAACATCAGATGTTGGATGCTAATGTCCAGCTTTTGAACTCAGGTGAGCCTCTTAGGTTTTCCAGATCGGGATCGGTTTTTATTTGCTGAAACTGGTCAAAGCCAAATTCGATAGCTTCCTTCAATTTTTCAAGACTGGCCTCCGGGTGACCTGTAAGTGAATAGTAGCACGCATAGTTGTAATGGATGTGTGGATTCTTCGGGTCAAGCGTCATACCTTTTTCTAAAGTTTCAAGTGCCGTCTCAAAGTTTGAATTTTTCATGTAAGCCGTGCTCAGGTTTATCATGGCTTCTTTGAAACTTTTGTTATGGTGAAGAGCCTTTTTGTAATTGGTTATGGCTTCTTCAAATTTTCCTTCCTTAAAACTTTTGTTTCCTTCGTTGTAATGGAAGATGCCCATCCTTTTTTCTTTTTCTTCCGCAGATAGGGTCTGGCCGTTGCTTCCTTCTTTATGGCTACCTTCATTATGACTTCCTTCTGTTTTTTCGGGATTGCTGCTGGTTTTAACAGAAGTTTCTGG
>JAYNIA010000039.1:0-4078 GCA_038108555.1 Nitrospinota bacterium | reverse complement strand
TTTTTTATTTTGACCGGATTTTTTTCATTGAACTTTCCCTGGTGCAGTTTGTCCAATGGTTGAGCTCCATTGACTCTTGCAACCAGCAGTTGGTTGAAACGGGTATGCTTTGAATAGTAACGATTGCCGGTCAAGGCACAATCTTGTCCGATAAGGAAAATGGGGTTGCAGCCTAATTGGATGAGGACATCCAGTCCAAGGCAGGATACCGAGCCTCCTGCCTGCGTTATTCCTTTTTCTTCGGCTTCATCCGATTGAGATGGAGAATGGGCTTCTTTGTAAACCACAAAACATTCCCCGGGGAAATTTTCTAAAACCGTATGATTTGCCGTAGTGGTGAATATTAGTTTGGTCGAGCCCCTTTTATAGTCTGCAAAATAAAGAGCGCTCTCCGATTGTGGGTCCAGGGAAAAAACATATTCAGGTTGTATTCTATTTCGAAGCAGAACCGGAAAGGCGGTGTCGACGCAGGTAATTAAAAACCTATCCTTCAAGTATTTGAGATAGGGCAGGACGGTGTCCAGGGATGGTCCTGCGCTGATTACAATTCCCGGTCGTCCTGAATGGGTGTTGCTCAGAGAATTGATCCCACGAGACTTTTTAATTTTCTCTTCATTTAATGAATAATTTGTATTTTCAAGATTTCCGAATACCGCCGGGAATCTGCGCTCCATTAATAAAATTTCCAGCGCATTTTTTAGCGAAGGAAACTTTTGAGGGAAACATTTGAAAGAAGGGGAATGGAAGAGAATTTCAATTTTTTCCGGGTTGGATTCTGACAAGTTTTCCATTTCCCGCGAAATTTGATGGGATACTTGTGCCTCTTCAACTCCGAAAATAAATTTAAAATTAGGGTTCTGAAAAAGGGGGGTGTGATCCTTAATTCTCATGGCAGCCGTTAAAATATCTTGATTCAACTCAATGACAAGCAGGAAGCCATCGGGTCCTATTTTTTCAAGTAACGGTGCCAAATGGTAGCCGAGGCCAAATCCATATAAACAAATTTTGCTGCCCGGTTGAATTTTTTGGGAAAAATCCCTGCCCTCTTTTTCCGGGTCGTACTTGCTGTGCAATAAAATATTTTCGTATTGCGCGGTGGGTTGACCCGAATTGGAATCAAAAAGGATGATTTTGTCCGGCATCTCATCGCTGAGATCAATGGGGCCGGAAGCATGTATTTTTAGCAGAGCGAGGTTTTTTTCGAAGAAATGATTGTCCAACGGGGGTCTCCAGATTGCATCTTTAATCATCATAACACCAATTGGCCTGCAAAAGGTATGGCCAATTATGTAGGTGTCCTATCGGAAAAAATGACTATTTGGATAATAAAAACAAAGATTTAATGGGGATTGGATGACTCTTTAAAGGAAGGGGCTATGGGTGTTTTCAAAAAGGAAGATAAATATCATAAAAAAGGCTTTAAAGTCGGGGGATCTGTTTTTATAATGCATCCCCTTTGACGTATTTTTTGATATATTAAGGACTTATCATTTACAAACTTAGTACAAATCTTTTTTACAATTTTTTTTGGATGACATTATGAAAAGGATTGAAAGAACTTCAATTTTAACCTCGTTTATTTTATTTACTCTATTATATTTGACGACCCTGGCTAATGCGGAGGGGGTAAAAAGTGTGGCACAGGTTGCTATGCAGAACGAAAAATGCTCGAAGATCAATAATAATATGAAGGGAACCCTGGGTAAGATTAAAACGATGCATACAGGGATGGAAAAGACCCTTAAGAGCAATCAGCCCATCGATAAATATAATCGTCATGTAAACATTCTGGTGGGGAATTTGGAGCATTACGCACAAAGAATGGAAAGATTACTGGGCAAAGCAGAGAAAAAAGGATGTAATAAAATGGTGCAAATGATGCGAGGTCATGTTGCAAACACAAAAAGTATTTTCGAAAGTATGATGGCAACGATCCAATTGCCAGCACCCAAAGAGCCTCTGGAGAAACAAAACAACCAGCTCAAGTCCGAGTTAGATAGCCTAATGGAAGCCCAACAGGAGCTTTCCAACCGGAACAGCTAATCCGGGAGACCATGGGTTTGCCCATCCAACTTGCTATCCGCTGAATGGCCGGAATCCGTGAAGAATAACAAACCTCCAATCCGAGTTCTTTCTGATGATCTTGCGAACCAGATAGCAGCGGGGGAAGTGGTTGAACGACCGGCATCCGTCGTAAAAGAATTGGTTGAAAATTCCATCGATGCAGAAGCCACTCTCATTCGGCTTGAAATTGAAGGGGGAGGCAAAAAGAAAATCCGAATCATGGATAATGGATTGGGAATGCTTCCCGAGGAATGCGGGATTGCTTTCTCGAGACACGCCACCAGTAAAATTTCCGAATTCAGTGACCTTGAAACCATCCAGTCTCTTGGGTTTAGAGGGGAAGCCTTGCCAAGCATCGCTTCAGTGGCAAAAGTCCGATGCACCAGTGCCCGAAATGAGGAGCAGGGCGGGAAATTAATTGTCGTTGAGGGTGGAACCCTCATCGAGGAAAAAGATTTTGCCTGCCCGCAAGGGACCACCATCGAAGTTGCGCAACTGTTTTATTCCACTCCTGCAAGAAGTAAATTTCTTAAAGGCGATTCCACAGAATTTTCCCACATTACGCAGGTTGTAACCCAGCAGGCACTTGCCTATCCATCAATTCAATTTCAACTGACCCACAATGGACGCGATGTTATTCAAACGCTTCCCACAGATCAGATTCATTACCGCATCGCAGAACTTTTCGGGACGGACATGGCCAAGTCCCTGGTTCAGGTGAATTCCAGTTCCGGGGATTACCAACTGGAAGGTTATGTTTCGAATCCGGTCTATACCCGCTCGAACCGATCCGCTCAATATTGTTTTATCAATGGACGTTTCGTTCGGGATAAAGTGATTCTCCACGCAACCCAGCAGGGATACAGTCATTTACTGCCAAAAGGCCAGCACCCGGCGTTATTTTTATATTTAAAAATGGACCCGAAATTGCTGGATGTGAATGTCCACCCCTCAAAAGCGGAAGTACGTTTTGCCTTCCAACAGGATGTGCATCAGTTTGTCTCGCGCAGCATCCGTGAAGCTTTGGAGAAGAACCTTCAAACGCCTATACAAGAGCAAAAGCCTGTTGATGATATTCCAATTAGTGTTTCGCCTTCTTATAAGCAAGAGGCACCGGCCTGGGTGAAGGCATCCGAGAACACGGTAACGTTTCAACAGGGTAACCTTTCCGAAGCTTTAAAAAATATGACAGGTTCGCATGGGTTTGAAGCGCAACCTTCCTCAATACCGCAACAGGTGATCGGATTTGACAAACCGCCCATTCCCGTCTCTCACCTGATTTATTCGGAGTTTGAACCCTTAGGACAGTTGGACAATTCCTTTATCATTATGCAGGGGAAAAGGGGACTGCTGGTGGTGGATCAACATGTTGCCCACGAAAGGATATTATATGAACGTTTCCGAGAAGCAGCGAAGGAAAAAAGGGTGGAGGTCCAGAATCTATTATTTCCGGAAACCATCGGACTATCCCCGGCAGAAACAGAGGTCTTGTCCCCACATATTGACCGGTTAAAAGAATTGGGACTGGAACTGGAGCCTTTTGGCAAGAACGAATTCCTGCTACGGTCGGTCCCAGCCATTCTTAAAAACATTAATAGTGAGAAACTGCTGCGCGATACTCTCGAGCTCTTACCCAAAGAAAGTGATGAAAATATCCTGCACGATAAATATGAAGATGTCCTGATCATGATGTCGTGCCGTAACGCCATCAAGGTCAATCATCCCATGAACCTGGACCAGATTCGCAAACTGATTTCCGATCTCGAACAAACAAGCATGCCCTTTACCTGCCCACATGGGAGGCCAATCTCCCTCCTCTTCGAAATGGACGACATCCTGAAAAAATTCCTTCGCAAATAACCCACTAGCGTGGGAGGCTGATATAATCAAATTTTTGGGAGCAGAGGGGGTAATGCGTCAAAAGCCGTTTTTTAGTGGAGCTCATCAAGTTTTGGGTCGGCTTCCGACCCAAAGCGGACATTAAATCATTTTTCCCAAGAGCAATGAATATTAC
>JAYNIA010000038.1:9385-24782 GCA_038108555.1 Nitrospinota bacterium | reverse complement strand
CCACCGATGGAGTCGTTTTCAAAAACGAGGGTGAAAAAGTTGTCGCTCTTATCCTCTTCTCCCTCTGCCTTTTCCTGTGTAATTTTCTGTGGTTCTTCTTTCTTCTTTTCACAATCAAGAGCATACGAAGAAGAAACTGACAGGAAAAAGATTAGCAGGGTTAATCGGACCACGATGAACTCCTTTTAGACTTGGAATTTGCTCGAGAATATTACAAGTGTGCCCCTTATGCAACCCGGCTCTTTTTTATGAGAAGGATGACTGAAACAGCTACTGGATGGCCACGCTTAGCTCGCCAGGACGACCCTATCCGACCCTACGCCTGGTATCTAGTACATTGGATCAATTCCGGTGATGAGTTCGTTGTCGAGGCCATCGTTGCCCCGGCTTTTATCGTCTTTATCGTGGACGTCCTGGCGGTGGACTTTAAGTTGCCGCATATGGTGGGCATTGCAGTTGATACACATCCACCCTTCTCCGGTAAAGATCCAGCATTCGTCTTCGACCCATTCCTGGGCCTCTTCTTTGCTGTCACACCAGCCACCGTTTTCACTGCAGTCTTCCGCTGCGCGGGAATAGCAGACCACTGAGAACTGATTGTTTCTTTCTACGATTAATAACTTTTCCATTAGTTTTGAACTTATTTAGCCCCCCATCAAGGGAGAAGGAATTATTAACTGGCAGCCATGCGAATGGCCCACGCTAGTGGGGTTGGTCGTGATGGGTGAGCCATTCCTGGGTTAATTTTTTGGCTTCTTCAATTTCTTCTGCTGTGGCTTCCTTTTCCAGCGTTACCTTGTTTTGCTCGCCCTCTTCACTGCCAAATACAATGGCGATGTTATGCCACATGAGAGCCTTTGCCATACTTTTTTCTACGCCTTTACCATCGTAATGCATGGCTCCGAGGCTGATCTGCGCCAGGGGATTTCCATTCTCTGCCGATTGGTGCCACCATTTGATGGCCTGTTCAAGATTTTTCTCGACACCCTGTCCGTTATAATACAACACCGCGAGAGCGTTTTGCGAGTTGGGTTCGCCCTGGTCTGACGCCTGCTTCAACCATTTCGCAGTGATATTGAAGTCTTGCTCTACATCCTTGCCGACAAAATACAGCATCGCCAAATTGAATTGCGCTTGAAGATGGTCTTGCTCGGCGGCGCTGGTATACCATTTCACCGCAGCATCGATATCTTTTTTTTCACCCATGTGGAAGTTTGCAGCAACTGCGAACTGGGCTTCTGCATCGCCTTCTTCCGCTGCTTGTTTCAATTCATTTAACTTTTTTTCAATTTGAGACATGTATTACTCCGGTAAAAGCAAATGGACTCTTAAAACCTTGCTGGATTTACCCCTGTGGGGAACGAATTATATGGGAATATATCATGGCCACTAATTACCGTAGTTCGCAATGGCACCAATCCCAACAGGTTAATTAACCATCCCCGGTTCGAGGTGGGCCAGTTTTTTCCATTTATTGAAATAGTATTTTATATCACCGCTTTTGGTGGGATAAATCTTCTCATATCTTTCTTTTCCACTGGCATCTCTCTCGACGATCATTATTTTTTTGTCGAGCACCTGTGTGGCTTTCTTTACATACAAAAAAGTATAGGGCTGGTCTCGGGCAATGATGCGGTGCAGTTCTCGCGCCATCTGCACCTGTTTTGGACGATCATATTCTTTACGAATGCGTTCAATGAGCCGGTCGGCTTCCGGATTTTTATAGCCGACAAAGTTCAGTTGCCGGGGATTCGTCTGGCTCGAATGCCATATCTGGTAAATGTCGGGATCGATACCCATGCTCCATCCCAAAACCAGCGCATCGAATTCCAGGGCATTAACGAAATCTTTCAGGAACACCGCCCACTCGAAAAACTGCGTGTTGCATTTGACCCCTATTTTGCGCCAGTTGTCCTGCACGATGGAAAGGATATTTTTTCGGATGGGATTGCCGCTGTTGGTGATGAGGTTGAACTCGAACAGCTTTCCATCCCTTTCGAGAATGCCGTCGGCGTTCTTCTTCCATCCTTTATCGTTGAAAATTTTTAATGCCGTTTCAGGATCGTAGGGCAAAGGTTGCAAATCAGGATCGTACCATTCTGTCACTTTAGGATAGGGACCCGTCACCCTTTCCCCTTCCCCATACAACAAGTATTCAATGATGGGACCAACATTGATCGCCATGCCGAGTGCTTTTCTTATTTCAGCATCGGCAAAAAGGGGTTTTCGGATGTTGTAGCCTATATAAGAGTAAAACATACCCACAGTAGAAAAGCTTTGGTAACTGGGATCGTTGGAAAGACGTTTTACCTGATGCGGTTGGACATCATAATTATCGACCGCACCGACATAGAACTCCATTTCCTGGGTCAGTGGATCAGAAATGATGCGCATGGCGTATTCATCGTATTCCGGGGGACCTTCCCAATAGTTTTCGTTTCTTTTTAATCGAATGATTTGGTCTGTTTTCCATTCCACAAACTTGAAAGGCCCTGTTCCCACTGGATTCCTGCCAAAATTGCTGTCGCGCATGCTGAATTTTTCCGGGTCAAGGTCTCTTGCAACCGCTTCCTCTTTCAGTTTTTTATCATTCAATAAATGTTCAGGCAAGATACCAATTCCCCAGGAACCAAACGCAGGAGAGAAAAGTCGTTTGTATGTGAATTTAATTTTATAAGGGCCAAGCACCGTGGCGGTTTTCACCGGTTCGTAATCCGATTTCCTGGGAGACGTGCCCTTTGGGCTGATGATGGAGTTGTAAGTGAACAAGACATCGCCAGAGTCAAAGGGATGCCCATCGTGGAACACCACATTTTTTCTAAGTTCAAAAACAATGACCGGGTTGTGCTCCGTCACTTGCAAGATTTTTTTATAATGCTTCTTGAGTTTTTCCTGTTGAACCGGGTCTTTAGCCTTTATGAATTCCTGATAAGGAAATTGATTAAAATAATTTTTCCCGAGAAGGTTTTTAATCGGTTTAAAAAAATCCTGATTGATTTTTTTAAGAGTGAACTTCAATCTTGCGGGATAGTTTATAGTGTAGGGAATTTTTTCATACTCCCCCTCGAGGGTCACTTCGTCAATGACCTCAATAGAGCGGAGATTGTCATTCCACTCTTTATGTTCCGACAACGCATTTTTCAGCATTTCCCGTGCGTTTTCTTTTGACAACTTTCCATCCGGCAAAAATGGATTTAATGTCAGGTAAGCTTCCTCATATTGGGTCCACGATTTGGCCAGCCGGGGTCGGTATCTGAGGTCCTTATCGAGATCGATAAGTCCATCAAATACAAGGCCACATATCATGCTGCTTGCAGAGTCTGCATTGAGTGTCGGGTTCAATATTTCCGCATCCCCGGAGGAACCGTGGATGTATTTGACCAGCCTTGCAGGGTTACCCGTTGCCTGTTTTTCGTAAGTCGGTACCCAAAAAAAAGATTGTACAAGGAACAGGATCAGGAAAAATGGGATATATATGAGGACTTTTTTGACAAACATGAATAAATGATATCAAATAGAGGAGGTATGAAGAATCATTTTTAATTAGACATTTTTCAAGAAAATGATTTATTCTGCAAGCTCCTCATATTTAAAGCGTTTTTTGCCGATATGTGAGGAAAAATTCAATTTTAGGGGGATACCAAAAATTTTCTTGACTTGCCCTTTAATTGACTATAATTTGAAGGCCCTTGAGGGTTAGCAATAACACGCTAAATTCCAATAAATTGAGAACATTAATTTTTAATTTTTCATATATTAACTTTTTGTTCATTAACTAATTTAGAAGGAAAACAAGATGTCAACAATTATCACTGACGAATGTATCAACTGTGGAGTATGTGAGCCGGAATGTCCTAACACCGCTATCAGCGAGGGTGAGGATTTTTATGAAATTGAGGCGGATCTCTGCACAGAATGTGTGGGTTTTCATGGTGAAGAAGCCTGCCAGGAAGTTTGCCCGGTAGACTGTTGTGTTCCTAATGAAGATCACAAGGAGACCGAAGAAGAGTTGCTGGAAAAAGCAAAGAAAATTCATCCGGACGAAACATTTCCGTCTTTGGATGAACTGAGTCCTGAAACATCTCTTTTCCGCAATCCAGATCGCAAAAACGCGAATCTCTAGTCACAAAACTTTTCGGCTCTGCCTGGGGTTTTAAGTCCCGGGCAGAGCCTGTTTTTTTTTGACCGACAATACTTCGGTTCCTGGCATTTCGAAATCTTCCTCGACTTGACAAACTATTTTTTTCCAAGTATTAGTCCTTACATAACCAAACCAATATCGATGCGGGGTGGAGCAGCCTGGTAGCTCGTTGGGCTCATAACCCAAAGGTCGTCGGTTCAAATCCGGCCCCCGCTACCAAATAAAAAGGCCCTGTGGCAATGCCCCAGGGCCTTTTTTCTCCTCTTATTAGTATAAACACCGCATCTGAAAACAACTATTAATGTTTGCGAATGAGCAAATAGCCACCAATCAACAACAACAAACCCAGCAATCGTTGAAAATCCATTTTTTGAATGGGAAATCCCAACCACCCGTAATGATCAATTACAATGGATGCTACCAGTTGTCCGGCAAGCAATAAACTCACCAGAGCCAGTGCTCCAATTTTGGGTCCGGCTAAAATGGAGCCCAATACAACCATGGCACCAATCATGCCACCCAGCCATTGCCAGATGGGAATAGAAATAATTTGATTCCAACCGGGTAGAGGTGACTTAAAAGCGACTGCACTCAAGATCAAACAAATGCCACCGACAAGAAAAGAAACTAACGCCGCTAGAATGGGACTACTAATATTTTTTGAAAGTTCTGCGTTGACACCGACTTGAACGGGCAACAATATCCCAATAAAAAATGCCAGGGCCGTAAGAGTGTAATTCATGATTATTCCTCGATACTAAATTTTTAATAGATATCAGTCATCCTCCAGTTCCTGAGCCAGATCAGTAATCATTTGCAATACACCGCATATTCGCAACCGGTCTTCTTCTTCCATCTCTTTCATCCATTCACCATAACCATTTTCAACAAGCGCGTCTCTTCCTGTTTTCCCACTTTCTCTTTCTTTGTCCAGATCAGCAAAGCAATAAAAATCTTCCCGAGTCTGCTCGATAATCTTTGGATAGTCCACACTGGTAGTAATCAATTGAAAAGCTTTCGAGCTTTCGGGTAGCTGGTCGGCCATTTCAATTAAAATAGGGTTTCCATTTGAATTCATGCTATATTCCCCAAATTAAACTTGTTAGTTGGTCAAAGTTTTGAAGCAAAACACCATTTTTTTGATATCGCAGTTATACCTTACTCGTTAAATCGATACCAATTTAAACTCTACAACAGTTGACAAGGCAACCAAATTGAAAAAAGCTGAGAAACTAAATCTTAAAACTTTCATGCAGGGTCTCATTAAAAGAAACCCAAATGAAACTGAGTTTCATCAAGCGGTAGAAGAAGTTGCAACCACTGTCATTCCTTTTATAAATAAAAACCCTGTATATCTGGAAAACCAGATCCTGGAGAGGATGACGGAACCGGATCGCACAATTATCTTCCGGGTTTGCTGGGAAGATGACAGTGGCACTATCAGGACGAATAGAGGCTATCGGATCCAATTCAACAATTCCATCGGCCCCTATAAGGGGGGTCTTCGGTTTCACCACTCGGTCAACCTGAGTATTTTAAAATTTCTGGGCTTTGAGCAAACTTTTAAAAATAGCCTGACGACCCTTCCCATGGGAGCGGGTAAAGGTGGAGCTGACTTTAACCCCAAGGGAAAATCAGAACGTGAAATTATGCGCTTTTGTCAATCCTTCATGACAGAACTTTCAAAACATATAGGACAGGATATTGATGTACCGGCAGGAGATATAGGAGTGGGAGCCCGGGAAATAAGCTACATGTTTGGCCAGTATAAACGCTTGAAAAATGAATTTACCGGTACTTTAACAGGAAAGGCACTTTCGTTTGGAGGAAGTTTAATAAGAACAGAAGCCACGGGATATGGCTGTGTCTATTTCATGGAAGAGATGTTGCAACACCATGGAGATTCCATAGAGGGGAAATCTTGTCTGATCTCTGGCTCAGGAAATGTGGCACAATATGCAGCCCAAAAAATAATGCAATTGGGGGGAAAGGTTATTTCCCTTTCTGACTCTTCCGGTTTTATTCATGATCCAAAAGGATTGAATGAAGATAAACTCAATTTTATTATCGATTTAAAAACTAAAAAACGTGGCAGAATTTCGGAGTATGCAAAAGAGTACAAATGCCATTTTCATGAAGGCAAAAGACCCTGGGGAATTAAAGCGGACCTGGCATTCCCCTGTGCAACTCAAAATGAACTGGAAATTAAGGATGCTAGGAATTTGATAAAAAATAATATCATTGCCGTAGCGGAAGGTGCGAATATGCCCACCACAAATGAGTCAATAGAAGCCTTCAGGAAAGCCGGGATACCTTTTGCCCCGGGAAAAGCCGCAAATGCAGGTGGGGTCGCAGTATCGGGACTGGAAATGACACAGAACAGCATTCGTTTGGCTTGGAGTCGAGACGAATTGGAAGAGAGACTAAAAAATATTATGCATGATATTCACCAGCAATGCGTTAATTATGGAGCAGGAAAAAAACAAGTTGATTATGTGAAAGGGGCCAATATTGCCGGATTTGTAAAAGTCGCTGATGCTATGGTCGCCTATGGTGCAGTATAGCTTCTTCCTTACTGCACACACTCAAAAGCAAAGACCTGATTTTCAAAAAACCAAAAGGAATTAACAATGGCTTCAAAAAGCTCTTCGTTCGACATTACATCTGCAACCAACCTTGCCGAGGTTCAAAACGCATGCAATCAAACCATGCTGGAAATCCGCCAGCGTTTCGACTTTAAGGGAAGTAAAAGCCAGGTTGAAATTGACATGAAAACCGCAGAGGTGAAAGTCCTTTCCGATGACAACCACAAATTAAATTCAGTACTCGATATACTCAAGGGCAAACTAGTTAAAAGAAAAGTTTCAATTAAAGCACTGGAGTATGGAAATGTTGAAGCGGCATCGGGAGATACCGTTCGTCAAAGTATAAAAATTCAGCAGGGAATCCCACAAGAAAAAGGTAAGGAAATTGTAAAGCATATTAAATCGTTGGGAATGAAAAAAGTCCAGGCACAGATAATGGACGATCAGGTAAGAGTAACTGGTAAGGACAAAGATGATCTTCAAGCAGTAATTGCCGGTCTCAAACAAAAAGATTTCGGCATCGACATGAATTTCACCAATTACCGTTAAAACAAATACAACTTACCCTACTCCAATAATCCCAGGACAGTTTCTCCAAATAACTTGCCGGCATTCGGATCGTTTGAAGTAACAATTTTTTCTGTGACGACAAGATTCTTTTCTTCTGGAAATGCACCTGCATCTTCCAACTCCTGCAAACAATCATAATCATTAATTGCAGAAACTTCATATCGCGATATCAAACCTGCTCGGGCCAGGGCGACAACGGAAGCTCCGAACGCCCCTATAATTTTTCCTGCTCTAAAGTGATCTGTAAGAATCTGTGGAAGGATCGGATCTTCCCAAATAGAATTCTTGGAACCTTTTCCACCAATAACAATGATGGCATCGTATTTCCTTTTCCCTTCAAGAAACCGGTTCCAATCCACCAGCATTCCATCGGGTTGAATCCTGTTTTTTGCCTCTCCCCTGGCTTCTTTCCCGGATTTGGAGAGAATAAAACATCGACCTCCATTTCTTTCAAATACGTCTTTTAAATCAAGCAATTGTTGCTCGCAAAACCGGCTTTGCGGAATTACAAGCAAAAAAAGAGGAGAACTCATTAGGTACCCTGACTCCATTTCAAAACTTATATTACATCATTCTTTTCAATAACTTTCACGGAAACCTAATATTCTCGAAAGGATTTTTACCGGGAATTTCGGTTTGCCGGAAGCAATTTTCACACAAGCAATAGTTCTTGACATAATTTTCAAACCTATGCTAAACAACACTTGCTTACCATTTAAAGGAAAGGGCATCTAATGGCTAGTGGGAAAGTAAAATGGTTCAGCAATCAGAAAGGGTATGGGTTTATTCAGACGGATGAGGGCGAAGACATTTTCGTACATTTTTCCGCAATCCAGTCTGAGGGATTTAAAACATTGGCCCAAGGACAAGAAGTTGAGTTTGAAATCAGCGAAGGTCCCAAGGGTCCTCAGGCAGCTAACGTAAACGCAAAATAAACCCGACCTACTCTCCTTTTTTTAATCCGGCAACCCCAACAGCCGGACTTTCTGGTTATATTTTTTATCCACTGGAGCTAAATGAATGCCTATCATCATGACCGCACGCTATCAGGTACGTCCACAAAAAATTGACCAGTGCAAACAAGCCATTAAAAACCTGGTGGAGTATGTTAAAGAAAGCGAAGAGGGAACTTTATACTATGTGGCTAAACAGGAAAAATTAAACCCTTATGCTTTCCTCCACCTGATGATTTTTAAAGATGAGGTTGCATTGACCCTGCACCGTTCTTCCGAAGCTGCAGAAAGGTTTGTCAGTGTTGTCTATCCCGCCACATTAGACCCCATTGAATTTAAGGAATACAACGAAGTCGCGCATAACCTCAATTTCTCCTGAGCATTAAACTTATTCATTGATATCTTTTAACAGGTCGGCTACCTGTTGCAACTTATTTTCAAAGTCCGGGGGCCTTTCAGAAACCTCAAACTCCTCCCCCTCGCCTTGTTCGTGTGCAGAAAGGCTCGTTTCAGGGTTATCGTCTAAAAAATATTTGCGCAACTGGTAATGCCTGTCCACGCGCACCCAACTTTTTCCATCACCGGAAATTTCATCGCTTCCCAATAAAGCTTTTTTTCTTATAAAAGTTTTGAGCTTTTGGGTGGGAACACTTGGAACTGTTATGGTTCCTCGCCGAACCATAACTACCCTTACAGGTTTTCGGGATATTTTTTGATCCACAACCACTCCTTAAAGCAGTGTATCAGGAAGGGGAGGATGCTTCACCGCCAACTAACATGTCAGCGGCCATGAGCATCACACCAATTGTTATGCATGAATCTGCAACATTAAATGCGGGCCAATGGTGGTTATCAACGAAAAAATCTAAAAAATCGATAACTTCTTTGTGAAGAACACGATCTATTAAATTTCCTATGGCACCACTGAAAACCAATACCAGTCCCGTCTGAACCATTCTCTTGTTATTTCCCGTCTGGTGAAATATCACCAATATGGCCACGATGGCAATAATTGAAACAAAAATCAATAAATAGGGTTTGAGTTCAGAGTGTTGATCAGAAAAAATACCAAACGCTACACCCGAGTTTCGAATGTGTGTTAAATTGAAGAATCCTTCCACGACCTCCATCGAATAATTCAAGGGAATATGCAGGGTAACCATAAGTTTGGTGTATTGATCAATGACAATCAACGCACTGGAGACTACAAATAAAAATAGGTATTTATTTCTCAAAAACTCAATCTCCGGCAACCTGCAAATATTCCTGGCAAAGTGGACAAATCAGATTATCTGTTGCGTTGGATTCAACCTCAAAATAATGCCAACACCTTTCACATTTTTGCCCTGGATGTTTTTCTGTGAAAACTTTTACACCCGACAAAGATTCGCTGACATACACTCCCTCTGCCTCATTTAAATCATCTACCAATTCGACTTTAGAAACAATGAATAAAAATTTCAGCTCTTCAGAATATTTACCAACTGTCTTTTTTATTTCCGGAGGAAGCACAAGCTTAATAATTGAGTCCAATGAATGCCCAATCACTTTATCTCTACGGCTTGCCTCAGAAGCCTTGCTAACCTCACTTTTGAGTTGAACCAGCAATTCCCAGTTTTTAGTCAACCCTTCATCAAAATCCACCGCCGCTTTTTCTGGAAATGAGGACAGATGAACACTTTTCTCTGAAGCACTCCCTTTAGGAATATGCTCCCATATTTCTTCAGCAGTAAAACTCAATATCGGCGCTATTAAACGTACCATCCCCATCAAAAGGATATGCAAGGTCGTTTGCCCTGCTCTCCTGCCTTCTGATTTTTCCGGATAGACATACAACCGGTCTTTCAATATATCCAGATAAAATGCACTGAGTTCCACCACGCAAAAATTGGAAAAAGAATGATAAAAAGTGTGAAACTCATAATTTTCAAATGCTGAAAGTATTTTTTCTCTTAGAACATTAAACCGATTCAAGATAAACCGATCTATCTCTGGTAAGGATTCCAGCGGTACCCGATCCTTATTTGGATCGAACCCATGAAGGTTTCCCAAAAGATAGCGAAAGGTATTTCGGATTTTCCTGTAAGACTCGGTCAGGCGCTTTAGTATTTCGTTTGAGACACGGATGTCCTCCCGGTAATTTTCCGAAGCCACCCATAACCGTAAAATTTCAGCACCATGTTGATCGATTATTTTTTGCGGGGCGATTACATTCCCTGCAGATTTGGACATTTTCTTGCCTTTGCCATCGACCACATACCCATGTGTAAGAACGGATTTATAAGGCTCTTTCCCTCGCGTACCTATAGCCTCTAGCAACGAACTATGAAACCATCCCCGATGCTGATCACTACCCTCCAGATATAAATCTGCGGGCCAGTTTTCTTTGGGATTATTTTCCAATACCGCAGCATGACTGACTCCCGAGTCGAACCAGACATCCAGAATGTCGGTTTCTTTGGCAAACTCTTTGCCTTCACATTTTTCGCAACGGGTATCCTTTGGCAATATCTCATCCACCGGAGTATCAAACCAATAATCTGCACCTTGCTTTTCCACACCCTTGGCCACTCGTTCAAATACTTCCTTTGAATTTAAAAACTCCTGACAACAAACACATGTCAACAAGGTAATTGGAACTCCCCAGGCCCTTTGCCGCGACACACACCAGTCGGGGCGATTTTCGATCATGCTGTAAATCCGCTCCTTGCCCCAACTTGGAATCCATTGAGTACGCTCAATACCAGCCAATGCATTTTTTCGCAGATCATTCTTTTCCATGGAAATGAACCACTGGTTGGTCGCACGAAAAATGACCGGTTGATGGCACCGCCAACAATGCGGATAAGAATGTTTTATATCTTCATGCCGGATGAGAGTCCCATCCTGTTTCAGTTTTTCAATGATATCCGGATTGGCTTTTTTGACAAACATTCCGGCAAAATGTTCTACATCCGATTTAAATACACCGCCATCATCGACAGGGTTGTACGGTTCCAACCCATATTTCAAACCAACGATGTAGTCATCCTGCCCATGACCCGGAGCCGTATGAACACAACCCGTTCCCTGCTCTAAAGTCACATGCTCCCCTAAAATCACTTTTGAGTCACGATCGATGAATGGATGCTGACACAAGGCATTCTCCCAGTCTTTTCCTTGGCATTTTCCAAGAACCTTGTACTCCTTAACATCCCATTCCAAAATTAGAGTTGGCAAGAGATCTTCCGCTACCACCAAAACCTCATCATTAATGGCAACCGCCACATACTGATATTCAGGGTGCAAGCTGATGGCAAGATTGGCAGGAAGCGTCCAGGGAGTCGTCGTCCAGATCACCATAAAAGCGTTTGAAAGATCACCCAGGCTATCGGGAACCCCGGACTTAATGGCAAACTTGACATAAATGGATGGGGAAGTATGGTCTGCATGTTCCACTTCAGCCTCAGCTAAAGCAGTACGGCAAGAGGTGCACCAGTGGACTGGCTTCAACCCTTTATAGACCATTCCCTTTTCAACAAACTTTCCAAACTCTCTAACAATTGTTGCTTCATATGAAAAATTCATTGTCAGATAGGGATCGTCCCAATCTGCAAAAACACCGAGTCTTTTAAACTCATCTCGCTGAATGTCAACAAACTCTTGGGCATAGGTACGGCATTGTTTTCTGATCTCGCTTTTTTCGAGACTCATCTTTTTTTCTTTGAGTTTCTTACCTACCTGATGCTCAATGGGTAGCCCATGACAGTCCCAACCGGGGATGAACCCTGCATCAAAGCCCTTCATGCTCATTATCTTGACTATAAAATCTTTGAGAATTTTATTGAGCGCATGCCCCATGTGGATATGGCCATTGGCATAAGGGGGACCATCGTGAAAAACAAATTTCTTCTTGCCCTTTGCGGCTTTACGGATTTCTCCATAAATATCTTCCTTTTCCCACCATTCCAGCATCTTTGGCTCGGCCTTGGTGAGGCTGGCCTTCATGGGGAAATTTGTTTCCGGTAAATTGAGTGTGTCTTTTGTTTCCATATCTTTCTTATTTAAGTTTCATAACTTGTTTGACCTTGTCCAGAGTCCGGGTGGCAACTACTTGCGCCCTCTTTGTTCCTTCTTCTATTATTTCTTCCACTTCTTTTGGCTTTTTAGAAATTTCGCTGCGTTTTTCCATAATGGGGCGCATACTTTCCAACATGGTACCCGTAAGCATGTTTTTACAGTCACCGCATCCGATTTTTGCAGTGCGACATCCTTCCGCAACTTCATCCTGCATGGATTGAGGAGAATAAATTTTATGGAAAGGATAGAGATTACACACCTCCGGGTCACCAGGATCATCCCTGCGCGCACGGGCCGGATCGGTCAACATCTGTTTTACTTTTTTCGTGACCTCTTTTTCATTGTCCGAAAGGAAAATGGCATTGTCGTACGATTTACTCATCTTCCTTCCATCCAAACCATTCAGTTTGGGGATGTCTGAAATTTTGGCTCCCGGTTCGAGGAAAACATTCTTCTTATAGATATGATGAAATCGCCGGACGATTTCGCGGGACAACTCCAAATGCGGTGCCTGATCGATGCCAACAGGTACAAAGTCCGCCCGGTAGAGAACGATATCTGCCGTCTGCAAAACCGGATACCCTAAAAACCCATAGGTGCTCATATCCACTTTTTTGACTTCGTCCTGTTTTTCTTTATATGTCGGGTTTCTTTCCAGCCAGGGGACAGGAACCATCATAGATAAAATTAAATGCAGCTCGGCATGTTCCGGGATTCTTGATTGCAAAAATAAAGTGCTTTTTTCGGGATCCAGTCCCGCACTCAACCAGTCCACAGCCACTTCAAAAGAGAATTCCTTTATACGGCGAGGGTCTTCATAAAGCGAAGACAAGGCATGCCAGTCGGCAATAAAGTAAAAGCATTCAAAATCATCCTGCAGGTCCACCCAGTTTTTGAGGGCACCAAAATAGTTGCCCAGGTGAAGCTTTCCTGAGGGTTGCATGCCACTCAATATTCTTTTGCGTTTTTGGTCACTCATTTAATCAGTTAAAACTCGCCTTCAAAACTTCAATAATCATTGGGAACGTTTCCTGACTCAGGAACAATACCGAATAGTTAATGGGATAAACCAATATGGTTCCGAGAATACCTGTGTGCGCAAACTGGTCCAGAAGGAAAACACTTAAAATCAGAATCGCCCCGAACTTGTCCAGGCTTGTCAGCCTCTCAGCAACAGAGGCAGGAACCATCCCTTTCAACACGCTGGACCCATCCAGGGGATAAACCGGCAACATATTGAAGATCGCCAGAGCGACATTGATCCATATACCATAAGCCAAAATCACAAACAAATAAGAAAAGTCGGGAGTTATCAAGCGGATAAAAAAGCTGCAAAATACTGCCATAGCGATGTTCGAAAGAGGCCCCGCAATTGCCACATACATCATATCCCGCTGTGGGTTCTGAAAGTTTCTCCAATCCACCGGTACCGGCTTGGCCCAACCAAACCCCACGAAATAGAAAAACAAAACCCCCATCATATCAAGATGGCGGATGGGATTGAACGTCAACCGCCCCATCCGTTGAGCTGTATTGTCTCCCAAAGCAAGCGCCATTCTCCCATGCGAATATTCGTGCACGGTCAAAGAAAACAAGATGACCGGGGTCATCAATACCATTAATTGCGTTTTGGTCAAACCGAATGCCTCTTGGTATCAAAAATTGACAGGGGAAAAACCAGACTACCGCGTAAAATCAGTGGGGTTGGTCACGAGGTAAAATCCTTACAATGGAACACTTTACCATAAATTAGGACACTAGAAAAAACAATTCAACCACAGATGGACACTGATAAACAGGGATAAACAATCCCTCTCCCTAAGTGGTAGAAGAGAACTATAAATATCCTCCCCTCCCATGAGGGGAGGCCAGGAGGGGTGTGGATATCCGTATAGAAAGGGAAATGGCCATAAAATCCAACCCTCCCCTGCCCCTCCCTATGAAGGGAGGGGAAAATGGAGAAACGACTTTTCTGTCATCCTGAGTGAAATCGAAGGATCTCGGGGTTAGGCAAAGGTCTCCTCCGAGGGAGAGGGTTGGGTGAGGGGGATTGAATTATCCCCTCTTGATAAGGAGGGGCTGGGGAGGTTGATTTTAAAACCCCCTAAATCCCCCTTGTCAGGGGGACTTATTAATGAGCCATCACCCCCGAAAGACCTCGGTGTTTATCTGTGTTCATCGGTGGCTAAAAGGGTCTTCGCGTATTTCTGGTGAGTGTAAAGGGCAGAATTTTTAGCTAAGAAAAATCCTATAGAACCATCTATAAATCCTTGTTTTAAAACATAATTTTTTAAAAATGTGAACAGGGGTCTCAGATACATATGGGTCCAGTTTGCGCGGAACCCTTTGGCTATTTTTTCCTTCGCATAGAGGGTGGAATAACGGTCCTGGCGTTGAATATAGTCTTCTTCATCCCGGTAGGAATAATGGATCAATGCATTTTCCAGAGCACCTGCATTGTCATCCGGCTCCAATCTTTCATGGACCTGGACCTCGCTGAAGGCAACCTGCTCTTTATCGTATAATCGCAATATCCGATCCGGATACCAACCACCAAAGCGAACCCATGTGTCTCCAAAATAATTCTTCCTGGGAAGGTGGTAAACAGGATACTTGGGTCCTTCCCCCAAAACCTTTTGGATTTCTGCTGCGGATTCAGGGGTCACCACTTCATCGGCATCCACATTCAACACCCACCGGTTTTTAGCATGTGACGCACAAATATTCTTTTGCTTTCCATAGCCATGCCAACTCTCGTCAAAAATCTTATCTGTATGCTGCCTGCAAATTTCTACTGTCCGGTCACTGCTATGAGTATCCACCACCACAACTTCATCGACCCATTTCAAACTTTCGAGACACCGGCCAATATTGCTCTCTTCATTTTTGGTGATAATGGTTACGCTTAGTTTTTCCATTTCCTATCCGCGTGGGGTGGACTCTTCCAAAATTGGCAATATCTTCCTGGGTTGGTCTCTAACTTTTTGACCAAACCTCGACCAAATTATAGCACCCCGATTTCTTCCAACTAATTAATTTTACTGCTTTTCTGGAATTTTATGTTAATATTAGGGCCGGAATGAAACGGG
>JAYNIA010000038.1:0-9285 GCA_038108555.1 Nitrospinota bacterium | reverse complement strand
GGTTTTGCGGCAACAATTTTTCGGACTGGGTCATTCCATTTTATTGAATCATGGATGACCTCAATTTATCTAAGGATGCGTTTATCAATGAACGCCTCACACCCTTCTAGCTCAAATCTACTTAAAAAATGATCGAACAATACCTGCAAATCGCTCTTGAGTTCCTTAAGGAAATCTGGTTCCAACTGGATTCCAAATTCGGGCTTGAAGAAACCGAAGCCTTTAAATTCATCAAACCCTACCTTCTCCAGCTTCAAGACAATCCCACTTATATGGGAATCGCTTTTGCCGTCTTGATTCTTGTTCCATATACCTTTTACAAAATTAGAAGCAATGCCCGCGAACGTGACCGCAAGCTCGAAGAGCTGATGGAAGAAATGGAAGACGAGGAAGAGGAAGAATACGATGAAGATGATCCTCGAAGACTACGCCGTCCCGAACCGGCTGATGGAGATCAACCCATTGCTATGGTAGATGATGACGATGATGAAGAAGACAAACCTCTTTTTGAAAAGGAGGACGAAGATGCTCCTCCTTATATGCAGATCCTGGAAAAGCTCGATGAAGAAGAAAAAGACGATGAACTTCACGTCGACACTCAAAAAGTTATGGGTAGCGATGATGAAGAGTTCGAACTGGAACCGATCAGTTCCGAGTTGGCAGAAGAACCTGACATCAATAAAGACTTGAGTGAATTTGAAGGGTTCGACTTCGATAGTGAAGAAGATCTGGAGGAGGATAAATCCCATGACCAGGCCATTGAAGAGTTGCAGAAAGAAGGAGAGCTCATGGAACTGGATGCAGATCTCTCCCCAGACGACCCCTTCTCCAATTATTCCGAGCTTGATGATGAAGAACAGGATCGAGCGATTCAGGAACTTCAAGATGAAATGGAGTCGACGATCAACAAATTAACGGAACAACTTGAAAGTGGGCCGGAAACGGCTCCTTCCAATATCAAAGATCTCGGCGATATAAGCATTGGGGACGATGCAACCATTGATGAAGAGTTTTCACTGGATGAGGAAGTTTTACCGGACGAAAATGTGCCCGTAGATCAAATAATTGATGAACCTGTTCCAGAACCGGAGCCCATCTCTCTAGAGTCACTGGAAATCACCGAAGAACCGGTGATCGAGAATATTGAACCGGAAAAACCAACTTCGTTGGAACCAACCCCGTTGGAACCAACGCCATTGGAACCTATTCCCGAAAGGGATTACTCATTTGATAGCAAGTCGGATCAGGCGGACAGTCTGATCAACCGCTTAAAATACTTCCAGGAAAATCTGGACTCACGGCTTCATCATGGAGAAAGAGGCGACCTAACTCCTCCACCGGAACCCAAAATTAATGATTTGGTAAGTGATCCCCGCTTTGTGGAACAGCGAAACTATGCATCCAAATCGCCCAAAGTAACCCCGGAGGACAATAAAAAGTATCTGGAAGTTCTGGAATCATTTATATTCTTGAAGGATCAAAACAAACACTAAGTTATTGGAGATGGTTAAATCAAAACCCTGGATTCGATGACATCACAAATTAACATTATCGCAGTTGGCGGCGGCAAGGGAGGCATAGGGAAAAGTATCGTATGCACCAACCTCGCTATTGGAATGGCTTTAAGCGGTCAGAAAGTTATTCTAATGGATACCGATTTCGGAGCATCCAATCTCCATGCTTTGCTCGGAATCCAAAATCCCGCACACGGATTCCAGGACTTTTTTAATGAAGAGATCGCCAACAAGCAATCCCTGCTTATTGATACCGGTATCAGCAATCTTAAATTTGTAAGTGGTGCGGGGGACAATCCGGGTAGCGCAAATATTGATTCCGAAAAAATCAACACCGTCATTTCTTTTGTAAAAAACCTGGAAGCGGATACGGTCCTTCTGGATCTGGGACCCGGAACTAACTACAACGTCATCGATTTTTTCAATATCAGCACGCAGAATGTCGTTCTCACCACGCCGGAAATGACTTCGGTCATGAAAACGTTTAGCTTCATTCGGTCCGCATTGTTTAGAAGAGTCTCCCTGGCGTTTCAGGACAATCCGGAAATCCAAAGAATGGTGGACCACTCCAATCCAGACAATGCGGATATCGAAACATACACAACAAGCCTTTTAAGAGATAGATTTGTAGAAGACTTCCCCGACCATTTGGAACAATTCAATAATATTGTGAAAGACTTTACTCCCGGACTCGTGGTCAATCGTGTACGCAGTAAAAAAGACCTGTTAACAGGGGATAATCTTTTAAAACTGGTTAAAAAGTTTCTTGAAGTAGAAGCGACCTATCTGGGCTACATTATTGAAAGTGACCGAATCCGAGATTCTGTCGATGAAATGATTCCATTCCTTATAAAAGACCCACAAAGCAAACCATCTGAGAACCTACAGCAGATTATTGGTGCCCTCACCAATACCGACCTCCAATTTGTAAAACGGGATGGAAGAATTTTTGTATCGAAACAAGTACGGCTCTCATCAGGTTGGGAAGTCTAACGTCACACCCTCTGCTCCCTTAAAACTCAAGGTCCTTTCCCCAATTTTCTTCTGCAAACTTTCCTCGCCGGATGTTTTTTCCAGTACAATAATAAAAACTCATCCTTTTATAGATTACTGTGATTGAAACTCAAACCCGTTCAGCATTGATCGAATTATTAAAATTCTCTTCGGAAAAGGAGACTCAACTTTTTCTGGTAGGGGGAACTTTGCGCGATCATATATTGCAAAAAGATATCTCAGACATTGACCTGACCGGAATCGAGGCGGCCAACCTGGCAGTTCAATATGCCCAATCAAAAAAATTCAGTTACGTTCCCCTTGATAAAACTCCAGGACGATCGACGATTCGCATCATACTTTCCCGGGAAAAACATTTTGACCTAACGGATATGCAGGGAACAACGATTGAAGAAGACTTGAGACAAAGGGATTTCACGATCAATGCAATGGGTCAGGAGCTTTCTGACTTCCTGGATAGCAGACAAACATTTATTGATCTCTTTGATGGAATAAATGATTTGAGCAATGCAATCGTTCGTGCAACTTCGAATTCAGTTTTCCAAAGCGATCCTTTACGAATGCTACGTGCCTTTCGGTTTGCGGCGAAATTAAATTTTTCTATCGCTAACGAAACTCTGGAAGAAATTTCCCAAAATAAAAAAAATATTTCCAAAACAGCCGGGGAAAGAATCTGGAGTGAATTGTTAACATTTTTGGGTGCCGAACGAACCGGAGAACGGGTGGGCTTAATGGACAAAACAGGACTCCTCGCTTGTTTATTACCCCTTACTGGCTTTAAAAACTATCAGGATCAATACAACAGACTGGAACATATTCTGTCCAATCTCGATCAGTATTTTCCTGGGAAATACAATCAAATTGAATTAGGGGATAAAGTTCTACTGAAACTGGCTTTTCTGCTAAAAAATGCCGACTCCCACATATCTATAGAAGATAAAACTGCAAAGGATTTTGGCACTCCAAAAACCTATGAAACTCTGAAAGGGTTAAAAGCCAGCAATAATGAAATTGCCTTCATATGTAAATGCATTCAGAATTCAACCTTTTTATCTAGCTCATTGTCAAACAAGCTGGATGATGAAGCACGCTATAATCTATGCGTAACAGGGGGAAATGAATTACCAGCAAGCATCCTTTTACATGCTTGCACCCTACCCTTTCCTCCCGGCTCACCGGATTTAAAAAATAAAAGTATGATTGCCTGTACTGAAATCCTGGACTTCCGTTTGGATAAATACATTCCTGTCCTTGGAGAAAAAGCCCTGTTAAACGGAAATGATATAATCAGGAAGTTTAAAATTTCACCATCGCCTGCCATTGGTGACATACTTAAAAACATTCAACGGGCGCAGGTTCTGGGAGAAATAAAAACTTCGACAGAAGCGGAAATACTAGCTGAAAAAATTCTTAACTCACAGGAACAAAACTGAAACAATGACTATCAAATATCAAAACGCAGAATGGAACAATAAAAAGGTAATTATCGGGGAACCCGAGAATACAAATTCTCACCATTTACTCATTGGGTTTCACGGTGCGGAATCCACAGCGGAAAACATGCTCGTGCATGGTAACAGGTTAAAACTCGAAAATACCTTAATGATTTTTCCCGAAGGACCCGTCGATGCGGGAGAAGGCCGCTGGAGCTGGTGGAAAGATGGTCCGGGACAACCAAAATCTGTGGAGGAGTTCATCAACTTTACCGATGAGATGATTCGATCCGCAGCCTCCCACTTTGAAAACCGATCCATTAAACATATTTCACTGTGGGGATTCTCCCAGGGAGCAGCAGCATCTCTGGTATACGCTCTTTTAGGAACGCAAAATATACATAAGGTGGGTTCTGTTTGTGGCTTTTTACCTGAACTCCCTTCAACCAGCACAAACGAAGTTACAACCGAGATTCTTGGAATTTTTGGCCAAAATGATGAGGTTGTCCCCTCCTTCCTCGCTGACTATGCGTTGGAAGAAATGAAAAATAAGGGACATAAAGTTCAAATCAAGGAAACAAACCAATCCCATGAATTGAATTCAGACAATCTAAATGAGTTGTTAAATTTTTTCTCAAGTTGATCTTTGTCTTTAAAAAGGCAAGCTTAACGATTGACATTAATCCACCATTTGATATCCTTCGCCTGTTCAAGGGGCAAAAACAGGGAAAACGGTTGAATTCCGTTGCGGACCCGCCGCTGTAACCGGGGACTGCTCTCGCAACAAGCCACTGTTTTATTTAAATGGGAAGGCGCGAGAAACAGGCTGATCCGGAAGCCAGAACATCTGTTTTTGACCAATTTCAAAAACTCTTCGCAGTAAAGGGTTGCATCCGAATTGATGTTTTTACATCAGGCAGACTGGCCCCCTTTACGCTGGAACGGGTCTTTCCGGTGAATCAATTCCAAAATTATAATTTCCTCTTTCTTAATTTACTCAAAAAGACAATCCCCGCCTTTTGTCTTTTCCTTTTACTGGGTTTTTCATCTATAACAAAAGCTGAAGAGGCTTCAAAAGCCCAAAGGATTATCTCCACATCTCCTTCTATCACTGAAACCCTGTTTGCATTAGGGGTTGGCGACCGTGTGGTAGGCGTAACGGATTTTTGCAAATATCCTCCTGAAGCCTGCAAAATTTCAAGTATAGGGGGAATGGTTAATCCCAATATGGAAGTATTGGTATCGCTTCGTCCGGATCTGGTCCTCCATCTTTCGCACAGTGTCAGAATGGAGGAAAATGTTCGAACTTTGGGAATTCCTTCAATGAAGGTAAATATGAATACCCTTGATGATATTCTGGAATCCATCCAGTTTCTGGGAAAAGCGTTGGGAGTAAAAAATAACGCCGATAAGTTACGAAATAAAATAATTAATGGAATCCAGTTTTATAAAAACAAATTACAAAATGTATCAGCAAAAGAAACGTTATTGCTATTAGGAGATAGCAGTGATCCGGGTAGGGATTTATATGCTACAGGCCGGGGAACCTTCCTTCATGAATTACTGGAAATATCTGGAGGAAAAAATATCATTCCAGCATCCCTCGCCCGCTATCCTCGAATAACCAAAGAATTTATTATTGAAAAGTCACCGGATGTAATAATTGAGGCTGGCCCCAAATCCCGGCTTTCCCCGGAACAGATAAAAGAACGCATGAAAGGTTGGAAGCGTTTCCCCACCATTAAGGCCGTACAATCTGAAAACGTACATTATATAGGTGAGGACTATATTCTTATTCCCGGTCCTCGACTTTTAAAAATCATTGAGAAATTCTCTAAAGCAATACACCCTGAAATATTCAGCAATTCGTCTCCATCCACTCTCCATGGTAATGAAAGTACGCCATGAGTCCTCTCCTAAAAATTGATCGATTAAAATTCGCCTACGATTCCAAGCCATTAATTAAGGACATTAATTTTTCGATTAGCAATTTGGAATTTGTGGGTTTGATTGGCCCCAATGGTTCGGGAAAATCCACACTTTTAAAACTCATGGGTGGAATACTAAAATGCGACCAAGGTCAAATCGATTTTAAGGGAAACCCGATAAACTCTATCCATAAAAAAGAACTGGCGCAGTCCCTCACCTGGATTCCCCAGGATCACCCAATGGTTTTTCCTTTCACCGTTCAGGAAATAGTGATGATGGGACGCCATCCTTATCTCACTCCCCTGTCTTTTGAAGCGGATGATGATTTGCAAATCGTCCAGGAAGCGATGGAAAGGACACAAACCCTACAGTTTTCAGAACGATATTTTAATGAAATCAGTGGAGGAGAGAAACAACGGGTAATGCTTGCCAGCGCCATTGCCCAAAAACCAGAAATCATGCTCCTCGATGAGCCAACATCGGCTTTGGATTTGAAATACCAGATTCAGATTTTAAACATTCTTAAATGCTTGAACGAGCAGAACAAGATAACTATTGTTATGGCATTGCATGACCTCAACTTGGCCTCCAGATATTGCCAGCGTCTCATCCTTTTACAAGATGGCGACATCGTTAGCGATGGTGCCCCAAATGATGTTCTGCAAAAAGAGATCATCGAAAAAGTATATGGGGTGGAAGTCGAATTACAAAACCATAATGGAGGCATTTTGGTTCACCCCGTCAAAGAGCTATAGCGGCCACAATAAAATGGGATTAAATTCTTATAAATTCAAATTAGGTTTATTCTTTCTATTTTTTGTCGCTACTTTTTGCGTCACCCCATTAATCGGATCCACCCACATAAATTTATCAAACGCTCTAGCGGGAGGAGTCAACGCTCCTAACAATCTGGACGCAAACATTCTATTTCAAGTTCGGTTACCGAGAATCCTCCTTGGTGCTTTAACAGGTGCGGCTCTTTCGGTTGCGGGTGCTGTTTTTCAAGCTCTGTTGAGAAATGATTTGGCGGCCCCATTTACCTTGGGCGTATCCAGTGGAGCTGCCCTGGGTGCTGTTTTGGCCATTGTTCTAAATATAAACTTAAGCATCATGGGGTTTCCCGTTATTTCCTTCTTTTCATTTGTCGGAGCCATTGGTGCTATTTTTCTTGTCTTCAGTCTGGTAAGAACCCGGCATGGGGAATTCCCAACAGGAATTCTTTTATTAGCGGGAGTAACGGCGAATTTCTTTTTCGCCGCCATGGTCATGTTTCTGCACTATATTGCAGATTTTAGTCAGTCCTTCCGAATTATCCGGTGGCTCATGGGGGGGCTGGACATCACGGATTACAAAACCGTATTTTCCATCGCACCGATGGTTTTTATTGGTATGGGATTGTTAGGTTATGTTAGCCGGGACCTCAATCTTATAAGCACAGGAGTTCACTCAGCAACCAGCCGGGGTGTGAATGTTCCGCAGGTTCAAAAAATTGGTTTTATTACCGCATCATTGATCACTGGCACAGTAGTTTCAATCACCGGTCCTATTGGTTTTGTTGGATTGATTGCTCCGCATATCGTACGCTTGTTTGTAGGCCCCGACTTAAGAATATTAATTCCCGCATCGATGTTTTTTGGAGCGAGTTTTCTGGTTCTTTGCGATACGGTGGCCAGAACCATCATCGCCCCCACTGAAATTCCTGTCGGCATCATAACGGCAATGATCGGGGGTCCTTTCTTTGTATGGCTTTTAAAACGGAAAAGAGCAGTATAAAGATGATAGCTAAAACTTTAATGATTCAGGGAACAGGCTCAGGGGTGGGAAAAAGCATTTTAACCGCCGCTATATGCAGACACTTTTATAAAACCGGTTTAAAAGTGGCACCGTTTAAGGCCCAGAATATGGCCCTCAACTCTTTTGTCACTGAAAAAGGTCATGAAATGGGAAGGGCTCAGGTTTTTCAAGCCGAAGCGTGCGGCATCAAACCGGATGTCTTAATGAATCCCATCCTACTAAAACCATCTGGAGATAATAACTCGCAAGTTATTCTGATGGGCAAACCAGCGGGTTCCCGAAACGCAAAAAACTATTACGAGTTGCATGAAAAACATAAAAAAGTTGTACTCGATGCTCTACATGAACTAAGGGAAAAATTTGATTTGGTTGTTATAGAGGGCGCTGGAAGCCCTGCGGAAATAAATCTAAAACAATGGGACCTGGTCAATATGTTCATTGCCCAACAAGCCAAAGCACCGGTTCTAATTGTAGGTGATATTGACCGTGGTGGGGTTTTCGCGTGGATGAAGGGAACCTACGATCTTCTTACTCCAAACGAAAAAGAACATGTTAAAGGGTTCATCGTCAATAAATTCAGAGGAGATATCGACTTACTGTCCCCGGGCATCAAACAATTTGAGGAAATGGTACAAAAACCGGTTCTTGGAGTTCTGCCTTACTTTAAAAACCTGGTTGTGGATGAGGAAGACTCCATTCCTCAATCAACCTATTCTGCTAATCCGGGAGCCGAAGGAGTTTTGGATATTGCCGTAATTAGGACGCCAAGAATATCCAACTTTACCGACATGTCCCCTTTGGCTTACGACCCCTCCATTTCACTTCGCTATATCAACCACTGTTCGCAAATGGGAAACCCTGATTTAATCATCCTTCCGGGAAGTAAAAATACCATTGATGATTTGACTCATTTAAAAGGGCACGGTTTGATGGAGCAGATCCGTAAATGCCACCAAAATGGTACATTTATATTAGGAATTTGTGGTGGCTTTCAAATGCTGGGAAAAAGAATTCGTGACCCTCAAAATCTGGAAAGCAATAATAAGGAAGCAGAGGGTTTGGGGTTATTTGATTTTGAAACCACAATGGAACCCGAAAAACTAACACGTCAGGTTGAGCTGACCACTGTAAAAAGCAGGCTTTTTGATGAAGGACTCAAATGTCAGGGTTATGAAATCCATATGGGCAGAACCACCTTTCAATCCAGCTATTCCCTGCTATTTGAAGGGAAAGAAAGCGAAAACCCTATGAATTTTGGAATCATCAACCCAACAGGAACGGTTATTGGAACCTACCTTCACGGGTTTCTTGACAAAAACTTCTTTCGTCAAGCATTACTTTGTTATATAAGAGACCAGCGTAAAATTAACAATCCTTCAAAACCGTTCGATTTCAATAAATTCAAGGAAGACGAATTAGACCGGCTTTGTAAATTGTTAACCGAATCAATAAGCATGAGTGAGGTATCAAAAATAATTAATATCTAGTTTAACCATTTCCGGTTAAGGGAAGCTTGGTGAAAATCCAACACTGCCCCGCAACTGTATCGGGTACGAAATTCGCTTCATGCCACTGTCGTTTTTGATGGGAAGGCGCGAAAA
>JAYNIA010000037.1:0-25742 GCA_038108555.1 Nitrospinota bacterium | reverse complement strand
AAGGAGTAGCTTTAGTGGGATGTGTAAAAACATGCCATTTTGCTGAAGGAATAGCCCCTGCTACTGCACATGAATGGGATGAAGAATACAACGACCTGAAATTAGCAATAAAAATTGTTGCGAACCTGGATGAGGCTATCAGTTTTATCAATAAACATGGGTCAGGCCACACAGATACTATCATCACCCAGAATCCAGAGACCATAGAGAAGTTTATGAATGAAGTAAACTCTGCCAGTGTGATTTGTAATGCATCGACCCGATTTGCAGATGGTTTTCGGTATGGATTGGGTGCGGAAATTGGAATCAGTACCAACAAAACCCATGCAAGAGGTCCTGTCGGATTGGAGGGACTGGTGATTTATAAATATAAAGTGTACGGAAATGGTCAAATCGTCAGTGATTATTCAGGAGAAAATGCGCGTTCATTCACTCATAAACCTCTCTGATGATAAACCGTGGAGCCTAGTGAACCCAGTAACTTTGATACCCCTCAAAATGGGGAATTGCATTACCCGTTTGATGGCCCCATAGAACCTGTAAAGAAAAACTGGTGGTTGTTCAGCATCCTCCTTCTGGGTACCATATACACGACATTTTCATCCGGCGGTCCATATTTTTCCATAAGCCTGCTACTCATTTTAGGAGCCCATGAGTTTGGTCATTATTGGGCAAGCAGGAGAAATGGTGTCCAGTCAACCCTGCCTTACTTCATTCCCGCTCCTCCCCAGTTTATAGCTGGAACTTTTGGGGCTTTTATCCAAATCAAACAAAGGATTCCTAATCGAAGAGTATTGATGGAAATAGGTGCGGCGGGTCCCATTGCCGGATTCGTTGTTGCTGTTCCAATGTTGCTTATTGGATTAAGTCTTTCAACGGTAACCCCTGCGACGGGATTAGGTGGGGTCAATTTTGGAAGTTCCCTTATTTTAAATCTATGTTCGCAATTGGTTTTAGGTGTTGACCCAAGTTCACCTCTCATAAACATTAATTTGCACCCCATTGCTTTTGCAGGTTGGATAGGGATGTTGGTCACCGCCCTGAATTTGATGCCTGTCGGTCAACTGGATGGTGGTCATATCATTTATGCGATTTTCCCGGACAAGCATCGCACAATAGGTAAAATATTTTTCGCTTTATTGTTTCCCCTGGGTTATTTTTGGCAGGGTTGGCTTTTTTGGGCTTTAATGATTGCCTTGATGGGATTCAAAACGGCACCCTTGATCCATGATAATGAAATATTGGAACCCATTCATAAGGTCATGGGTGGTGTTTCGATGGTCATTTTCGTCCTTACTTTTATTCCAGTTCCTTTTTCCGTTATTCTCAATTAGAAGATTGAATATAAAGAGGATATTTCTTTATGGTGGAAAACTGCCTAAAAATTAGGCAAAATAGATCTTTTACCCCATTTTTTTCTGCTTGTAAATTAAGGATTTTTAATTTAGCTGTTATGTTGTAAAATTTGACGATAGTGATTTAAATATATGTAAATAAAAGAAATAATTGTCAATAAAAAATGTATTCAATGGGCTTTGACTGATAATGAAATTGACAGGAAGGGTTGCGTATGATACATTTTTAACATTCTAGGGGTTCTAAACTTCTTACCCATTTCGGGTATTTTCATAAAGAAAAGAACATTCTTGGTTGCCATCAAGGTTTCTTTTTAGAAGTTTAGTACCCCTTTTTTGCTTCTTCATCCGAGTTTCTTTCCTTTAATATTACTTTCTTGTCGTCTTTTTTGAATTAATATAGCTTTTACATCAAAAAACACCCTTACGAGGAATTTATGCAGCGATTTCGAATTTGGTTTAGCATATTACTATTGGTTTTCATATTAAACGCTTCCAACTCTATTGCGGGTGGAAATGAACCCATTCCTTCTTTAAAAAACTTACTTGAGGCCGCTCAATTTTCTTCTTCTGAAAAAAAAGACTCCTCCTCGCGGGAAGAAATGCTGTTTGAAATTAAAAAATTTTATTATCAAATTCAATATCAGGAGCAAAAGCTGGAAATTTTAGATGAAGTTAAGGGGCATTTTGAAAAAGCTGTAGAAAAAGCGGAAGAAAAATACGATGAAGGTGAAGAAGATGTCAGTCAATCCGATATCACCAAGTTGAAACTGGGCTTGGCAGGAACCTTGAATGACTTATATGAAGTTGAAACGGAATTGCAAATTTCTCGTTTGTCGTTGTCAGATCGATTGAAGAATAAATACTCACCTCAGGCAGAACTTGTAGAGACGTCCATTTCCCCGCTTGATTTCGAATATGTTGATTATCAGACGTGGGTGTCCGCCCACAATATGGTTTTCCAGGATAATAAAAAGGAATTGGAGTTGAGGAAGTTATTTCTCAAAGTTATTGAAGCCAGGAAAAAAATGAAGTTGGCTAGAAAAAATCGAAAAATGACGCGTGCTTTGCTGGTGAGCGAGGTTGCCAACTATGATTTTGGCATAGGAGATTCGGGAGATCTGTTCCAAGCTCTTATTATTTATACCCGGGTGCTGAGTGGCTATTATAGTTCCATATACAAATATAATCTTTCAATTGCTACGTTGGATCGGAATAAGAATATATGAATGGAGGGACGATCAAATATTGGCTTGCCCTGAATATGGTGGTGGGTGTTGGGAGGACGATTTTTCACCGACTGGTCAAAGTATTTGGCTCTCCGGAAAATGTTTTTGCAGCGAGTGTATCTGATTTGCGGCAGGTTCCAGGAGTTGGAGATAAAGTTGCTGCGGCCATTCGTGGATTTGATATTGATCGGGCAACAGAACGTGAGATAGGGCTTTCAGAAAAGGATGGCATTCGCATTCTAACTCTTGCAGATGAGGAGTATCCCGAATTACTGAAATCCATTTACGATCCCCCACCGGTTCTATATGTGAAGGGGAGGCCATTAAACTCGTTTTCTTTTCCCCTGGCAGTAGTTGGGACCCGAACTCCTTCGGAGTATGGCAAGATTGTTGCCCAGCGAATATGTTCGAAATTGGCCTCTGCTGGTTTTAGTCTAGTGAGTGGCCTGGCACGAGGAATCGATACAATGGCTCACAGGGCAGCATTGGAAGCCGGGGCAGATACGATAGCGGTTTTTGGGTGTGGTTTGGGGCATACTTACCCTCCTGAAAACAGAAAATTGAGAAACGAAATTGTTGAGCAGGGTGCGATTATTTCCGAATTTCCAATACTCATGCGACCTGAGAGAAATAACTTCCCGGCTCGAAATAGGGTTTTAAGTGGATTATCATTAGGGACATTGGTAGTAGAGGCCGCTGAGAAAAGTGGAGCATTAATTACTGCCGACTTTGCTCTGGAGCAGGGGAGGGAGGTTTTTGCGATTCCCGGAAATATCACATCACCCAAAAGTAAGGGGACAAATGATTTGATTAAATCGGGAGCAAAGTTGGTGGATAGTCCTGATTCCGTGATTGAGGAGTTCCTTCCCGCTTTTCAGAATAAAATGGATCAACTGGAAATAAAGCTGGATAATGATGTTGAGAGACAGGTGTTTTCACTTTTATCCTTAGAGGGAAGCCATATTGATAATTTGATAGAAAACAGCGATTTGTCTCCGGGGCAAGTTTCGGCTACACTATTGCAACTCGAATTAAGAGGTTTAGTTCGGCAGCTTAGTGGCAAAATCTATGTTTCAAATTGTGACGCGAAAATTAATTGAGTGAGGAAATATGGGTAAATCGTTATTGATCGTTGAGTCACCTACCAAAGTAAATACGCTTAAGAAAATAGTGGGCAAAGATTTTATTATTAAAGCCTCGGTAGGTCACCTTAAGGATCTCCCAAAGAAAAAGCTGGGTGTGGATATCGAAAATGATTTCGAGCCGGAGTACATAACTATTAGGGGGAAAGGAAAAATTCTCCAGGAGTTAAAAACGGCTGCGAAAAAAGTCGAATCGATTTATCTGGCCCCTGACCCGGATCGCGAGGGCGAAGCGATTGCCCACCATATTGGAAACGAGGTTGCAAGGTTCACTAAGGGAAAAATTTATCGGGTCATGTTTAATGAAATTACCAAGAAGGCGGTTAAAGAGGCATTGGAAAACCCGACAGAATTAAATCCGGACCGGGTAAACGCCCAACAAGCCCGACGTATTCTGGATCGTTTGGTGGGATATAAGATCAGCCCCATTCTATGGAAGAAGGTGCACCGTGGGTTGAGTGCCGGACGGGTGCAATCAGTAGCATTACGGATGGTTTGTGAAAGAGAAAGGGAAATTCAGGCTTTTGAATCCAAAGAGTACTGGTCCATTACCCTGGAGCTCGAAGGGAGTGCTGAACCCAAGTTCCAGGCCAAGCTGTTTAAAATTGGTGAAGATAAGGCCGAGATTGCTAACAAGGAAGAAGCTGATAAAATCCTGAAAGAGCTTGAGGGAACCCCCCTGGTTCTGGAGGCAATTACTAAAAAGGAAAGAAAGAGAAATCCGAGCGCACCTTTTATAACAAGTTCCCTTCAGCAGGAAGCATCGCGAAAACTGAATTTTTCTCCTAAGAAAACGATGATGCTGGCGCAAAAGCTTTATGAAGGCATTAAGTTGGAAAAAAAGGGAACCGTAGGTTTGATTACTTATATGCGAACCGATTCGGTCCGATTGTCAGATCAAGCGCTCGAGGAAGTTAGAAATTATATTCCGGAACGGTATGGCAAGGAATTTTTGCCGGCAAAACCCAATTTTTATAAAAGTAAAAAATCTGCACAGGAAGCGCATGAAGCAATTCGTCCCACCGATGTGAATTTGGATCCCAATTCATTAAAAGACCATCTCGAAAAAGATTTATTTCGTCTCTATCAATTGATCTGGTCGCGTTTCGTGTCTTGTCAGATGGTTCCAGCTATTTTAGATACAACACAATTTGACATTAAGTCAGGAAATTATCTTTTTCGCAGTAACGGTTCGATTTTAAAGTTTGCTGGTTTTATGAAGGTCTATGTGGAAAGTCAGGACGACGATAACACAGAGAAGCCTGAAACCAAAGACGGCGACCGAATTTTACCTCCCTTAAAAAAGGGAGAAGAGTTAAAACTTCTTGAAACTTTGCCTGAGCAGCATTTTACACAACCTCCTGCACGTTTTACCGAAGCTATGCTTGTAAAAGAACTGGAGGATAAAGGAGTGGGTAGGCCAAGTACATATGCATCTATCATAAGTGTGATAAAAGACCGCGATTATATCCAAAATGAAGATAGAAGGTTAAAACCTGTCGAATTAGGTTTTATGATTAACGATCTGTTGGTGGAAAACTTCCCGGATATAATGACGACCCAGTTCACCGCGAAAATGGAAGAACAATTGGATGAAGTAGAAGACGGAAAAACGGAATGGAAAAAAGTGCTTCGTTCATTCTATACCCCCTTCCAAAAAGACCTCGAAGAAGCTGAAAAAAAGATGAAGGACTTCAAGGCGGAAGTTGAAGAAACTGATGAGGTCTGTGAAAAATGTGGAAAGGATATGATAATCAAGTGGGGTCGATTTGGAAAGTTTATGGCCTGTTCCGGATATCCCGAATGTAAAAATGCTAAGGATATAAAAAAGCCGGGTAGCGAGGGCGAACCGGAAACCCCGGATGAGGTTGAAGGTAATTGTGATTTATGTGAGGCCCCTCTCATTATAAAAAGGGGAAGATTTGGTAAATTTATTGCCTGCTCCACCTATCCCGATTGTAAATTTACCAAACCCATCGGCCTTGGAATTGATTGCCCAGAAGAAGACTGCAAAGGCGAAATCGCACCTCGCCGAACCAAAAAAGGCCGGACATTTTATGGTTGCACAAAATACCCGGGCTGCAAATTCACTTCATGGGATAAACCAAGAGGGGAGGCGTGTCCGGAATGCAAGCACCCCTATATGGTAGAAAAGTGGAAAAAGAATGAAGATCCCCAAATTGTTTGTCCCGAGTGCGGTTTCAAAAAAACAAATGCAGCGGCCTGAATATATTTCGTGAATGACTTTTTAACTATAATCGGTGCCGGGTTGGCGGGATCAGAGGCTGCCTGGCAAGCTGCCGAAAGAGGCATTCCTGTTGTATTGTACGAAATGCGGTCCGTCAGTAAAACAGCTGCTCACAAAACGGACCATTGCGCCGAATTGGTTTGCAGCAATTCTTTAGGTAACAACCTTCCTCATTCTGCACCTTATATTCTTAAAGAAGAGTTGCGGAGTTTTAATTCAATCGTTATCTCATCAGGAGACGGGAATAAAGTTCCTGCAGGTTCTGCCCTTGCTGTAGATAGACACTTGTTTTCCCAGGAAATCACAGAAAAGATTTCTTCGCATCCGCTCATTACTCTGAAGCGGGAAGAAGTTGCTGAAATACCTAAGGAAGGTCCCGTAATAATTGCGACAGGGCCTCTGACCTCTCCAAAGCTTTCTCAAGAAATTTCCCAACTGATCGGAAGCGAATACCTTTATTTTTATGATGCGCTGTCTCCAATTGTTGATGCAAATACAATCGATTATGAGACGGCTTTTTTTGCGTCGCGGTATGGGAAAGGAGATGCTGATTATTTGAATTGTCCCATGGATGAGCAGCAGTATTATGATTTTGTCCGGGAAATAAATAATGCCGAAAAAGTTCCAATGGCCTCTTTTGAAAAACCTGTTTACTTTGAAGGTTGCATGCCAATAGAAGTGCTCGCAGAGAGGGGACCTAAAACTCTTGCTTTTGGCCCAATGAAGCCTGTTGGATTGACCAATCCCCACACCGGAAAAAATGCGTTTGCTGTGGTACAACTGCGAAAGGAAAATAAAGAAAGCTCTGCCTATAATCTGGTCGGTTTTCAGACAAAACTAACTTATCCCGAACAAAAAAGAATTGTGCGCATGATTCCCGGCCTGGAGAACGTAGAGTTTTTTCGCTTTGGCGCAATTCATAGAAATACTTTTGTCAACTCACCTGATTTATTAAATAATGAATTGGAGCTGAAATCCCATCCTGGGATCTATTTCGCCGGTCAAATTACAGGGGTCGAAGGTTATGTGGAATCTGCAAGTATGGGTTTGTTGGCAAGTTTGAGTGCGGTTTCAAAAATTTTAAAGAAGGACTACATTCCCCCTCCCAGAGATACCGCTCTTGGGGCATTGATTAATTATTTGACCACTTCCAGCGGAAAAAACTTTCAGCCGATGAATATAAACTTTGGCTTGTTTTGGGTTCAGGAAATGAAGATCAGGGACAAGAAGAAACGGAATCAAAAGATAGCGTTAAACGCTATGGAAAAATTAAAAATGTGGCGGGAAGAAATAAAAGATTCGATAGGTTCTGCTGCCTGATTTAAACAATACAAACTGCCAGAACCTGTTTTAAGTCCGTATCCCCTTTGAATACTTTCCAGATCCCATCCTGTTTCAAAGTGGTCATGCCATCTTTTAGAGCCTGCTCGCGAAGTTCTTCCACCAGGCTTTTTTTCATAATCATTCGTTTTACTTCTTCGGTCCCTTCCAGGCATTCATGAATACCTGTACGCCCGGCGTAACCTGTATTGTTGCAGGAATCACAACCCACGGGTTTTTTAAGCATTAATTCATCGGTATATTCAATTCCCAGTTTTTTGAAATCCTTTTCCCCATATTCTTTCACAAGAGCGTCGAACTCTTCCTGGGTGGGATGGTAATCCTCTTTACAATTCTTGCATAAAGTGCGAACCAGCCTTTGGGCGACAATGAGGAGCAGGGCATCCGCAAAATTGAGGGGGTTCATCCCCATATCGATCAACCGGGTTATAGTTTCAGGAGCCGAGTTGGTATGAAGTGTGCTGAATACAAGATGCCCGGTAAGAGAAGCTTCCAGACCGATGGAACAGGTTTCCGCATCGCGCATCTCCCCCACCATTATGACATCGGGGTCGCCACGCAGGAAAGATTTCATGGCTCTGGCAAAGTTCAGGCCAATTTTATTTAACATTTGAACTTGCCTCAAACCTTTTTGGGTGATTTCTACAGGATCTTCTGCCGTCCAGATTTTTCGTTCGGGTTTGTTGATATAACCAAGGGTAGAATGCAGTGTCGTGGTTTTACCGGAACCTGTAGGTCCTACGACCAAAATAAGGCCATAGGGTTTTGCTGCAGAATTTTGAATTAACTCCAGATTGCGGTCACTGAAATTCATTTTATCAAGAGGAATGGGTTTGCTGGCGGCCAGAATCCGAAGAACCGCATCTTCATTTCCGCCTACAGTTGGGCAGGTCGCAACTCGATATTCTATTTCTTTGCGACCGTATTTCATTTTTATTTTTCCATCTTGCGGCATCCGCCTTTCTGCAATATCCAGCTTGGACATGATTTTTATCCTGGAAATCAGAGCTTGCTTGTAAATGGAAGGTATTTCTTCATAAACGGTGCAGGCTCCATCTTTGCGGTAACGGACCATTACGTTTTCTTTTGCTATCCCAGGTTCTATATGAATATCTGAAACACCCCTGTCGTAGGCGTCAATTAAGATTTTATTTACCAGCCTGACTATGGTGCTGTCTGTTTCGCTGATTGCATTTGCACCATCATCATCTTCAGATTCAAAATCAGCGTCTCCCTGTTCATCTTTCAACGCATTCAATAGACTGGACATTTCTTCTGTCAGGGTTTCCTCATCATCGGTTCCCAATTGAGCTTCAACCCCTAAGGAAGAATTTAAAAAATCAAGGATATCGACTTTAAGGCCAATCTTATATTCCACTTCGAATTTGGGAAAGATTTGTCGGATATTTTGATTTTTATCAGGGTTTAGAGGATCATTAATCAGAATGGTAATTTTATTATTCTCTTTTTGAATTGGAATCCAAAAGTTCTTAGTTAAAAAATTGCGATTCAATCCCGTCAGGTTTTCTGCGGGAAGGATTACTGTGTCGCTGTATCCAAAGTAGGGCAGTTGGTAAAAACTTTCCAGAGACTTTCCCAATTCTTTTCTTTGGATTTTTAGTTCTTTCATTAAAATAGCTTCCAAATCCAGTTGGTTCTTGCGGGCCTTTGCAGTGGCCTGGGTCAACTCTTCCTCAGTTATAATTCCGTTTTGGGTCAGATAGCTGAACTTTGTGGGTTTGGGTTCTATAAATTTGGCCTGATTTTGAAATGCCAGAGCAAGGGTTTCGGCAATTATAGAAGCGGCTTTTTCATCCTGTTCCGTAAACCTTTCTCCATTCAATTTATTTACAAGTTGGACCACCCCCATAAGTTTTCCGGAATGGAGCATGGGGTAACCCAAAATGGACTTGGTGAGGTTTCCGGATTTTTTATCCAAGGAACTATCGAACCGTAAATCTGAATGGAACCCTTTGAGTTCGTCTTCATTATATACATCTTCAATATTCACACTTTTTTGTTCCATGGCGATCCAGCCTGCGATACTCACAGGAGAAATTGGAAGACGAATTTCATTTATATGGTCACCAGATTTCACTTTCGAAAAAATTTCATTGTTGTGAGAATCCACTGCGTAGATAGTGATTGCTTGTGATTCAAAGAGCTTTAATATCGAGTCTTTCAGTTCTATAAGGATCTCATCAATGTTTTTGGCGGAATGGATTGCTTGAGAAATTTTATGCAACCTTTCTTCCGGGGTAACGGGAGGTTCCTGGGGGATAGGGTCCAATCCGTACTGTTCTTCCAATTGGAAAAGAATTTGACCAATGGCAGGAGAAAGCTCCCGGGCCAATTTAAATTCCTGCTCTGAAAATGAATCTCCATTCTTTTTATGGATAACTTCCATCACTCCCACAAGTTTTTTGTTGTAAGGAATTGGAACTACCATTAAAGAGCGGGCACGGATGCTTAAAATGCTGTCTAAGGTTGAGCCCTGGGATAGTTTGGGATGAAACTGAGAAAGTTCCTCCTTGGAATAAGAATCTTTTATGTTTACCGCTTTACCCACTGCGGCAACATAACCCGCAAGGCTGCTGGTAGATATGTCTACCCGAACCTCTGGCTGAGAATCAATGATTTTGTTTCTTGAAAAAAGTTGCCGGTTGTCCCTATCCAATGCAAATAAGGTGATTGCTTCACAATCCCATAGTTCCTTGAGCTCTTTAACCAGAATGGGTACCGAGCTTGCTAGGTCCTTTGTGGACTGGATCCTTGCCAGCATGGACTTTGCCTTGTTGCCATTAGTGGAAGGTATGCTTTCTTTATTTAATGCTTCCAGTGTCATGGGTCGGTGCTTGAATATTAAGGATTAATTAAACAATACATACCGCTAGTACTTGTTTTAAATCGCAGTCACCTTTAAATATTTTACGGATACCATCCTGTTTCAATGTTGTCATGCCATCGCTTATCGCCTGCTTACGAAGGTTTTCCACCATTTCCTTTTTCATTATCATCCGCTTGATGGCATCGGTTCCATCCAATAATTCATGCAGGCCGGTTCGACCTGCATAACCGGTTTCATTACATGAAGGACAACCTACTGGTTTTTTGAGAAGCAGGTCGTCGGTATATTCTATATTCAGTTTTTTAAAATCTTCTTCACCATACTGTTTTGCAAGTTCGTCAAACTCTTCCCGGTCTGGATGATAGTCCTCTTTGCAGTTCTTACAAAGAGTACGGACCAGCCTTTGAGCAACTATGAGCAGCAAGGCATCTGCGAAGTTGAGGGGATTCATACCCATATCAATCAGCCGGGTGATCGTTTCCGGGGCGGAGTTTGTATGCAGTGTGCTGAATACCAAGTGTCCGGTCAGGGAGGCTTCCAGTCCAATTGCACAAGTTTCAGCATCCCGCATTTCACCTACCATGATGACATCGGGGTCCCCGCGCAGAAAAGATCTCATCGCACGGGCAAAATCCAGACCGATCTTGTTCAGCATCTGGACTTGTCTTAGACCGTCTTGTGTAATTTCAACAGGGTCTTCAGCCATCCAGATTTTTGTTTCGGGTTTATTAATGTAGCCCAGACAGGAATGCAGGGTGGTGGTTTTACCTGAACCCGTTGGTCCAACAACCAGGATCAGTCCATAAGGTTTGGTTACTTTTTCCTGGATGAGTCCAAGGTTTCTTTCAGAAAAATTCATTTTGTCGAGTGGAATGGGTTTGCTTGCGGCTAAAATTCGAAGGACTGCGTCTTCATTACCCCCCACGGTAGGACATGTTGCAACACGGTATTCAATGCTCTTCCGTCCATATTTCATTTTAATTTTACCATCCTGAGGCAGTCGCCGTTCCGCGATATCCAATTTGGACATGATCTTTATTCGAGATATGATTGCCTGTTTGTATAGGTAAGGAATTTCCTGATAAATCCGGCAGGCACCATCCTTTCTGAAACGAACTTTTACCGGTTTTTTTCCAGTTCCCGGTTCTAGGTGGATATCGGATACCCCCTGATCATAAGCATCTGTTAATACTTTATTCACCAGGCGGACGATAGTGCTGTCTGTTTCGCTTATGGCGTTTACCTCGCTATCCTCTTGTGTTTGATCAACGACTTCAGCGCTTTCATCCTCCAGGGCATTGAGTAGGCTGGACATTTCTTCTGTCCGTATTTCTTCACCCGCACTGGACTTAGCCTCATCCTCTGTCATTGCTGAAAGCAGGAATTCGCGAATGTCGGCCTTTAAGCCCACCTTGATCTCCAGTTTCTTTTTGGGAAAGATCATCTGGATGTTTTGGATTCTATCTTTATTGGAAGGGTCGTCAGTTAATATTACCGTGCTGGTCTCATCGTTTTGGATGGGGACCCAATTGTTTTTGGCCAAATAGTTTTTATTTAATCCAGAAAAGTTTGATTGAGGTAAGACGATTGAATCGTTAAAACCCTGATAGGGGATGCTGTAATAAAGTTCTAATGCTTTTCCCATATCTTTTCGCTTCAGTTTTAAATCACTAAGCAGCACCGCTTCCATATCGAGCTGGTTTTTTCTGGCCTTTGAGGTTGCGTTATTCAGTTCTTCCTGAGAAATAATTCCGCTCTCCACCAGGTATCCATATTTTGTGCGTTTTTGCCGGTTGATTTTTTGTTGATTGAAAAAAGCCAGCGCCAGGGTTTGAGCAATAATTTTTGCGTTACGCTCATCAAAGTTTGTAAATTTTTCCCCATGCTTTTTGTTAACAATCTGAAGGACACCCATCAGTTCTTCCCCCTGGATAAGCGGGTAAACCAGCATGGATTTTGTTCTCAGGCCCGTTTTTTGATCCCAGGAACTATCAAACTTTAGTTCTGGATGGAAACTTTTTAACTCATCGGCGTTATAGACATCACTTATATTGAAAGGCTTTTTAATAAGCGCAACGCACCCGGAAATACTTTTTTCTGAAATGGGAACCCGTATCTCGTTTACCTGGGTTCCGGATTTGGATTTTGAATAAATTTCATTACGGATTTCATCAATGGCATAGATGGTGATCAAATCCGCGTCAAACAGTTGGAGGATGGGTTGTTGCAATTCAATCAAAATTTCATCAATGGTTCCTGCTGAATGGATGGCATGTGCGGTATCCTGGATTTTGGATTCCAAATCCTCAACTTCGAGTTTGACCAAGGCGTGGCCAAGGGTCGAGGATAGATCTTTTGCCTGGCGAATGTAACCTTCGCTGAAGCCATTTCCCGAAACATGGTTGATGCACTCAATAACACCCATTAATCTTTTGTTATAGGGTAGAGCGACTACCAGAGCAGAACGTGTTTTAAATTCAAACTTTTCATCCCAGGATTTGTCCAACTGCAGATCAGGGTGGATTTTCTTTAACTCGTCAGTATCATAGGCATTTTGAATGTTGAGGGTTTTTCCGGTGGCAGCTAAAAAACCTGCGAGACTTTTAGAAGATATATCAAGACGAATTTCTTCTACTTCATCGGTTTTAAAATTTCTTGAAAAAATTTGCCGTTTTTCCCGGTCAACACCAAACACAGTGACTGCCTGACAATCAAACAGGGCTTTTAGCTCCTCCGTAAGAGAGAATAGGATCTGCCCCATACTCTCGCCAGAGACAATTTTATTTATTACGGGTCGTGACCGGTCACTCGAACGGCGTCCACGAGCATCGACTTCCATCGGTATCTTGTCTACCGATCTTCTTTTTACAGCAGGAATGGGGTCATCAACCAATACTTCCGCCTCGTTTTTAAAGGTAGAAGTAGCTGATTTTCCATCCTGGTCGCCAGAATTGTTGCCGTTGCTTTCGGGTGACTTCGATTCTTTTGATTTGGAAAAAAATCCCATTTCCTGGTTCCTGGATTGAAAATATGTAAAGTCCCAATCTCAATCCTACTACCCTGTATGGCAAAACTCAAGCTGATAAAAAGCTATTTATATATTTGAAAATATTGGGATAATTCGTGGTCTAAATACTGGAAATAGGGGGATGGAGGGCATTGGATGAAAGCGAGGCTTATACATCCAGATCTTGGGCAAATTCAGCTTTTTCCTTAATAAAGTTATATCGAGATTCGGCATTTTTACCCATTAACTGAGATACGGTTTCACTGGCTTTTTCAGCATCGGGCAAGGCCACTTTAATTAATGATCGGGAGTTTTTATTCATGGTTGTTTCTCTTAAATCAGCAGCCGGCATTTCACCCAGTCCTTTAAACCTGCCGATATCATGTTTTGTACCATTTAAATCTTTTACAATCTTGTCCTTTTCTTCCTCCGTGACAGCGTAGTAAAGTTTTTTCCCAACATCTATCCGGTAGAGTGGAGGCTGAGCAATGAAAAGGTGGCCGTTCTCAATGATTTCAGGCATGCAACGATAGAAAAAAGTGAGGAGCAGGGTACAAATATGTGCACCATCCACATCTGCGTCGGTCATAATTATTATTTTTCCATACCGCAATTTGCTGTAATCAAATTTATTCAAGATACCTGTGCCACATGCGGAAACAAGATTTTGTATTTCTGAGTTGGCCAGAGTTTTGGCCAGGGTTGCCGTTTCTACATTCAGAATTTTACCGCGGATGGGCAGAATGGCTTGTGTTTTTCGGTCTCTCGCTTGCTTGCTCGATCCTCCTGCAGAATCCCCTTCACAAATAAACAGTTCGGCTTCATTTTTATCCGTTGTTGCGCAATCAGAAAGTTTTCCTGGAAGGTTCAGCCGATGTGAAATATTTGTTTTTCGTTGGACCGCTTCTTTGGCCTGTCTTGAGGCAACACGTGCCTGTGCAGACAAAATGACTCGGTTCGCCAGGGTGTCCCCCAACGTTTGGTTCTCGTTGAGAAAATGTTCCAGGGAATGTTTGACGACCACTTCCACCTGGGAGGTGATCTCTGAGTTTAATCGCCCTTTAGTTTGCCCTTGAAATTCCACTTCGCCTTGCAAATAAACGTTGATGATGGCAATCAAACCCTCGCGAACATCATCGCTTGTGATTGAGGAGACCTCTTTTGGCAGAAGCTTTCTTCTGTCGATATAAGCACGCATGGCTTTTGTTACGCCATTGCGAAAACCGTTTTCGTGGGTTCCTCCATCCACTGTGCGAATGGAGTTTGCAAAAGAAAGGACCTGGGTGTCTGTGTCAGGTGTCCATAGAAAAGCAGTTTCCAGCTTTAATTGTTTATCCTCTTTTTCAACATAGATAGGGTTTTCCATCAATGTGGATTTTTTTCCGACAATCTTTTTTATGTAATCCTGAATTCCATCCGGGTAGTGGAACGTGTGCTTGTTTTTACCCTCGTTGAAGGTAATTTTTAATCCTTTGTTGAGAAATGCTTTCGACTCCGCCCGTTCTATAATCAGTTTCGGATTAAACTCGACTTTTGGAAAGATGGATGGGTCCGGGCGGAAGTAAACCGTGGTTCCGTAGGTTCGGGAAGCTTTTCCTTTTTTAAGTTTGGATAAAGGTTTTCCCCTCGCATAAGATTGTGTCCATTCAAAGCCATCCCGGCGGGAGGTGGCTGTCATGGTTTCAGAAAGTGCGCAGACTACCGCCATTCCCACTCCATGCAAACCTCCGGATACTTTGTAATTCCCCTGGCCAAACTTTCCCCCGGAATGTAGCGTCGTAAATAATATTTCCATGGCGCTCTTTTTGGTTTTTTTATAATTGTCCACCGGAACGCCCCGCCCATTATCTTTGACGGTAACCCCATGATCTTTATCGAGAGTGATCTCAATGGTGTCGCAATGACCGTTTAAGGCCTCGTCGACACTGTTGTCGAGAATTTCCCATAAGAGGTGGTGCAGACCTGTGGAAGAGGTGGAACCGATATACATTCCCGGTCGTTTACGAACAGGTTCCAGTCCTTCCAGAACCTGAATGTCATCTGAATTGTATTTGGCCATTTTGCTATGTAATTTTTACAATGGTTTTACGTTTCGAAACTATGACACCCTGACTGCCCCGATTGCAAAGACGCACGCTCTTTACTGTGATTTCCTTGTCTTTACCCGAGTCAAAGGAAAGAGTGACTTTGTCCTTTAAATTTACAAACTTTATTCCTGCCAACTGACTGTCTCCGGGTTTCATCAAAATAACCCCCTTGCCCGATCCGGTTAGCTGGGCTACCTGTTCGGTTGCTATGACAACGGCTTTTCCCTGGGCGGTTGCAAGAAATAAATGATCCTGAGTCACAGGTGCAAACCCAACCATTCGATCCTCATTTTTGAGGTTCATTATTTTTCTTCCTGATCGGGTGGTTTCTCCCAAGTTTGATAGTGGAAAGCGAAACCCAAACCCGTTTGCGCTTGCAACCATGATTTCTTCGTCTTCGCCTTCAAAACCCAGCGTACTTTGTCCGTTTTCGTCTTCGTTTTCCGAACCGGCTGGCAGGCGGATCATTCCAATTACCTTTTCCCCATCGGCAAACTTAAACAAGCCCTGAATAGGTTCGCCAAACCCGCTTCTTGTATAAGGGAGGTTATAAACTTTTGCCACGTAAGCAACACCCTTTGAAGTGAAGACCCCTAAAAGGTCTTTCGTGTTACAGGGTGTGGTGCCAAGTAATTGGTCGTTCTCCTTGAACTTGAGTGTTGAAGGATCACTGAGCGTTTTCAGTTTTCGAATCCATCCATTTTGGCTAAGAACAATATGGACGTCTTCATGCTCAATAAAGTCCTCAGCATTGAACTCAACGTTTTCGCTGGCACCAAACTTTGTTTTTCTTTTGTCCCCGTATTTTTTATCAATTTCTTCCAGTTCTTTTCGAACCTCTCCCCAGATTTTCTTTGAAGACTTAAGGATGGAGACAATTTTCTTTTTCTCTTTTAGTTTTTCCTGTTGCTCAGCAATGATTTTATCTATTTCAAGGGAAACAAGGCGGTACAGCGGGAATTCAAGAATCGCGCTGGTTTGTTCATCGTCCAGTTTGAAATGTTTTTTGATTTTATCGTGCGCTTCTTTCCTCGATTTTGAGGAGCGAATTAGTTTCAGGGCCTTGTCCAGGTCGTTAAAAATGGCTGCAAAACCGGCAAGGATATGCAGTCGTTTTTCAAGTAAAGCAAGTTCGTAATTAAGACGGCGTGTGACTACCTGCTTACGAAATTCCAGGAACTCCTGGCATATTTCAATCAGCGATAACCTTGCTGGTTCTCCATTGGGTTTCAGGCAGGTGAAGTTGAGTTGGAAATTGGACTCCAGGTCCGTGTGTTTGAAAAGGTAACTCATCAGCTTTTCGGGATCGGCGGTATTCTTGATTTCCAGAACCACACGAACCTTTTCATCACTTTCGTCACGAACATCGGTGAGGGGGGCTAGTTTCTTCGAAATAATAATTTCAGCGATCCTTTCGATCATTTTTGCTTTATTGATCGCATAAGGAATGGAGGTGATGATGATCTGCTTTTTACCTCGAGGAAGACTTTCCACTTTCCATTCGCCCCGGATCTTTACCGCACCCGATCCCGATTCATACGCTTTTCTTAATTCTGCCTTGCTGTTGAGAATGATTCCCTCGGTGGGAAAGTCCGGACCTTTGATGTGCTTCATCAAAGATGTGATGGTTTGTTTGGGTTCATCAATCAAGGAGATCAGAGCAGAAAAAACTTCATGTAAATTATGACTTGGGAAGGAACAAGCCATTCCCACTGCGATTCCCGAAGATCCATTGATCAGCAGGTTGGGTATGCGCGAAGGCAAAACCACCGGTTCCTTGAGTGTGTTGTCATAGTTCGGACGAAAGTCCACCGTATCTTTTTTGATATCGCTGAGCAAAAATGCAGTGATAGCAGTCAAACGGCCTTCGGTGTAACGGTAAGCTGCAGGAGAGTCCCCATCCATGGATCCAAAATTTCCTTTTCCATCGACAAGGGGGTAGCGCATCGAAAAATCTTGTGCCATTCGAACCATCGAATCGTAGGTGGAGGAGTCTCCATGGGGATGGTATTTACCCAGCACTTCCCCAATAATTTTGGCCGACTTCACATGCTTGCTAGCCGCATTCATTCCCATGCTGTCCATGGCAAACAAAATCCGCCGATGAATGGGTTTGAGTCCATCACGAACATCGGGAAGCGAGCGCGATACGATGGTGGAAAGAGCATAGGTTAAAAACCTTTTTTCGAGCTCTTCTTGCAGGTCAGATACTTTTTCCGGTCTCATATTTCTTTAAATTTTACTGATAACTTGTGTTGATTTACGAAAAGGTGATTTCCCAACTTGACGTTTCAGGGTAGCGGTCTTATTAGTCTGCTAAGGATATGGAATTGAACTTTTGGTTTTTTATGGAAAGCAAAATAAAACGTAAGAAATCAAAGAGTTAACTAAATAAATTACTAAATTTAAGTTTCTAATCAATTATTGGGTTACAAGATATTGTATACCCAAATAAAATATATACAATATGAAGTATCGCAAAGCAAGTAAAATCAATAACTAAAGTGTTTTTGCGAATTTTATGGAATATCTACCCATCGAGCTTTGAAATCCTTTTGGCTGCAGATCCATCCTAAGGGACCCATTTAAAGACTCTGTTTTTCATAAAAATTTGGCATTTTATCTATACATTTTTGAATCTTTCCGGAAACAGGTTTTTTCCGGTGTATTTACCTTTAGGAGCAATTATGTCTGACCCACAATTGCAGGAAAAAGTTATCGAAGCACTTAAAACGGTTCAAGACCCGGACTTGCATAAAAATATTGTCAGTCTCGGGTTTGTTAAAAATATGGAGTTGGATGGGGGAAAGGTTAAATTTGATGTTGAGTTGACCACACCCGCCTGTCCTGTAAAGGAGCAATTAAAGTCAGAATGTGAAACCAAAGTCGGAGCCATTGAAGGGGTCGAAAGTGTCGAAGTCAATATGACTGCCGTGGTGCGACCGACCCAACACAGTCAACCTATTTTGACAGGGGTAAAAAATATAATTGCCGTTGCCAGTGGAAAAGGTGGGGTAGGGAAGTCTACGGTAAGTACCAATCTTGCGATTGCCCTTTCTCTGACAGGAGCAAAAGTAGGGCTGATGGATGCTGATATCTATGGTCCCAGTATCCCGCAAATGATGGGGATTCCGATAACCTCTCCAAAGGTTGCCGAGGAGAACAAATTCTACCCGCATGAAAAATATGGATTAAAAGTTGTGTCTGCTGCTTTTCTGACGAAACAGGGGCAGCCTTTAATGCTTCGCGGGCCCATGCTGGGTGGCATTATTCAGCAGTTTTTGCAAAACGTGGAATGGGGGGAATTGGATTATCTGGTCATAGATCTGCCTCCGGGAACGGGTGACGTCCAGTTGACATTGACACAAAAGGCTCCTATTTCCGGAGCCGTTGTCGTGACGACTCCCCAGGAGGTCAGCCTAATCGATGCTGATAAAGGGGTCAAAATGTTCCAGCAGGTAAAAGTTCCCTTGCTCGGTATCGTTGAAAATATGAGTTACTTCGTTTGTGATGGTTGCGATAAAAAGCACACTATTTTTAAAGAGGGAGGTGGGCAAAGTCTTGCCGATGATTTTAAAATTCCTCTTTTAGGTAAGGTTCCCATTGTTCCGGGAGTAGTTGAAGGTGGGGACTCAGGAGTCCCAATAGTCATGGGCGATGCTGAATCACCTGCAAGCAAGGCATATAAAGAGTTGGCGGGGCAGGTTGCAGCTCAATTGAGTATAAACCAAACAAAAGACGATAAAATAGATGCAGGGTTTGAACTGGCTTGGAAGAGTTAGTTCGCGGGCCTTGTTGATGGTTAGCGGAATTCAACTTAATGTTTATTCTAGAAAGTGGAATTAATTATGACAACTCCTGCTCCCAAAAATATTAAGCAGATAGATGAAACAACTCTTGGGATTACCTGGAACGATGGCCGCGAATGCGTGTACCCGGTAAAGTGGTTGCGTGAAAATTGTCCTTGTGCCCATTGCATCGATGAATGGACTGGGAAAAAGTTGATTCAACCAGGATCCATCCCAGACACCATTCGGCCCCTAAACATAAAGGCCGTGGGACTTTATGCAATTCAATTTTTCTGGAATGACGGCCACGATACTGGCCTTTACACACACGAGTTGCTCAGGCAACTTTGTCAATCGGAAGAATGCGAACCGGAAAAAAAAGCTGCAAATGCTCAATGAAGAGGTTAAGTCTCTGATTTTGTGACAATTTTGAGACAAAAATGAAACGGATTTGCCATATTGAGGTGGCATACTGAAACTGGATGGAAGTCCTTCTACCATTACCTCCCCCTCCCTTTTCTTAAATGGTAGAAGGGTTTTCTCCTCAAAATTTAAAATACGAGTGCTAGCCAAACCATACAGTTAGCGCTTCAACCCGAACGGGAGCGGAGGTCAGGCCGCTCCCGTTTTTTTGTGGCGTGGTGCCACTACCCGTTGGGAAGTGCGAGTATATCGCCATGGTAGTTTTGGGTGATATCCACTTGTGGGTAGAAATCCAATCCTTTGGTTACATTCAGTAAAGAATAATCCAAACCATCAAAAAACTCCTTAAGTGTTTTTTTGGATGAAGCTCTCTCATTGTCAGAGAAGTAACGATCCTCCAATTCGAATAAAACCACAGGACGAAATTTTTCTATAGTTTTTTCTGCTGATAAAAGAACTTCCATCTCCGTCCCCTGTGTGTCTACCTTAATGATAAGGACCGGATCGTTTTTATTTGCAAAGTTGGCATCGATGCTGGTTATGGGAACTTTTATTTCCTCGTGTTCTTTAATGTCTGAATTTAGCTTTAAACTCGACCGGCCCATATTATCGGTCGTTTTTTGTGCGTAAAAACTGAGTGTGGATTCTGTTGCATTTGAAACAGCAGAATTTATGGGTTCTACATTTTTTAGTTTATTTAAACTTAAATTGTTCTTCAGGCGGTTAAATATTTCAGGATGTGGCTCGTAACAATGAAATTGGATTTTTCTATGCTTTACTGCTAGTGGAATGGTGTTGGCACCAATATTTGCCCCGACATCTATCATGATACCCGAAGAACCTTCCAGATATAAATTCATGAGCTTTGCCAGATGTTCCTCCCAAACCTTTTCCAGATAAATTGTGGATTCAATCAGGTTACCCGGCCGGCAATTCATCAAGTAATCCGTTCCCTGGAATGAACCCATCACCACACCTTCATCAAAATTGAGGGCATCGATGTTGTAGGAATAAGCTTTTTCCTTAAACAAGTTTAAAAAATATTCCCTCTTTCGGAAAATCGGATGCGTTTTATGAAAGAGGCGATAGGCCAACCTGTTTATTAATAGCTCTATTTTTTTAAGTTTGTTGATGCGTTTATTTATTTTATTCATGCTCAGGTTCTAAGTGTTTAATTGCATGATTATACTCTGTAGATCTAAACATTCCCATCATGAGCCCGGATAAAAAGCAACTGGTTTGAAGAATTCTTTATGTTTTAACTTTGTTATTTATTCCAGATGTAAAACATTTTTTGAACTTTTATTCTTTCCTGGTTTATGAGGAGTGGGTGTCTGCCATAAAAAATTTCATGATTTTCCAATCATTAAATACCCTTAAAAAATTAAATTTGGAAATTACTCCCCGCAGTTTGAAAAACTGTGACAATTCGGAAATGTTTTGATAAACCGAAAGTTATTGCGGGTGAATAATCTATAACCCATTATAAAACAAAGAATTAATTTGCGCTATTTCAAGTGGCTTGGTATGTTTCAGATCTCGGAAATTTTAGTTGGGTTGTTTGTCCTGATTATTGTAGACAATTTGACCTTTTTTAGGGGAGAAAAAGAATGCGACGCTACCAATTGGCGGTTCCATTAATAACGGGTTTGTTTTTCATTTTTAGTTTAGTTGGTAATCTTCCTTTATTAGAGTCGTCCTGGCTTTCTATTGCTCATGCTGCAGACAAACCCGCAGCAAAAATTAAATTAAAGAAAAAACTCAAAAAGAAAAAAATCTCTAAGAAAAAGATAAAACGTGATCGGGATAAAGACAAGGATAAAGACGATGACCGCGATGGAAGGGGTCTCAAAAATCAAATAAAAAAACTGAAAGCCCAACTTAATGCGCTCCAGGTTCAAGTAGATGGGTTGGAAGGAGGGATTCAAGGACCTCAAGGTGAAACTGGCCCAGAAGGTCCTGCTGGTCCTCAAGGTCCTGCAGGTAATGATGGTGCAGTTGGTGCGCAAGGTCCTGTTGGCCCCGAAGGTCCTGCCGGTCCGCAAGGTCCCGCAGGTAATGATGGCGCAGTCGGTGCACAAGGCCCTGTTGGTCCCGTTGGACCCGCCGGTCCACAAGGTCCCGCTGGTCCTCAAGGTCCTGCGGGTAATGATGGCGTAGTCGGTGCACAAGGTCCTGTCGGTCCCGTCGGTCCCGAAGGTCCTGCAGGCCCGGGAACTAGTGGAATACAATATTACACTGTAAGTCCCTGGGATTTTACACAGTTGGATGAGATAGATACACTAGAAGTCGGACTGTTTGGATTTACATATAATGAAAAGATTGTTGCTCCCGTCCACTTACCTCATGGAGCGAAAATACTTTCCATGAAAATTGTTGTGGTAAACTATGCTTTCGATCCTATAACGATAAGTTTTGCGCGTGTCGACCCACAGGCTTTTGATCCAGCTGATTATGGTGAAAGTGGATCAGAAACTTTGATTGCTGCCACTGCAACAACTGCACAATTGAATGGGATTGAAACCTTAACAACTACATTTATTAATCCAACCGCACAAACTATTGATAATAATTTTTATACTTACCGAGTGGATATGAGAGATGAGATTAACTCTTCGGATATTCAAATTCGACAGGTGACAATTGCCTACAGTCTGGATGGTACGGAACTTCCGGTGGGTGAATAATCGTTTAAAATCTTTACAGCCCTCTCCATCTTTGGAGGGGGCTTTTTTTTGCCTTAAAGTATGGTAAAGGCTTTTGGCAAACTAAAATTTCTCATTAAATTCGTAATAAAACTTTGGCATGTTAAAGGCTAATGCTCTCGATATTCTATATTAAAATCAAAATTCACGCGGGTTTCTATTCTCGAATATATTTGCTAGTGTATTGAATTATTTAAGGTAATTTCATCAATTCTTGTAACGAAATTGTCAAATGTTGCCTTAACGGGTTGCGGAATCTTGTTTTTTCGGGAATTATGAACCTAGATAAATTTAAATATTTTCCTGAAAAGCTTAAGCAGTCATTGGAATGAATAAACTTTCTTTGATTATTTTATCAGTAGCCCTTGCAGGTCTGGTTTTTCTTGTGGATCTGAATACGGAATTGGGCGTCGCCGGCGGTGTCCCTTATATTATTGTTGTTGCATTGGGATTGTTTTATGAGGACAAGAGATATTTTATTTATGCAGGTGGCACATTTATTTTTCTGACTCTGTTGGGTTTTTATCTGTCCCCCGCCGGTGGAGAAGCTTACAAGGTCTATTTAAATCGTTTTTATGCAGTAATGTCGATTACGGTCGTTTCCTATCTTGGCTATATCGTTATCAAGAAAAAGGAGGAATTTGAAAATTTAAAAGCTAATTTTGATGAACGAATCAATATTGATTTACAGCTCGCCGAAATCCTGTCAGAGAAAAACCCAGATACGAATTATCAGGAAATATTTGATAAAACCATTAAAGTCTGCCTCGATAATATTTGCAGCTTAACCCAATGGTCGTTGGGGCACCTATATTTATTTTTAAATGATAAGGAACGATTATTACCTACCGGAATCTGGTCCACAAAGGATCATGAAAAAATCAAAGATTTTATTGAAATAACAGAATCCACCTCCTTTGATGAGGGCGTGGGATTGCCTGGGAGGGTGTTGAAAGAAGGTAAACCTGTTTTTATTCCTAATTTAAAATTGGATACCAATTTCCCTCGGCTTAAATCCTTAAATGATACTTCCCTTGTGAGTGCTTTTGCTGTGCCATTAAAAATAAAAGGAGAGTTTCGTGCGGTTTTGGAGTTTTTTTCTGAAAGTCATGGGATTCCGAATAGCCAGATCATGGAAATTGTCGATGAAGCTACCCTGAAAATTTCCAGGTTTATAGAACGTTCAGAATATGAGAAGGAAATTTTGTTGGAGAAAAATAAAGCAGAAGAGGCGAATCAGGCAAAATCAAAATTCCTGGCAAAAATGAGTCATGAATTACGCACGCCTCTGAATGCAATTTTAGGATTCTCCCAGTTGATGAAAATGAAAACAGCAAAAACTTCCGATCCTCTGGAAAAAGATAATCTGGACATGATTTTATCCGCTGGCGACCATTTGCTGAGTTTGATCGATGAAATTCTTGATCTCTCAATCATTGAGTCGGGAAAACTTTCCCTCTCCATGGAAACGCAGGATATTGTTCCCATAGTTGATAATGTAATTTCGGTTTTAAAACCGCTGGCACATCGTGAAAATATTTCTCTGGAATATAAAGAGCGGCCGCGTGAAAGTTACTATGCTCAAATTGACAGTATCCGATTCAAACAGGTGATCTTCAACCTGATCTCAAACGCCGTAAAGTACAATAAAAAAGAAGGGTCTGTTATCGTTTCCTTGGATAATGTTGCCAATAGCAAAATAAAAATCGGGATCAAAGACACGGGAATAGGGATTCCTGAAGAAAAGAGAGATAAAATTTTTGAACCTTTTGAGCGCCTGGGGATGGAGGGTTCAAAAATTGAAGGATCTGGAATTGGTCTGACTATTTCAAAGCAGCTTGTTAGCTTGATGGGAGGAACCATTGGTTATGAAAACCTGACTGATGGAGGAAGCCATTTTTATGTGGTACTCCCAATAAGCTTTGAAAACCCCGTTTCAAATATGTCTGATATTAATTTGCCGGAGGGGAAGCTTACAGCTACCGATTCAAGCAATCACAAGATTTTATATGTTGAAGATATACCCGCTAATTTTGAGCTGGTGAAACAGATATTATCAAGTCGAAAAAATTTAGATTTGTTATGGGCCTCAAATGCAAGGGATGGAATTGAAAAGGCAAAAGCCCAGCAGCCTGATTTGATTTTGATGGATATTCATTTGCCGGATCTGGACGGAATCTCAGCTTTTAAGGCCATGAAAGATATTGAGGCCGTTGCCAATATTCCTGTGGTGGCCCTGTCTGCAGATGCCATGGCGATGGATATTAACCGTGCCTTGAAAATCGGCTTTGCCGGTTATATTACCAAACCACTAGATATCGACCGCTTCCTGGAAAAAATCGATGAAGTAATTTAAAGTTAAACTCTTCATCAGCCTTATAAGCTCGTACCACTCCAGCCATGAAATAGAGCGCTCTCTTCGTTGAGTCGGTCCAACTGATCGGAAGTGAGCGTAATTTCTGTGGCTGCAGAAAATTCCTTTACCTGATCTGCTTTGCTGGCCCCTACCACAGTCGTGGTGATGTTCTTTCGCTGGATCACCCAGGCAAGTGCCACATTGATGGGTGCCGTATTGATTTCCTGTGCAATTTCCTGGACCGTGTCTCGCGTGCCGCGTGAATCGTTAATGGCAGATGGTGAATAAAGTTGATACTCCGTGCGTGCGGGAACATTAATGACTTCTTCTCCTAGTTTGCCAGCCAAAAGACCCCGGGCAGTGGGTGAACAGGCCATGAATCCGATACCGGCTTTTTCACATTCCCTTAAATTTTCTCCTTCATACTGGCGGTGAAGCAGACTATAGGGAACCTGATTGACTGTGAACTGTGAAGCGGCTTGAGACATTAGGATGATGTCTTTCGCTAGAAAACTTGTGATTCCTATTGTACGCGTTTTGCCACTATCTTTAAGGGAAGCCATGACCTCACACAACCTCTGCATGTCTTGAAAGGAATCCACGTAATAGCCTGGCCAATGGACCAGATAGCCATCGACATAATCCCTTCCAAGGTTTTTCAATGTTCCCTCGAGACGCCCCATATAACCCTCGGTAGACATTTCCACATCGGGGGTGATTTTTGAAAAGATGAGGACATCGTTTATTCGAGAGCCCAGGGCCTTCCCGAGACGGCGTTCCGATTCTCCATCTCCATAGGCCTCGGCAGTGTCAAAAGCCATGATGCCGCAATCCAGGGCGGTCTTGACTATCCTCTCGGCTTCTTCTTCAGAACACCTGTCTCCCCACTCTTTACCTGGGGCGATCTGCATTCCGCCCAGGGTGATTGCTGTCCAGGGGATGTCCAGTCCTTCAACTTTTATCGAACGCATTGTTACTCCATTTCTTTGCGGTGGTTAATTCGTTTGAATGTACTACTGTCAATCCGTCTACTATTAGACGTGAGTTGTCGTTTTGGGTTGTAAGAAAAAGCTCGGATTATACGATATTTTATTGTTGGGCTAGTAGATTTTAATCGGGAAGGGAAGTGAAAGGTACTTAATTAGAACCGGAAGAAGAGGGCGATTTATTTGTATTTTAAATTTTTATAACTTGAGATCTAAAAGGTGGCATT
>JAYNIA010000036.1:0-27533 GCA_038108555.1 Nitrospinota bacterium | reverse complement strand
GACCTTACGATGAATTCATCCAAACCGATGCCTCTATCAACCCGGGAAACAGTGGTGGCCCCTTACTCAATATGAGCGGTGAGGTCATTGGTATCAACACGGCTATTTTTTCCCGCACCGGTGGAAATGTGGGAATCGGCTTTACCATTCCTATCAACATGGCAAGTGACATTCTCGATGAATTGAAAAAGGACGGTAAAGTCACACGCGGCTGGCTGGGAGTCATGATTCAGAAAATCACCCCCGAGCTCGCTGAAACTTTCAAACTGTCTGATTCCCATGGGGCACTGGTCAATGACGTGGTTCCCAATGGACCTGCAGCTAAAGGCGGACTCAAAAGAGGCGATGTCATTGTCAAGTTCAACGGAAAAGAAATTGTTTCTGTTGAAAATTTACCCAAACAAGTTGCTGCTGTCGAGCCGGGAAAATCTGTAAAAGTGGAAATCATTCGAGAGGGGCATAACAAGTCTCTCGATGTCACCATAGATAAAATGAAAGAAGAAAAACAAGCCTGATTCCCCGCAAGGCCATGCCTTCAGGGTTGTTTGGTGAACCCCAGCACAACAACCCCATGGGCTCGCATCCTACAACCAGGAAGGCTGGCCCGGCTTGCTGAAAGGCAAGCAGACCTCCGAAAAGGGAGCTGTTGTCAAGGCAGCTTCCTTTTTTTATTGTGATTCCCTCTTTCCCAAAGAGGGTCGGGGTAAAGTTTCTGGCTAGGTTTTAAAAGACCCCCTCTTTTCTAAAGAGGGCTGGGGTGATTCACCTTCAGTTTTTATATTTTACAACTGAATTCTGGCTTCCGTGTCTCCCGCCCTCAAAGCTTTCATATAAGCCAGAATAAGCTCTTTGGTGTAGTACCTGTTATCGAAAGCCTTTTCATCCTCTCGCTTTATGATGGGAAAAGTATCCATAACATAATCCGCATCATCGTCACTAATTTCATACAGGTTGAAAAACAGGGCGTCCAATTTTGCCTTGTAGTGGCGGCGGTCTTCCTCATCCCAGATAAACGGATCTCCTTTATACCCCATGTCTTTGGCAAACGGCTGCATATCCCATGCGGTGTAGGTGAGTTTTAAAACCAGATCGCGTATGAAATCAGCAATCTTTATTTTGCCAATGTTATTCTCAAATCGTTCAGGCGGCACCACCGGGAGTTGCTCGACAATAAACCAGTTTAATGTTTGTCCTTGAAGCTTTTTTCTCGCAATAAAATCTAAACTAAAGCAATTAAGGTTTGCGAGTAACAATGGGGAAAACTTCTTAAACTCGTTACTTATTTCAGGAATTAAAAGTGGCACCTTATTTCCACACCCATATCGAGGTAAAATTGTTGCAATCATTGTTCTTACATTTGTTGAAGCCGAGATTTCTTTAAAACCAACATACCAATCTACTTCCGATGCAATCTTAATTTCATTTGATTTAATCCAAAATTGTGGAGTTGGATAATAGTTTGAGTTTATATATTGAGTAAACGAAGTGGGAAATGGTTGAGCAGGTCTATTAAGATTTTCAAGGTTGACAACCACACTGGCAGCTCTATGATCGTAAGCTTGAACCATTTTTCCTTCATACAGGGGCAAAAACTCCTCCTCCCCTTTTTGCAAACGGTTTCCCTCAACAGGGTAAAAACCGTCCTTCTCCAACTCTTCTTTGGTTTTGAACAAATGGGAATCATTGGTCATGTGAAACATAGTATGGTATTTAACCGGCCATACTTTGCCCTTTTCATGATCGTTTAGAATCGGGAATTTTTCATATATCCTGCGGGTGATATCCGCGTCTCTTTGAGTGCGGAAAATTGGAGCCGTACCCGTATTGGGATTGACGCGGTTGAAGTCTTCCGGGGTCAGACTGAAACAGCGATCAGGGTTTTCCAGTTCTTCTGTGCTATGAAGAAAAAAGGCCATCCGGGTTTCTTCAAACTTTCTATCTTTGCCGCCTGCGATATAAGCGCAAAACTTGAAGGACGCATGAATGGCTGGGAAAAATATCTTCTTGTTCTCAAAATCAAAAAATCCGGCCAATCTGCCCTCAGTGGAAATGGATTTGAAAAATTTACTGGCCCCTTTATCGGACGCGATTCCCGAAGGGGTCAACAAGCCTACCATTCCTTCGTTTTTGAGCAGCCGATGCGCCCTCTCTACGAAAAGGGAATAAATATTGATATCACCTGCGGAAAACAATGGATAGTTGCCGCCATTTCTCGCCTGGGCCGCCATAGCCTGTGCCCTTGCCCCAGCCTTCACATAATCGAGCCAGAGAGGGTCGCCTGCTTTCTCTAGATTCTTGATTTCCTTTTTCCGGTCACTGGCGCGGGTGGCCTGGGCAATTTCCAGATTTCTAGAGGCGAACCATTCCACTTCCTGCAGCTTTATTCTGTCCCAAGGAGGATTGCCGATCACCGCATCAAACCCTCCTGAGGGTTCGGGGCTTTCCCATTTATCCCAGACACCGGGAAAGGCGATTTCCCAATGCAGAAACCGCTCTTCTTCATCGAGTTATTTTGCGGTTCGAAACACACTCTTAAGAGTGCTTTCGGCATCTTCCGGCATTTTTATTTCACCCGACACCAGTTTGACAGGGTCTCCTGCCTGACTGTCCAGAATATTCTGTATGGCCGCTTTGATTTTCTTATCTTTTGTATCCATCCAGCGGGTAGCGTGGATAAAACCAAAGAAGCGGTTCAATGGATTTGTGACTTTTTCAACCACCTGGAATTTTTCTGCTGAATCTTTAACTTCTGAAATATCCGCATCGGTAATCTGTTCGATATCGGCCATGCCTTTGGCAGTCGCTTTTGCCTGATTGACCGTAGGCCCGATAAACATGCTACCCCGTTCTTCCAGGTAATCTTCTGCGCCGCGCACAAACTCACCAAAAAGGGAATCGCCGCATTTAAGGTGATGGTTCAGGAAAGAAAGAGGAGCTCCCACAGTGAAGGTGTGCAACCACAACGAAACCTTTGCCAGTTCCACTGCCATCAGGTTTTTATCCACCCCAAACACGCAACGTTTCAAAATCATTCTTCTAATAATATGCCGGTCATCAAGTTGTTCATCTTTAACCACCCAGCCGTTTTCTTTTGCCTGCTGTTTGATTTGATCCCGAATCGAATTGATTTTTTCAAACAAAGGAGAAGCATAAGAATTTTCCTTATCAAGCCAGTCTACTATTTCTTCAGACTCCACAAGGGATTCCAGAATTCGATCGGCAAGATAATCCACAAGAGATACAAGAAAATGTCCGCTTCCCATTGCCGGGTCACAAATTTTTAATTCCAGAATGGCGGAGGTGGGATCAACCTTTTTTAATTCCTTCAACCGTTCCTTTTTTGGAGATTTTCTTCCTTTTAGTTTCTCGGATTCATTTTTAAACAATTCCAACTTTTCATTTATTAATGGGTCTATTGTTTTTTCAAGAATTAAATTTACAAGATTGTCAGGTGTGTAATAACTGCCGCTGGTTTTGCGGGCAAAAATATTTGGACGAATCACTAAGTCCCTATCAGCAGTCATAGCCAACTCAAACTCCAGCAATCTTTCATAAATAGAACCCAGTTGCTGAACCGACAGGTCACGATAATTGATCCATTTTGGGTTTTCTTCTATGTCTCTTCTGGAAAGTTTATCGAGGAGAGGGGCAAATGCAGAATCAGGTAATTCAACACGGTTTAATAAAGTGTGCTGTTTTATGTCAAAAAGCCCGCCATTGTATGGCGGCAAACCGATGGAGGGGTCTCCTTTATCAATTGCCTTGAATAAATTACATGTTCTCCGGTAGTAATCATCCAGAGTCTGGCTGAAAGTATCTTTCGAATCCATTCTTTTTGCGATATCCACCCTTACCCTTTTCCGTAAACCATAGTCATCGTATTTATCATCTGTGACCGGTAAAAGCTGCCTGTCCTCTGCATAAAATACAAATAACAAGCGATAGAAAAAGGTTAATGCGGAGCTACGCAATTCCTCAAGATAGAGGTCATCCGGGGAATCGGGTGCTTCAGGATCATGCTCTTTTAAATATTGAACTAGTTGAGGAAAAACTTCTTTAAAGACCACATCGCTTAGGTCCTTCGCGACTTGAGATTCCCAGAACTTTCCTTGTTAAAGGGCCTTTTCATGAAAGGTAGTATTTTCAGGAGAGGATTTTAAAAATGCATTGCGTCCAAAAAGCAAATAAAATACTTTTAGCCAGTCCTGTTTGCTGGACTCTTCAAACTCAAAAAGATCTGCCTGCAAATCACTTATTCCAAGTATGGCAGGCAATTCGATTTCTAGAAAATCTTCTGAACGCGATTGTGCATCTTGATAATAGAGACGCCATTTTCTGCCATTAGTAAGAATTCCCCATTTAATATTCTTTTCAGATTGAATATCTGCCAGGCTGAGATAGCGTAATATCTGATTGGAGGGAATTCGGCTGTCAAATTCCTCTTCATTTCCTTTTTTGTCTAAAGGAACTTCCCATGCTTTTGCTTCAAGAATTGAGAGTCCGTATTTATACCTTTTGGCCTGTTGCTTCTCGCTATTGGCTTTTTGCTTTGACTCGGTGTTGGGGAATAATAAATAGTCGGGGACATCCTTTCGCCCCTTTTTAGAAGTGGTCTGTTGGGTAAGATAAGAATCCCACCCCAATGCTTCAATTACAGGTTCAATTAAATCCTTTTCAGTTGTCGCTTCAATCGGATTTCCATTTACAGGAAAAGCTTCAAAAATTTCAAGGAGCTTTTTTCGAAAATTGTCTATTTCTGATTCTTGAAGGTTCTTCCACTCCTCATGCTCCAGGATTCCAGTTTTTAAAAACTCTTGAGTAAATAAAGAACCTTTTATTAGCACCAAAACCACCTATTAATAAAAAAAATAATGAGAATTATAAATATTAGACTTACCGAATTAATAATAGATGGGAACACCTTGTAAATAAAGGATTTTTATTTATGGTGTAAAAATTCGGGGCCTAGCTGATCGGGAAAGTAGTTAATGAGGTAAATCACCCCAGCCCCTCTTTAGGAAAGAGGGGTTCTTTAAAGATTTTACCTAAGAAACTGACTGTGAGGAAGTTTGGTGGTTTTCATGAGGTACTGGTCGACAGATCGTGCTGCTTCGCGGCCTTCAGCAATCGCCCAGACCACCAGGGATTGACCTCGTGTCATATCGCCGGCAACAAATATCCCTTCCGCACTGGTCATTTTATTTTCATCACAGGAAACATTACCCCGCGCATCAAGGTCTAAACCTAGTTCCTGGACCATTCCTTCATGGATGGGATGGACAAATCCCATCGCTAAAAGAACCAGGTCAACATCAAGTTCAAACTCGGAGCCTGGCACTTCTTCCATGGAAGCTCGTCCGGTTTTAGGGTCGGGTTCGCCAAAAACCATTTTTACTCCCAAGATCTTAGAGACCTTTCCATCTTTACCAATAAATTTTTTGGTAGAGACACAATACTCAGTAATTTTTTCTTTTCCTTCCCGCTCATTTGCTTCTTCATGAGAAGAAGAAACCCGGAAGATTCTCGGCCATTGTGGCCATGGATTACTATCCGTTCGCGTTCGCGGAGGTTCGGGAAGCAGTTCAAATGTGGTCACACTCTTGGCACCCTGCCTGAGCGATGTCCCCACACAGTCGGAGCCGGTGTCGCCTCCACCAATGATCAAAACATTTTTATCTTTTGCGGTAATGGATATATCCTCGGGAATAATATCCCCTTCATTGCGCTTGTTTTGTTGAGGCAAGAATTCCATCGCAAAATGAATTCCATCCAAATCCCTTCCCTCTACCGGAAGATCTCGGGGCTTTTGGGAACCGCCGCACAAAACGACTGCATCAAACTCATCATTTAATTCCTTGGCAGGCTTATCGACACCAATATGCACTCCGGTCTTGAAGACAACGCCTTCCTCTTCCATCAGTTTAATTCGGCGTTTCACAATTTCTTTTTCCAGCTTGAAATGCGGAATTCCATACATCAATAACCCGCCCACACGATCATCTTTTTCAAAGACAGTGACTTCATGACCGACCGAGTTAAGCTGTGCTGCGCATGCCAAACCTGAAGGACCTGAACCAACAACGGCAATCTTTTTTCCGGTTCTATTTTCCGGAGGTTTTGCTTTTATAAAACCTTCTGCGAAACCTTTCTCAGCGATCATTTCCTCAATATTGCAAATGGTCACCGCAGGCTCGGTTATCCCCAAAACGCAGGCTCCTTCACAGGGAGCAGGACAAACCCGACCGGTAAACTCCGGAAAGTTATTAGTTTTCAATAAAAGCTCCACGGCCTCTTCATAACGCCCGCGATAAACCATATCGTTCCAGTCGGGAATCAGATTCCCTAAGGGACAACCGCTTTCACTTTGACAAAAAGGCACACCACAATCCATGCAACGCGCACCCTGCTCTTTATATTTGTCTTCAGGGAAAGGGGCGTAACATTCCTTTTGGTCTTTCAGCCTTTCCTCAACGGGACGACCCGCCGGGGTCTCCCGATTAAATTCCATGAATCCTTTTATTGCACCCATCTAAATTTTTACTCTCTGTTTCCGTTATCGATTAGGCTACCTGTAATTCTTCCTGCTTCTTTTTTCTCTCTTCTAAAACCCGCCGGTAATCGGTGGGATAGACTTTTACAAACTTTGGCAGGGTTTCTTCCCATTCATCCAATACTTTTCTGGCTACCGTACTTTGGGTCGATTTATAATGTTCTTCAATCAAACCTTTTAGCTGTTTGACATCCTCATCTTCGGTCACATCAAACAGTTCAACCGTATTTTTATTGCAATGGATTTCGAAGTCATCTTCAGGGTCGAGCACATAGGCAAGACCTCCACTCATACCAGCAGCAAAATTTCTTCCGGTTGAACCGAGACATACGACCACCCCCCCGGTCATATATTCGCATCCATGATCCCCTACCCCTTCAACAACGGTAAGGGCACCACTATTCCGAACGGCAAAACGTTCGCCTGCAATTCCCCGGAAAAATGCTTTTCCTGAAACAGCGCCATAAAGTACAGTATTACCGATTAGAATATTTTCCTCAGGAACGATGGTGGATTCTTTTGGGGGATAAATAAAAATTTTACCGCCCGACAATCCCTTTCCAACATAATCATTGGCATCGCCGGCCAGCCCAAAAGTGATTCCCGGAGCAAGAAAAGCACCGAAGCTTTGACCCGCAGAACCTTTGAACCCAAATTGGATAGTATCTGCAGGCAATCCTTCTTCCCCATGCAGCTTCGAAACCCGGTAGCTGAGCATGGCTCCCGTCGCACGGTCCGTATTCAAGATGGAGAAGTCTCCATAAACCTGCGTTTTCTTTTCAAGGGCCAACTGGCTTACACTTATGAGTCGGTGGTCCAGGGCATTATCCAAATCTCCACTCAAATCCTGAGTACAAACATTCCTTATGGCCACATTTCCATCCACCTCGGGTTTGAATAAAATCTTGCTCACATCCAGACCGTTGGCTTTCCAATGGTCCACCGCCTCTTCACCTTCAAGCAGTTCGACCTTTCCAATCAGGTCTTCAAATTTCCTGATTCCCAGCTCCGCCATTATTTCTCTAACTTCCTGGGCAATGAACCTGAAAAAGTTGACGACATATTCCGGCTTACCGGCAAACTTTTTTCGTAGAACAGGATCCTGAGTTGCTACACCAACCGAACAAGTATTCAGGTGGCACTTTCTCATCATGATGCATCCCATCGTCACCAAAGCGGTGGTGGAGAATCCAAATTCATCGGCTCCCAAAATTGCACCGATCACCACATCGCGTCCGGTTTTCAACTGACCATCTACCTGGACACGTATCCGTCCTCGCAAATCATTGAGCACCAGGATTTGCTGAGTTTCTGAAAGACCTAATTCCCAGGGCAGCCCCGCATGCTTGATGGAAGTTTGGGGAGATGCCCCGGTCCCACCATCGTGTCCCGCAATCAGAACCCCTTCTGCATGAGCTTTGGATACTCCGGCCGCAATAGTACCCACCCCTGCTTCAGCGACCAACTTTACGCTCACTGCGGCATCGGGATTGGCATTGTGAAGATCAAAAATCAATTGCTGCAGATCTTCTATCGAATAAATATCGTGGTGAGGGGGAGGTGAAATCAATCCCACTCCAGGTGTTGAATGCCTAATCTTTGCAATGTACTCACTTACTTTGTGCCCCGGCAGTTGTCCTCCCTCTCCCGGTTTTGCACCTTGAGCAACCTTGATCTGCATTTCATCCGCGTTGGCAAGATAAAAGCTATTCACTCCAAATCGCCCCGATGCAACCTGTTTAATTTTACTTCTACGAGAATCTCCATTTTCATCTGGCGTATAACGCACAACGTCTTCCCCGCCCTCACCGGTATTGCTCTTGCCACCTAACCGATTCATAGCTATCGCCAGCGTTTCATGAGCTTCACGGGATATTGAACCAATGGACATGGCACCGGTACAAAACCGTTTGGTAATATTTTCTACGGGTTCTACTTCTTCAATAGGGATGGGAGTGGACTTTTTAAAATTGAACAGTCCCCTCAACGTGCACTGGCGTGTGCTTTCCTGGTCGGAAAGTTTGGAAAACTTTTTGAAGATTCCATAATCGTTTGAACGGGTCGCATGTTGCAAAAGACCAATGACATTGGGATTGAGCATATGTTTCTCTTCACCCCGTCGCCATTGATAATGCCCGCCAAGATCAAGCAGGGATGAGCGATCAGCACTGAATGCTTTCTGATGTCGTTTTAGAGACTCTTTTGCTATTACATTTAAATTAGCACCGCTGACCCGCGAAGGAGTTTTTGTGAAAAAGCGTTCAATCACATCTTCTCCCAAGCCCACAGCTTCAAAAATTTGTGCTCCGCGATAACTTTGAATGGTGGATATACCCATCTTGGCGATGATTTTAAAAAGTCCTTTACGAGTTGCCTTAATAAAGTTACTGATCGCCGTTTCAGAATCAATTTTATTTACAAACACCCCTTCGTTTGCAATCTCTGCAACAGTTTCGTATGCAAGGTAAGGATAAATGGCACCGGCCCCATAACCAATCAACAAAGCAAAGTGCATCATCTCCCGGGCTTCGCCGGTTTCAACCGCGAGACCCACACGGGTCCGTGTTTTTTCGCGTAAAAGATGGTGATGAACTCCTGAAGTAGCGAGCAAACTAGGCAGAGCCACATTCTTCTCATCAACACCTTTATCGGACAATATGATAATGGTGGCTCCTTCTTCGATCGCTTTGGAAGCATTTTGACATAAATCATCCATCGCCCGTTCCATTCCTTCTTCTCCCTCAGACACCGGAAACAGGGTTGAAAGGACAACGGACTTTAAACCTTCCTGATCCAGGTTTCTAATTTTCTCCATTTCCTTACCTGTAAGGATGGGATGCTCCACTTTCAACTTACGGCAATGTTCCGGAGTCTCATCCAACAGATTCATTTCTTTACCCAAAGTCACTTCCATGGACATGACGAGTTCTTCACGGATGGAATCGATAGCCGGATTGGTTACCTGCGCAAACAATTGTTTGAAGTAATTAAAAAGGAGTTGAGGTTTTTGCGAAAGAATCGCCAGGGGAGAATCGTTGCCCATAGAACCCGTGGCTTCCGTTGCAGTTCCAATCATGGGCGCTAAAAGAAACTTTACATCCTCAACGGTATATCCAAAAGCAATCTGTCGGGTTAATAGTGAATCAAAGTCGGGCTGAAATTTGTAGTCTGTATCCGGCAAATCATTAAGGTTCACCTGATTTTCTTCCACCCATTTTTTATATGGCTTCTGGGTTGTGATTTTTGATTTTAACTCTTCATCCGAAATGATGCGTCCTTCATTAATATCCACCAGGAACATTTTGCCAGGCTGCAATCTTCCCTTATATTCGATATTAGCTTCCTCAACCGGCACGACGCCAACTTCAGATGCCATAACAACCAGACCGTCTTTGGTCACATAATATCGGGAAGGTCGGAGCCCGTTTCTATCGAGCACCGCACCGCAGGTTTCACCATCAGTAAATGCAATTGAAGCAGGACCATCCCAGGGTTCCATCATGGAGGCATGAAATTCATAGAACCCACGCTTGTCATCGTCCATGGTTTCATGACCACTCCACGGTTCCGGGATCATCATCATCATGGCGTGAGGTAATGAACGCCCGGTCAAAAACAACATTTCCAAAGCCTGATCGAAGTCTGCCGAATCACTTCCTCCAGGTGCAATGACTGGAAGAATCTTATCAATCTCTTTGAATAAGGGAGATTCAAACATCGACTCCCGGGCTTGCATCCAGTTTTTATTTCCCCGAACGGTATTGATCTCTCCGTTGTGGGCAATATAGCGGAAAGGTTGTGCTCGTCCCCAGGAAGGAAACGTGTTCGTGCTGTACCGGGAATGGGCCAACGCCAAAGCCGAGGTCATTTTGGGATCTTTAATATCCAAATAATAGGTCTCCAGTTGCGGAGCCATCAATTGACCTTTATAGATTATGGTCTTGCTGGAAAGGCTGCAGGCATAAAAGTTTTCATTATTGTCATTGAGACCCGCCCGACGAACGCCCCAGGCAGCTCGCTTTCGAACACAATATAACCGGCGCTCAAAAGCTAATTGGTCTTCGACATCTGCAGGAGCCCCTACAAAAATTTGTTTGATCACCGGCTCCACAGAACGCGCTTTTACCCCAATGGTCGTATTGTCGACCGGAAGGTCCCGCCAGCCCAATAACTCCAGCCCCTCCGTTAAAACCGCTCGCTCCATGATTTCAATGCCCTGTTTCGTATCCTTTCCGGTAGGAAGGAAAACGTTACCAGCAGCATAGCGGCCGGCTTCAGGCAGGTTGATTCCTATTTTGGGGCATTGCTCCTGGAAAAATTCGTCCGGGATCTGGATTAAGATCCCCGCACCATCCCCTGTGAGCTTGTCCGATCCGCAGGCACCACGGTGTTCCAGTTTTTTGAGGATTTCCAACCCCTGAAAAATAATCTCGTGGGATTTTTCACCCTTCATATTCATGACAAATCCAACACCACAACTGTCTTTTTCGTATTCGGGATCGTAAAGGCCCTGTTTTTTGGGAAATGCTTCCATAATAAGTAACTTATTGATTTAAAAAGATTAACAAGCCGTTCCAAACCGCGAAAAAACAACCGTTTTCCGGGCAGGAAGACTATATATAGCAATTGCCATGCCTTTGGATTTCAAGCACCAAATCAACACTTTTCACCAGATTGACATAAAAAGTGTAATTTTAATACACTAAAGAATATAATTAATCTACAATGTTATCCGAATTTTAGATTTTTGCAGGAAAAATTGCATCTCCATAGTTCACACCAAGAACTCCGGGGATTACCGATAAGGGTTGAGTTTGGGGTGAAAGAGGATTTTAACTCCGATTCAAACCATTTGCACCCAAAAACGTTTTTTCCGGGATGGCTTTCGCCTAAAAATAAGTTCAAAGAACAAAATTAATTGAACAAGCCCCTCCTTAAATACTTGTATTTTTTATCTTATTTATTTAAAGTACTTATAAAGTAAAAAATTTCTTATACAGGCTCGAAACACAGTGCAAACAAAAAATTTACAGTTAGCCCATTCCAAAATGCAGCCCGGTTTGCATTTGCGCCTGAATCTACGCCTACAACTACCCAAGGCTCTACTCAATAAGCCGTACCTTTAAACATCAGATAATTTCCGGCTTTTGGGTAACCCCAAACAAAACCACTAATTTCTGATATTTTTGACTTCCTGGGAAAACCTTCCAATCCTCTGGAATTCAATTTGATAAACCTTATAATGGAAGGGTCATTTAGCTTTGAAAGGAATTTTCAGTCATGCAACGTGAAAAACTCATTATTTTCGACACTACTTTAAGGGACGGGGAACAATGCCCCGGAGCCAGCCTGAACATCAAGGAAAAACTTGAGATCGCAAGGCAACTGGCCCTACTTAAAGTTGATGTGATCGAAGCGGGTTTTCCAGTTGCTTCCCCTGGAGATTTCGAATCGGTCAAACAAATCGCTGAAGAAATTCGCGGAGCTACCATAGCTGGCCTCTCGCGCGCACTCGAAAAAGACATAGAAGCTACTGCCAAAGCATTGGAGAAAGCTGAAAAACCACGCATTCATGTTTTCCTTTCAACCTCGAAAGTTCATCGAGACCATATGGTTGAAAAAGCAAAAGAGGAAATTATTGAGATGGGTGTGAAGGCGATTTCTTTCGCGCGCAAATTTTGCGACGATGTCGAGTTTTCACCAATGGACGCGACACGGACCGAGAAGGATTTTCTCGCAGAAGTCACTCGTGAAGTGATCAAAGCAGGCGCAACCACAGTGAATATTCCTGATACGGTGGGCTACACCATTCCTGAGGAGTTTGCCCAACTGATCGGTTATTTAAAACAAAACGTGGATAACATTGACGATGCCATTATCAGTGTGCATTGCCACAATGATTTGGGACTGGCAGTCTCAAACTCTCTCGCTGCAGTACAGGCGGGAGCCCGACAGGTGGAATGCACCATCAATGGTATTGGTGAACGTGCCGGCAACGCGGCGATGGAAGAAATCGTCATGGCCGTTCGCACAAGAAGGGACTTCTTCAGCAAGGTGGAGACGGGCATAGAAACACGCCATATCCAACCCTGCAGCAAACTGGTCAGCAGTCTCACCGGTTTCTTCGTGCAGCGCAACAAAGCCATTGTCGGCAAAAATGCATTCGCCCATGAGTCGGGAATCCACCAGCATGGTTTTTTAAAACGTAAAGACACGTTTGAGATCATGGACCCTGCCGATGTGGGCGGCGAGGAGTCTGAGCTAGTGATGGGCAAACATTCGGGACGCAACGCCCTACTCCATAAAGTCCAGGAACTGGGCTACAGCCTTAGCCAGGAAGAACTCGATAAGGTCTTTGAAGAATTCAAAGTACTGGCGGATGAGAAAAAGGAAATTTTTGAAGATGATATTCACACGCTGATTCAAAAACAAAAATTCTCGGAGGAACAACAGGTCACCTACAAGCTGGCCTCGCTCAAATGCGCATTCGAAAGTGGCGCGGAACCTCAGGCCTCGGTGACTCTTTTAAGCAGAGATGGCAAAGAACATAAAGCTTCCTCTGGGGGCGATGGTCCAGTCGATGCGATATACAATGCGATCGACAAGATTACCGGACTCACCTGCAAGCTACTTGACTATCAGGTCATGGCAAAAACCAAAGGCCAGGACGCGCAGGGAGAGGTAACCGTCCGTGTAAAAAATGAAGGACGTGAAATTTTAGGAAAAGGAGCGGGCGTCAATACCATTGAAGCCAGTGGATATGCCTATGTCAATGCCATCAACAAGCTGATGATAAAAACCAAATCAGGTCCTGTTGAAGGCAGTGATGTTCCCGGACCTTAAAATCAGTAATTAGTTACTCAACCCCTCCCGGGAAACCGGGAGGGGTTTTCACTTTCAGGATTCTTTCTGGAGCAAAGTCCTATTTCTGATCGCGATACATTATTCCAAAAACCCAAAATCACCGAACCTTTTGAGTTCAATGAATCGGTGGCTCGGGTCTTTGATGACATGCTGCAACGCAGCGTGCCCATGTACCAGGAATGCCAGGACCTGGCGGTCCACTGGTGCGCCAAATATACCAAACCGTCCACTTCCATTTATGATCTTGGCTGTTCAACGGGAACGCTCCTTTTAAAATTAGCCGGAAAACTGAAAGCTTCCGAAAATATAAAACTGATTGGCATCGACAATTCACAGGCCATGCTTAAAAAAGCGGAAGAAACTTTAAAAAATTCTCCCTTACCCTGCGAAATGGTAGAAGCCAATTTAAACAACGGCCTGGATATTGACAATGCCTCGGTGGTCGTCATGAACTACACCCTGCAATTCGTACAAACGGAAAATCGAGTTTCCGTATTAAAAAATATTTATGATGGTCTTATTGCAGGAGGCTCTCTGGTTCTCATAGAAAAGGTAAAAAGTGAAATCCCTGAACTCAACAACACGTTCATCGAATTCCACCACAAATTCAAGGAGCAAAAAGGCTACTCGAAACTGGAAATCTCACAAAAACGGGAGGCCCTGGAAAATGTCCTCATCCCCTGGACGGTGGAGGAGAACCGGAATTTGCTGGTTTCTGCCGGATTTTCCACAGTGGACCTGTTTTTCAAATGGAACAACTTCGCAGGGTTTATTGCGTTAAAATAGAAACTATTGTATTCTTAAGCTCCTATTTTATTAGAAGGTTTGACTGTTTTTGAGGGGTTAAAAAATGCCAAATTATGACCATACTTGCGAAAAATGTAAAAAGGATTTCGTGGTTGAAATGAAAATTTCCGAAGTCGACAAGAAAAAGGTCACCTGCCCCGAATGCGGCTCCAAAAAGGTAACCCGCAACGTGACTAACAACACGTTCTGGAGTGAAAGCATCGACCGCTACAATTACTCGAAAACGAATAACGATTAATACTTATGCTGACTGAAGTTCAACCTGCAACACAAAAGTTTCCAGGCCGTTTTGGGGAGCTTGTCAAATTTCCCCTGCAACGAATCCATATAGAATTAACCAACGTGTGCAACTTCGACTGCACCTTCTGTCCCAAACAGGAGATGACCCGCAACTACGAGTATATGGATTTCGAAAGGGTCTGCGGCATTATCGATGAAATTGCCGAATATAACATGGCGGAAAAGATCACTTTCCATGTGATGGGTGAGCCGTTCATGCATCCAAGATTCTTTGACATCCTCGAGCATGCCGCCATGCGGGGAGTCAAAACCGGCATCACTACCAACGGAACCTATCTGGATGAGGAGATGGGCATCCGCTTGGAAAAGGTCACGGCTTCGCAGGTCAATATCTCGCTGCAAACTCCTGATGAGGAATCGTTCAAAACGCGAAAATCGCGGCGTATGAAATTCGATGAATACCACAACCGGGTACTCGAATTCATAGGCACCTGCCTCAAGCAGGAAAAACCGCCGAAGATCAAAGTCCATTTCCTGAACACTTCCATCAAAACCGAAGTCCCCGGTGAAGACTGGAACGTGGGAACGATGAGTGTCATCAACAACACGAAAGAGCTTCGCAAAACGTTCCGCTATTGGGCAGATCAAGTCCACAAAATCTGTCCGCCGCTGAACGCCGAAGAAAAAGCCAAAGTTGATAAAAAGATCGACAAGCTATCGGCTTTCAAATGGAACGTAGTGGAAGTGGCACCCAACATTTATTTCGAGACCTATATCCTAAACACTTGGGGAAACGCCTTCGCCGAAGGTGGAAACGTGGTTCCCTCCAAAACAGGATACTGTAGTGCCTTGAGCGACCACTTTGCTATTTTATGCAGTGGAGACCTGATTTATTGTTGTGTGGATTACGACGGCAAGACTGTCGCAGGAAATGTATTTCAAAACTCCATCACCGAGATTTTAAACACCCAACCGGTGATCGATGCGGTGGAAGGGTTCCAAAACCTGAAAGTCGTTCATCCGCATTGCCAGAAATGTCTGGGAGGAAGCACCTGGCTCAAATCGGTTCTCAACCGGGTCGGCTCCATCGTCATCTGGAAATACCTCAAGAATTTCTTCTACAAACAATCTTAAATTAACGTCGGGATGTAGCGCAGCCTGGTAGCGCACTTGCTTCGGGAGTAAGGGGTCGGAGGTTCAAATCCTCTCATCCCGACCACCCCTTAGCAGGGGGGGCAATGGTTTAGCAAGAAGCCTTCTTACCTGCTTTAACCAAACTACTTCAGCAACAACAACCCGCATTCAAAAGAATGCCGCTGGACTCCATTTGGGTTCTGTGAACTTATATAATATATGCATTGGCATACTGGCTTTTTGACTTAATCCCTTTAAAATGTCTTCGCATATAATCCTTCCCAAAAATTTCTACTGCGGTTCTTAGGTTAAACACCATCAATTCTTTTTCAAAATTTTTTTGAAATTTCTTTGGGTTCTCCTTATTTAAAAATGGGGGTTCTTGCATCAACATTAAGCCTCCTTGCTTTATTATTTCTTATAAAATTTTTGGTTGCCACCTGGAATACTCATCGGCATTGGAGAGACTAAGTAAAGACATCCAATTCTCGGAAGTGTAACAATCTCGTCACTATTTTCTGGTTTGGATAAAATCAATTCTATAAATCCCCGACTAACAAGGAAAAGCACCTCTCTCGGCAAACTCTTTTTGCTAATTGGCAATTTTCATTTTTATGGTTAAAATAGCTAGATATGAAATGGAGATAAAATATTTATTTAGAACCGGATCAATCCATTTGAGTTTATTATGCTTTTGAAACCCTAAAAATACTTCAAATGAAAGACCTTGAAAAAAATGATAAAGAGTTTCTAGTCGGTATTTTCCGCGGACTGGAACTATTTTCCTGCCTTTCTGACCAGGAGCTGTATGAGATTTTTGAGGAAATGGGGGAAGCTCAATACCATTCTGGTGAAAAAATTATAGAGGAAGGCGATCCTCCCGATTTCATTTTTATAATCAAAGAGGGAGAGGTAGATGTAACGCAAAAAAAGTTTTTTTTCAAAACAGTAAAACTCGGAACACTTCAACCGGGAGATATTTTTGGCGAAATGGCCATATTATCCTACGGCCCCAGAATGGCTACCTGTACTGCAACAAAAGAAACCGTTTGTTTTCTGATGTTCAAATCCACATTTCATTATATGCTCAAATATCACCCGGACTTCAAAAAACACGTTGAAGAACTTAGCGCCCAACGTACCCTGGGCAGCCATACCAAATAACATTTTTGAAGTTTTTATTTCTTCAGTTTTCTTTAGATTTAACATCTTTATTTATTTAACGAATTCCCGTTTCCAATTCAAACAAATAACGAAATTCCGGCAAAAACCAGATTAAAAGATATTCAACTCCCCTTAATCTGAGCTTTTTTTAAGGGCTTGCCCTCCTATCCCCTCTTTGGCACATACCTTGCTCTTTAATATATAGAATTGCTATTAAAAAAAAGGTTTTCCCTTAGGGAATATCTTCACTCCGAATTAAAAGCCAGAAGCAATGGAAAAAAACCTCAGCATAAAAAATAAAATTTTCCTCGGTACTATTTCTTCGCTGGTACTGGTGGCTATTCTGGGAATTGTTTCCTACCGCAGCATTGATTCGATGAACAATACTGCGGAATGGGTCAAACATACTCATGAAGTTATTTCAAAAGCCACCCAAATTGAAAAACTGGTTGTGGATATGGAAACGGGAGAACGTGGTTTTATAATTGCCGGCCAAGAAGAGTTTTTGGAACCTTATGCTCTAGGAGAAAAAAAACTAATTGAAATTTTAGGCACTAGAAAGGATTTAGTTTCTGGCAATCCACCACAGGTAAAAAAGCTAAATGAAATTGAAGCTTTGATCGAGCAATGGAAGAAAAAAGCAGGAATTCCCGAAATCAATGCCCGCCGGAATGCAAACATTCAATCAAGCACTTTAGAAAACGTAAACTCTCTAATCAAAGAAGGCACTGGCAAACGGATTATGGATGAAATCCGTCGCCAACTGGTGGAATTCAAACAAGTCGAGCATGAGTTGATGGCCGTCCGGGATTATGAATCTCGTCTCACAGTAACAACAGCAAAAAATGTGATCGTATTTGGAAGCGTTATTATAATTCTTTTATCTATCGCTTGGTCTTTTTGGTTGGCGGGGAATATTTCCAAACCAATTACATCATTAAAAAATGTTGCACTGGAAATAATTCATGGTAATTGCCCAACAAATATTCTTATTAACACTAAAGACGAAATTGCAGACCTGGGAAAAGCATTTAAAAAAATGCTCGGAACTTTAAAGGATGACGAGGAGGCTATAATCAGTCAAAAAGAAGAAGCCGAAGCAAAGAAAATCCATTTGGCAACCATAATGGAGAACTTAATTGACGGACTGATTCTAATCGATTCCCAAGGTATTATAAAAAATGCCAACCCTGCGGCTCTACACCAATTCGGTTATCAATCATCCGAGCTCATTGGGAAAAATGTCAAAATGATAATGCCGGAGCCCTACAGCAGCGAGCATGATCAATATATAAAAAACTTTTTAACCACAGGTAATGCAAAGATTATTGGATTAGGGAGAGAAGTAAAAGGCCTGAGAAAAGATGGCTCCACCTTTGACCTGGATCTTGGTGTCACCCAGTTGGACACTCATGAAGGCAAAAGCTTTATTGGTACTTTACGAGACATTACAGAAAGAAAAAGGACAGAGCAAGAGTTGATTTTTGCACGGGAAGAAGCGGAAAAAGCCAATAATGCAAAATCTGAGTTTCTCGCCAGACTGAGTCACGAGTTGCGGACACCTTTAAATGCCATTCTTGGGTTTAGCGATTTAATTATTTCCAATCATAAACTGAATATTGAACCAAAAATTAAAACCAATATTAAACATGTATTTGATGCAGGAAGCCACTTACTAAACCTGATAGATGGAATTTTGGATTTAAATAAAATTGAATCTGGCAGAGTCTCGTTAAAAACTGAAAATCTCAATGCAGGGTCGGAAATTGAAGAAGTAATTTCCCAAATTCAGCCAGCCGCCAGGAAAAAAGGGATCCAGATATTTAACAAACTAAACCGGGATAGCCGTCATTTTATAAAAGCCGATCAACTTGCTTTTACCCAAATCATTCTCAACCTGCTGAGTAATGCAGTTAAATATAATATGGAAAATGGTTCAATTACAATAGACGGTGGCATGTATAACGATGACAAAACTTGGATCAGTGTAACCGACACAGGCCCTGGAATATCTGAAGACAACATGGATATTCTTTTTGAACCGCTAAATCGTCTGGGACAAGAGTATGAAAATATTGAAGGAAATGGAATTGGCCTTTCCATTTGCAAAAGTCTTGCAGAGCAAATGAATGGATCTATTATTGCGGAAAGTACCCTTGGAAAAGGATGTAGCTTTAAAGTTTATTTACCGCGAGGAACAAGTGAAACCGTAACGTTTTGCAAACCTTATATAAAACCAGAAGTTTCATCTCTAGATTTCGAATCAAGTGAATATAAAATTCTTTATATTGAAGACAGCCATCCCAATCTCAAGTTAGTGGAGGAAAACTTAAAGTTAAAATGGCCGGACATAACCTTCTTACCTGCTTCCCACCCAAAAGAAGGAATAGAAATTGCTAAAACTCACAGGCCCGATATTATCCTTATGGATCTTAATCTACCCGATATGGATGGAATCACGGCGTTTAAGGAACTTAAAAAGTTCCAGGAAACTCAGGATATTCCTGTCATTGCCGTTAGTTCCAAAGCTATGGAAAACGATATAAAAGCAGCTTTGGACTCAGGGTTTGAAGATTATCTAACCAAGCCCTTGAATTTTCGAAATTTCTTTAAAAAAATGAATAAAACCCTAAGTAACTATAAATTCAATCACTAAAACCCATAGATTTCAAAACCCCATCTAATTTCAAATCAAGGTGTTCTTGCATTCTTAATCTGTACGGGAAATCTTTATCGAACCATGGATCGTGCAAGCTCGAGGTTTTTTCGGGCATCGATATAGCCAGGATCAATGCTCACGGCTTTTTCAAAATAAGGAATTGCTTCCTTCAATTGACCTTGCTGGGCCAGGGTGCTGCCCAGGTTGTTATGAGCTTTAGCAAAATTGGGATCAAGGGCAATGGCTTTTTGATAATGTCGGACAGCGCCCTGAATATCTCCGAATTGAGATAACAATCCCGCAAGGTTGTTGTGTGCCATTACAAAACCGGGGTCTAATTTTAACGCCTTCCGATATTCTATGATTGCTTCCTTGATATCCCCGGACTGGCTGAGTGCGATCCCCAGATTAAAATGCGCTACACTGTATTCTTCCTCAAGACGAATCGCTTCTCTGTAATTTTTAATGGATTCTTCGATCTGACCTACTTCTATTAACGCATTGCCCAGGTTGTTAAAGGCTTCTGCATAATCAGGTTCAATTATGATGGCTTGTCGATAGTGTTTTATAGCCTCTTCGTATCTTTTTAATTCACTAAAGGTATTCCCGAGATTATTTTGGGGTTTGGAGTAATTAGGGTTAATTTCAATAGCTCGCTGAAATTTAACAACAGCTTCTTCCAACCGATTCTCACCGAGCAATGCATGCCCCAGATTGTTATAGGCCACTACAAAACTCGGGGCTTCGGTTTTATTCACTTCGATTGCACGCTCAAAAAGGGTAATGCTGTTTTCCCAGTATTTTATCTGTGTCCAGGTGGAGGCAAGAAGGAAAGTGATTAAAATTCCACCAAGTAAAGGCAGGAGTTTTTGTTTTCTATCTCCCAGTAAATCCGGGATTCCCCAAGCAATACAAATAAAAATTCCAATCATGGGCAGGTAGGTATACCGGTCGGCCATGGACTGCTCCCCCACCTGCACCAGTCCGATAACAGGCACAAGCATGCCCAAATACCAGAACCACCCTACCGCCAGATAAGGTGCTCTTTGAATATTGCGGATGGCTGTGAAGGTAAAAGCAACCAGAACCAACCCACATATCAGGGCTTTTGATCCTAACACCGCCTCTCCTGAGTGGGGATAAAATACCGACAGTCCACGCGGCCATATCATATTTTGCAAATACTCCACATATGAAATCAAGGCATTTGCTGCACTGGAATAAAACGAACGAAATTCTGTGGAGCGAACCGCATCCCCTCCCCTTTGTGCACTGTAGGTAATGATGCATGAGGCAATCACTAAAACGAAAAGTGGAATCTTCTCTATTAATAGTTTTCCCGATGAATCCGTATCAATCTTTTCTGAACTCGAGGAGGTTTTCAATAAACGCATACGTTTTAGAGGCCAATAATCCAGTAGAATCATCAAGAAGGGCAAGGTCACCAGCATCGGTTTCGCCAGGAGACCTAGAGCAAATAACAATAACACCCAAACATAAAACTTTTTATTTTCTGAATACCGGGTGTAAAACCATAAAGTCAGGAAAAAGAAAAATCCACAAAGAACATTCTTACGCTCCGCTATCCAGGCGACCGACTCAACATTAAGGGGATGAAGAGCAAATAAAATGGACACAAAAGCGCTCCTCCAGAAAGCACCTGTCATTTTTTTCAAAACCAAAAACAACAAGAGGACATTGATGATGTGAAGAATCAGGTTTGTGAGGTGGTGACCGAAAGGATCCAGCCCATAAACTTCGAAATCGAGCATATGGGACAACCAGGTCAGGGGGTGCCAGTTCGAAGCATAAAATTCTGTAAAGGCCCAGACAATATCCTCCGGGTTCAGTCCATCAGTGATGTGTGGGTTTTCGGTGACATATTTGTTGTCATCAAAGTTCAGAAATCCATAACCCAGAACCTGGATATAAGCCAAAAATGTTATTACCGTTAAACACAATCCGATTGCAAATGATCGGTCAAAGGATTTCAGATTGTTATTCATTTTAAAAGTGAGCGGGCAAGCTCCAGATTGTTTTTTGCATCGACATAACCCGGTTCAATTTGAATGGCCTTCTCAAAATAATTGATGGCTTCTTTAAATTTCCCCTGGCCTGCCAGAGTACTACCAAGATTGTTATGGGCTTTACCGAACCCCGGATAAAGTTCGATTGCCTGTTGATAATGGCGAATCGCCCCATCAATATCTCCTCCCTGGCTCAATAGAATAGCAAGGCTGTTATGCACCTGATACAACTCCGGGTTAAGCGAAAGAGCAAATCTATATCGTTCGATAGCTTTATTAAACTTTCCCAACTCGGTCAATACAATCCCAAAATTACCATAGGCATCTGCCAGGTTAGGGTTTAGATGAATTGCCTCCTTATAATTAGCAGCTGATTCCTGCAACTGGCCTTTTTGCCTGAGGGCATTGCCGAGGTTGTTATATGCATCCGCATAATCTGGTTTAATGGAAAGGGCTCTTTGATAGTTTTCAATGGCGGCATCATATCTACCAACTCCACTAAGAATATTTCCGCGCTCATTAAAAGAAACAGATTGGGTATGTTGACGTTCATCCTGAACCACCGATATTCCCCACCAGGTAACCATACCCACAAACAGGAAGCCGATAATTATTCGTAAATCTTTAATGATCACGACCGTCTCTTGTAAATTAGCAAATGATAACGAGATTTTGGATTGTAGCTTTTGGCCTCTTCATCCCATTTAAAAACACTTTTCTGTCCCGCACGAATATCCACTACGCCTCGGATTTCATAATTATGTTTAAGATAAACTTGAGACCAATCATTAAGTGTCGGGGGGATATAAGGCCGTTGAGAAACCCAGGAACCTCCAAGATTGGCTATAACTACGAATTCCGGCTGGTTTGTTTCAATTTCCCGAACCAATTCTGACCTCATCCCCCGGGCATAGACATGGCGTTCCATGAGGGGATACATATAAATATGCCGGGTGGCGGATTTCCTGTTTGAAAAAAAATAAATTTGCGCTTCTGATCCCAACACGGCAACCTTTTGGTTCTCGCTAGAATGTTCTCGAATATAGCTTGCAACTTGCAGAGACTCTGCAAAAGGATTCAAACCATAAACCATTCGCGTCACCTGAAATGGCGTCATATTAAAAAAGATATCTTTTTGCAGAAGAAAAGGGATAGCCAGGGCCACAAAAATCACTACTGTCCGGGTAAAGTTTTTGATCTTCGGGGATGATAAACCATAGACTAGGCTCTCCACCCCCGCCCCAGCCAAAAGGCAAAGAGCCGGTATCCATAATAAAAAATAATGCGGCCTGAAATAGAATCCTGGAGTAATAGCCAGAAATAAAAATATGAAGAAGGAGAATAAAAAAACAAATCTTTCCTTTTTATCCTTCACCCAGGCAATGGATGCAAGCCCTATCAAAGCCAACCATAAAATGGAAAAGTTGTATTCCAGAATGCGGGCAAAACTATATTTGAAGTTTTCGTAGCCCTCCCTGAAGGATGTCAATGAAACATATTCGGAAGCATATTGAACCGTGGAAAACCAAAACTGTGCCATATGTCCGCTTAAGCTATACAAAATTAATGTAAGCAGGAGTGGAATAATCCCTCCAACTGCAAATAAAGTTATATCTCGAATTTTAAGGGATTGGGTTCTGGATAAAAATCGAAATCCCATATAAAAGGCACCAAACAAGCAATAAAATACGGCGTGCTGCTTAATCAGAAGGGAACTTCCCAATAAAATTCCACTGAGAAAGAATTTCGCAGGTCCACCTTTCATAACCAATAACAAAAGAATACCAGCAAGGGCGGGAAGAAGCACAAAATGTTCCGAATTTGCCCAGAGTCCTTGAACTTCCGGACTCAAGGTCAAAACCGAAAAACTAACCGCAGCAAAAACACCTGCCGTCAGGTTCAACAAATGTCTGCCCAAAAGAAACAGAATAAATGCCGTAGCCAAATTAAATAAAATCAGGGACAAATGAATTGCCGAAGGACTTTCACCGAAAAGGGTAAGGATTCCTGCATACACAAAATAGATACCCGGAAACTTCATACTCTGGGTTTCGGAATATGGGAGTATCCCTTGAAGTAACTGCTGGGCCATATAGGCATACTCCCCTTCGTCACGCTCAAGAGGCACACTTGAAAGTCTGAACCGAATCCAAACTGTCAAAGCAAAAAAAAGGACTGCCAAGCCTGTAAGATACACCCCTTGATAGTTATGACGATTTTGCATGAAGTAATCAGCTAATGAGGATAAATTTTCCCGGCTGAAGACTGGAGACAGGGAAAGAAAGAAGTAGCACTCAATTCTTTAAACACTTGAAATGATAAATAATTTTAAACTCATTGTAAACCGATTTACTATTTTTCATGGGCTATAAAACCCATTAAAAACATGCATTTTGGGCCAGTAAATTTTTTCTGAAAATTCTTTCAAATCTCTATAAACTACAGTTCATTTTAAATTGGAATTAAAAACATGGGCGATAAAAAAATTGTAGTGTTGGGTGGAGGGCCAGGAGGCTATGCAGCCGCTTTTCTTGCGGCGGACAAAGGGATGAACGTTACCCTGATTGATGCGGGTAAAAAACCAGGTGGAGTCTGTTTGCACCGAGGTTGTATTCCTTCAAAAGCGCTTCTCCATATAGCCCACCTCATCAATGAAACCAAAGAAGCTAAGTCCTGGGGAATTGAGTTTGGGGAACCCAAAATCGACTTGGAGGGTGTTCGCAAATGGAAAAACCAGGTTATAGACAAAATGGCAACAGGACTCACCCAACTCTGCAAACAACGGAAGGTGGATTTTGTTTCCGGCCAAGGGGTTTTCAAAAATTCGAATGCCATCGAAGTAGATGGAAAACCCTACGGTTTCGACCATTGCATTCTGGCAACCGGATCGAGACCTACGCAGCCCTTTGAAGCGGGTCCTAAGGTAATCGACTCGTCAGGAGCTTTAGAAATCAAAAATATTCCAAACCGCTTGCTGGTTATCGGAGGTGGTTATATCGGTCTGGAAATGGGAAGTGTTTATGCATCCGTCGGCAGTAAAGTCACAATTGTAGAAATGATGGAAGGCATCTTATCGGAAGTTGATCGTGATTTGGTAAGACCCCTTCAAAAAACCATAAAAAATCAATTTGAAGAAATTCTTTTAAAGACCAAAGTCACTAATTTAAAAGACAACGGCTCGGAAGTTTCAGTAACACTGGAAAACGAATCGGGGAACCTTGAGAAAACATATGACCAGATATTGGTATCCATTGGTCGAAAACCCAATACCGAAAACCTGGGACTCGAGAACACTCAAGTAACCCTTGATGATCGAGGTTTCGTCATTGCCGATTCACAACAAAAAACAGCAGACCCTTCCATATCTGCCATTGGCGATGTCGTTGGAGGTGCAATGCTTGCCCATAAAGCGGCTCACGAAGCCAAGGTCGCTGTGGAAGTTTTAATGGGAGAATCCTCGGATTTCAAACACCGGGTTATTCCAGCAGTGGTTTTCACAGACCCTGAAATAGCCTGGGCCGGAATGACAGAATTGGAAGCGGAAAAACAAGGTAAAAAAATAGCGATTGCAAAGTTCCCCTGGCAGGCATCGGGGAGAATACAAACCTTGGGGCGGGGAGATGGCTTGACCAAGTTGGTAATTGATCCGGACTCTGAGAAAATTATTGGAGTCGGTTTGGCGGGTCCCGGTGCGGGCGAATTGATTGCCGAGGGGGTTTTGGCTATCGAAACGGGAGCAAAAGCGAAAGATCTGGCCTTGTCAATCCATCCCCATCCCACTCTGTCTGAGACACTCATGGAAGCAGCAGAAGTGTTTTATGGAACGGCAACTCATATCTACAAAAGAAAAAGAAATTAAATTATAAGAAATATTAATGGCTAACTCAGATCCTTCTCCCGCAGTTGCCCCCTCTTTTCCAACTGAATAAGTTATCAAACTGTCCATCGCAGAAAACAACCGTGTTGTCCAAGTCGCCAAACATGATCCTAAATTAATTATTATGGGATTTTATTCAGACGGAGAACAAGAACTACTTAAAGATTTTCAGGCCAATTCAAAAAATTGAATCCGCTCTGGAAGTTTGAAAAAAGTAAACCTCTCTTCTTTCGTTCATTCTTTAAACACTCGAATTTTTACAAAATTTTCCTGATACGCCCTTGCATCTCCATACTCCATAAAGCTGGAATAGCGCTTATGGGAACTTTTCAATTTTGCCGCGTGCTTGATCGGACACCAGTATTGTTCGGTTCGACCTGCGATTTCCTGAGCGTAGGAAATCACCCCGGTAAAATATCCACAATAAACACAATTAAACTTTTTGGCCAAATTCAGATATTTTAATTTATGACGATCCAGCACAACATAATCTTTTCTCTTCACAAGAGGGATTCCGTATAAAGGGAAGCAGACCCTCTGATAAAGGGTCACCACCAGATCCATTGTTATAGTGGGAATAAAACAAAGATAAATAAAGGGAGACGTGATTATCTGCAGGGTTTTATATTTCAAAATAGCTGGGATAGACTGGTTCTTTAAAGCCGGATGTCTCCTTCCCGTGTCTTTCAAATAGAACCTTATTTTTTCCCAAATCCCAGAGTCCAAATTGGTATTTGCTAAATTACGCGTGGAGTTCATTTCAGGAAATTTTAAATTAATGAATTCACGATTGAAAAACCTGTTCAACATTTCTCACCTCTCACTAATTATTCAGCTTCTTTTTTTTCACCCCATCCACTTAAAACCCCCTTATTTATAGTTAATTACAATTTTACCAACTTTTTTTCAAATTTTTTTAGCTGGTCTGTCAACCGATTCGAGTCCTCTGCGTTGTAGTGAGTAGAAGGCAACATTTTATTCAGAACACAACAAAGGAGAACAAAAATGAAAAAAACACTTTTAATCGGAATCATCACAGTTATTGGAACCTTATCAGCTGGCACGGGCATGGCCCAAGAAACGGAAACTCAGGAAGGATTCGACCGTGGAGACAGATTTGAACATCGACTCGATAAAAAAGGAGACCGAATAAACGAACGTCTGGATCGAAAGGGAGATCGAATCAATGAACGCCTCGACAATAGAGGGGAAAGAATCAATGACAGGCTCGACGCAAGAGCCGATAGAGCCCGGGCTAATGGAAGAGAAAAACTTGCAGATCGATTGGATCAAAAAGGGGATCGCATAGAAAAAAAACTGGACAGGAAAGGAAACCCGATTGACAGGAAACTGGATCGGAAGGGAAATCGCATCGACCGGAAACTGGACCGCGCCGGGAACCGAGGAAACAAAAAGTTTGATCGTCGTCAAAATCGGAAGGCCCAACGGAATAAAGGGCTTCAAAGAAATAATCACCGAAATCGCTCAAACTTCAACCGTCAAAATGTAAACCGGGCGAATCGAAGTGGAGGTAATAATCGTGTTGCCGCACACAAACGTTCTGTAAGACGACGCTAACAATTTAATTAGAGGGTGGTGAAAACCACCCTTTTTTTAAACTCATAATCCTAATTTCTCTGTTAAGGATTTTACTTTCCCAGTTATAATGAAATGGAAAAAAGAATGATGGCATGGCAATAAATGAATGGAAAGCTTTCTTGTATCGGTGGAACGCCAGGCATATCGAATGGCAGAAATTGGAACAGGCAGTTCGGAAGAAGCTCTGGATATAGTCCAGGAGGCCATGTTTGGGTTTGTACGGAAATACTCCGACCGACCCGACGATGAATGGCGTCCCCTGTTTTTTAGAATTTTACAAAATAAAATTCGCGACTGGCATCGAAAAGCAAAAATAAGAAAAGGCCTTGGCTTATTTTGGCCTTTTAATAAAAGTGATGAAGAAAGTTCGATCCAGGACCTACCGGACGCAAAAGAAGCAGACGCCGCAACGGTTATGGAATCTTCGGATTCAATCGAGGCAATGCATGCTGCCATTGGAGCGTTGCCTCTTCGCCAGCAGCAAGCGTTTCTTTTACGCGCCTGGGAAGAGTTCAGTGTCAAAGAAACAGCAGAAATAATGGAAGTTTCGGAGGGCTCTGTAAAAACCCATTTTTCACGTGCGATAACAGCGCTACGAGAGAGCTTGAAGGA
>JAYNIA010000035.1:26227-28893 GCA_038108555.1 Nitrospinota bacterium | reverse complement strand
GAAGCGTTTGCCCCTAAAAGTTGTGGATCCAAAATAAAATGGAACGTTTTTGGACCCCCATCCTCAGTGGTAAAAGAACTGCCGCTCAAATGTTGCACCATACGGCGGATAAAAACAGGTTCTACAGGAAGAATGACATCAGGTCCACCGGCAAGGTCTCTCAAAATAAACTGAATATTCAAAATTGTGGTCGACCGAAAACCTTGCAAAAAGAAAAAATCGTGGTAGGTGACTCGCAATATGGAGGTGCCAGACTGCTTGGTGTAGGTCAGTGTTCTATCGGGAACATCAACAAAGGGGCTACCGTTTACAGGTGGAATAAATATTAAAACCGGTTTCTTGGATATATAAGTGAGGCTTGCCCCACCTGAACCAGCTGGCCCTGGTGGGCCCGGTGGACCGGGATCTCCCTGCGGACCTTGAAATCCAACATTACCCTGTGGACCTGCTGGACCTTCCGGTCCTTGTGGCCCTTCCGGACCGGTTGCACCCACTGCTCCATCAGCACCATTAGCTCCTGCCGGGCCTTGGGGACCTTGAGGCCCGATTGGACCTGCCGGACCTGTAGCACCCGTAGCCCCAACTGCGCCATCAGCTCCTGCCGGGCCTTGGGGACCTTGTGGACCCGCCGGACCCTGTGGACCTGTTGCACCCGTAGCACCTGCGGGACCTTGCGGTCCTGCTGGACCGGGATCACCCTGTGGCCCGGGGGTTAATTGGATATTATCCAGCTCCGCCTGTAAAGCATTGATTTGTTTTTGAAGTTTGCGGATTTTTCTGGGAATGCCGTTATTGTCGTCATCCTTATCTCTGTCTTTCTTTCTTTTATTCTTTTTAAATTTTTTCTTGAGCTTTATTTTTCCATCGGTCCTTTTATCATCTGCCTGGGCAATTGAAGAAAAGGCAGGGTTGGAAACCAAAACATTTCCCGTGAGACCGAACATAAAAAATAGGACTGTGAAAAAAGAGATTGTTACTGGCAGGCAACGCATGTTCCATCCTCCCGTTGATAAGGATTAAGGTTTTTAATTGTATATATAAATAGCTTTTTCAAAAAATAGCAGAGGTTTACATTGAAACCATTGTTGTTCCATGAATAATAATACAAATAAAAACAAAAAGATAATCCTGGAAAATTATTTAACTTAACATGGGGTATTTCAAGGTTTTTTAAACTTCAGGAGTTCCAATTTAAAATTGATCGCTTCATTATAGAGTGGGAAGGTGCTGACGAAAAATTACAATCTGATGGGTGGAATTTCCGAAAGAAATAAATATGAGTTCGAGCATTTAATGCGCGTGTTGGCTGAGAAAATTTGGGGAAGTTTTGTTGGTTTGACAGAATGACGGGGTGGGGCCTGAAAAAATCCTTTTAACATATTCTGGGTAGCTGCTCACCGCTAAGCATATCCAGGGTTCGTGAGGTGCCGATTTTTGTTTTGAGGTTAACCCCAGTTTCTTTGCCGACATTTCCTATAAGAGCCGCTTTTGTTTCGGGAGTACATTTTTGAACAATTTCCAATGCATGCTGTGCTTGTGGGGAGTTCACAAAAGTAATAAACCTTCCTTCATTGGCTATATAAAGGGGATCGAATCCTAAAATTTCGCAAGCGCTTTTTACATCCTCTCGAATGGGTATTTCTGATTCGGTAATATGTAAAGATTTATTTGAGGTTTGTGCGATTTCCACCAGCGCAGTTGCCAGGCCGCCTCGGGTTAGATCGCGCATGCATCGAATCTCAATATCTGCGTCCAGCAAATTTTGAACAATGTTCGAAACCGAGGCGCAATCACTTTCAATTTGGCTTTCAAATCCCAGGTTTTCCCTTGCCGCCATGATGGCAATCCCATGTTGCCCAATATCTCCGCTGAGCAAAATCGAATCTCCTGCTTCAATTCTTTTTGGATGAATTTTTAAAGAATGCTCCAGGATTCCTACACCCGCTGTATTTATAAAAATCCCATCCCCCTTTCCTTTATCCACTACTTTCGTATCGCCGGTAATAATTTTTACGCCTGCATTGTCCGCTGCTTTTCTCATCGACTGAACCACATTCCAGAGAGTCGTCATTGGAAGTCCTTCTTCTAGAATAAATCCAACTGTCAGGTAAAGGGGGCGCGCACCACACATGGCAAGGTCATTAACAGTTCCGTTTACTGACAAACTACCAATGTCTCCTCCGGGAAACTGAAGAGGTTGAACAACATAGCTGTCGGTGGTAAAAACCATTTTTTCCTGGGGGATATCAATGACCGCACCATCATGTTGTGTTTCCAATTCAGGGTTATCAAATGCAGGACGAAATATCCTCTCAATCAATTGTTGTGTTAATCTTCCTCCGCCCCCATGTGCCAGGCTTATGGTTGATGATGGATCGATGGGTACAGGACATATCAAGTCATCCGAGATGTTATTTTTATTTTTGATGTTCATGGCTTTACTGTTTGGTACTTGAAATAAGCGGCGCATGCCCCTTCGGTTGATACCATTGTGGCACCTAAAGGTGTTTCGGGGGTGCATGACTTTCCAAAGGCCTGACAATCATTAGGTTTTTTTATTCCTTGTAATACCAAACCACTGATGCATTCACTGGTTCTTTCTTTGCCTTGAATTTCGCAGGAAAACTTATTCTCCGCATCAAATTGAGAGTAAGCAGTTTTTAAAC
>JAYNIA010000035.1:22582-26217 GCA_038108555.1 Nitrospinota bacterium | reverse complement strand
TTTTTAAACACAGTCCACTTTCAGGGATCTCTCCAATACCCCGCCAGTGTCTCGGGGTAATCTGGAAAACTTCCTGGATATATTTTTGAGCTGTCAAATTACCTTCCTTGAGCACCGAACGGGAATACTGGTTTTCAACCTCTGCACGCCCTTCCTCCAATTGCTTGATACAAAGATAGATTCCCTAAAGAATATCGAGAGGTTCGAATCCGGTTACTACTATTGGGATCTGATGTTTTTGGGATATGGGTTCGTATTCACTGAAACCCATTACAGTGCAAACGTGCCCTGCGGCTAAAAAACCCTGAACCCTGTTTGATGGAGAATCTAATATAGATTGTATGGCTGGTGGGACCAGGACCTGAGAAACTAAAAAAGAAATATTTTTTATGGAATCCTGTTTTGCCTGATAAACAGCCATGGCGTTTGCGGGTGCTGTGGTTTCAAACCCTATTGCAAAAAATACTACCTCCTTTTGAGGGTTTTCACGGGCAATTTTAAGTGTATCCATTGGCGAATAGACAATCCGAATATCACCACCTCTCGATTTCACAGAAAACAAATCATCCTCAGAGCCGGGAACACGCAGCATGTCACCAAAGGAGCAGAATATGACTTCAGGCTGGGATGCGATATGAATGGCCTTGTCTATCAAGTGAATTGGAGTAACACAAACGGGGCATCCCGGACCATGAAGCAAAGATATGTGTTCAGGTAGTAATTCCTGTAATTGGTATTTCGCTATCGAATGAGTTTGGCCTCCACAAATTTCCATGAGTGTCCAAGGTTGTGTGGTTACGGAATATATGGCTTCCGACAATTGACGGGTTTCTTTTGAATTTCGATATTCGTCTACAAATTTCACAACGGATTATCCTTATTATCCATCTCATCCAGCGTTCTAAATATTTTTTGAGCCTCTTCTTCGTTAAGAATGCTGATTGCGAAACCAACATGAACGATCACATAGTCATCGACTTTGACTTCCGGCACATAGGCTAGATTGATATCTTTTAAAATGCCACCAAAATCAACTTTCCCCATTTTTAATAATGGATCATCACCCAGAATGGAGGTCACTTTACCCGGAATGGCAAGACACATTCGATGCCTCCCTTCTTCTTAACGCCCAATCTGCTGCATAGATTTGTCCCAATGCCAAGCCACCATCATTCGGAGGGATTTTTTGGTGCCAATAGGGTTGAAAACCTTCTTTACATAACCGATGAACGGTTTTCTCTGTTAAAAATTTATTTTGGAAGCATCCTCCAGACAAAACCACCTGTTTTTCACCAATATGCCTGGCAGCAGACACAATGGTTTCGGCCAAGGTGTTATGAAATTTTGTTGAAATAAGATTCCCAGACCGGTTTTCGGAAAGATCCTGCAGAATCTCATGGATCATAGGAGTCACATCGAGGTGATATCTTAAATTTAAAACACAGAGTCCTTTTTCATTTATATTGTTTGAGTTATTGATATTCACCTCAACCCAGTCGACCTGGTAACAAATTTCTGTGTTTTCTTTCCCAGTTAAAAATTCCAACTCCATTGCCGCTTGTCCTTCAAAAGAATTAATTTGCCTGATCCCAAGTATTGAAGCAATCGAATCAAACAAGCGTCCAAAACTGGACGTTTGGGGACAATTAATATTTTTACTGAGCATGGAATTTAATATAGTTAATTCTTCTGAAGAAAAAGCTTTTATTATTTCCGGTTGCTCAAAAGCAGAATCCCCTTGAATCCTATACAGAAGCCCCAATAAGCTTCTTCGAGGTTCTTTGACCGCTTTTTCACCTCCGGGTAAAGGGAAGGGGCTTAAACAAGCAACGCGAGTATTCCACTCCGGCGTTACGTGGAAAAATTCTCCTCCCCATAAAGTTCCATCCAATCCGTGCCCAGAACCATCCCATGCAACTCCCAGCAAAGGACCCTCCAGATTATGTTCTGCCATGCATGATAAAACATGGGCAACATGATGCTGAACGGGAATGGTTTGCTTATTATTCGCCCATTGGGTTGATGGATAATCAGGATGAGTGTCGCAAGCAATGGGACTTTTGCCTATCCCGTATGTTTTATTAAGGAAGTCTATAGATTGTTGGAAGGCTGTTTGAGTAACCGGGTTTCCCAAATTTCCAATATGTTGACTTAAAAAAATATTATTTTCTTTTGCCACTGCCACTGTATTTTTTGAATATCCTCCAACAGCAGTCATGGGCCTGATTTCTTTTTTTACGGAAATCGGCAAGGGAGCATAACCTCTGGAGCGACGCAATACTTGTGTTGAATCTGAAACTTCTCTGACAATGGAATCGTCGGCAGGTCTGATAATGGGTCGGTTATGAACAAGGAAAAAATCCACAATTCCCTGCATTCTATGAACAGCTTCGTATTCATCGATGCAAATCGTTTCTTCAGAATTATTTCCACTGGTGGCAACCAATGGAATATTTAAAAGGTCCAGAAGAATATGTTGCAATGGATTAGAGGGCAGCATGACCCCCAAATAGGGGTTCCCGGGTGCCACCCATTTGGAAATTTTTGATTGGATCTCTGGCTTGCGAAGTAATAAAACAATTGGGGCCTCGGAGGAAAGTAATAACTTCTTTTCCAGAGGGGTTACTTCACATTCATTCTTCACAACTTTAAAGGAAGGAAACATTAAGGCAAAAGGTTTTTCTTTTCGATGTTTTTTCTTTCGAAGCCGGCTAACCGCTTTATCATCGTAAGCGTTGACCATTAAATGGAAGCCGCCAATTCCTTTTGCTGCAATAATCGCCCCTCCTTGTAAAACATCAACCGCCTGTTCAATGACGTTTCCTAACAAAGGCTTCCCCTTGGAATTCCAAAACTCCAGTTGGGGGCCGCATTCGCTGCATGCGTTGGGTTGTGCGTGAAATCTTCGATCATCAGGATTGTCGTATTCCATTTGACAAGAGGAACACATTTGGAATTTTTTCATGCTGATATTTTGACGGTCATAAGGGAGCGAGTCGATAATGCTTAAGCGCGGACCGCAATGGGTGCAATTCGTAAAGGGATAAAGAAATCTCCTGTTACTGGAGTCAAATATTTCCTTTAAACAGTCGCTACAGGTAGCAATATCAGGCGATATGCTGGTTGTGGGATCTCCCGAAACAGCGCTTTCTTTAATAGTAAAAGCTCCATAACCGGAAGGTTCAAGACAGGTGTGTTCTGTTTTCTGGTAAATGGTTTCGGGAGGGCTTTCCCTGTTAAGACGTTGCAAAAAATCTTCAAGATTTTCACTATCACCTTCGACTTCTATCGTTACACCATTTGTTGAATTTTGAATCCAGCCTTTTAATTCTGTTTCATGAGCCAGCCTGTAAACAAATGGGCGAAATCCAATTCCTTGTAATAACCCATGAATGGAGATCCGTAAACGTTTTTGAGTGGTGGAGTAGCGCATTGATTATTCTTCAATTTCAATATGTTCCAGAATTATTTCCTGGGCCCGTGGGTCATTGATATCTTCTAAAACCTCAACATCCAACCTGGCATGTTCCGCCAAACTTCCTTTTGCTGAAATATCAAAATGCTCTTTAAAATGGTCTGCCGAAATATGAGAAAGCGCCCCCAATTTTACTTTTATGCCAATTATTTTTTTTGCG
>JAYNIA010000035.1:0-22572 GCA_038108555.1 Nitrospinota bacterium | reverse complement strand
TTCCTCATCAGGTCGGTCATCAATGATTGTTCGTGCACAGGCTCTCCTCAAGAAGTTGAATTCATGTAGTTAAATAATTCGTCCGTGACTTCAGTGACCGCTGAAGATAATTCTGGAGATAATATTTCCCCCGGCTCGAAAACTTTTCCTTCGATACCATATAAATGGAGGTGTTTTGGAAGCTGATTTAAAGTCCGTCCTAATTCGATGGCTTCCGCCACCCCAAAATTATGTGTAGAGCAAGAAAAAAATTTTGAAGGAATTGGGTTTGTTGCATCCAGGCGATGAATGGTACCAGGGGATGCGCCCGAGGACACTGCATCAATTATAAATACGCAATCGTTATTCTTCCATGATTCCATGAGAGAGGTGCCTTCTCCACTTTGCTCAATCACCTGGAAGTTTCCAGTTTTCCTTGTGCTCAAATTACGTGCGATATGAATCCCCACCGCATCATCACATCGGTATAAATTGCCGACGCCAATCACCAAAATATTTTTGTCAGGTTCGTTCAATATCCAATTTTAAAAAGTGTGTGGCGCAAGATATACATGGATCATAATTGCGAATCGCCTGTTCGCATTGCCACGTTAATTTTTCCTGAGATAGTTCGATATGCTCGGGGACGAACATTCGCAAATCGTTTTCAATCGTTTTTTGATTCTGTGAGGTTGGCGGGACGATCTTTGCCTCTAAAATTTTTCCTTCTTCATCCAGCTCGTAATGATGGTACAAACTTCCACGTGGCGCTTCTGTACAGGAAAAACCCTTGGAGGCTTTTGGTTCCGCATTTATAAAAGGTTGTTCCGGCTTTTCATAAGATTCAATAACTCTTATCGCTTCGTCACATGCATAAAGAACTTCGACGCTCCGGGTAATAATACTTTTAAATGGGTTTAAACATTCTTTCCCCAGCCCAGTCTCCAATGCGGCTTCCTGGGCCAACTTGGATAATTTATCGAAGTTTAAATTATAGCGAGCCATAGGACCTACAAAATATGGCCCTCGATCTTTAATTACCGAATGCAACGCGTTTGAATGCTCCACATGGATTTCTTGGAAATGCTCTTCATATTCTGAATTGTCAATGTCCAAGCCCCTATTCGAGACAATTCTACCCTCATTAAAAGGGTACTCATCAGGATGACTTAGGGATACAAATTCGTAATCCTGTTCAAAATCGGGGAATGGGAGTTGCGCTGCCCATCGAACCGTTTCCAAAGCAGCGTCACGAGCCCATTTTAAAGTTTCCTTGAGCGGTTCGAATTCCTGTTTTGAAAAAAGCTTGTAGAAACCACCCACTCGAACATTAATAGGATGAATTTCCCGGCCTCCAATGAAAGAAACAATATCGTTACCCGCTTTCTTTAACTTAAGTCCGCGTTCAACTACTTCCCGGTGATCCTTTGCCATTTGGATGGCGTCCTGATAGCCCAGAAAATCAGGAGCGTGTAACATATAAATATGAAGGGTATGGCTTTCAATCCACTCCCCACAATAAAGCAGTCGTCTCAATTCTCGCAGTTGCGGATCCATTTTTATACCCAAAGCATTTTCCATGGCATGAACAGCACTCATTTGGTAAGCCACTGGACAGATCCCACAAATTCTTGCAGTAATATCGGGCGCTTCCTTGAAGTCGCGACCCCTTAAAAACCCTTCAAAAAATCGAGGGGGCTCGAAGATTTTCAATTTCACATCAACGACTTCATCATCCTTCAATTTAATATAAAGTCCACCTTCCCCTTAAACTCTTGCAAGGTAATCGACTTTAATTGTTTTCGTTTTCTTTGTCATGCAATTCACTCTCTTTACGAAAAGGTTCTGAGTTGGCATTGAACCCGCGAAATGCCCTCATAATTTCTCCGTGGTTGGCTCCTTGTTTTTTTAAATGAGAACTTAGTGAACCGGTATTTGCCATTTCTTTTGGACCAAAACAACCATAACAGCCCCGGTCATAACCCGGGCACAGAGCTCCACATCCCGAATGGGTAACAGGTCCCATGCACATTTTACCCTGGGCTACCATTACGCAAACCGTTCCTTGCCGCTTGCAATCTATGCAAGTGCTGTGTGCAGGCGTGTTGGGATTTCTGCCTATTAAAAAAGCGCTGATTACCTCAATCAACTGCATTTTATCGATGGGACAACCCCGTAATTCAAAATCCACTTTGACATGTTCTGAGATAGGGGTGGAATTCTGAAGGGTATTTATATAAGAAGGTGTGGCGTAAACGATCGATATAAACTCGTTTACATCTTTAAAGTTTCGAAGAGCCTGTATTCCACCTGAAGTAGCGCAGGCACCAATGGTAACCAGGAATTTTGAATTTTGACGAACCATTTGGATACGCTCTGCATCATGAGGAGTGGTAACTGAGCCCTCGACCAGAGAAAGATCGTATGGACCCTTTATTACTTCCCTTGATGCTTCTGGAAAATTTGCTATTTGAATTTCTTCCGCGATTGTCAGGAGATGATCTTCGCAATCAAGTAAGCTGAGTTGGCATCCATCACAGGAAGCAAATTTCCAGACGGCCACTCTTGGTTTATTTTCAGAAGTCATTGTCAAATCTCTCGAACCGTGAAAAAACGTCTTATTTCTGGATAACTAAATACCGGGCCATCTTTACATATAAAGGAAGGACCAAACTGGCAGTGGCCACAAAACCCAATTGCACATTTCATGTTGCGTTCCATGGTTAAGTAAATTTGATTTTCAGCAACTCCAAGTTGTTTCAATTCGAGAATGGAATAACGCATCATTATCTCCGGACCACAAATCATCGCCATCGCATGGTCGGGATCAAAGGAAACTCTTGGCAAACAGGAAGTGACGACACCCACATTGCCTTTCCAATCCCGATCAGCAGTATCAACCGTAATTTTTACCTGGATACCATATTTACCGCGCCAATCTTTGAATTCATTTGCAAACAACAAATCTTTAGGTGTTCGCGCCCCATAAAGAACTGCAATTTCTCCAAATTGATCTCTTTGCTCCATGAGTGCATAAATGGCCGGTCGCAGTGGGGCGAGTCCAATTCCGCCGGCCATAATAATAATATCGCTTCCCTTAGCAGTTTCAATTGGCCATGCCCTTCCAAAAGGACCACGAAGACCTACTGTAGAATCTTTTTTTAATTGATGGAGCGCCCGAGTTACGAACCCTACCTCCCGTATCGTGTGAACCAAACCCATTTTGTCGGAGCCAGCACCACTGATTGAAATGGGAACTTCACCAACTCCAAATGCGTAAAGCATATTAAATTGACCGGGTTTAAAACTTTCTACAACCCCTTGAGCTTTTGGAACCAGAACCATGCTGAAAGTATCGTGGGACTCTTCAATAAGGTTTTGGACCCTATATGCTTTTGGGACCATGGCATCTTGAGTTTGTTCCATGCATTAGCCCCTTTACTTATTTATTCTGTAAATATCCAGCAGTTGCATTCGTGTTGCCTCCATGCTTTTTCCAATGACTGGAAGTAATCGGCTAAGAATTTCATAACCCAAACCGGGATCTTGACTGCACTTGTTTCGTAAACATTTCCCGTCTAGAACTATTGCTCGGGTAAGTTCAACCGCCTGAGCATCGAATTGCCAATGAAAAGGAGGAACTATCCAGGCCCAACCCAGAACTTCACCATCACTAACTGTTTGTACGATAACGGGGGATTTCCCCGGCGGACAAATTTCCAAAGCTACCTTTCCTTCTCGAATGATAAAAAAACTATTTGCCTCTTCATCATGTCGGTAAATGAACTCCCCTGAATTGAATCGGGCATTAGAAGCACATCCCGTTATTAAAGCCATATGTTCTTCATTCAAATTTTCAAAAAACGGGTGTTTTGCAAGTATGGATTCTAGTGATCTCATTTTAAGCCTCATCTGTTTTTGAGGTTGAATCATCCAACACATTATCACTGCAAATCTTTGGAACTTCTTCTGTCAAGTCTATGCCTACCGGACACCAGGTGATACAGCGCCCACAACCCACGCACCCGGAAGAATCAAACTGCTCCTGCCAGCTTGCAAGTTTGTGAGTCAACCATTGCCGATATTGGGATTTGGTGGAAGCCCGAACTTTACCCCCATGCAAATTTGTAAAATCCATCGTAAAACAGGAATCCCACTTCTGCCAACGCTCGGCATGATTGCCGGTGATATCTGTTACATCTTCCACCGTTGAGCAAAAACAAGTGGGGCAAACCATGGTGCAATTCGCACATGACAAACAGCGTTCCGCAATTTTTTCCCACTGAGGGCTCTCAATATTTTTATAAAGAGCATCTTTGATATTGTTTGTATCCAAATTTCGTTGCATGGTAGAAGCAACTTTTTCGCTTTGTTTGATGGCTTTTTGCTCATCCTCAGAGGTGCACTGAGTATGGGCTATCTTTTTTAACACATTACTTCCTTTTTCACTCCCAACCTCAACTACAAAATAATGACGCTCGTCTTCAATAATTTCTGTGAGTGCCAGATCAAATCCTTTATCCGACCTCGGACCCGTATTCATAGAAGTGCAAAAACAGGTTGCAGCGGATTGTCCGCATTGAACAGCTACCAAAAATGCATCCTTCCTGTTCGTTTGATAGACAGGGTCTGTATGATCAGAATTCAGGAATACTTTATCTTGTATTGAAATCGCATGTAATTCGCAGGAACGAACTCCGATAAATGCGTATTTGGGATTCTCAAGTTTTTCCGGGAAAACTTTAAAATCTATACCATCTAGTTCCGCTTTCCATAAACGTCTCTCGGGTGGATGAAGGAATTTTTTCCAGGAGTGCGGACCTACTACATAACCGAAAAGCGCCTTATCTTTTCTTTTTTTTAATCGGTAGAAGCCACCCTCTTGCTCGTCAGTCCAGCCTTCAGGAAGATCGTTAACAGATTTTAAAGTTTCATAGACAATGGCCTCATCTTTAACCGATGGGCCAATGACCTGGTAACCCAACTCATTTAATGTGTTAATGAGTTGGTTCAGCCCCTCCCGATCAATAAGCCCTGGTATTTCCATGTACTTTCGACCTGAGTGAATTAAATTTTTTCAGGAATAATATGAGTTCCTGACTCGCCTTCCATAGCTGGGATCAATGAATCCAGGCTAGCTATTATTACCTTTTTCCCACCCTTTTTAATAAATTCAACTGCCGCTTCGGCTTTGGGCTTCATGTCTCCTTCAGAGAACTCCCCATTTTCAATATAGGTTGACATTTTTTCTGCAGAAACATTTTTAATTAGTTTGGGTTGATTGGAATTAAAATCCAGATATGCGCCATCGACATTCGTCAAAATTACCAGCTGTTCAACACCTATCAGGCTGGCGAGGAGAGCACTTGTTCTATCTTTGTCAATTACAGCTTCAACCCCTTCCAACTCTCCATTGGGTTTCCTTATAACAGGAATTCCGCCACCGCCACAACCAATGCCAATTAAATTTTGGTCAAAAATCCTTTTGAATATATGGGTTTCTACAATTTCCAGAGGAATGGGAGAGGCCACAACTCGTCTGAACCCCCCTTTTGAATTTTCTGCAAATTCCCAACCTCTTTCCTCTTTCAGTTTCTGTGAATCATCTTTTGAATAGAAAACCCCAATTGGTTTTGTGGGGTTATCAAAAGCACGATCATTTGCGTCTACCACCACCTGTGTAATAACAGCAAACGACTTTTTATTTAAACCTCTCTTTTGACATGCATTGTCAAAGACATTTTGAAGGATGTAACCTAATCTTCCCTGACTATCAGCGACACAAACGTCCAAAGTGATTTGCCTTGGAAATTCATTTTTTGTTAATTCCTGCTGCAAAAATATTTGCCCCACCTGCGGACCATTCCCATGGGTCAAGATTATTTTTTCATAACCTTTTTCTATAAGTTCTACAACCTTACCCATGCTCCTTCTGGCAATCTCAAACTCTTCCTTTTGGTGTGAGTGTAAAGGATCGGGAACATTTAGCGCATTCCCCCCAAAAGAAATTAATAAACTGGGTTTTTGAATCATGACTCTAAATAGAAAAAATCAATTCCTGGCAATAAAGGGTTTTAAAAGTGCTTCCAAATCAGGTTTTCCAATTTCACTTAATTCGTATTTCACCCTGATTGATGGCTTGTTTATTTCTAATACTCGGGTTAAGTCAATAGGAGTACCTACCACAACAAGGTCGCAATCTGCGTTATTAATTGTTGCCTGCAAATCATTCATTTGATTTTTCCCATATCCCATGGCAGGTAATACCGGGCCTATGTCCGGATATTTGGAAAAAGTATCTCGGAGTGTTCCTTCCAGCCACGGTCGCGGATCCACAATTTCTTTTGCTCCAAATCGCTTTGCGGCCAGGATTCCGGCACCATATTTCATTCCCCCATGCGTCAGCGTTGGGCCATCCTCAATAACCAGTACTCTTTGGCCGGAAATCCTTTGAGGGTCATCCACTGAAATAGGGGAAGCTGCTTCGATAATCACGGCTTCTGGATTTGCTTTCCTAATATTATTTTTTACCCATTGAATATTTGATTTTTCGGCGGTATCCATTTTGTTAATAATAACTGCATTGGCTCTTCTCAGGTTTACTTCACCGGGAAAATAAGAAAGTTCATCGCCGGGACGGTGCGGGTCGACGACGACAATCTCAAGATCAGGTAAAAAAAAGGAAAAATCATTGTTGCCACCGTCCCAGATAATTATATCTGCTTCTTTTTCGGCTTCCCTTAAAATGGCTTCATAGTCCACGCCAGCATAAACTGGAACTCCAATTTCAATATAAGGTTCATATTCTTCCATTTCTTCAATGGTGCATTCATGTTTTTTTAAATCAGAAATAACCTCATATCTTTGAACTTTTTGTTTTTCAAGATTTCCGTAAGGCATGGCATGTCTTACAGCTACTATTTTTTCTCCCCAGTCTTTTAGAATCTGTGCGATTTTTCTGGAGGTTTGAGACTTTCCACACCCAGTCCTAACCGCGCAAACAGAAACAATCTTTTTCTTTGAGGGGATCATTGTCGAGTTTGTTCCAAGCAACCAAAAGTCTGAGCCTTCCGCAATTACTGTTGAAGCTTTGTGCATAACATATTCATGGGAAACATCGCTATAGGCAAAAACCACGGCGTCAATCTTTTGCTCTTGAAGGATGTTTGTTAAATCTTCTTCCGAACGAATCGGAATGCCATTGGGGTAAAGGTCACCTGATAAGGCTGGAGGGTAAAATTTCTTTTCAATTCCGGGAATCTGAGTTGCTGTAAAAGCAATGACATTATAGGAGGGGTTATTTTTGAAATGGGTATTGAAGGCATGAAAGTCCCTTCCCGCAGCTCCCATAATAACGATAGATTTTTTTAAAGGTTTCAATTTAACTCCCGCTTATTTTTGAATCTGCAAAAATTGACTACATATGGGCTCGCAGCTTCATAGCCTTATTCAGTCTTTCCTTTGCCATTTGCAAAGCCGCATCATGGGGAAATAATTTTTCCTCTTGAATTAATTCTAATACCTCTTGTGTATTGCGCCCAATAGTTTCTTTTACCCGTTCGAATGCTTGGGATTCGGTCATTTTTTGATATTCAGTCGCTGCGCAAATCACTCCTCCTGCGTTGGCAATGACATCGGGAATAATCATGACTCCGCGTTCACACATTTTTTTCGCTGCCGCATGAGTAATAGGAATGTTAGCACCTTCCAATACCAAATGTGTGTAAAGCAGGTGTTGGTTATCCTCTGTGAATACGTCGGGTCGGGCTGCGGGGATAAAAATATCGGACTCGATTTCCAACATTTTTTCATTTGATATATTTTTTCCTAATCCGGACTCCTGGACTGTGCCAGAGCCTTTGACGAATTCTGATAGTGCAGGAATATCAATTCCAGCTGGGTCAAAAATTGCCCCCTGGCTATCACAAGTTGCGATGACTTTCACCTTTCGTTCCCCCAGATATTTTGCTGCTGCTTTTCCCACGTTTCCAAAACCCTGGATGATAACGCGCGCATCTTTTAGTGGAAGGTGGAGGATTTCACTGGCCTTATCAGCTGCAACTGCAAGGCCATACCCTGTCATGCCCAATTCATCTAAAGGAATTCCTCCCAAAACCTTGGGAAGACCAGCTGCCCGGCCAATTTCATCATAAATAAAAGCCATACAGGTTTCATCTGTCCCCATATCGGGGCCGGGGATGTAATCTGTAATTTGTTTGATCGATTGCGCAAACTGTCGGATCAGCATTTCCTTGTCCGAGGTTTTTGAATCTGCAAGGATGGCTGATTTTGCCCCCCCATGCGGCAGACCACTTAATGCATTTTTCAAGGTCATCGCACGAGCCAAACGAAAAACTTCCATTGTCGAAACATCGGGAGCCATACGGCAGCCTCCAAGGGAAGGGCCTAAGGCCACGTTGTCAATAACCACAATGGCTTGCAGTTTCGATTTTGGTTCGTTGATATGAATAATTTTTTCAGGGCCAAATTCATCTGCAAAATCATCCATATAGTTTTTACCCATGATAATTGCCCTCCTTAGTTTAAATAGTTATTTTTGCGTCCAGCACAACAAGCGAATCTGGGTAGAGGCGGATAGGGTTGAAATCCAAAGATTGAATTTTTGGTTCGTTTTCAACCCATTCCGCCAGCAACTTGATAAGTTCTAACAACTTTTGTGCATCCAATGGGTTTTCACCTCGAAAACCTTGAATTACCTTCCCTGCTCGCGTGCGGAAGATAGCATTCAGAATCTCATCGTCCCTGGCAGGGAGAATTATTCTTTCAATATCTTCAAAAAGCTCTACATATTTACCTCCAGATCCGAAGAGAAGAACCGGGCCGAAATCAACATCCCGATGCATACCCACCATCAATTCAAATCCAGGGGCATATTGTTCCTCCGCCCAAATCTGACCAGGCCAGGTTTTGTTCATATTTTTCCATTCAAAAAGTAAATCGTTTTCCCCATACAAATTTTGTCTAATTCCCTTTATTTCAGTTTTGTGTTTAATATATTTGTTAATTACCTTCAGTATCATTGGGAATCTGATTTCATTAATTACCTTATTAAGATCCTCACGTTTGGCGGCTGACAATCTTTTTGGGATGGGTACCCCACATTCAGCAAGTTTAAGCTTCAATTGCATTTCATCAGGGGGATCTTCCAATTGTCCCAGCCATCCCAGTAGCGGGACTGGATTAAATTGTTTATTAATTATTTGTGCTTCATCCTGAGCCCATTGGTTCTCCCCTGCTTGATGCAACCAGGTAATGGCATGTGCGGCTTCTTCTCCAGACGGAAAAACAGGAATACCTTCCTTGTTTAGGGCTTTGCACAATTCAGGATACATGTATTTCCCATAGGCCCCTATAATTACTGGAAAACCTTTTGGAATAACTTGAACCAATTGGGATGCTATTTCAGAATTTATTCCCTCGGTTCCAGATAAAATGACAAGTAGAAGGCAGTCGTAAGACTGAGACTTTAAAAGTTTATCTAATGCCAGTGCGCATTGTTCATTGGTTCCTGATCCGGTTAAATCAATTGGATTTATAAGGGAATAATAATCGGGCAAGTCTTCTTTCAACTCACGCTGAATTTCATCAGGGACTTCCTGTATATTGCATCCCGCTTGTTCACAGAGATCGGTTAGCAAAACTCCCATTCCTCCTCCATTTGAAGCGATTAAAACTCGATTTCCCGATGGAATAGATGCAAGCGAAAACACATGCAGGGAATTAATTAATTCATTTAGCCCATTTACTTCTATTATTCCTACTTGTTTGCAGGCGTTTTGAAAAACAGAGTAAGACCCCGCCAATGAAGCAGAATGAGCTTGAGTAGCTCGTTTTCCTTTTTCAGCTTTTCCACCCTTTAAAATAACAATTTGTTTCTTTTTGCAAACACGGCGAGCCAATTCCATAAAACGAGACCCATCTTGCAAACTTTCCAGGTAAACACCGATTACTTTAACAGCAGGATCTTCCGCAAAAGTTTCGAGTGCCTCGCATTCACCAACATCAATCCGGTTTCCAAAACTTATCGCCCTGCGAACACCCAGACCACGTAAAGCAAGTTGGTCCAGCATGGAGGATAAAAAAGCCCCGCTTTGGGAAATGAAAGCGATGGGCCCATTCTCCGGCAAATGAATTTCATCAGGAGACAGGAAAAAGCTATTAAATTTATCTGGGGCGCTAAATGTCCCCAGGCAGTTGGGGCCAAGAACTCTTACTCCCCATGTTTTCCCCAGTTCTATTAATTCTTGCTGCAGGGCTTTTCCAGTATCTCCTGTTTCTGCAAACCCTCCACTGATTACAATTAGATATTGAATTCCTTTTTCAGCCAGCGGTTCAATCAAAGTGAGGACTTGATTTGCAGAAATAGCTGCTATTGCCAGATCCGTATTTTCTGGAAGATCATTTATTTTAGAAACCGAAATACAGCCAGGTAGAGGAAGCCCTTTTGGATGGACGGTGGAAATTTTCCCTTCATAACCGTGAGCTTGCAAGCTTTCTACAATAAGCTTTCCCTGATTACCCGGATTCGGGGATGCTCCAATCACCGCCACCCCTCGCGGGGAAAAAAAATTTTCCAGGCAGGTATCTGAATGAATACTTTTCTTAATAACTTTAGTTTCATTCATATCGGCTCCAATAGGAATCAACATGTTCCTGAATGCGTTCTATGATATCCTCGCGCTTTTGGGGCTCGAACAAATGTTGAAAACGTTTTTGCCTTTGCAAAAATTTTTCAACCGGCAATCTCCTTTTTGGAGTTTTTGTGTGGACCACTTTTCCTTCAAAATATTCTTTTATAGGAAACATTCCTGTATCGACTGCCAGTTTTGCGATGGCATCTGTATCCTTCGGGTCAAACCCCCAGCCTGTAGGACAGGGTGACATACAAATAAACAATCTTGGGCCGGATAGGTGTTTAGCTTTTGCAAATTTGTTGGACAGATCTATAGGCTCACGAGGAGAAACGGTTGCGATATAAGTTGGGTCTTGAGCTTTCCAGATCTCAAACAGGTTTTTTTTGAAAAACTCGGCACCCGCCGGGTGAGTTTCGGTCGTAGGAGAGGTTTGCGTCGCACTTCCATAGGGGGATGCCGCAGAAAGCTGGAAGCCGGTATTGCCATAAGCTTCATTGTCATAACAAAAATAAATAAAATCCAGTTTTCGATGCAGAGCTGCCGATGTTGCGCCCAGCCCAATATCATTTGAAGATCCATCGCCTGCAACTGCCATTACCAGTAAATTTTCGTCTTCCGGTAATCCCCGATGGTGAAGTCGAATATCCAATGCATCGCGAACACCCTGAGCAGCCGGTGAAGGAGCACCCATGGTAGTATAAAGCCAGGACCCTTTTAAAGGTGTAAATGGATATACAGACAATAACGTAAAACAACCTGCGGCGTTGCATATAAGAACTTTTTCACCAAGTTCTTTTAGAGCAAGGCGTAACCCCTCTAATCCTCCACATCCTGCGCAAAGTCCAGTCCCGGGGGTAATAGCTTCTTCTGGATGCAAATCTTTCAATTTTTTGTGCTGGTTGAAAAATGGTGTCATTAGGATTCAACCTCCTTTTCGGGATTTGCAACTTTCTGGATTCTTTGAAAAGAATCCAAATCTTTCTGGTCAAACAAGTAAAGCGGATAGTTAGTGTCATCAATTTTTAGTTGATCAATTATGTACATGAAATCGGATTCTTTAATGTCCTTTCCACCCAGTCCACCAATCACCGATAGAATTTTTTTTGGGCGGGCTTTATAAGAATAAAGAGCTGATACAACTTCCGGGTAAGTGATGCCTCCTGCTCCTGGAGAAAGGTTTTGGTCGATCACGGCAACTCGTTCATGTCCGCACAATGCTTTCGCGATAAATTCGGAGGGAAAAGGTCTAAACAATCTGATTTTTAGCAGTCCAGCTTTAATACCCTGGTTTCGTAGTTTTAAAACAGCCGCTTTTCCCTTGGTTGCAAAAGAATTGCTCATAACAAATACGAATTCGGCATCATCCATATAAAATTTTTCGGCGGGTTCATAGTTTCTATGAAAAAATTCAGAAAAATCCTTGGCCGTTTCTGTAAATACATTTTCGGCATGGCGGGCTGCAAGGTTCTGCTGTAATTTAAAAAAGGAATAGGTGGCGCCTCCAAAGACGGCCGAAGCACGCGCCATAGGTTGGGAACCCTGAAAAACAGGCTGTGTCGGTTCAAATTTTGGAAGAAATTCTTGAATTTTTTCTTTATCCGGAATCAATACCGGCTCCCGGGTGAAGGACAAATAAAACCCATCCATATTAACCAGTACAGGTAGGCAGACTTGTGGATTTTCTGCGATTCGATAGCCCATCAAAATAAAATCAAAAATTTCCTGACATGTTTCGGCATGCAGTTGAATGAGGCCGCAATCACGAGTGCTCATCACATCATTGTGATCCGGCTCAAGGGTGATGGGTGTTGCCAGTGCTCGGGATACATTGACGAGTACCATGGGTACTCGCCAACCTGTGATTGTGTAAAGGGATTCCATTCCATGCAGTATTCCTTGACTGGAGGAGGCTGTGAAGACACGGACACCGGTAGCGGCGGCAGCTCCCGCAGCCATAAACATGGAATGTTCTGAATCCATGTTGGTGAGTTTTCCTGTAAGGGTTCCATCTGTGAACCAGTCTGCCAGGGTTTCAACAATTTCTGTCTGCGGGGTAATAGGAAACGCGGGAACATATTCCACTTGTGCCATACGCGCTCCCCAGGCAGCAGCCTTGTTTCCTGTCAACATAATTTTGTTTTTAACAATCATTGATCAGTCCCTGCTTCTCTGACAGTTTTAATAAAATGACCCGGGCATTCTTGAGCGCAGATGAGACAACCCTTGCAGTGGTCATAATCAATTTCGGGCTGGTCTTCCGGACCTAAATTTATGGCACCATCCGGACAGCGAGCGTAACAGATCAAGCATTTGTTGCAATGTGTGTAATCAATTTCAGGCCGGTTTACCCTCCAATCACCTGTTTTTCGCATGGCCATGTTTCCGGGAGCAAAAATAAGCGGAGCTGAATCTGTAACCGTGTATTGTTTTAGTTCTATTCCTTGACTTGAAACTAATTCGGACTCCTCTCGATGGGGGAATTTGGCTGTTGTTAATTTCTGGAAAACCGTTTTAGCGAGCTCAATATTTTCCTGGATAGAAGGAATTCCCTGATTTTTGAACTCGATATCCACTGCTTCCAAAAGAGACTCTAAATCGATCAGACCTGTTAGTCGGGCACCAACTGCAGCCAAAGCAGAGCTTAAAAGCATTTCATGATTCAGAAATTGAATACACAGCTCTCTAAGGTTTAGTTGAAATGGAAGCTTGGATAAAGAATATTGACTTTGAATTTGATCCGGTTTTTTAGAGGAGTTTAAAAAAACGATTGTTGAATCATCGGCCCCGCAAAGAGGTGCGGCCTGGGGACTATCAAGAAGGGTTTCGTCGCCAATTAGTAGTAGGTCGGGAATTACGATGGGGCCTCTTTCCAAAATAGGTGCCTTGGAAATACGGGCAAAGGCCACAATGGGTGCACCTCTCCGTTCCGCGCCGTAAAGTGGAAAATCTTGCGCTTGATACCCAGAGAGAAATGCGGCAGAACCCAGAATCTGGCTTGCAGTTTTGATTCCTTGTCCGCCACGTCCATGTAATCTGATTCGTAACAAAGACATTGTACTTTCCTTTTAACTGCAAAATTACTACTGTTCTAATGGAAAGGGTAAATTAATTATTAATTACTGTTCACCTTTATTTTTTTTATTTCTTTTTGAGCTTCTTCAGTTTTTGGTAAAGAAACTTTTAATACGCCATTTTTAAATTCCGCTTCTACCTTTTCACGGTCCACACCTTTAGGTATTGGAACAGCCCTGTGGAAACTCCCGTAGGACCTTTCCATGAGGTAGTACCCTTCTTTTTTGTCTTCCTGCTCTTCTTTCTTTTCTCCCTCAATAACCAGCGCATCTCCTGAAAAGGTCACTTCAATGTCATTCTCTTCCATTCCAGGGAGCTCTGCGGTCACCTTAATTTCTTTTTCCGTTTCGACCACGTCTAATTTAGTGAAAGCACTCTGATTAAACCCAAACTCCTTGGTGTTGAAGGGGTCAAAAAAAGATCTGGAAAAATTATCAAACATATTATTCATTTCTCTTTGTAGAGAAAAAATAGGATGATCTGTATCAGCCTTGGCTAAATTTGCATCTTTCTTGCGATTCCAGGGAACCCATTCTTTGAAATTCATTGCAATCCTCCTTTTTTAATTTCCTTTCAGATTTGGTTGTTAACTTAAGGGTTGCTCATAAATTCCGGTTCGATCATGTTTCGGATAATATCTCTCCGGGACACAATTCCCACAAGCTTTCCCTTCTCAACAACTGGAAGACGAATAATATGAAAATCTTTCATAATTTTGATCATTTCGGTCATTGGAGTATCCGAGGAAACCGTAGCAACATCTTTGGTCATTATTTCGCCAGCTGTCGCTTTCACCAGTTCATGTCCCTCATTAACTGCCTGTAGAATATCAATTTCAGTCACAATCCCAATAACAGAACCATCGCTACCAGTAACGGGCATTCCACTATATTGTTCATTCACAAACAGATTGGCAATATCCCGCACCCAGGTTTCTTTTTTGGCAGAAATAACCGGACTTGTCATGATTTCTGAAGCAGTTTTGTCTTGCATAGCAACCCCCTTTTATTCCCTTGAAAGACATTGATTAATTTGACTTCCTCGACCAAATCCTTTAACTACCCCTATATATTGGAGGTGCGAAAACTTTAAAATATTCCTGCTTTATAAAGATTTTTGAAGGAAATTTTTAAAAAATGAAAAATGCCCAAACAAGGTAGTTTTTTGCCCTGCTGGTTTCCCAATTTTTAATGCCAAAAATTTTATGGAAACCGGTATGTTAAATTTTCCGCTTCAGAATGACGACCCATTTGATGCAGTAAATGTGCATAATGTTCATTGAGATTTTCTACAAGAGGGTGGTCTTTATTAAATGAAGTTTCGATTATTTCTATAGCTTGTTTTAGTAAAACTTCAGCTTCTTTTAACCTTCCCTGTGACCGGTAAATCCCAGCAAGATTATTGAGGCCAAAGGCAATATTGGGATGTGTAGGACCTAATTGGTTTTTATCCATCTCCAGCAAACGTAAAAGAATCGATTCGGCTTTTTTGAATTTGGAGTGGATCCGGTATAACTCTGCCAACTGGTTTAGAGAGAAATACAGTCTAGGTTCTCCGGAATTTAAAGGTGATGATTTGCATAGTTCCAAAGCTTTTAAAAAATTACTTTCCGCTTCTTTAAAATTGCCTTTCCCAAAGGCCGCCATACCCTTTTTGTTATAGTTTTCCCAGGTTTCAGTTTGAAGGAAATGGTTATTGAGAAATAGAAGAGTTCCTATTATAGCTACCAAGGAAGCGCTTATTTTTAACCTGTTCATAGAAATCAAACCTTATTTGATTTCAATGGGTAAATCCATATTTCTTACGCCTCGGACACCGCCATTGTTACACTGTTTTAAATTGCGAAAATGGACCAGCCCTTTGACAAAATATAAGGTTTTTGCACAACCCCTCTTTTTTTCAATATCTTTATTCTCGCTACTCCAGAACCAGTATGCCGATCCGTCGGCAAAATTTTCGTCTAGAGCCAGGGGGTAATCAGGGTTATGATCCCAGGCCATATTGTTTTCCTTTGTAGGATCATATAATGTGGAAAGCTCTTTAATGGTCGGCACTCGCCAGTCATCAAAGCCACCTGTTTTCAGTTTCTCCACATAGTCCAAAGACTCCTGCCAGTTAAGGCATTTCCCTAAATCTGCATAGCTGTCTTTTTTTGTCCACAAGAGCCCGGAATCTAAATCGGTAATAGTTTCATCTCCATTATCAATCAAGTGTAATTTGGAGATTTCAGGCTCTTTTTTGGGTTCTACATAGGGAGGAGCCTGATAAGCGGGTGCCGGGGTGCAGTGGATGGTTTCATTACTCCATGAAGACTCCGGGACTGCTATTGTGAGAAACACTACCCCGAAAAAAAGTATCATGAAATCTGAAACCTTTTCCGTATTAGGTTAGTAACAATATGTACTTTGCTTCTTTTCATTTTCAAGCCTCCAGTAAAGATTTAAATCCCGCTGGACAAAAGCCAAAACCCCGCCCTGAAAAAAAGTCAAACCCATTTTCCAGAGAATATAAAAAGGTATAGACAATGGTAATACTTTTTTTAATCCACTGAAAATAAAAAATGAAAATATAACTGGCAAAAGAGGAAAAGGTTTATCCATGTTATTTTTCAAAAACCTGGAGAACATTTTAAATTGAAAATATAGAAAAGTAGATTCTATTCCTGCAATGGCTAAATTAAAGCAAACATTTATTTCCCGGCTAAACCCGTTTGCCTCTATGTAATTTTGGACAATTCCGTAGAAATAATAAGGAAGAACAGTGAATATGAACAAGCCCAGCGCAAGAAGTTCGGGGTTGAGCTTTAAATTTTTATAACTTGAAAAATCCCGATAATTCCCAAGAAACCAGAAATACAGGTAGAATCCAAATGTCACCTGGTAAAAAATCAGAAAAAACTTTACCGGTAAGCCGCAGAAAGGGATTTTAGGTATATTTTTGTATTGAGAAATGATTTTTGATGAAAAAATCTCGCGAATACTTTTTGCTTTCCCGGTTTTCTTATCTATAAGACTGTCTTCTGGCAAAAGTTTACCCTGGGATAAAAGGCAGCGTATATCTTTTAAATGTAAAGGAACCTTTTTTTGAGGCCCTTTTGTGGGAAAATATTGTTTTTCAGAAAACTCAATAACGGTGCCAAGTTTTTCCAGCTCTCTTTTTGCTTTCAGGCCGAGATAAATCCCGAGAAAAATAATTCCAAACATCAGAATAAAAGACCAGGATTTATTTGCAAAAGCAGCAGTGTCATAAATTCCATGAAGGGTGACCACCACTGCCAACCCCTTGGTCAAATGTTTAACGCGATTGATACTAAATTTCGCTCGACCAAGAAAGTAACCCATAATGATGCCAAAGAAGGCGTGGCCAGGTATGGCGGTTACCATCCTGGCAATTCCAACTTCCTGCCCCTGAGGCAACACATACAAAATATTTTCTACGGTTGCAAAGCCACAACCGACTAAACCTCCGAAGATAATTCCATCAAAGGGTTCATTGAACTCTTTATCATCTACAACAAAAGCCTTAAGAAAAAGAAATTTACAAGCTTCTTCCGCAAGAGCCACTCCAAAAAAAGCGTAAAAAATAATCTTGGGCCAATAAAACGGGTCCAGTTTGTCTGTAAAATCATTTATGCCAATGGTTGTTTCGGCAATTCCTTCGAAATAATAGGATGGAAAAACTGCAAGTCCTCCCAGGAAAAAACATTTAATTGCCAATTGCTTGGGTTCCCTGTCCCATCTGTCGGAATAGTAAATAAATATAGAGAGGGCTATTCCCGGGCCCAAAGCAATGTAAAGCAACCTTAAAGTTTCAATTTCTCCTATCATTGAGAAGAGCCTTTCATTTTAGTCCGGTAATATTATTTCCTTTCAAATCAATTTTTTCTGCTTGCGGTGATTTGGGCAACCCGGGCATTCTCAGGATATCGCCTGTGAGCGGAATGAGGAATCCAGCTCCTGCTGCAACCAAAATTTCGCGAACCGTTACCGCAAAATTTTCCGGTCGGCCCAAACGTTTCGGGTCATCGGTTAGCGAAGCAGGCGTTTTTGCGATACAGACAGGAAGATTTTGATACCCCAGGTTTTCAATGGAACCGAGGTCTCTCTCCGCTTTTGGGGTATATTTTATTTCATTGGCACCGTACATTTTATGGGCTATCTTCCAAATTTTTGTTTTCACATCTTCTTTCCAGTGGTAAAGGGGGCAAAATCGATGTTCCTTTTTTTCTGATTGTAGGATTACTTTTTCTGCCAATTCTATTCCTCCCTTACCCCCTTCTTTAAAAACGTTACTTTCGGCAAAGGGAACCTTCAGGTTTTCCTCGCAATGTTTTTGAACCAGGGAAATTTCTTCGGGATGATCGCCCTCAAAAATATTCAGGCAAACAATGGGCGGTTCACAAAACTGTTTGATGTTTTCTACATGATGGTCCAGATTGGGCAGTCCTTTTTTAACAGCCTGGGTATTTAATTTTTCAAGATCCGATTTTTTTACACCCCCATGGGATTTTAAAGCTCGACAAGTGGCAACCAAAACCACTGCAGCAGTATCTAACCCTGAGCTTTGACATTTAATATCGAAAAATTTTTCAGCACCCAGGTCAAATCCAAACCCGGCCTCTGTGATGGCCCAATCCGAAAGCGCAAGAGCCATTTTAGTTGCTAAAACGGAATTGCACCCATGGGCGATATTTGCAAAAGGACCGCCATGAATAAAAGCGGGTACTCCTTCCGTGGTTTGTGCCAAATTCGGAAGCAGTGCATCTTTTAGCAATGCCAACATAGCTCCGGAAGTGTTGATAGATTTAGCCGTGACAGGCTTTCCATGATAAGTAAAAGCTACAAGAATATTTTCCAGACGATCCTTTAGATCTTCATAACTTTCAGAGAGACATAATATCGCCATTATTTCTGAAGCTGCAGTTATGTCAAACCCGGATTCTCGAGGAACCCCTTGCATAACTCCACCCAGGCCGATAATGATATTTCGAAGGGCTCGGTCATTCATGTCGAGGACCCGTCTCCATAAAATTCGACGGGGATCAATATCCGCAAGGCCTTTGTGGTGAATAGTGTTGTCCAACATTGCGGCAAGCAAATTATGAGCGGAGGTGACTGCATGAAAATCGCCCGTAAAATGAAGGTTGATATCTTCAACAGGTAGGACCTGGCTTTTGCCTCCACCGGTTGCTCCCCCTTTCATTCCCAGGCTGGGTCCTAATGACGGTTCGCGTAAAGCCAGGCAAACGGATTTCCCCAATTGTTTCATGGCTTGACCCAAACCAATGGTTGTCGTTGTTTTTCCTTCTCCTGCGGCAGTTGGTGTGATGGCAGAAACTAATATCAGTTTGCCCTTGGGTTGAAACTTTTTGAGGACTTCCAACCGAACTTTGGCTTTATCGAACCCATAGGGAATTAGATCCGATTCTTTAAGCCCCAGAGTTCCTGCAATTTCAAGGATGGATTTCATATTTAGGGTATTTAAATAAATTTAAATTGCCTTATAAAATATCTTAACCCTCTTAAGTTTTAGATCATAATCAAATCAATAAATTCCCCAAGAAATTTCCCGCGACCTAAAGATAAACCTTTAAAAATGAAACACTTATTTCTAGGAATATTTTGAATTTGGATGATATCCTTATAATAGATAGACATTTTTTCTAAAAATACGAGTGAATTATGCATATTTCGCCAATAGACCGAAATAAGGGAACAGAACCTGAAAAACAAATAAGCAGAATTAATTCTCCTTACTGGACCTTGCCTCTTAGTGGGGGCCTTGGACCGGTTCCAAACTCTTCATCCTCCCATTCAAGTGAAGGGGTTATTTTGAGGGTGAGAGATACCCGGTTGAGGGAACGACGAGAAAGTTATTCCCCATCTGTGCAACAGGAGCGGCGGGTAAGGGATAATCGTAAACTTGAGTTCCGAGGAAATACGCATCATATCCTGGTAATTGCTATCGAGCGTAAAGTGGGAGAGTCCGAACCCTGGAAAGCAGGAGATCGTGTGTCGGTAGTTTCTAAAACGCGAAAATTGGAGAAGCCTCAAGAGAAAACTAAATCGTCTGCCGAAACTCAGGGTCAAAAACCTCCCTTGCTGGTAAAGGATGAAGCAGACTATGTATTACATCTGAGTAAATCTTATCCTGAGGAAAGTTAAAGACTTATTTTATATTTATTTAGCTTCGCGAAATTTTTTATCGCCATAAATAATTGCCCCGGCAAGAACAATAGCCAGGGTGATCAGTGCAATCGCTGTGAAAAGATTATTGAGTAAATTAGGAGCCACAAGTAACAATAACCCTAACTCAAGCATCATCAATCCGGACACAAGTTTCAGGATACGTCCTTCTTTTTCACTCAGCTTCCTTGCTCCAAGTGTTCTGCTAAAAACCCAAACAATTACCATTAATGGGATCACATAAATAATATTGTAAAGCACCAGATAAATATAATAACCCAATGAAGTAAGTTGGTGAAGTGTGAGGAGTCGGGTAAAAACCATGGGGAACCCGGAAGTACACAACAATTCATAGGAATTGGCAACAATAGCGAGCATGGCTGTTCCAAGAATCAGGGTTGGAAGGTTGGGGGCATTCATTAATCCTCTTATCCTTCCGTAAAGATTGGGTTTGGCACTGTCAGGTATAGATAGTGATATTCCTTTTTTAAATAGAAAAAAGTCTTTTATATTTATTAATGAGACCCCTATTGCAATTACGGCAGCAATGACGGTTATTGTCCTTATCTCTCCAAGGTAAAGGAAAAGGTTTAGCCAGGCCGCCATGAAAATGAAATACATGAAACCGGAAAAAAACACAAATACCCCTCCGATTATCAGCATTTTTTTGCGGTCTTTTGCGTTGACCAATAAGCTCAGCATCAATAATAAAACGAAAAAGGCGCAGGGGTTGAAAGCGTCCAAACCAGCGATGACAATTGTAAAAGCCGGTAATGACATGTCTTTTGGGGAAAAATCTCCCAATAAGGGCAGAGAAATTTTATTTTTTTCAGAAGCAATTGCCACGCTTCCACTTTTTTCTCGAACAAGTGATCTCCGGCAGCTTAAAAGCTCTGAACGTAATTGTATTCCGGTTGTTTCCTTGCTCAGATAACCGATCAAGGCCTTCCCGCAAAATAAAAATGCGGGTACTGCCAAATTTTCTTTGCCGATTTTTTTTGAAAGATTTCTGTATAAGCGGGAATTTTCCGGGCTTTCGCTTATCTCGTAAGAATTAAGTTCCAACCAGCTATGCGACTGTGCCAGTTCATGCACAAAGGGTTTTGCTTTTTTGCAATGGGGGCAGGTTTTTGACCAGAAAAAATGTAGTCGAATAATTTTTTCTTTTTCAGGTGTTGTTTTGGTCCAGGGAGGGCTCAACAATTCTGCAGAACCCGAAGCAGGGAAAAGCAAAACCAGATATATTGATAAAAATACCATTTTTAACCCAATACGCATTTCTTGCTATTTTTTTCCTTTAGATTTCTGGCGATTTGTTAAAAAAGTTCCAAAAACAATTTTTCTAAGGTCCTTTTATAAAGATAAATACTTTTGTCACTTAATTCCATTAGGTTGTTTTAAATATTTATTGTAGTTATGAAAACTTTGGAATAATTAATTCTTTGAAAATATCTTTATTATAATAAGGAGTGTTTGAATAAACTCTCAAATGACCTTTGTTTTCCCTTTTCACTAAAACATGTTTGAAATTTTGGAAAAAAAACAGTTGGCTCCTCAGGTTTTTCGGTTCCAAATCCAGGCACCTGATATAGCCAAAAAAGCGCAACCCGGGCAATTTGTCATCCTTCGTCTTGACGAGTTGGGTGAGCGCATTCCTATTACTATTTCCGATTTTGATCGAATTCAAGGGACTTTAACGCTATATGTACAAGCCGTTGGAAAAACTTCGCTGGAAATGGGGCTTATGAATTCCGGTGATACAATATTAGATATGGTTGGCCCGTTAGGAAATCCCAGTAAAATAGATTTGTTCGGCACCGTGGTGCTAATAGGAGGTGGGTTTGGAATAGCGGCCATTCATCCAATTGCGAATGCATTGACCCGGGCAGGAAACAAAACCATCTCTATATTAGGGGCACAAACGATTGAACGATTAATTTTGGAAGATGAAATGGAAAAGGCATCAACGGATGTTCGTATTGTTACCGATGATGGAAGCTATGGTCCAAAAGGGAGAGTGACAGATATTCTTCAAACTATAATTGATGAAAATGAATCTATAGATCTTGTAATTGCTATTGGGCCAGTGATTATGATGAAAGCGGTTGCAGATCTAACCCGTCCACATGGAATTAAAACCATGGTCAGTTTAAACCCAATTATGATTGATGGGACGGGGATGTGTGGTGCCTGTAGGGTGACCGTAGATGGAGAAATGAAATTTGCCTGTGTGGATGGTCCTGAGTTCGATGGACATGAAGTCGATTTCGAGGGTTTGCTCAACCGGCTAAAAACCTATGTCTCGGAAGAAGCCGAAGCAAAAGAAAAGTATTTAAACGATACCGAGGGAACCTGTCGCCACTAAAAGATTTCCGCGTAAAAAATAAATTAATTTGTTATGGATAAGAATCCCACTAAAGGAAAAAATAAAGCTCCACGGACTATGGCTCCAGAACAAAGTCCGGAAGAGAGAAGGAAGAACTTTAAGGAAGTGAGTTTGGGTTACACTCCTGCAATGGCTCAACTGGAGGCGGCACGTTGTATCCAGTGTAAAAAACCAAAATGTGTGATGGGTTGCCCAGTCCGTGTTGCCATTCCGGATTTTATCAAACATGTCGCTGAAGGTGATTTTCTTGCAGCCGCAGATGTTATCAAGGAATCCAATGCATTGCCTGCAGTCA
>JAYNIA010000034.1:7686-30338 GCA_038108555.1 Nitrospinota bacterium | reverse complement strand
GTTGGTTAGAACGCCGGCCTGTCACGCCGGAGGTCGCGAGTTCGAGTCTCGTCGGCCCCGCCACTTTTTAACAGCCTATGGTCCATGGACCCTAGGCTGTTTTTTAAGTTCCCCCCAAATTTCCTCTTATTTTGCCCGGCAAACTCTTAATTTACCTTATAAGCGTGAAGTATGTTAGCCAGGTTTTCATAACCCTCTTCTGTAGCAAATTTAACCATAATTTTTTTAGGGAATCCCGACCGGCCCCCACCAGAGCCCCAGGAAAATTCATACTCACAGAAAAAATATATTGAGAAATTTAGTCCGAGAAATAACGCTGAATGGATGTTTTTCGTAATTATAAAGGGTTGGGTGGATAAATAATTACTAAGGAAAAACTACCCATCGCTAAATAAATAAAAACCTGTGTGGAGTGGCTATCTCAGTATAGATTCAACCATGGAATTGCTCTTATAGCTGTTTTCCAACTAGTCTGTAAACTCGCAGGTTTCCAGATAACTTCTTAGGTGTGAAATTGTTTTAAATTTGTGGAGAATTAAACTTCGCTTTAAGCCACAACAAATATTTTTTACAATCTCGGGGTGCTTGGAATAATATTTTGACCCTCCCATACTTTCATAAAAAACTTTAATTAATCCGATAACATCATCCTGCATATTTTCGCTTTTCGGTAACTTCCAGTGGAACAAATCCAAAACCTTGACATTAAAGACAAGTCCAAACCTTTGCACAATGATGTTATCCAGGTGCAAATCACCATGGTATTCCCTCATCAAATGAACTTCTTCCAGCCCTACTACAAGGGCATAAAGCAAATGAAGAGCTTTGTAAGGGTCCAGCCGATTCCCCGGAAAATTTTCAATAAAATCAGATAAAAGCTCCCCCTCTACATATTCAGAAATTAAAACCGAAATGGCTTGCTTCCTAAAAATAATGGTTTCTTGAGTATGGTAGTGGATTAATAAAGAACATTCTCGAAGTTTATGAAGTTTTTGGGCATAAGCCTTGGATGATTTTTCTAGTAAATTTCTATTAGGAAAAAAAAGTTTTGCGGCACGCACAATTTTGGTTTTAATCTCGCGGACTTTATAAACTTCCCCTTCCCATCCATTGCCTAACTTTGAAATAACTTCAAATTTCCCTGCCAGCTTTCTTCCAGGTTGAAGGTCAAATGTACTAAAACTTTTGTGGGTAGGGTTCATAAGGTAGAGCGAAAAAGAAGAGGCGGTGATTTCATTACAAGTTATGAGTTCTTATTTTCATCCTTTCCTTCAAGAAACACCGTTTGAGTTGGGTAGGCGAACTCAATCTTCTCTTTTTCAAAAAGTTCAAAAATCTTTAAATTAACTTCTTGCAAGGTATCCATGTATAAGTGGTAATCCCTTGATGTTAAAAAATAAACTATTTCAAAATTAAGGGAATGTGGGCCGTATTCCTTGAAATGGGCCCGATCAAAACGGGTGTTTTCCTGGCCTTCAATAATTTCCCGAACTAATTTTGGAATAATTTTTAATTTTTCAAGGGGTGTTTGATATACAACGCCAATGCTTATCAGTGCTCGCCGTTCTTCCATCCTTCGAAAATTTCTTAAACGACTTTCCAATAGGTCTGAATTGGGTAGAATTAACATTTCCCCTTCCAGACTTCTGACCAATGTAGTTTTGAGTCCTATTTTCTTTACTGTCCCCCGGATATCATTAGAAACAATATAATCACCAACTACAAATGGTTTATCGAGGATTATGGTTAGGGAGGCAAACAAATCTCCCAAAATTTTCTGTGATGCCAGGGCAATGGCGATACCACCAACTCCCAACCCAGCGACCAGAGTGGATACTTCAAATCCTAAATTGGACAAACCCGCAACAATAAGAATTACCCAAAGCACAGTTTGGCCGATTATTTTAAGCAGGCCTATAGCAGATGCCTGAGCAGAATCGGATTCTTTCTTTGCTTTAAATGTAACTTTGGCCCAATGGCTAAGCCACCAAGTACCCCACAAGCCAATTTGAATAAGTAAAACAATAAAAACTACTTGACCGATTTTTTTGGCAACTGGTCCAGGAAGGTTTAAGACAAGAGACCCAAAGTAAATTGAAAGGATTAATACAAAAAACCATCTGGTTTTTGAAAGTAGTCCTTGGATCAAGTCATAGGTTTTTCTAAAGGTAGGGTTTTTGGGTGGGGATTGAGCCAGTATTTTTGATTTTAATAACTGAAGTAAACCAAAAGCTAAACCCGCTAGACCAAGAGCTGTCCCCAAATGGACTAAAAAGGTTTGGTTTATTTCTAATAAATCCATATAAATTGGTTTTGTAAATCGTAAAGAAAAATAACACCATTACAGGCATTTCAATATAACAAAAAAGGGGTTGATGCAATAGAAGATCAAAGGCGATCATTGAAGTTATAAAACACTGTGATTCATTCGAAATCTACAGCATCGACTTCTTCGATTTCTACCACACCAACCCTGGGGAGATCTGGCAACCTGCAAATAAGACTTTTGCTTCAAACGTCAAGCGTATTAAAAAATTTTAATTCTGGTTTGACCATTTTTTTATGGCGGAAAACTTTGGCCGTTTATAAATATTATCCTCGTCTTCAAACCGGCTTTTTCTGTATCTATTTTTAAATCTGACAGGCCTGAAGAAACCATCAAAGGATCGGTTAAATATAAATTTTTCATATTCTTCTTCTGCCAATCTATAAAGTTCTGTCGTACCTTTTAGGTATTTTATATTGTCGTACTTCATACGTTTATTTTTCCTTTGGGAAATTAAATTTTAAAATAGGAATTCAGGCCGGCCCCCTCCTACCGACCCGAACCCAACTTCACTCACATGATTGTCTTTTCTTTTTCATCTTCACCAACTTGAAGTATTTCAGCTAAATCTCCATAACCTTCTTCGGTAGCAAATTTAGCCATAACTTTATGGGAGTCACCCCTATCAATGGATTTTGCCAATTGACTTGAACTGTCAAGCATTGTTCTCACTTCCTTTAACAACAGGTTTAAAGCAGCTCGAAACGTACCTTCTTCTTTTAAATCTTTTCCATTTAGCCAAAAATCTGAAACCAGTTCTTGTATCATTTTTAAATTCCCTTACAGGGTTTTAGGTTAAATTAGGAAATTTTGAACCAAATTTCTTAGTGGTTAAAAAAATTATTTCTTTTTTCTCGAAGATCTTTTTGGTTTATTATTTAGTTGGTTGTTTCTTGGAGAGTCCAAACTCTCCTTATTTCTAATTCTTTCGGGCTTGAGAAAACTGGTTTCAAAGGGGTACATTGAATACCCACCAAATTCCTTGAAATCCTTCAAATCCTCGTCATACTCAGAATCCTCAAACTCCTCAAAATCATTTAAATTTACAAGCTCACTGAACTCTGGATATTCCTCATCAAATTTTGGATAATGATTATTATCGTTGTCCCAATTTCTTTTGCTACCGCTTTTTTTACCCATTTTTCTACTTCAACCTCTTAATAAAGTTAGATAAAAATTCAAAGGCCCTAAAATTATTTAGGTCTTGAAAAAACCTTTGTTTCTTTCCAGGTCTCCTTCAAAAACTTAACCACTTCAGAAACATTACGATTTCCATCTCCAGAATTATTTTCTGCTAAAAATGCCTTTCGAAGATTCTCAATTAAAACCGGAATCTTTTCGCAAAGTTTTCTAGGGGTTTTTCTGATTCCAAGGTCTTGAAGATATCCCACCAGAATTGGCATGACTATTGTGGTGTCGCAATAACAAACAACTGAATGGTGAACAGTTTCTGGATCGATTTTTGCCCAGCTTACAGCTTCATAGGGAGTAGCCCCGGAAAGTCCACCCGTATCGGGTCTGGCATCAGTTATTTGCGCGAAATAATCATGTCCTTTAATATCAATTCCCAAAACCTCTTGAAGCGTAGGCTCAGTTTGAAGAATAAAGTTTTTCGGTGAACCTCCCCCGAAAACAATCACCCCGCTTTTTCCTTTTAATTTAGCTTCAAGAACTATTGCGGATGTTTCGTTCACATCTATTGACGGATCAATGAATATTTCTTTTCCAATCAAATTTAGCGCAGCAATATCCATTCCGAGGGTGCTATCCCCTGGAGATGAAGTGTAGATAGGGACTCCCAGGCGATAAGCTTCAGCAATAATACTTTTTCCGGTAGTATTGAGTTTTGATTCGACCTGATCGGCGTATTTACCTATCAACTGATGTAATTCCCGTGTACCCATACGTTTTTGGAACTCAGGTTGCGCCATGGTAGTGATAAGCCAATGATCCGTATTGGTCAGCACATTGAAATCCATAAAAATGTCATATATACGAATAATATTGTTTTCAAACAATTCGTTATCATTCACAAAAGGACTACCCTGAAGCAATTCAAGGTTTAAAGAATGATGCAGGTCGTGATACAGGTTTGCGCCTGTGCTGATAATATAATCAATCATTCCCATCCGCATCAGAGGAACAATGCAGGAGGACCCTAATCCTGCTGGAGTCAGAGCTCCGGAAAGACTCACCCCAATGAACACATCAGGTTGAGACATTTTCAGAGAAACGAGTTGGCAGATTTCCTTTAACCGGGCTGCGTTATAGCCATTGAAATATTCATTCACCAAATTCTTTATCGTCAAACTGCCATCTATTGGATCAGGGCAAATTCTGTTACCCTTGAGATAAATAATCTTTTCATCTTTCATTGATATTATTTTCCTTTTGGACCTTAACTACTTTATAAAGACAAGGGGGAAAACCCCCTTGCCTTAAATTAAAAAGGAAATCAGTTTCTAATCTCCTTTTTCTCCAGTGTGTTCTTCATTTTCATCTTTACCTTTATCCAACTCATCATCCCTGTCTTTATCTTTCATTTTTTCCTTTGATTTTTTTGATTTATTTTTTTTCTTCTTGGTTCTTTTCTTTTTTCTGGCTTTTTTCTTCTTTTTTTCAGCTTTATCAGATGCAGCTAAAATTGCAGGAGATGATTCTTCTGGCAAGTCATCCTTATCAATAGACTTATCCTTGTCATAAATCTGACCTGAAAAATTAATATCGCCCGCTTGCCCCAAATCAAACTTTTCAAATGAAGCCCAGGCAGAAGAACTGGAAATTAAAAAAACAAAAACAAAAATTATTAATCCCTTAAGAGGAATATAGATTCTCATGAATTACCTCAAAAATATTGGAGCTATTGTTGTTAGGATTTAAACCGGTCTCTATAAACCAGCTGATTTTCAACTAAATTACAAAATAGGGTTTTCTTTTTCATCTTCGTCTCTTTTAAACTTTTCATCCTCATCATCAGAACTACCGAGAGGAAGGTCGTCTCCTTTTTCAAGAATTTCATCATCTGGGTGACCAGTGCCTTCACCTTTTTCAGAGGGATGGGCCTCCGCCTCATCCAAATCAAACATTTCTAAAATGGATTCTTCTTTCTTTGATTCATCATCAGAAATTGAGAGCTCATTTTCATCAATCTTGTGAGGTTCGCAAAGGGCTGACCCAACGAACATAGCCGAGAGAAAAGCAATTGATAAAACTATGGACAAGAATTTTTTCATTGTTTTTTTTCCTTAAATTGAAATTATTTTTAATATCATTTTTTTTATGAACCAAGATTTCCGTCCATAGGCGACCTTTTAGGCGGAATCCTTATCCCTCCTTTCCAAATTACCTGGAGACACACTACTCCAATCAAATAAGACGGAAATGTGACCCAGATTTATTGATTGATGAAAATCTAATTTAAATGGGGATACAGCAGTTCGTCAGTTGAAAAACAAAATATGCTTATTGAAAAATGAAGATGCTCAACTTACGAACAAACAAGAGGGGGATTACATGTAACCTGTAGAGAAATAGGATTGCTCTAATTTATCAATTGTGGATTCAGAAATATTTTTAGGGCAGTCAACAAGAGGAAGGCGAGAGCCAGGGTTTCCGGTTTTACGGAAGAGGACGATGGAAACTGTGAAGACCGTTAACATTTTATGATTCCTTTATAAAAGAAATGCGTAGTTGAACTAACCTAGTTATCACAGAAATTTTTACTTTTGCAATATAATAATGACGATTTATCTAAAATAATTTTCCAGGCCAAAATTCAGGGCCCACCAAATGAGCAAATTGAAAAAGCCCAAAATATCAATTATTTACACCAGTCAGGAGATTTCTTCTTTTTTGAGATTTTTACAGCATATCCCTTTTCTATCAAAAGGTCGTCCAGGCTTTGGCCGTCGGCAACTACCTTTGCCACGATTAGGAAACTAACCCCTCGGTTCATATTTTTGAGTTCTATTTCATCCGAATTGTTAAGAACAGACTTTAAAAGAGCCTGGGCTTTTTTAGCCAAATTCCTTTCCTTTTTACATTTGCCCTTCAATTCTGGGACTGCTATTCCGGGGATACGAACCCGAATATTTTGACCAATTATGGGTGGATAGTTTGGAAGCTCAAAAATTATCGTTTTTGCATCTTGAACACCAACAAAAGAAGCTCCAAAATAATCGTCAAAATCCCCCTGTCCAAAAGCCGAGCTGGTAAACAAAAGCACAAAGATTAATCCGATCCAATAACGCATTTTTTCTCCAAAAAAGGGGTAATTACACCCCTAAAAATTCATGAATTATTAAAAATAATTGATAGGTATTTAATCCCGTTGAATTAAAATGAACCATTGGGCTCCACTTGGAGTGCTGTAAATTTTATATTAATTTCCCCAAATTTAACTAAATATTTTTGAGCCTAAAGTGGGTTATGCAAGATGAACCTAAGGAAGAGGGAGCCTCCTTTTCTATCAGTGATTCCGAAATCCAAAGTATTGAAGAAGATTTAAAAGAGGGCAGGGAAAAAGCGGTTGATTCTGCTATAGCCAGCCTGAATGCTTCCGATTGTGCCGAGCTTTTGGGCAAGGTTACCGAGGACAATCGTCAAATTCTATTGGAGCAACATTCTGAAGCAATTACTCCCGATGCATTTGCAGAGCTCGACCCAGAGCTTCGCAAAAATGTTTTACAGAATATGGAAGTTCCCCAGGTTGCTGAACTGGTTTCATCACTAGAAAGTGATGATGCCCTTGAGGTGATTAAAAACCTTGAGGAAAACTTTCAAAAAAATGTAATTCGCAAATTACCTATTAAGAAAAGAATTTCCCTGGAGGAAGGATTAAATTTTCCAGAAGATAGTGCGGGTCGTTTGTTGCAAAGAGAGTTTGTTGCCATTCCACAGTCTTGGACAGTTGAAGAAACCCTGGAATCCCTTCGAGCTTCTTCAGGAGAAGAATTGCCGGCGATTTTCTCTGATATTTTTATTGTCACATCCGATTCTAAGGTTACCGGAAAAGTTCCTTTGGCTGTTTTGGTTCGATCTGGAAGTCAGGTAGTTCTGGAAACTCTTGCGCAAGAGAAAATATTTTCTATACCAGCAACAATGAATCAGGATGAAGTGGCACAGATTTTTCGACGTGAAAATTTATTGTCCGCAGCGGTTGTGGATACTGAAGAGCGCATGATCGGAGTTATCACCATTGATGATGTTGTGGATGTAATTGACAAAATAGCACAAAAAGAAATCCTGCAATTGGCAGGGGTCCAAGCTCCGGGACTTTATCGAGACGTAATTACCACAAGTGGCTCCCGGTTTCGCTGGCTGTTTATAAATCTTTTAACAGCTATCCTTGCTTCAGTCGTCATTTCTTTTTTCGATGCAACCATTCAGGAGATTGTAGCGTTGGCCATTTTGATGCCAATTGTAGCTTCGATGGGTGGAAACGCGGGGACACAAGCTTTAACCATAGCGGTTCGTGGGTTGGCCATGCGGGAAATTTCCAACATAAATTCTTTTCGAGTGATCTGGAAGGAAACTTTGGTTGGAACTTTGAATGGTGTTTTCTTCGCTATTATTGTTGGGTTGATTGCAGGTATGTGGTTTCACAATATTGAATTAGGAATAATCATAGCTGTTGCCATGATTATCAATCTTATCGTTGCAGGATTTTTTGGAGCTGGAATTCCAATTTTTTTGAATAAAATTGGAAGCGACCCAGCCATTTCTTCTACAGTATTACTTACAACTGTGACGGATGTTATTGGTTTTTTTGTGTTTTTGGGATTAGCAGCTATTTTTCTAATTTAAGATATTTATTTCCCTTTAAAGGGATGATAATGGACTAATAAAGACAGGTTATTTTCTGCCAAAGTTTAAAATTGAGGGTTTCGTTATGAAGGTTGCCGTTATTTACAATAAACAAAAAGATGCTGAAGGTGTGCTTAACGTATTTGGGATGCAAAACCAGGAAACATATAATCCCAAAACTGTTGAGCGCGTAGCAAGTTCCCTTGAAAAAGGCGGTCATAATGTCCGGATTATTGATGGCAATATCAACGTTATTGAACAATTACAAACCTTCATGCCTCGTGTTGTTCAGGGGGAGCAACCGGGTATGGTTTTCAACATGGCTTATGGTCTACAAGGAGTAAGTCGATATACTCATATTCCTTCTTTGTTGGAGATGTTGGGTGTGCCGTATGTAGGTTCCAGTCCTGCGGGTCATGGAATCGCATTAGACAAAGTAACTACCAAGGTTATGATTCAGGCAGCGGGGTTGCCTACCTCCCCCTACTGGGTTTTCTATAATGCGGATCAAATTCCCGATGACCTTCCTTTCCCGGTCATAACCAAACCTAAAATGGAAGCAGTTTCAATGGGAATTCAAGTTATTCATGATTTGCCTTCATTGAAAACTGCAATTTCAGATCTTGTTGACCAATTCAAACAGCCCGTTTTAGTCGAACAATTTATACCAGGTCGGGAATTTGCGGTGGGTCTATTGGGCAACCATAACCCGGAAATTTTGCCAATATTGGAAATCGATCTTGAAGGGGACCCGAATGCAATTCAGTCTTTAGAAGATAAGCTGAAAAAACCTAAAGAGAAAATCTGCCCTGCCAACATTGACCAAAACCTTGCGGAAGAACTTCGACGGTTAACCCGGGAAACTTTCAAAGTCTTGGGAATCTATGATTTTTGCCGGGTCGATTACCGAATGGACAAAGATGGGAATCTTTATATTCTTGAACTCAACTCAATGGCAAGTTTGGGGGATACGGGCTCTTATGTCCATGCAGCCAAGGTTGCAGGATATTCTTTTCCTGCCATGGTAAACCGTATGCTTGATGTAGCCGTTGAGCGTTACTTCGGCAGCCAGCAGATTGAACAGGTCGCGGTTGAAGAGCCCGAGTCGAATACTAAAAAAGATCCTCTAAGGATTCGTTTGCGGAGTTACCTAAGAGGAAACCTTGCTTCCATGGAAGAATATCTTTCAAACATGGTCGAAATAAATTCATTTGTTGAAAATATTGAGGGTGTGAATTCATTAGGTAGATGGATATCCAATCAGCTTGGACGGATGGGATTTAACAGGCATGTTTTTTCAAGAGCAGAATTCGGAAATATTGTATATCTCACAAATCATATGGACGAGATCAATGATGTTTTGATTATTGGAAATATGGATAACCCAATAGATTTTGAAGATTTTAATTCCTTTCATGAAGAAAAGGGAAGGATCTACGGTACTGGGGTTGCAAGAGGGAAAGGGGGCCTTACCGTATTGCTCGGTGCCCTGAAAGCCTTGCGATACACGCGGAATTTACGAAAAGTGAAATGTGGAATCCTTTTAATCCCCGACGAGTCTTATGGACAACGTACTTCAAAACCGGTTATTGAAGAGCATTCCAAAAAATCAAAATACGTTTTGGGTTTGAGTGGAGCGGGATTGAGTGGAGAAATCATGACCTCCTGCTCGGGAACTCTTCGATATGAGATTGAAATAAACAGACGTCAGAATAAGCAGGGTCTGAAAGTCTCTTCTGAGGTTAGTGATCCGGTCTTATATGCTTCTCAAAAAATCAATTCACTAAGAAAACTAAATTATGAATCGGACGGGATTTTTGTCACTGTTACTGGTTTGCAAACCAAAGGAATGGAGGACCAGCCTACCTACCATGCAGCCTTGTCATTTGTAATTCGATATCGCAGCCCGGACCAAAGAGCCAGATTGGAAGAACAAGTGAACCAGATATTTGCCACAAAGGCACAAGATCAAATTAAGGTCCACATAACTAAAAAACCGCAAAGCAAACCTTTTCGTGAAAATGAAAAAACGCTTAGTTTCTATGAAAAAGTGGAAAAAGCCGCCAAGGCGGTTGAGGTTCGCGTAAAAAAAGCTGAAAACAGTGTTGTCACCTGCCTGTCCAATATTGGAGAAGGAATTCCTGCGCTTGATGGAATGGGTCCAGTAACCGGTGGTTATGGAACTAATAATGAGAATGTCGTTCGCGACAGTTTGATTGACAGGAGTGTCCTGCTTGCCTACCTTATTTTTCTTTCATCGAAGAATTTTAAAATATGAAACTTGGAAATATAGAGGGAAAATTTGCGCCTACTGAAGATGGTAAATGCGCAACCTCTGAAAACGGGATGGTATCGACTGCTTTTCCAGATGCTACCCAAGCTGGGGTCGAGATGCTACGCATGGGTGGGAATGCCGTTGATGCGGCTGTAGCCTCTGCTTTTGCATTGGGAGTTTGTGAACCTCAGGCCAGTGGTCTTGGCGGGCAATCTATGGCCATACTCCATTATCAAGGAAAGACTGTAGCCCTGGATGGCTCAAGCCGGGTTCCCTCTCTGGCTCATATAGACAGAATCGATAAAAAGACACAGAGATTCCAGGGATATAAAGCCACTACCGTTCCCAGCACTCCTGCGGTTTTAGGTTATCTTCATTTCCGTTATGGCAAATTGAATTGGTCTGAAGTTCTAAAGCCCGCCATTAAAATTGCTAGAGAAGGTTATAGGATATCCAAGTTGCAACACGATCTGCAAATGAGAGAATTGGAAAAGTTTCTCAATATGGATTCTCTCTCGGGAGCAAAATATTTTTTAAAGGATGGCAAGAAACCATATGAAGAAGGTGAGAAATTTACTCAGGAAGACCTGGCGGGTTTGCTCGAACATTTATTGTTGCACGGGATAAAATCTTTTTATTCAGGAGATATTGCCAAACAAATTGATGAGGACATGCGGTTTAATGAAGGGTTTCTTAGGTTGGAAGACCTCGCTTTAATTCCCTGGCCTGTCGAGAGAAAACCCATAAGGAGAAACTATCGCAAGGTAAAAATCTTTACCTGCCCTCCTCCCGGAGCTGGAAGGACTTTGATGCTTGTATTACAAATGATGAAAAACCTTCCTTCAAAGTTTTTCAAAAATCCAACTCCCAAAACCTTTCATTTTCTTGCAGAAACTTTCCGCAAGGGTTTGCTGAACCATAAAGAACGACCCTTCGATCCAAATATTTATCCTCAACTCCCTCATGATAAAAAAATTCTCAGTCTGGAATTCGCCAGGAATCTTTCAGCCTCCATTCGTGATGAAATTGATCCCACGTTGCCCTTAACAGAGCTTTTCACATTGAACAATGATACAACCCATCTTTCGGTCATGGATAAGGAAGGAAATGCCATTGGTATAACCCAATCTATTGAATTGGTTTATGGGTCCAAGGTTGCTGCCCGTGGGTTGGGGTTTTTGTATAACAATTATATGAGTTCTCTTGATACGAGTGATCCATCTCATCCGTATTACTTGAGACCTAATGCAATTCCATGGAGTTCAGTAGCTCCAATTATTGCTTTTTATAATAATCAACCTTGGATGGTAGCGGGGAGCCCTGGAAGTGAGCGGATTTTTTCTGCAATGAGTCAATTTCTTTCTCATATCATTGATGGTGACCTACCCATTAGTGAAGCAATGCTAAGGCCTAGAATGCATTGTACAGTTGGAGGAAAATTAACATTGGAGGAAGAAAGATTTGACCCTACAATTGTCGATTATTTAAAAAGGGCGGGCTATAAAATAGATTCCAGGGAACCCTATTCTTTTTACCTGGGTGCTGTTCATGCCATATTAAAATCTCAAACAACAGGTGAATTTCAAGGTGTTGCAGAAATCCGTAGAGATGGAACTGCTTCAGGGTTTTAAATAATGAGTAAATTTCCGGTTCTGTTATCCATTCCACATGGTGGAACCGATGTCCCTCCCGAAATATCTTCTAGAGTATTTATTACTGCAAAAGACCAATTTGAAGATGGTGATGCTTTAACACGCCAGATATATGGAATAAATGACAGTGTATCAGCGTGTGTGGAGGGAAAAATCGCAAGGGCTTTTGTTGATTTGAATCGGGATGTTAACGATCGCCCACCGGAAAATCCTGATGGAGTGGTTAAATCCATGACTTGTCTTGGCCAACCTATTTATCATAAAGGACAAGAATTGGATCAGGAAATGACTGATTTAGTTTTAGAAAAATACTATTACCCCTACCATGACTTGATTCGTAAAACTTTAGATTCAAATAGCGAGCTCCAACTGATGTTGGACTGTCATACTATGGAAGCGGTTGGCCCTGAAATTTCTCCCGATCCAGGAAAAACCAGACCCAAGTTTTGTTTGGGAAGCAATTTTGGTAAAAGCTGCCCTGAAGATATCGTTCAAAAAATGGCAGATTGCATTAGAAAAGTTTATAAATTAAATCAAGAGGATGTTGTCATAGACAAACCCTTCTCTGGCGGACATATAACGCGGACCTACGGAAACCAGCCTATCCCCTGTATTCAAATCGAAATGAGCCGGGCTCTATATTTATCTTCGCCTTGGTTTAATCCAAAATTTATGACGGTTTTACCTGACCGGCTGGAAGAGCTTAGAGAAAAATTTTTTCAAACTCTGAATTTATTTTTTAAATAGGGATGTTATCTGAGGGGAGATCATGTGTCGGCCCCGCCATTTTTACGACCTACAGTCCAAGGACTCTAGGCTGTTTTTGGTTTCCCTCTGACAGGGAACTTATTTTGCCCCACACGTGTTATATCCCTTCCTTAATTCTTCATGCCCCGCAGGGGTACTAGTGAGTTAGATCAGGCTCTGGATGGTTGCAAAAAGATTGGACTGGTCGAAACTTCCCTTAATGATATCGGCCCACCTCACCATCCATCCTGGGCATATCCCAATCTGACAAAATCAGATCGATGGAATTTTGTTTTAAGACTTCAACCACAAGCAGCCTTTTATCGTTTTCCATGGAATCTTTTTTAAAATTATTTTTTTCTAAACAAGTTCCTTAATTTTCGAAATAAGAAATAAAGCTATCTCTCATTAACTCAGAAGAAGTACCAATTGTAAAAAGTTAAGGAGGGTGAATGTAAAAAGATGGGAATCCTCGACCTAGAGCCATTGGCGCTGGGTATAAGGTTGGGTGATTAAGAAGTTATATTGAGCAAATTCCCCAGGGAAACGGTAGGGGGTGAAAAATTATTTTTTACCCGTCTTGAAAATGGAGATTCAGGTTCAACAGAATTGCTTTCTTCTGAAATGGAATTTTCTTCACTATTTTTTTCGCGTGCTTCTTCTCTTTCCTCAGCTTTTTTAGTTTGAACTTCCTTTCTGGCCTGGGCTTCAAGCTGTGCTGCCTGTGCTGCTACCTGCCTGTCCTGTGCCGAAGGTTCCCGGGGTGCCAGTGCAGCTCTTTTAACGGTTTGTGCTTTTCGGACGGTGGCTTCAGGGTTTCCCGGAACAGGAGAAGTGTCTATAGATACTTCACCTCCTACCGCATATTGCCGTCCGTCCGGTCCGGTTTGATATTCATAGGTCGGACCGCCATTGGCATAGGGACCTGCCGCTGCTACATGTGCTTGCTCGTGTGCACGCACTTCTGCATCCCTGGCTTTGAGTTCATTTACAATTCTTCGTTCTTCTTCTGTTAGTTGCTGTTCGGTTTTGGGACCGACGGCTTGAGACCCGGAATCTTCTTCTTCGGTTTCTGCCTCAAGATCATTTTCCGAACCGGAGCTTTGGGCGAGTTTTAAGGATTCCTGGGAAAGATTGACTCTATCCTCGATTATTTCTTCTTGAAGGGCTTCTTTCCGTTCCTCATCTTCACAATCTTCGCACCGGCCAGGGTTGCCGACGAATACGATTTGGGGACGGGCTTGAATTATTTGAACTTCCATGTCAAATCCCTAAAAATTGGCGCAACTGTACGTGGGGGTCTTTTCGGCAGAAAACTTTAATACTTTAGCTCCTTTTCCAAAAAAATGTGATTTTTCATAAATTTTTAGGCCGCTTCCTTGAAATAAGATAGCGAATCGGATTTTTTGATTTTTTTGACATTCGATATGTTTTTTGATATATAACGATTATCGCTATATTTTAAAAAACATAACGTTAGGGTGTTGGATGGGCAGTTTAAAAAGTAAATGGGTCTTCGGTTTGGGGTTGTCTTTTTTCCTCTTTCATATGTCATCTGCAAGTGCAAATGAAGTTCGTGTCGCCGTGGCTTCCAATTTCCTTCTGCCTTTAAAAGAAATCACCCGGAACTTTAAGGAATCAACTTCAAACGATGTGGTTGTCATTTCCGGATCGACGGGGAAGTTATTTGCGCAAATCAAACAGGGAGCTCCTTTTGATATTTTATTGGCTGCTGATTCCGTTCGTCCCGAGATTCTTGAAAAAGAAGGAATAGGAGTGTTGGGAACCCGCTTCACTTATGCGGTCGGAAGGTTAGCTTTGTGGAGTGCTGATTCCAGATTTGTTATAAAAAACGATTTGCAGTTTTTAAATCAAAAAAATTTCCGGTATCTCGCAATTGCAAATCCCAAAACGGCTCCTTATGGCAAAGCAGCTAAGCAGGTTTTAAGAAAGAAAGGATTTTGGAAAAAGCTTCAAAATCGCTTGGTAAGGGGAGAAAATATTTCCCAAACCTTGCAGTTTGTGGTTACGGGTAATGCAGATATGGGATTCATCGCACTTTCTCAATTAAAGAATGAGCGGATGACACTCGGCGGACACACTTTTACTATTCCAAATGACTGGCACGATCCTATTCGGCAACAGGCCATATTATTAAAACGGGCAAAGTCGAATCCAGCCGCCTTTCAATTTTTGGAATTTCTTAAAAGTAATTCCATCCAAAATTTAATCGAAAGTTTTGGTTATTCACTGGAAAAATAATTTTTATGAATTTAAATTCACTCGATTTAGGGCCTGTCTGGCTCACTTTACAACTGGCAGCCGTAACGGTGGTTATTCTGATAACTATCGGAACCCCCTTGGCCTGGTGGCTGGCCCATAGCCGTGCAAAATTCAAGGTGGCAGTAGAGGCTGTCGTTGCATTACCGTTGGTTCTTCCCCCTACCGTCCTGGGGTTTTACCTGTTAATCCTGTTGGGCCCTAATGGATGGATAGGGGGACCGGTTCAAGCTTTAACAGGTTCGCCTCTTTCTTTCACTTTTTCTGGGTTGGTTTTTGCATCGACCCTTTATTCCCTGCCCTTTGTTGTTCAACCCTTACAAAGTAATTTTGAATCTCTTGGAAAAATACCTTTAGAAACGGCGGCTTCGTTAGGAGCCTCCAGGTGGGATGCCTTTTTTTCAGTCATCTTTCCTCAATGCCGTCGCGGGTATCTGACGGCAACGGTTTTGGGTTTTGCTCATACCCTGGGAGAGTTTGGAGTCGTATTAATGGTCGGAGGAAATATTCCGGGAAAAACAAAAGTCATATCCATTGAAATTTATGACCGGGTGGAAGTGATGGAGTTTGCCCAGGCGCATATCCTTTCTGCGGGATTGTTAGCGTTTTCTTTTCTGGTTTTATTAATGGTTTATTCCTTTAACAAAAAATTACCGGTGCATGTTTCATGACTGAATTATTAAAAGCGAAGTTCAGCATCGAGTACCCGGATTTTAATTTCGATGTGGATTTAAAAATTCCTGCATCTGGAATTACCGTTGTGTTTGGGCCTTCGGGATCAGGAAAAACCACCTTACTGCGTTGTTTGGCAGGATTGGAAAAATCTGGAAAAATGGAATTGGCCGAGCAGGTTTGGGAAGATGAAAATATATTTATTCCGGTTAACCGCCGGGCTATTGGAATGGTCTTTCAAGACTCCAGACTTTTCCCCCATTTAAAGGTTCGTGATAACCTTGTGTATGGATACAAGCGAACCCCGGAAGGTTCAAGAAGGTTGCATTTGGACGAAATTGTGCAGGTTCTTTCCCTTGAAAATCTGCTGGAGAGAGAAGTCCATAAATTATCCGGAGGAGAAAAACAACGGGTGGCATTGGGTCGGGCTTTGCTTACCAGTCCTAAACTTCTACTTATGGATGAGCCTCTCGCAGCGTTGGATGCCAAAAGAAAAGCGGAAATTATTCCTTTTATCAAAAAAGTGAAAAGGGATCTCTCCATTCCCATCATCTATGTTACCCATTCGATGAGCGAAGTGTTGCAATTGGTCGACACCATGGTGATTTTGAAAAATGGAAAGGTGGTGAAATGCGGTCCGGTTGAAAAAGTTTTTTCCGATCTGCAATTGCGCGATGCCATAGGCGATGAAAATTCCGGGGCGGTTCTTGACACCACGGTCCTGGAACATGACACCGAGTTTGGAATCACCCGCCTGGATTTTATGGGACAAGAATTGAGTGTGCCCCTTCAGAAAATTCCACCCGGGAAAGGGTTGCGTGTGCATATCCATTCCAAGGATGTGAGTTTGGCGACGGAACCTCCGCAGGGATTAACCAGTGTGCTAAATATCCTGGAGACCAAGGTTCAAAAGATTGGAGAGAAAACCGGTTACTCCGTAGATATAGAATTGGATGCAGGCCGCCCCCTTCTTGCTACCATCACTCGAAAATCGTTATCGAATTTGAATTTGCAGCCCAGTCAAACAATTTATGCAATGATCAAGGCCATCCGCATGGTTCATGCAAACGAAAACGTTTAATGGAACCCCAGATTATTTGCTCTCTTCAATCTCAGGAAGATAAAAGGGTGTGGAGCGTTGGATGTCTGCTTGGAAGATAAAGCCTCCTCCAGGTTTATTGAGTTCTCCCTGAAAAAAAATATAATCAAAAATCTCTTTTGCTCGGTCGGCATCAACAATCACCGTTAAAATATCCTGTTCAGACCAGGCCCCATAATCTTTCACGCTTTCGACAGTTCTCAATCCTCTTCCCGTATGAACATTGGTCGAGTCAATTTTTTTTTCGACATGGAGCATCTCAACAATTTTTAACCCGGCACCTTTGGGTAAAAAACAAGTGATGCGTTTTTCTTTTCTAATTATTTTTTCTTCCATGAAGATCGGTTCGCTCAATTAATCAGTTTTGGTTTCTGGCTTTTGTTCATCTGTTGAAAATTTTGCAAGAACATCGGGAGGAATGTAAGTAGCCGCTTTATCCAAAGGGGTGATGTACATGATTCCCATTCCTGGAGTATCCAGGTTACCGGCTAAATACATTCGTTCGAATACTCTTTCCACCTGTTCTTTAGATACTACAATTTCAATAACCTCTTTTTTTTACTTCAACAGAAACCCCCAAAATCCCCAACCTTTCCCTAATCCCCATACCTCGGGCAAAGTGAACGGTGGCCCCCTGTGCCCCGGCTTCGCGGGCAGCCTGAATAATGTCATCTGCAACACCTCGTTGAACAATACAGGTGATTAAAGCAATATCTGTTAAAACGGTTATTTCTCGTTGTATCATGCCACTCCTTCCTGGCCTTTTAATAATTCAACACGAGCACGATCCGCTTGCTTTCTTTTAAATTGAACCCATAGACCGGTAATTAAAACCGACAAAATAGGGCAGATAGATGCCATAGATAAAATTCCAAACCCTTCAATAGCGTTAACGGCATTGCCAAAGCCAAGACCCATGGCTAAAACCAGAGGAACAGTAACCGGTCCTGTGGTTACCCCGGCGCTGTCCCATGCAACGTTAACAAATTCTTCTGATGAAAGTGAGGTGAGTAGGATTCCCAGAATATAACCCGGTAACAAAAGATAAGAGATTGGAATTTCAAAAATTATTTTTAGAACTCCAAGACTAATCCCGAAACCCACTCCAATGGAAACGGCATACATAAGCATGCTTTTTTTAAAGGCTCCATTGGTAAGATTTTCCACGGTTTTTCCCAGAGCATTCAAAGCCGGTTCTGCCAGGGTGGCACCAAAACCAAGAATCCATGCAAAGAATACAGCAATAAAAATTCCGACCCCATAAACATATAAAGGAGACCCTTCAACATTTTCTATGGGCGCAAACGCTGCTGGAACAAAACTTCCTGATTGGCTTCCCAGTTTTGCCAGGCCGTAACTCAAACCAATATTGAATACGATCATTCCAAGAACGGAAAGGCATAGGCCATAAAAAAGAATACCGGGTTCAGAAACTTTTTCCTTTAGCAGCAACTTTAAAACCAGGAACAAAAATAAAACCAGTGGAACGATGGATTGTATTCCTGCAATAATTTCTGTGTAGGGTGTTTCCTGCCACCACCCTATTTGTGATTGTGCTACTACGGATTGGGAAGCCTGGATTATCGACTCTACACTGACGGTTGAGGAAACATATATTGCAAGACCCATAACACCGATGATTGGAAATAGCGAAGCAAGCGTTACAATTCCGAACCCAGACAGGGATGAATTCCCCTTACCAGCCGCAGAGGCAATTCCAATTCCCAGGGAAAGAACCAATGGTACGGTTACAGGACCCGTAGTTACTGCACCACAATCCCAGGCGAGTCCCAAAACCTTGTTCAATTCAGGATCAGCCATGCAGTAAATCGTTAGTCCAAGTGTGGGGATCAGTGAAAAATAGATCATTGGTTTCAGACTCCAACCATTCAGGAAACGTAACGTTCCTAAAACCGCTGCGAGTCCGACTCCCATTCCCACCACTAGAACCAAAGCCCCGGTCCAGTTGTTCAATAAAGTAAAAAGATAGGGTGCTTTTTTCACATCCACGATTGAGCCCACCGCCTGCAATGCTCCTATGGCGGGTTCGGCAAAAGTGACTCCTATCCCTAATAAAAAAGCAATGAACAGCACCACGCCAAGTTTTGATTTTTTTGGAAGGGTATGACCGATAATTTCTCCAAAGGGCATCAGGCCCAGCTTCAGCCCTTCCATAAAAATCATCAGCCCTAAAATTACCGCGATCAATCCAGCGGAAATGACCCAATGATCAAGGACTCCTTGACGAAGAATGAGTATTTGGAAAAGAAACAGGTAGGCGGCCAATGGAACAACCGCTTTTACCTGGCTGACAAGGCGTGTTCCAACATAAGGACCTAAAAGCCGGTAAATATCTATACTACGTAATTGAAGCTTGGCAGGTTGGTAGGGGATCTCTTTACCATTTTCGTCGGTCTTTAAAGTAGGGGTGAGCGCATTATAGGAAATAAAGTTTTGTTTAAGGCTGACTTCCCTTACGAAATCCCCAAACCGTATTCCCTGCGCCATAGGCAAAACCCCTTAGTTTATCAGACACTAATAATCTATGATTAAATTAAGAAACTAACAAGGAAAAAAATATTCCCTAAAATTTGAACTTTCCAGAATAATTATTTTACAACTGATATGTAGTTGACGAACGATTGTTGGAAAACTATCTTAATAAGGGTAAGGTAAACCTCGTTACAGGAGATCCCTTGGACCCTATCTGGTTGCCCGTATTAGGCTTGAGTGGCTTGCTCGGGTTGGCTGTCCTGATGTACCCGGCAGCCCACCGACTAAATATCCCATACACGGTATTGCTAGCTGTGATTGGTTGTCTTCTCGGTGTCATTGGAAAATGGGGAGCCGACCTGCCACCCATGGGGATCTTAAGCGATTTTCTTGTCAGTTTAAACTCTTTCAGCATTTCTTCAGATGCGGTCCTTTTTATATTTCTACCTGTTCTGGTGTTTGAAGCAGCATTGGGAATTGATTCCCATCGTTTGATAGATGACATTAGTCCCATTCTTTGGCTCGCCATTCTCGGGCTTTTAATTTCAGCTTTTGTAGTGGGTTTTGTGCTTCATTGGGTGTCAGGTGTATCGCTTATCGCTTGTTTACTTTTAGGTACCATTGTTTCCGCTACAGATCCTGTTGCTGTCATGGCTATTTTTAAGGATTTGCAGGCGCCAAAGCGTTTGTCCGTGCTGGTTGAGGGGGAAAGTCTTTTTAACGATGCCACTGCAATCGTTCTATTTGGAATTTTGACTGCCATGCTTTCAGGAAATTCCAATATAGAAATTTTATCCGGCATACAATCTTTTCTAAAAGTTTTTCTTCAGGGAATTTTTGTTGGTCTGCTAATAGGTTATATTTTTTGTTCTGTCTTGTCAGGAATGGGGAAATATCCTCTCGTACAAATTACCCTCACCTTATCGCTTGCTTATTTTTCCTTTATTCTTGCAGAGCACTACCTCCATATATCGGGGGTTATGGCTGTAGTGGGTGCCGCTTTAGTGGTCGGTTCGTTTGGGCATGCAACACTTTCTCCTGTCACCTGGGAAAAATTACATGAATCCTGGGATCATTTCGCCTTCTGGGCCAATTCCGTAATTTTTGTTTTAGTGGGAATGGTGGTTCCCAAAATAATGGGGAATATCAGCGGGGAAGATTTATTATTCCTGGCGGTATTAATATTGGCTGCTTTTGGAGCAAGGGCATTGATTCTCTTTGGGGTTCTTCCCACTTTGGAAAGAGGTCTTACAATTGAAAAAATAAAAAGTTCCTTCAAAGTTGTCATGCTCTGGGGAGGGCTTCGGGGTGCGGTTTCTCTGGCTCTGGCCCTTTCTGTTATGGAGAACGTTTTATTTGATTTAGAAATTCAAAGGTTTATTGGCGTTTTAGTCACAGGCTTTGTTTTGTTCACCCTTTTGGTTAACGCTACTACAATTGCAGGTGTTTTAAAATGGTTTGGACTGGATCAACTGGACCCAGTCGACCAGACTATTCGTAATAGAGCTTTAAAACATTCTTTTTCGAAAATTCAAAATTCCCTCAAAAGCAAGGCACATGATAATGGTATAAATCCTGAGTTGTCGGAAAATATCCTTAAACATTATCAAGAAGATGAAAAAAAGGTAGACAGTTTGCTGGCAAGGGCGGAGGAACTATCTGAATCCGATTGGGTTCGAGTTGGCCTTTTTGATATTTGTGCTTTGGAGAGAGAGGGCTATCTGCAACAGTTTGAAGAAGGTTATATATCAACCTATATCATCCGCCGTCTTCTGGCACAAGTTGATAATATTCAGGACGGACTTCAAACCAAAAATATTGATTACAAAAATTGTTCAGAAAAAATTTTGAAATTTAATTGGCGATTTCAATTTGCACTTTTCCTTCACCGCAAATTTGGATACAGCAAAATGCTTTCTATTCACCTGGCAGACAGATTCGGAATCCTGCTTGCAAGCCAGACTGTGATGAAAGATAACCTGCTCCAGGCACTGCCAAAAATGGAACCGGTTATTGGGAAAAAGGCCAGAGAAATAATCCAGGGATTGATTCAAGAAAGATTGAGAAAAACGGGAGAAGCATTGCAGTTGTTGCAGCTACAGTACCCCGATTATTTCCTGATGTTGCAGAAGCGTTATTTAAACCACGTGGCCTTGAGGATTCAAGAGTCCGACTATGAACAGCTCCGCAGGGAAACGGTTATAAGTGGAGAGGTTTTTGAAAATCTCAAAGAAGATTTACAGGAACGATTTCAAAAAAACCAGCTCCGGCCTGTTTTGGATCTCAAACTGGAACCGGAAATACTGGTGCGTCGTGTTTCTCTTTTTCAAAAAATTCCCGAAGAGCGTTTAAGCCATATTACCAGGCTCCTAAAACCCATGTTAGCCGTACCCGGTGAGGTAATTTTTAAAAAGGGGGACATCGGACATTTCATGTATTTTATTTCTTCCGGTTGTGTGGAAGTGGAGATGGAACCGGAACCTGTTCTGCTGGGGAGTGGTGATTTTTTTGGTGAGATAGCATTGATAAAAAAATATCCAAGAACTTTTTCAGTCAAAGCCCTGGGTTATTGCGACCTGCTTGTTTTGAGAGATTCTGATTTCAATCTATTCTTAGACGAAAATCCGGAACTTCGAGGAATTTTATCTGAAACGGCAGAAAAGAGGGTTGAGATGGATAGTATGGATTGAGCGATTGTTTCAAGGAAGGTTGCGAACCGCTCGAACACCTCCATTGGTGCATTTGTCCAGAGTGCGAACGAAAGCCACACCGGTAACAAAGTAAGCGGTACGGGCGCAGCATTCACCGTGTTCCGATGACCAGTACCAGTAAGCCGCTCCATCTGCAAATAAATCGGATAACGCCAGGGGATGGGCCGGATCATGATCCATTGCCATGACATTGGATTCAGTATTATCGTAAATCTCTCCCAACTCCCAAACCTCGGGCATTCTCCAGTCTGTGTGGCCGCCGGTGTTCAGGTTTTCAACATAAGTTTTGGAATCGTGCCAGTTCAAACATTTTCCCAGGTCTGCATAGCTGTCTTTTTTGGTCCACATCAATTTCGATTTGGTTTCCGTAATGGTTCCATCGCCGTTATCAATGAGGTTCAACCGGGAGGGGGGAGGTGGGGGTGGAACATAAGGAGGCGCAACATAAGGCTCCCGGGGAGCATAAAGACTCATGTCATCTGATTTTGCCAATGATGGGAAAAGCAAAATGGTAATGGCGAGTGAAACAAAAATTTGAATTTTGTTCAGGGAGTTGGGTTTCATTTCTTATTTATACATTCCTGCTACCTGT
>JAYNIA010000034.1:0-7586 GCA_038108555.1 Nitrospinota bacterium | reverse complement strand
GGAACCACCAGCCGAATGGGAGCGCCGTGTTGTGCAGGTAGCGGATGTCCATAGACTCCGGTGGCCATAAATGTTAGATCGTGCCGCGCTTCTTCCAATGTCAGTCCTTCAGTATAGGGCCAGGGTTCCCAAAACCGGTTTTTTTGAGCCACGGCGATATTGGGTAAAAGAAAAGTAGTAAATTTTACATAACGTGCCGAAGGTAAAGGATCAAGTTGGTCTAGAAGTAACCGCAAAGTAAACCCCAACCATGGAATGACCACCGACCAGGCCTCAACACAACGCAAACGATAAACTCGCTCTTCTTCCGGAAACTGGCGGAGTAATTTTTCCACATCAAGTGTTTTTGGTTTTTTAACCAGACCGCCAACTTCAATGGTCCAGTTTTTCGTTTGTAAATTTTTAGCAGATTTCCAGAGCTGGTCTTTATCAACACCGAATTCATAAAAGTTGTTGTATCGGGATGCAATGGATTCTGGTGTCGATTCAAGGGATTGTTTTTCATTTTTTTCGGCAGCCAATGATAGGGAAGGATGGGCCAGGGGACTCATCAAAGCCGCAGCACTGAACTTTAAAGTGGTTCTTAAAAATTCCCGGCGATGGAGATAAACTTCTTCAGGCGTAATTTCCTGATGCGGAATTTCCCAACTTTTTGGAATTTTTATCCAGCTCATAGGAAAATTTTTATTGATGGTTTTTAGCGCAGCGAAAACCCAATGAGTTTAATTTTACATCGGGAGCAATTCGAAACCGCATACCCGCTTGTAAATACCAGACATCATTATACCAACTGCCTCCACGCACAACCTTGCGTAAACCTTTTTCCGGTCCCTGAGGATTCTTTTCAGGTGAGTTGTTATAATATTTTTCATCAAACCAATCCTGGGTCCATTCCCATACATTCCCCGCCATATGGTGCAAGCCGTATCCATTTTTTGAAGAGGATTGGGCCGGAGCGGTTCCGGCTACAAAGGATAACCCGAATCGATTTTTTTCTTTTACGGGATTGATATCACTATCGTTGGGACCCCGCCGGGCCTTTTCCCATTCCGCCTCTGTGGGCAAGCGCTTGCCCAAACTGTGGCAATACTTTGTTGCTTCCTGCCATGTAATCCGCGTTGCAGGGCAATCATCACAATTCGATGCCTGGCTGCGCTGAAAATTGGGATCGTATTTTTCAAAGTCTTTGTTTGTTACCTCAAGGCGGTCAAGGTAAAAGGCATCAATCCAAACCGAATGAACGGGTTTTTCAGCCTGGGTTCCTTTTTCGGTTCCCATTTTAAATTCCCCTTCTGGAATTAAAACCTGCGAATTTGCCCAAACATTATGGTACGGAAAAAAAACCAAGAACAATGCACCTAATTTGAAAAAAAACGAAGTTTTTTTCATGACTCTGTTTGGCGAATGGTTTTTATTGGTTTGTCGTTTATGACATCGAGACTGCTCAGAATTCCCGTAGTAACTGTTAACAGTACTCCAAAACCAAAAGCTAAAAGTATAATTCCAGGTTGTAAATGCCAGGCTGATTTAACCATATATTTCATGACCACCCATGAAAGGCCTTGTGCAAGAAGCACTCCCACCAAAGCAGAGATAACACCCAAAGTGGTGTATTCGAAGCCAAGAATAGAGGCTACCATTTTTCTTTTTGCTCCGAGAATTTTTAACACTGCGGACTCACGCAACCTTCTATATTTAGTTGAAGCAATGGAGCCGGATAATATAAAAAGTCCTGCGGCGATGGCAAATCCTGACATGAAGTCGACCAGAGTGGTCAATTTGGAAACGGTGGATTCGACGGTGTTAACAATATCACGTGTGCTCAGTGCGGTTATATTGGGTAATGCTTTTACAACCGCATGTTGTAGCGCGAGCTCTTTTTCTTCTGGAACGTGTACGGTTGCAACATAGGTGAGGGGGGCACCCTCCAGTGCACCGGGAGAAAATATCATATAGAAATTGGTCCGCATATTTCTCCAGTTTACCTTGCGAATGCTGGTGACCTTTGCCGTCACCGGAATGCCCTGGATTTCAATGGTCAACTGAGATCCGATTTTAGCCCCTAATCGTTTGGCCGCATCCTGCTCTAAGGACACTTCAGCATTTTTGGCGCGTTTTTTATCCCACCACTGACCCTCGATAATTTCATTGTCTTTTGGAGGAGGTCCTTCCATATAAGTTAAAACGAACTCCCGGTTGATGAACCATTCTTCCCGTGCCTTGTCTTTGTACTTCCAGTTGGCAATGAGTTTGTCATCAATTTGATGCAGTCGGGAGCGAACGAGGGGGGTCACACTTCGTTCTGTTTCGGGTGAAATTTGATCAAGTACTTTCAAAAAGGTTTCCTTTTGATCCCCTTGAATATCTATAAAAAAATAATTTGGGGGATTCATTTCTGTATTTTTATTCAGCATCGCCAGCATATCCATCTGCACCAGTCTCACGGTCAGGATCAACATGATGCCCATCCCCAAACAGGTGATGATGGATGCGGCCTGATTGTTCGGGCGTTTAAGGTTGGACATTCCGTAACGCCGGGCTATGGAGCCGGATTGCGGCAAGGCCCTGAGTATTTTTAGCAGAAGCAGTGATGCAAGTGAAAAAATTGCGATAGATATTGCTAATGAGGAAAGAAACAGCAATCCTCGTTTTAAAGACTCTGCCTGCCAGCAGACCATGGTGGCCAGACCGATCCCCAAAGTTAACCCTGCCAGCAATCGTTCTTTACGGGTTCCTGAAGTCAATTCTTCCTCTTCGAAGTTGCGTCGAAATAATCTTAAAGGTCGGGTTTTTACCGCCCGTAGTAATGGCCATAAGCAAAACAGAAGTGTGGTTGCAATTCCCAATAATATTGACTGCAAAGCAGGCAGCCAGAAAAAGGCGGGTTCGAGCTGATAGTTTATCAACCCTTCCATTTTGGAAGGTAAAAGGTAGGTGAGGGAAAAACCAAAAGCAACTCCCAGGAAACTACCCGAAAGTCCCAAAAAAATTGCTTGCGTTAAATAGACCTTTAATAAAGTTTGGGAAGAGGCACCCAGACAATTCATTATGGCTACGGTATCCAGTTTTTGTGCCATGAACGTACGAACAATCATGGCCACCCCGATCCCCCCCATTAAAAGTGCAATGACTCCCAGAGCCCCGAGATATTGTCCCATCCGTTCAATTGAGTTGGAAAGGGACGATTGCATATCCTTGTAGGTTCGAATAGAGGTGGTTTTGGCTGGCAGGCCGCTTTCCAGTCGTGTCAGGGCTTCTTCAAGTTTAATGCTGTTCGGAAGCTTTATCAGGGTGCGGTGTTTGACTCGGCTTCCAGGTTGGATCAGTTTTGCCTTATCCAATGAGGCACGGGAAATAAATATTCTGGGACCGATGCTGAAAGCGCGGGAAATACGATCGGGTTCAGAGGTTATGACTCCAGCGATTTTTAAATTTGTTTTACCCAGAGAAAATTCATCGCCTACTTTCAACCCGGTTTTGATCAGGAATGAAGATTCTACCACCGCACCGTTTCCTTCTAGCAATTCCTGCAAAGGCTGATCAGGATTATTTTTAAATTCGCCGTAGAACGGATATTGAGGACCTTTCAGGGGAATGGATTTTAATTCTGTAATCAGTGAGCCTGAATTTCCCGGAAATTCAGAATCTTTATACTGGGCCATTCCATGCAATTCTTTTATGAACAAGAACTCGGTACCTGCTGGAAGGACTTTTTTCTGGAAGGCAATTTCTTTTTCATTTTGTTGCCAGCTTCCTTTTATCGCAATGTCAGCAGCGAGTAGTCCTTTAGCCTGTCCTTGAATGGTTTCCTGAACCATATTTGAAAAACTCTTTACAGTCATGACAGCACCGACACCGATTGCAATAGACAAAATAAAGAAGGACATTCGTTTCCATGCGCCCCGGGATTCCGCAAAAACGAGGGAAATAAGTTGAGAAAAACTTAGTTGACTTGAATTCTTCATTCTTTATTTGCTCGGTCGGAGATGATTTTGCCATCCTCCAAAGTCAAAATTCGCTGACTTTGATTGGCCACCTGGGGTTCATGTGTCACCAGAACGATCGTTGCCTGTTTGACGCGATGCAATTCGCGGATCAATTCGATGATGCGATCACTGTTTTTGGAGTCCAGGTTTCCAGTGGGTTCATCTGCGAGAATGATATCGGGTTCATTGACGAAGGCACGTGCCAGTGAAAGGCGTTGCTGCTCGCCTCCCGACAATTGAGCCGGGTAGTGATGCAGGCGATCTCCCAATCCCACCATACCTAAAAGGTCTTCCGATTTTTTTGCCGCTCCGGGAGTATGGTTGAGTTCAGCGGAAAGAATCACGTTTTCTATGGCTGTCAAAGTTGGAATCAGGTGGAAGTTCTGGAAAATAAATCCGAACCGTTTACCCCGTAGCAGGGCCAGTTCGTCTTCGTTGAGTTTCGTGATATCCTGACCGTCTATATTGATCGTTCCACTGGTGGGGCTGTCCAGTCCGGCAATCAGGCTGAGAAGGGTGGTCTTTCCGCTACCGGAATGGCCGGTAATGGCAATGAATTGGCCGCTGGGGATGGTTAAGTCAATCGATTTTAGAATCTCAACCTTATGGCCGCCGCCGTGCAGGGTTTTTATTAATCCTGATATTTCGATCAATGATTTAGCAAGAGTTGGTTTATGATTATAGTTCATTGTATTACAAAATTATGCGATCTATCGTACTAAACTTTTTGCGAATTTCGGGTTATCTCCTGGCTGGTTTGGTTTTTATATTTTGTGAAAATCAGGATGTAATTGCAGGTACAAAATTGGCTGTGGATGACAAACAGGAGAAACGGGTGATTCTTGCTTTGGGAGACAGTTTGACTGCCGGGTTTGGCGTCAATGAGGAAGACAGTTTTCCTTCCCGGTTGCAGGTGAAAATGAATGAGGAAGGTTTCGGATATAAAATCGTCAACGCAGGAATCAGTGGCGATACAACGGCAGGAGGCGTTCGTCGTATAAACTGGCTGATGAAACACCAGCCTCGGATTGTTATTTTGGCTTTGGGTGCGAATGATGGACTGAGAGGATTGTCTGTAGAAGAAATGCGAAAAAACCTGGAGACGATGATCGAAATCTCCCACGAACACGATGCTAAAGTTTTGCTTGCGGGGATGAAAGCTTTACCCAACTACGGTGAAGATTATGGAAAAAAGTTTGAATCCGTTTTCCCCGAGTTAGCCAGGCAATATAATCTGGTCTACCTACCGTTCTTATTGGAGGGGGTTGCTGGTGTTCGCGAATATACCCGTCCGGATGGAATACACCCGACCGCATCGGGTTATAAAATCGTAGCCGAACTGGTTTGGAAATATCTGCAACCGATGCTGGAAAAAGGCAATTAGCCTTCATAGGATATAAAAGGCTTTGAATCACCCCAGCCCCTCTTTATAAAAGAGGGGATCATTTTAGCTCCCCCTTCCACGAAGTACCCGTGCCGGGCATGAAGGCTATTGTGAATTACCACAAGGGTTGGGGGGATTTAATTTTTCTTCCTCAACCCATTTCATCAGTTTTTCGTAGCAATTCCCTGATTTTAAAATTTTCATTGCTGAATCGAATCCTTCCTGCGGCGAGGACAAATGATTCACAAGATGGTACAGGCTGGCTGACTGGCTTGCAATTTGAGCTGTGGCAGGTCCCTCTCCTGTTTTTAAAGCTTTTTCTCCCAACTTGGCAAGGGTTTCCCGATTCGATTTTATTTCCTTCAAAGCTTCGTGGGATTCTGCAATGGTTTTTGCTGTTTTTTCATCATACATTTCAGGGAAGGTCAGGGACCGGTTTTGGGTTTCGCTGTCTCTATCTTGAATAAAAACTTTAGCTTCTTTATGAATTCCAAATAGAGTCGTGCCTTCCATTCCGTTGCCGACAATGACACGGTCAAACCTGCTCTGTTTTCCGATTTCGGTGAGGGAAACTTCGTAGCCGCGATGGAAATAAGTCGTTGCAAGAAAGTTTTTACCTTCTGCCTGGAGCGGCATGAGGATTTTTTCCAGAGTGGCGAGCATCGGGCGTTTAACAATTTCCTCTCTAATGGATCGAAGTTTTTCCAGTTCTGGCAGACTGTCGCCGGTATTGATGTAACTAAACTTTTTATCTTTTAGTAACTGAATTCTTTTTTCACCGTATCCCGATTCAGGCACCTGATAATGGTTGACCAGCATGTCTTCGAATGTGATTCCAAATTTTGGCGGCAAAGGCAAAGAAGAGTGACCGTAAACCGGAAGTCCCATTTCTGCAATGACAGGTATTGCATAAAACCCGAAATAAGGAATCCGCTGGAATCCGTCGAAAGGATCGGCAATCTGCAGGAGTTTGTCCAAACCTATCTTTATTGGAGTGATTCTTTTCTGCAGGGCGCGCCAGTAACCGATATTTTCGGGAACCGTTTCGATTTTCATCCGCGCCGCAATGAGAAACACTCCCATCCTCACCTGCGATACTTCCCCATCCAGTATTAAGGACAAGGCATCTTCTGCTTCTTCCTCTGTGAGGTCTTTGCTCAGTTTGGGGCCTGCGGCAATTTTTTGCAGATAGGCCTGCATTCTTTCTTCCGGCGAAATTTCGCTCATGGATGCGGGAATCCTTTTTAAGTTTGCTCCTGTTGGAGTATGATAAAGACTCTGTACTTAAACCAAATTTTTCGAGGATTGATGTCAGTTTCCTTTCAAACGGATCATAACATTTCCGAAAGTTCTGTGCCGAATCAAGCCATTCGGGTACTTTTAGTTTACCCCAATACGCGTGAGGTGGCGCTTGCCAACCTGGGTTTTCAGCAGGTCTATTCCCTTTTGAATTCGATTGAAGGTGTGGAATGCGACCGCTACGCTCTGCCCAACGATTGGAAACCGGAAAATGAAACGCTGAACCCGAATGATTTGCGGTCCATGGACACCAATCGTCCCCCCTCGGAATTCGATGTCATTGCCTTTTCCATCTCGTTCGAACCGGATTACCTGAACACCGTCATTACCTTAAAGTACTTCAATCTCCCGCTGGATAGGGAGGAACGCGATGTTTCATGTCCCATGGTGGTTGCGGGAGGTTCCGCTATTTTTATTAATCCCGAACCGCTGGCGAATTGTATGGATGCCATGTTCATCGGGGAGGGGGAGGGAATTGCCAATGACTTTTTTGCCGTCTTTTCCAAAACAGATGACAGAAATAAGTTTCTGGAAAAAGCGGCGGGCCTCCAGGGAATCTATGTTCCCAAATTTTATGATTCGCAAATGGAGTCGGGACGCCAGACAGGGGTTACGACTTCTTTGGATATTCCATCACGCGTCACCCGCCACTGGGTGAAGGAAGAGGATTCCCTTTGCACTCACTCGGTGGTGCATGAAGAAAATTCCACGTTCAAGGATATGGCGTTGATGGAGGTCACCCGGGGTTGCATATGGGCTTGCCGGTTCTGCACGGCGGGGTTTATCTATCGTCCGCCGCGCAACCCGGATTTGGAAAAAACCTACGACTCCATGTCACAGCTTTTGGAGGGGCAGGGCAAAACCGCTCAAACCATCGGATTGGTGGGGCCTTCGGTCACCGATCATCCGCAACTCCC
>JAYNIA010000033.1:0-30663 GCA_038108555.1 Nitrospinota bacterium | reverse complement strand
GATGACAACTCCGGTGAGTTGGTTTGTAAAATAACTCCTGATGGCAAGGGAGATTTCACTGCGGCACTCACCAACCTGAAGCTGGACATCAAACATCCCCTGTATCAAAAAGTTAAAAACTACCAGGCGGAAGTTTCCGAGGCTCTAGGTAAACTGGATGAAGAAGACACCCGCCAAACAAGCATCGATCAGGAAGACCGTGGCGGATTTCGCGTGGGAAGCTTGTACAAAAATAAGTAGTATATAGGTTCTAAGGTTTTACAGCTGTCAGCAACTTCCCTATCACATCGGTGACTTTGATATTCTCCGCCTCGGCTTTGAAGTTCAAGATAATCCGATGTTCCAACACTTGCCGGGTGACTGCTTTGACATCTTCAATGGTGGTTGCAACGCGATTGTCCATCAAGGCTTTTGCCTTGGCTCCTAAAATCAGATATTGTGATGCACGCGGTCCGGCGCCCCAATCGATCCACTCCTTAACAAAGTCAGGAGCATTTCCATTCAGTTGGGGACGGGTGCTCTGGACCAACTCCACAGCATAACGAGCCACATGTTCAGAAACCGGGACGCGTGGAACCAGATCCTGAAAATTTAACACCTGTTCTGCATTCAGAACCGGTTTCAATTCTGGCAACTGGCCTGATGTGGTGGATAGGGCAATTTTAATTTCTTGTTCTTTCGTCGGGTAGGCCACGTTGATGATAAACATGAACCGGTCGAGTTGGGCCTCCGGAAGAGGGTAGGTACCTTCATGTTCAATGGGATTTTGGGTTGCAAATACCAGGAAGGGTGGATCGAGGGGATAAGTGTTTCCTCCCACCGTTACCTGTTTTTCCTGCATGGCCTGCAGTAATGCGGCCTGAGTTTTGGGTGGGGTTCGATTGATCTCGTCGGCCAATATTATATTGGAAAAAATAGGTCCTTTGATGAACTGGAATGACCTTTTACCGGAAGCCGTGTCTTCATGGAGGATGTCTGTCCCGGTGATGTCCGAAGGCATCAGGTCGGGTGTGAACTGGATTCGGCTGAAGTTCAAATTCAAAACTTTTGCGAGTGTGCTTACCAGAAGGGTTTTAGCGAGTCCTGGAACGCCTACGAAAAGACAGTGGCCTTTGGAAAACATAGAAACCAGCAGGTCTTCAATAACCTCATCCTGCCCGACAATTACTTTTTGAATTTCACTGATAACATTTTTTTTGGCGTTTAACAGTTCCTTCGCCAGTTCTAAGTCTTCCATTCAATCAACCTCAATTAATAAATTTGAACAACTGGGTTTGTAATTTCTTTTTTTCGGGCATATTCAGGCGGTCGTAAAGTTCTATCAATTTTACATGAATGTAAGGATTGAATGGGTTGATGCGTACCGCTTCTTCAAGATATTTTTGTGCTGAGTCGTATCTTTCACTAATAAAATACAGATCGCCCAGATTTGCAAGGGTGGTGTGGAAATCCGAATAAAACTCCAGGCTCTCTTTCAGGAATTGCTCGGCTTCATCGTACTTCCGGGTTTGAATATATGTGCTGGCAATCTTGTTGAATAATATTGGTGAATGGGTTGTAGACTCTTTTTTTGCTTTAAGGTATTCAAGGATTGCTGCGGAATAATGGTCTCTTGATTTTAGTATGTCCCCCAAAAAAGTCAGGTCCTGCGCCCGTTCTGTGCTCATCCCTTTATAATCTTTTTCAGGTTCTAAAGGATTTTTTGTTTTGAACTCCCTGGTTAGAGGAGCGATGCCCGGGATGTATTTCAATTCTTTCTTTTTGGCCCAGGATTCCCATTTATTTTGAAACCCCGGGATATCGGACCCCGCTCTACCGATAAAGCTTTCTTCAAACTTTTTTCCCGCTGCAAGGTCTTCCAACAGTTTGGGAAGGGTTTCAATGCCTCTTGTTTCTACAAGGTATTCCATCATAGTGGAGACTTCCGCATACGCCAATTGCACGTCTTTTTGCGTTTTTAATTTTGCAAGGGAGGGCATCATATCTTCCAACGGTACCCGGTAATCGTTTTTAAGTGCGCCGGAAAGTATGGTTTGCATAATGGGAGTCATATAACTGGTTTGACCTCGCCATCTTGATTCCAGTAGTTTTGCGATCCCTTCATGCATCCATAAGGGCAGTCGATTGCGGCTTTTTTTAGTGAGAAGATAATGAACATATTCATGGCTTATGGTGTCCATCCAGTTATAACCGCGAACCAGTGAGCCTGGAGAAATCAACATGACCCGGTTGTATTTGCAAAGAGCAACCGTCCCCGAGGTGAGGATGTCTTTCAGGGTTAGTGGGGATATCTTAGAAAACGGTTGGCGGTCGGGATAAATCTCAACGAGGACTTTTTCTTCAGGGTAATACCCAATAATATCTCCCAGGACCTGGTAGGATTTTTCCAAAACTTCCTGCGCGTAATGGAGCAGGACCTCATCCGGTCCTTCTTCGTAACGAATTAGGAAGTGATCTGTTTCAAAGGATACGAAATTTTTTGCGGCTTTGCGGGTTGCATCAACCCGTTTTTTAAAATCTTCGATTTCCTTAAAATTATCGCCCACTCTTTTTAAAATTTCCCATGAGCGTTCATAATTGCCTTTAAGAAATTCAATTCGTGCGCTTAGGAAATGGGCATCGCCGGATTTTGGATATTCCTTGAGAAGCTTGTTTGAGAGTTTTTCCGCAGCCTTCAAATCCCAATCTTGTGCAAGTTCATAGCCAATCAATACTTTCTGGGTAAGTGTGGGTTCCGACAAGGAAATGCCGGGAGTAAGAAACAATAAAAGCAGGACAATGACTGTTTTCATTATATTCATCATTGCACTAACTCCTTGTAGTACTCCGTAACCAACTGCTCGTAATTTTTTGGAGTTTCCCTTTTCATAGCATCCAGAATTTCTTCACGAAATTCGCTTGGGACCTTGTATTGGTCTTCAGAAGGCAAGAGGACTTTCTCTTTTTGCATCCTCACCGCACCACCCCGGCGGGAATCCCTGCGATTTCCGGTTCCAAGGCGAAGCTGGTTTCTGGGTTTGCCCCGTCTTGACATTTGAGTGCCTGAGTTTTGCATTTCCTTTAACATCTTCCGGGTATCCTGAATCGACTTCATTGCTTTGCTTTCCGATTCCAAACTTTTTTGAATCTGGTTTTGGTTCAATCTCGATTCAGCCCGCTTCAGGTTTTGCCCGGCCATTTGCATGTTTTGCGCAAGGTTGGGGGGGAGTAGTGGATTCTTTTGGTTCATTTCTTGAAATTGCTTTTGCATCCCATCTGTTTTCCCTCGAATCTTTTTTTCCTGTTCTGCCAGCTTTCTAAGTGTGTTTTTTTCTTCTTCTGAAAGAAGTGATTCGTTGCTGGATTCTATGGAACGTTTGAGCGAACCCAGTTTTTTTGAAATCTCAGCATTCAACCGAGCCACTTGCCTTAAGTCTTCACTCATTTTCTCACCGATACCTTCCAGTGAGCTCCTGGAGGCTCTCATATTTCCTTGCCAGCGAAAGACCTCGGGATAAGTGTTTTTGAAAAGCAAATTGAATTCATTCAAATCATTTAAATCCGCCAGTTCTTTTAGGGAGTCGTATTTTTTCTGCAGCTCTGGCAATTTTTCTTTAAAATCCTGGTAACTCTGGGTTCTAAGGCTCGCAATTTCCATTAAAGTTTGCGAGAGCTCACGTCGGCGGTCATTAAGTTCCTTAAAATTATCCGCAAGGTCATCTTTAAGGCTCGAATCTATCGTCTTCTGGCTTAGTGATTGGATTTCCTGGCTGAGGACAGACTGCTTTTCAAGAAGCTCGCCGGTTTTTTTCATGGCTTCGTGTTCATTGAGATATTTTTTATCATCACTCAGGATAGTACGAATGGACTCTACATCCTTTTTCAATTCATCGAAAAATTTCTTAACAAGGGATTCGAATTTTTTGGCCTGTTGTTTTCTAAGTTTTTGATTTATTTCTGAAGTGCCATTGATGATCCTTTGTTGTTTCTTTTCGAGTCTTTCCAGGTCTCTCATGGACTGATCCAGCTGTTCCATCATTTCTGTGTCTACCATTTCTTCCATGGATTCTTCTGTTTGATTTAGCTGCTCAGCAAAGTTTCTCATTTCCTCAGCCATTTTTTTAAGCTCTTCCATGGCTTCATCTATTTTTCCCTGATTTGCAAGCTCTTGTATTTTCTCTATTGAGCTCATCATGTCCTTGAGGTTCATGCTTTCAAAAGATTTTGAATTTAAAAACTCATCGGGTAGAGCCTGGTTTTGCTGGGATAGCTTGTCCAAAAGCTGCTTCAGGGTTTGTTGAATCTGATTTAGCTTGGATTTCAATTGATTGGAGTTCAGGGGTGATTTTTTATTTTTTATCTTTTCAAATTCTTCCTGTAGGGTTTCCGTCAGTTCGGACAATTGGTCTTCCAGGTCCATTACCTGATCCATCTTTTGTCGGTTTGTGATCTTTATAAGGTAAAGGATGTCGCGCTCTAAATGAGTTACCATCCGATCATTTAAAATCTCAATGGAGAAAAGGTTGTAGCCCACGGGGGTGGGTTTCATTAAAGTTCCCTGTATTTTGTTCAGTGTCTCGATTTTTTCCTGGCGAATTTCCTTTAATCCGGAAATGATATTGCTTAATAAAGTCAAATAGGCTTGTGGAAAATTTCCAAATTCTATGGCTTGGTTTTTAATATGTTGTGCCAGACCGATGATTTCGATTAGGGCGTCGGAATTGGCAGCCAGTAGTTTTTTTCCGTAAAGAACATCTTTGGTTGTTGTTTTGAGGATATTGTCTTCGACCAGTCCGCTTGCAAGCAGGGCAATCATTTTTTCTGTAAGTTCATCCTGAAGACGGACAAGGTTTTCCCTTTCCTCTCTCGAATCAAAAACGGTAAATCGGATCATCTCCGACTGGCCTTTGTTGGGTCCTGAAATGTTGTCGTTATCTTTTATTTCAAGATAGTATTGAACTTCCTGTCCCGGTTTTAATGATTCCAGGGCAAGATTCCAGGAAAATCTTCCTTGGGTTTCTTTTTCATTGTCTTTGAGGGTTTTTATCTTTTTCTGTATGGAATCTTCACCAATTTGAGCAATCAATTGAATGCTTTCAATTCCGAAATCATCGCTCCCTTCATAAAACATCTGGATTTTATCTGAGTCGTAATAAACCGGTTTCGGATTTGCCGGGAATAGTACAATGCGCGGTGCCTTGTCCTGTTCCAGTTCAATGGGGTATTTTTGCGGAAGCAGCACTTGGGAGCCCGACGGATCTTTGAGCTTGAATTGGTAAAACCCTTTTTCACGAACCATAAAAGAACCGGTTAGAGACAAAGGGGGCTGAGATTCCATCAAAATGGAATCTTTTGCGTTAACCACTAAAGTTGCTTCCTGAAAAACTTCATCTGTCTTGCCCTCTATGATTACTTCTGTTCCCGGATACGTATTTACTTTTCCATCCGAAGGGTTTATTACCCGGGAAGGTAATTGTGTGTAGGAGGGATAATTAAGTGTCAGTCCCAGTTCTGTAATTTTGAAATCATGTTTTTTGTGCGCAACTTTAGTTTCTGAGGTTTCCTTTTCCGGTAATTTGATTTGGGAGGCAATCGGGGTGCCTTTGCTATTTGTTAAAACCGTTTGCAAGAAATTTGGAAACGCAAAAATAATTGCCAATCCAACTGCAAGGGTAGTCAGGAATAAATTGCGAGCGGGTATTGTTTTGCTCTTCTCCAGGACTTCATGGGCATCCAGTTCAGCAATTTGTTTCCGGGTTCGTGCCAGAAGCTCACGAATCATTACTGAAGAGAACAGTTTTTCTTTTTCAGGGTCGTTGATGAAAGAACCTAACTGTGCCGAATTGATAAGAGAATTGTTTAATTCGGGATATTTTTTTTCAGTGAGAAGTGCTGCCTCGTCCCTGTCGATTTTTTTTAATGAATCGGTCCTTATGATGGAATAGAGAAATTTCCCCAGCACCAATAACAAAAGGACGGGAATAATGTATCCCGCTTTGGTTTGGGCAAAATAATAGAAGAGGGCAACTACTATCGCCATTCCGGCGAGGAGGGTTGCTGTGAAATAAGCTCCCAGGGCAAACCGTATCCGGTTCCAGTTTTTCTGGATTAGGGAAAGGAATTGATTTATTTGGGAGAAGTCATCCATATCAATTTTTGTTCTTAAACCAGGGTCAAAGCTTTTTTTCTATAGGGGGATTAATTCTTTTTCAGGAATTCTTCTCTCCTCCTTTATTCCTAAAAGTTTCAAACAATTCCAGAGGGATAGGGATGTAGGTGTTGGCCCCATCGTTACTGGAAAGATCAAGAAGAGTTTGGAAAAACCGTAATTGCAAAGCCGGTGGATGAGCTCCTATCAGGTCGGCTGCGTCACAGGTTTTTTGCGCCGCTTCAAATTCTCCCTGGGCATTGATTACCTTTGCGCGTCTTTCACGTTCTGCTTCCGCTTGTTTGGCAAGGGCTCTTTGCATTTCCTGCGGAAGGTCCACATTTTTCACTTCCACATTTGCAACCTTGACCCCCCATGGTTCTGTTTGCTCGTCTATTACTTTTTGTAAATGAGAATTGATTTCCTCGCGATTTGATAACAAGTCATCAAGATTACTTTGTCCCAGTATGCTTCTCAGTGTGGTTTGTGCCAGTTGGGATGTCGCGTATAAATAATCTTCGACTTCAATGATAGCTTTTTGGGAATCGACCACCCGAAAGTAGATAACCGCATTCACCTTAACCGTAACATTGTCTTTGGTGATGATGTCCTGGGGAGGGACGTCCATGACCACGGTTCGCAAGCTGACTTTGACCATTTTTTGAATTACCGGGACGACGATAATAATTCCCGGGCCTTTTACTTTCCAGAATCTCCCCAAAAGGAAAACAACTCCTCGCTCATATTCTCTTAAAACCTTGAAAGTGCTGAATAAGAGGAGTGCAATTAATATGACAATGGTCAAAAGGGCATCCATAACGCTTCTCCCAAAAAGTTTCAACTGTTACTTCAATAATAACAACTTTTACCAGACAAGTCCTATTAATATAAGGAAGCATTTTATTGTTCTGGTTGGGCAATTGATTTAAAATGGATAGCAATTATTCGACCGGAAAAAAGGCCATTATGGTACGACTTCTTTCTATATTGCTGGTGCTATTGATTTTTCCAAATATGACGTGGAGCCAGCCTCTTAAGCTTTCCATAGATAGTAGCGTAAGCGATAATGGCAAGGTTTTTTTAGCTTTGACTATTGAAAATACCGGGTCGGATTTTGTTTTTCATATTCACCCCATGTTTCATTTTCACCACTCCATGTCCATGATGACTGCAATAAGGGAACTTGGCCCGGGACAAAAATTAACTCTCGAAAATGACAAGCATCCTCCTGTATCTCGAGTGGGAACTTACCCCATTTCGGCGATGGTGAAATACAAATCCCACCTGGAAGGAGGGAATGAAAAAACGATTCTTCATTCAGACTCCTTCTACTTTAAAGAGCCTTTGGTGTCTCAAATTGGAGGAAGTATTGAATCTTCAGGGGGGGCTGAATCATCTGTGTTAAAAATTTTTCTAAACAATCAGTCCGATTCTTTAAAAAATATTCGAATGATGCTGTTATTGCCGCCGGGAATGGTTGCTGAAAATTTTGGTGGAATAATGGGTTTCACCCTGAGAGGGAATGCCAGGAAAAGTTTTGAAGTTAAGGTCCAAAGAGGAGTCAATTTGGATGAAGATCGTTTTCCTGTAAGGCTGATGGTAGAATATGGACAAATGTTAAAGCATTATTCCGGGGAGATAGATGGGGTTATTCAATTTTCCCCCTCCTGGTTTTCTGGCAGATATCTACCGCATTTCACTGTTTTGACAGTGATGGCTTTAATATTGACAGGATTATATTTTAGGTTTTATCACTCAGCGAAGAAAGGAAACACTGATGGCTAGAGCAAGTGCCCGACATATTCTGGTAAAGACTGAAGAGGCGTGTGTGGATTTAAAGAATCAAATTGAAGGGGGTGCTGATTTTGCAGATTTGGCAAAAAAGCATTCAGAATGCCCATCGGGAAATGATGGTGGAGCCTTGGGTGAGTTCAGTCCCGGTCAAATGGTTCCTGAGTTTGACACCGTAGTTTTCAATGACGAGGTGGGAAAAGTTCATGGGCCGGTTAAAACTCAATTTGGTTACCATCTTATTGAAATTACCAGCCGAAGCTAGATTGGAGGAATTATGGCAGTCGCAGTTTTCGGAGCAGGATGTTTTTGGGGAGTCGAGGTTGCTTTTGGCAGGGTGAAAGGGGTAACGGCAACGTCTGTGGGTTATACAGGAGGTTCTAAAGACAACCCGACCTATGAACAGGTTTGCACCGGAAGGACCGGTCACGCCGAAGTGGTTTGGGTCGAGTTTGATCCCTCTGCTGTTTCTTACGAAGAGCTCCTGGACGTTTTCTGGGGCTGTCACGATCCTACGACTCTGAATAGACAGGGCCCCGACATAGGAACCCAATACCGGTCGGCAATTTTTTTTCAGGACAAAGAACAGGAGGCTGCAGCTAATAACTCCAAGGAAAAAAATGCAAACCGATTTCCAAGTCCTATCGTTACGGAAATAACCCCGGCCTCAAAATACTTTATTGCAGAGGATTATCATCAAAAGTATCTGCAAAAAAGGGGATTGGAAAATTGTCATTAAAAAAAGGAGGATGCCAATGCAAAATCTGATTATTTCAATTATCTTCGTTGTTGTTACTTCATGGTCGGCGTGGGCAGGGGATTCTTTTTATGAACCTGTTCCAGAGATGAAGCATCCATCGGATAATAAGTGGTCGAAAGAGAAAGAAGAGTTGGGAAAGATGCTCTATTTTGATCCCCGTTTGTCCGGCAGTAACTGGATCAGTTGTGCCACTTGCCACAACCCAGGATTGGGCTGGGGAGACGGCCTGCCACGCACGATTGGCGATGGGCAGAAGGAATTGGGACGCCATGCTCCCACTGTCATTAATAGTGGATACTTTGAGGTTCAGATGTGGGACGGACGTAAAAAGTCTCTTGAAGATCAGGCAAAAGGTCCCATTGGAGCTGCCGTGGAAATGAACCAGGACTATGATGAACTGATTCGCGAGCTTAAAGCCATTCCCGGTTACGTAAAACGATTTGCGAAGGTCTTTGGGAAAAACTCTTTAACCCTCGATAATATTGCCAAGGCGATTGCAACTTTTGAACGATCTGTTGTGTCAAAAAATGCTCCCTATGATAAATACTGGGCGGGGGACAAGTCGGCCATGTCAGCATCAGCTGTCAATGGAATGAATCTGTTTTTTGGAAAAGCCAAATGTTCCATTTGTCACAACGGTCCGGTTTTTACCGATAGCGGATTCCATAATATTGGTGTTAAAGCCGCAGGTCCACTGAAGGTGGATCTGGGGCGATATAATCAAACCAAAGATGACTTTGATAAAGGTGCTTTTAAAACTCCGGGTTTGCGTAGCATCAGTCAATCCGCACCTTATATGCATAATGGAACGGAAGCTACATTGGAAGAAGTGATCGAGTTCTATGACCGTGGGGGGGATGTTAAGGAAAACCTGAGTCCATTCATCACGCCACTTGGATTGACAGGAAAGGAGAAAAAAGATCTGGTAGAGTTTTTAAAAGCTCTCGATGGAGAACCTATCCTGGTGACTTACCCCGATCTTCCTTAAAAAAAGAATGCATTATTAAGCCCTGGGCAAGTCCGGGGCTTTTTTTATTCTTTCCTTACTTTTAATAAAGTAAATGCCAGGGTGAACCAGCCTATCATAAAGCTGAGTCCCCCTAATGGGGTGATGGGACCTAAAAAGCGGGGTCCATCAAACACCAGCCCATAAAGACTGCCGCAAAAGAAAACGATACCCACAGTAATCCAGATTGCGGATCGTTTTAATTTGTTAGCGGCTTCACCAGATAAGAAATAAATGAGGAGGCCAATGGCAATCAATCCCAAGGCATGGTAGCCGAGATAGTCGGTCGCTGTATGGAAGGTGGCAAGTTTCTTTTCAGTTAAGCGGGACTTTAGTGAGTGGGCCCCAAAAGCACCCAGCATAACGCTGAGTCCGGCAAGTCCTGCTCCCAGAGAAACCCAGCCTAGCCCCTTCTTTGAAGGGTCTTTCCCAGGAGGCTCTGTAGTGATGTCGTTCATGCAATTTCCCCTAATTTCAAGATAGGTTTAATAAACTACCTGTTTGATTATAAGTGAAATTTTCAGACAGGGGAAATTGAGATCATCAAAACGTTATATTCTTTTTTCTTCAATATCGAAAACATCAAACCAGACATATACCGGAGGATGGCTGGGCAAATTCTCCTGAATATATTTTTCCAGGAACTCCTGGGATTTGTCCGGCATTTCACTGATACGCATATCCCGCATTTTGTTGTTCCAATTTATCTTTTCCATTCTATTTTTGACTTTGGAATGATCGTTGAACCATGCGGCTACTTCTTCATCAGTAGCTCCCGTTGCAATAAAATCTTTCATTTGCTCATGGTCCACTCCGGAAAAAGCTTCTAATTCTTCGCAAAGGGAACAGGGCCAGTAATTATATTCTCCATTCTTTCCTGCAAGGAAAGATCGGCATTTGTCCACACAGCGAGCCAGGATGACATACCCTCCCAGCATGGCCCGAGGGCTGCTGGGAGGTTCTTTGTCAAGGTCTTTGGCAAGAGAACTCAATTTTGTGTTATTCATTGGATTATTCCCCTTTAAAAGTGGCCCTTAAATAAGCCATTAAATCTGCCAGGTCCTGGGTTGGAATGGTAAGACCCCAGTCGGGCATGTTGGGAGATTTGCCAACGGATTTTCCACCATAAAAGAGTAGGTTATAAAGATAATCTTCCGGATAATCGCTTAAGGGCAATTCTGCATGAACCGCAGGTTTCGGGTCCAACCCTGAAGCTCCGGGTCCATCCCCTTTGCCCTGGACACCGTGACATTGGACACAATATTCTTTGTAAACCCGAGCACCATTTTTAGTATTCGTATTTTTAAATTCCTTGCTCGTCCACGGTTCATAATATTTGAAATCGTCAACCCCAAGGGTCATCACGTATCCGATGATATATCTGGCTCCCAGCATACTGATGTCTGCCAGGTATTCACCACTATGTGGAGTGAAGTCCTGTGGGTTTTCTGCGAAGCGCGACCACCAGTCGAGATTGTATCGATTCCCTGCGTCGTAGAGGTTGACACTAATGGGACCACCAATTTTCTTTCCATCTTCCTTTATTTGATGGCAACCCAGGCAGGAAAATTGTTTATAAATTTCTGCGCCAAACTCGGCTTCCCTTTCGGTAAAAGTGGACAGGTCGACGAAACTTTTTTTAATCCGCGAATCTTTAAAGTGTTTTGCAAAATAATCTGCGACTTTATTAGCATCGGATGATGAAAGTGTCGGGTGTTTGATTTGTTTTTGGGATTGGTCCCAGCGATACCCTTTGGGATAGAGATTTTCTTCTTTGCCGGTGAGCCAACGGATCAACCAGGGGCGTTGGTATTTGTTTCCCGCCCACATCAAGTCGGGGCCTTTCAGGTTGAATTTGGATTCGGGCTTTCCTTCAAATTTATGGCAGGAAGAACATTGATTTTGAATTATATCTTTAGCTTTTGTTCCATCGCTCGCCCAGACTTGTGTCGAGCTGAAAAAAAATGCGGCTATAAAAAAAATAAGGGTATGCAGGGAGGAACAATTTCTTCTAATGGTCATTGGCTTTCTCTCCTCTAAAAATCCTTATAAAATGAATGGCATTCCAACCTTCTTCTTCTGATATCACTTTTCCAACCCAAACCGGCATTCCAGTTCCCGGGCTTCCATTTTTGCTATGGCAAGTCACACAAAGGCCTTTGCCGAAATAAATTTTTCTGCCGGCTTCAATCCTTTCAGGTGTGGCCGGGAACGGATTTTTCGTTTCTTGCTGTGTTTCCAGTTTCTCCAACGGTACCTGTGGAGCGTACACATCCGGGTAAAAGCCAGAGCCAATGAGGTCCAATTTATGACCAGAAGGGACCCTAACAATAAAGCCAGGATCCCTCAGCTTGCTCTTTTGTATTTGATCTTATTTTTCATGGAAATATTCAATTTTCCAATAAATTAAACAGGATTATTGGTCCTGCAGGTGTTGATTTTGAAAAGGGAATAGGCTGGGCATCTTCCGGCCAGTCCGGTGACTAAGGGGATCAGCCCCACAACGCCCATCACGATTCCTGTGGTTCCGGCGAGATAGGTTCCATAACCGATTAAAATAATACCCACTATCAGTCTTAAACCACGGTCTGTAGGGCCAACGTTGCAATGTGTCATGATTTCCTCCTTATGGTGATAGTTAATAAGTTTTAACTATTTTTATTATAGGGAGGGAAGGATTTATAAAAAATCGCTAAAAAGACCAAGTTTTTGTAGTAAGACTACTACATATTCTCTATTCGCCCAATTGCCTGATGAAAAGGATGAGGCTCCAAATTTGTTCATCCGCCAATTCTGAGAATGCAGGCATGCCTGTACCGGGAGAACCGTTTTTAATGATCCAAAATAGCTGTCCATCTGGAATATTTTCCATTGTTTCTTTGCACATGAAGTTTCTTGGGGGTGGATTCAATCCTCCGCTCATCATTCCCAATCCGTCGCCCGATCCATGGCACATTGTGCAGGTGGGTTGCGCGTTGAGTTGAAAAAGCAAACGAACTTCTTCAATATTTTCCGGGGTGTTTTTCAAAGGGTTGCTGCTTTCATAAATTCCTTCAGGAGCTTTTGCAGTAGATCTTGGTTGGGGGCACTGAGCTTCCCCCTCCAATCCTGGCCCACGTCCCATACCGTGCATCATTCCATGCCTTCTTCCTCGGCGATGTTGTCTTCCCCGGTGCATGCAATCGTCATCATGTCTATGTCTGTTAGGACCGCATCCCATCCTGTGCGCAACAATTAATGTGTCCGGGTTGTATGCATTATTTAAAACTTTTTTGGAAGATGGGATAGAGGAAGTGTTGGCTGCCGCTGGGAAAGGATTGGATATGGCAATCGTCAAAAAGAAAAAAATTAAAGAAGGTTTCATGTGGTCTTCCTCATTTAGGGTTCCATTGGAGAACCGTTGGGCAACGGCTCCCCAATGGAATGCGCTCGTTTATTTTACCGTTACAACGATAGAGTCTGTCAGCGGTGGATCATAAGGGACATGATTTCCCTTTGCGAACAGAGTTCTAATTGTATGTTTACCCGCTGAAAGCTGTATGCTTTTGCAGGAAGATCCATCACCCATATGGATGTGGTTGGCATCTTTTCCGATTGGTTGGCTCAGGTCACTGGGGATAGCTACGTCCACCAGAATATGGTTATGTCCTTTGCCGTCATTGACTCCCTTTTTGGCAGGCTCAAATTCAACTCCCCAGGGTTTCATACAGACTTTGACAGGACTGCTCACGGTTGCACCATTTTCAGGTGAAACTATGGTCACTGCACGGTAGTCCCCTGCAACCGCATAAGACGCGACCAGGGAAAGCATAAAAAAAGTGATAAGAATCAGGTTAAGCTTTTTCATTAAAGTTCTCCTTCAATTTAGGGTTAATAAAAGTTTAACATTAGGGCTGTTAAAATGTTAACGAGTTGGTAATGGTAAAGGAATGGGGAAGTGAAAATAAACTTTGGTTCCTTTTCTCTTACTGAGCTAGTTTGCGAATATAAAAAATAATTTGCCAGACCTCCTTATCCTTCAATTTCTTAAAGGAGAATATTTCAGTTTTTGGAAACCCATTTTTAAGATTTTTATTGTTTGCCGGCAGGGGATTTTTAAATTATAAAACTCTATTAAAATTTTGTTAAAGCCCGCTAATTCCTACTCTCTGCTGTGAAGCAGTTGTGAAAAATGAGAATCGGAACCAGCGGACCGATTGAAAACCTATTTAACGTTAACCGTCATGATGACAAACTCTTTGTTCATTCGGGTTCCCTGATGTGGCTCAACGTAGGTTCCGTCGTAGTAGTACCATTGCAGGGGGACCATTTCCCCCAACACTTTTGGTTGTTTGGGGAGTTTGCTGACATCCAATCCATTTTCAATAAAGGTTTTTGGGTTCAGGTAATAGACAATGTCTTCATGTGTGCTCTCCGGATTTGAGGAGAAATGGGTCATATTGTGCTTTGTGACCGTTTCCAGCATGCAGAATTCGCCACTTGCTTTTCGTATATCTATTGCTGCCAGTTTTGAACCTGGTGCTAAAAGGTTTGCAATTGCATTAATCTCTTTCCGGGCTGTTCCTTTGAGATTTAATACGGCGGAAAACTCTTTTTTTATGGCTTCCAGTTCTTTTTCGCTATCGCTGGATGCAGAAGCTGGAATGGAGGCGGCCATGCTGAGAGATAGGTAAATCCCCAGCACTAATAGGCCAAGTCCATACATTTTTTTCATGATGATTCCTTTCCTTTAATAATTAGAACCTGTATCGAATAAAACCGTTTAATGGTTTTTGTTTATGCCTAAGTAAAGGATAGGATTACAGAGAGGTAAAAAAAATCGCGTAAAGGACCAAGTTTTTGAGGTGGGTTTTGAATTTTCTTGTAGTAGGAATACTACAAAGCAAAAAGGGGCCAAAAATGAAAATTTATTTATAAAGAGGGCTATGCTGGTTGGGGATCGGCTTTAACCGACAATGTTATATCTGCGTGCTCGGTATTTAACGCCAAATTCGTTGTTGGCGATGTCTTCACATTGGGATTCATCAACTCCGCGTTGATGTGTGACAATGGAGGCTTGCACCTCGGGGATATGTTTTTTGGCTTCTTCAATGAATTCTTTTACTTTGTAGTAAATGCCATTTCTAAGCATGGGTAAAGGCTGAACGATTTCATCGTAGGCGTCCGAGGAATCGGCATTGAGGCTTACTGATACTTCGTCTATAAGCCCTGATAGTTCGGGAAGGATGTTGCGTTTATTGATTACGTTTCCGTGACCGTTGGTGTTGAGTCTGACTCGACCTCCGGCGTCCTTGATCTTTTTGGAAACTTCTTTGATAACATCCAGTCGCAGGGTGGGTTCACCGAATCCGCAAAAAACCACTTCGTCATATTTTTTGGGATCGTCAATGGACTCCCAGACTTCCTGAGCCGTGGGTTCCCGGTCAAGTTTTAAATTGTAACCCTGGACCACGGGTTTGGTAAGGCGTGTGCAGAATACACAATCGGCGGTGCAACGTTGTGTCAGGTTGAGATAAAGGGAGTTTCGAATTTTATAAGAAACCGTTCCCGTCTTGGCTTGCTTACCAATGCCAAACAACTCGAAAAAGTTTAACGCCATAGTCCGTTCTACGTCTTCAATTTTTAAACCACGAATTTCCGCAAGTTTTTCAGCAGTAAAATTAACGTATGCAGGTTCGTTTCGTTTGCCCCGATGAGGCACCGGAGTGAGATAAGGGCAATCGGTTTCTGCAAACAGACGATCTGCTGGAATGTTTTTAGCAACTTCCCGGAGGTCATCTGCTTTTTTAAAAGTGACGGACCCTGAAAACGAAATATAAAATCCCATTTCAAGAGCGGCATCGGCCAATTCCTGATCCCCCGAAAAACAATGGAAGATTCCCGAATGCGCGGTCGGGTCTTTCGGGTAGAACTCGGACAAAATTGAAATAATATCTTCCTTGGCATCCCGGCTGTGAACCACAATGGGTTTGTCCATGTCGCGCGCCAACTGAACCTGATTGTGGAAATGCGTTCTTTGTAAATCCTGTGGGGAATAATTTTTGTAGTAATCGAGACCAATTTCTCCCAATGCAACTACTTTGGGATGGGTGAGCAATTGCCGAAGGTGGGCAAAGGTATCCTGGTCAATGGATTTTACATCGTGCGGATGAATTCCTGCGGTGGCGTATATAAAATCATATTGTTCCGCCAGTTCCATGGACCGGTAGCTGCTTTCAACATCGCAACCGATATTCAGCATGTATTGAACACCGCTCTCTCGGGCTCGCTGGATTACAGCTTCCCTGTCTTCTTCATAATCGGAAACATCGATATGTGCGTGGGTATCAATAATCATCGTACTTGAATACCTTGTCCCGGTTCCTGGTCGAATCCGGCAAGCATAATAGTGCCATTATTGCTTGCCGCCAGTACCATGCCCTGCGATTCGATTCCCATCAACTTCGCGGGTTTGAGATTGGCAACGATAATTACGGTTCTTCCCACCAGATCTTCGGGTTCGTAGCTTTCTGCAATTCCTGCAAGAATTTGCCTTGTTTCGGTGCCTATATCGACCTTGAGTTGAATAAGTTTTTTCGATTTCTTGACTTTTTCCGCTTCCAGTATTTTGCCTGTTCGCAAATCGACTTTCATAAACTCGTCAATGGTGATTTTATCCCCTTCGTCTTTTTTGTTTTCCGTTTCCAGCTCTGCGAGAATTTTTGCTGCTTGTTTGTCTTCTATTCTTGGGAAAAGTTGTTTTGCTTTTTGGGTCTGGTTGCCCGGTTTTAATTGCCCCCATTTTTCAAGCGAATCCATTCCCTGTTCCTCAATGGACTTTTCAGAGCCCAGTTGCGCCATCAAGGACTCACAGCTTTTGGGCATAAAGGGGAATAGCAAAACGCCGAGGACGCGCAAGGATTCGGCAGCGTTATACATCACTGTTTTCAGCCGTTCTTTACCATCCTCAGTTTTTGCTAAATTCCAGGGACCGGTTTTGTCAATATATTGGTTGGTGGTGTCTACCAACTCCCAAATCTTTTGCAGGATTTTGTTGAAGGCAAGTTCGTCATAATGTTTGCGCACCTGTTCCACGACCTCACTGGCTTTGCTTTCCAACGGCCCGTCTTCATCACCTTTGGTAGCAGGTGTTGGAAGGGTGCCATCGAAATATTTTTTAATCATATTGACGGTGCGATTCAAAAGGTTTCCCAGATTGTTTGCCAGGTCACTGTTTAGCCTTCCGATCAAAGCTTTGTGGGAAAAGTCTCCATCCAACCCAAAAGGGACTTCCCTTAAAAGAAAGTAGCGAATGACATCCACCCCGAATTGGTCAGCAAGTTGATTCGGCTCTACAACATTTTGAAGAGACTTGGACATCTTTTGTCCATTCACTGTCCACCAGCCGTGAGCAAAAATATTTTTTGGAGGTTCCAGTCCAATGGCCTTGAGCATGGTGGACCAATAAACCGCGTGTGTGGTCAAAATGTCTTTCCCGACCATGTTGTGGTCCGCTGGCCAGTAGCCGCTGGCTTTAATATCTTCGAGTGAACCGTGTATGGAGATGTAGTTGATAAGTGCATCAAACCAGACATAGGTAACGTATTCTTCATCAAAGGGTAGGGGAATGCCCCAGGGCAGCCGGGATTTGGGACGGGAGATACAAAGATCCTCCAGAGGCTTGTCCAAAAATCCTAAAACTTCATTTCTTCGTGATGTGGGAAGAATAAAATGGGGATCTTCTTTTATTTTTTGAACGAGCCATTCCTGATATTTTCCCATTCGAAAAAAATAATTATGTTCCTTTATTTTTTCAACTTTACGTTTGCATTCCGGGCAATTGCCCTCTAACAAATCTTTTTCAGTCCAGAATCTCTCACAGGGGGTGCAATACCAGCCTTCATAGCTGTCACGATATATTTCGTCTTTGTCGAAAAGGGATTGGAGGATGTCGCGGACCAATACTTTGTGCCGCTCTTCGGTTGTGCGGATGAAATCACTGTTGGAAATATTGAATTTCACCCATAGCTCTTTAAATCTTTGATGGAGTTTGTCCACATGCTCTTGCGGAGTTACTTTTTTTTCCTGTGCGGCCTGCTGGACTTTTTGCCCATGCTCATCCGTTCCCGTTAAGAAGAAAACCTCATACCCATCCAATCTTTTGAATCGAGCCGCTACATCTGCGGCGATGGTGGTGTAGGCATGTCCGATATGCGGCACATCGTTTACGTAATATATGGGGGTGGTGATATAAAATTTTTTATCGCTCATGTTTCAGTTTTCCGGGGTTTTGGATTGCTGCGGTTTCGTTTTTAGCTCTTCTTTGTGATAGGTCATAATACTTTCATCATCAAGGCGTACGATAATTTTTTGATCCAGAATCTCATTTTTTAAAACTTTGCCGGGACCGTCAGGGGTCTGAATATGGCTGTTGACTCTGGGAAGACCTCTAGCCAGTTCTTTATAATTTTCATGCTCGTATTGAAGGCAACACATCAGCCTTCCGCATAACCCTGAGATTTTACTGGGGTTTAATGCCAACCCCTGAGTCTTTGCCATTTTTATTGTGACCGGGGTGAAGTCTGGCAACCAGGAAGAGCAGCACAATGTCTCTCCACAAATTCCAAAACCTCCAATCACTTTTGCCTCATCCCTCACACCGACCTGCTTCATTTCTATTCGGTGTCGCAGACTTGATGCAAGGTCGCGGATGAGTTGCCGGAAATCGACACGTCCTTCTGCGGTGAAAAAGAAAATGGTTTTGTTCATATGAGGTTGATGGACTACCCGGCTCAAGCTCATCGGTAACTTTAGTTCTACAATTTTCTCAGAGCATATGGATTGAGCTTTCTGTTCTGTCTTTTGGCGCCTGTTTTCGGCCTGGAAGTCGTTCTCATTAGCAATGCGAAGAACTTTGTAATAATTTTGATCTTTGTTTTTAAAAATATTAATAATCTTGTTGGATGCAACCCGGCCCAATTTGAGTCCCTGACTGGTATTGACCATGACAGGCATCCCCACCCTCAGTTTCAGGTCTTTAGGGTCATAGAGTTGGGACTTGACCTGGTTGTTTATACGGACCCCGATTAGAAATTTGGGTTTTTCCGGGGTAGACTCTGTACTTTTTGTTTCTTCTATTGTTGCATTCATGATTGCTATGCGACTTCACAAAAATCTATGAGCATATTTTCAAAAAATAGTTGCGCGTTTGCGTTTCCAGACAAAGCCATTTTGGTGTTGTGGATGGCATGAAACATATCCAGCCAAGATTTTACACTTCTTTTTTGCGCCAGGGGTTTTAATGTGGTGGCAATATCACGATTGTAAATTTCAGACTCCGAACACCCGGATCGAAAAAAGGCAAGGTCACGCACCAACTCCATCAGTTCATTGAGCAGGGTTTCCCATTGGTCCGATTGGCTGGCCCAGGATTTTGCATGCGAGAAAACGATATCCATCCGATCAAAGGAGATGAGTTCCAAAAGGTTCACGATTTCCTTTCGGATATTCGCAATATCTTCCATGTCTTCTGCCAATGCTTTTTTTACGCTTCCACGAGAGCGAAGAGTGCGGAAGGTAATGGTGTTTTCATCAACTTCCTCCTCGGAAAAAGATTCCTGCAAGATCTTTTTTACGTTTTCAGGAATGAGTGGTTGAAACTTTATGGTCTGGCATCTGGAAATTATGGTTGGTAACAATTTGAACGGATGAGAGGAGATTAAAATTAAAATTGTTGCTGAAGGTGGTTCTTCCAGAGTTTTTAAAAATGAATTGGCCGCCTGTAAATTCATAAGGTCGGCATCATCAATGACGGCTACTTTTACTTTTCCTTCATAAGGACGAAAAGCGAGCTTCCTTTGTAACTCTCTTATCGCTTCTATTTTAATACTTGCCTCACGGGCAGTTGGAGTGCTTTTTACAGGTTCCAGATAAAAGAAGTCCGGGTGGGTCCGGTTATCAATTTTTTGGCAGGTGATGCAATTGTCGCAAGGTTCACCTTCCGTCCCAGATTCACAATTCAGGGATTTGGCAAACTCAATAGCAATTTGTTTTTTGCCAATACTTTCCTGCCCATAAAACAGGTAGGCGTGCGCAACGCTGCTGTTTTGGAGTGCATTGTTTAGGATTTGTCGGGGTTTTTCATGCCCCAAAATTCTATTGAAAGCCATTTGAATATGTAAAATCTCCCTGCAAATTTAATCAAACAAGGAGGTCTGGAGTTTTGATATTCCTTAAATCCAGCCAGGAAAAGGAGGAGGAGAAGTTCGCAAACCTTTAAAGGGATTGCACTTATCGCAACTTTTCTTTATCTTAATACAGAGGTCTTCGTAATACAAGCAGGGCTATCCCTATTTTATTCCGGCTCGGATATGAGTTGTCTCCTGAAAAGTTTTGAATAAAATTCTGGCAATAGTTGATCACAATAATTGAAAATTTTTTTAGAATAAGGTTATAATTGCCGCCGGTTTTGTTAAAATTGGAAGCAGTTATATTTGTAAAAATAATTTAGGAAGTACTTCATGGCAACCAAAGAAAAAGCCAAAAGAGACGTAAAACGAAAAAGAAAACCAAAGATACTGGCTGTCATCAATGATGCCTGTACCGGATGCGGTGGATCTCCTATTTGTATTACCGAGTGTCCGGTTGAGAAGTGCATGTTTGAAGTGGAAAATCCGGATGCGCCGGCATTCAATCGAGTAGATGTAGACCCGCTACTGTGTATCGGTTGTAAAAAATGTACCAGTAAAGGTCCGATGGACACCTTTTTGGAAGGCTGCCCCTGGGATGCAATTGATATGGTGCCGCTGGAACAATATGAAGAAAGATTTGGAACCCTTCCTTACTAATTTAATTAAATCTTAGCTGCCATATAATTTAATCTTCGTATTATAGTAGAAGAAACCCTTTTGGGAACTGGATAACGCTTGTCCTGATCTCGTGAAATTGAGACGGGGCATTTTTTATGCCCTTTAATTTCAATAGGTTAATTTTTGGGGGCGAGTGAAAATAATTTTTTTGGACAACATCTAAACGTTGAGGTATGATAAGCGCGATTTTCTGCTAGCCGGTATTTCCCCCAAGCAATAAATTAATGAGCAAAAACAACGGCTTCCGTCAGGGTATGCAGATTGCGTTCAGGTTGGGAACTGAACTGACGGTGGCGACGATCATCGGCGGCTTACTGGGGTATGCGTTTGATTATTTTTTTGGTTCAAAACCCTGGGGCTTGGTGGTAGGAATTGTGTTCGGCGTAGCTGCAGGTTGTTTGGGCGTTTACAGAGTTGCAATGACTCTGACAAACGAAGAGGAATATAACGATAAAGATTAGGATTGATCAGTAAACTATGGAAAGTCCTTTACACCATTTTGAAGTCCACACCATTGTCCCCATTCATATTGGCGGACTTGACCTTTCAATAAATAATGCGGTTGTAGCCATGTGGGTGGGGCTGGCTGTTATTGGCGGCATGTTCATGTTGCCTGCAAAGAAGGGTTTATCTTTAATCCCCGGAAAACTACAAAGCGTTCTGGAAATTGCTATAGAGTTTATAAGGAATCTGGTTTATGAATTCATTGGTGAAGAAGAGGGCAGGAAGTATGTTCCTTTTATTGCCAGCCTTTTCCTGTTTGTTCTTGCCTGCAATTTAATTGGACTCTTGCCTGGTTCCTATACCATTACGAGTCAATTGGTTGTAACGGGAGTGTTTGCCACAGGTATTTTCCTTATGACTCTGGTGATTGGGTTTTCAAAACATGGGGGGCACTTCCTGAGTATTTTGGTTCCACCGGGGATTCCCAAAATTTTGATTCCTGTAATGATTCCCATTGAAATAATTAGTATGTTGGCTCGGCCAATTTCGCTTGCTGTTAGGCTCTTCGCCAATATGACTGCAGGTCATACGGTTCTTGCTGTTTTGTTTGGTTTGGCTATGACCGGGCCTTTGTGGCTGGGTTGGTTGCCATTTGGTTTTACCGTTATTATTAATGGATTAGAAATCGCTATCGCTTTCATTCAAGCATATATTTTCACAACGCTGACCTGTGTATATATTGGCGATGTGATCAAGTTACATTAATTTTTTGTTAAGGAGGAAAGAATGGGTTCAGAAGCTGCTGCATTAATTGGAATGGGTTTGTGTGCTGCCGGATTTTTCGGGGCTGCCTTGGGTATCGCATATATTTTTGCGAAGACCATCGAAACGGTTGGCCGTCAGCCTAATGCTGAAGCCAGAGTTGCAAAATATTGCTGGATCGGTTTTGCACTGGTTGAAGCAATTGCTCTCTATGCACTGGTTATTGCTTTCATCATTATGCCATAGCAGCGAAACACCGCAGGTAACAGGGGGGCATGGCAACAAGGCCATCAAATCCTTTACCTCGGGTTCGCTAACATTCCCTCCCACGGGGGTGGGTGAAAAATTTATAAGGATAGATTATGCCTCAATTTGAACAAGTTTCTGTTTTTAGCTCCCTGATTTTCTGGTCAGTGATTTCTTTTGCGATTTTGTTTTTTATGCTTAAGAAGTTTGCCTTTCCTCCTATTCTCGAAGCACTTGAAAATCGTGAGAAAAAAATACGTGGGGATATTGAAGAGTCTGAAAGACTGAAGCAGGACGTTGAGAAGATAAAAGCTGAACTGGAAGAAAAATTAAAAGCCGCGCATGGCAAGGCTGAAACCATTGTTCAGTTGGCTCAGGATGAGGCCAAAAAGCTTCAGGAGAAAACAATTCAGGAAACGGAAGCAAAGGTTAGACAGGCGCAGCGTGAAGCTGAACAGGAAATTCAAAGTTCACGAAATAAACTTCTGCAGGAGATTAGAAGCTATACAGCAGCACTGACCATTGCCTCCACTGAAAAGTTTCTCAAGAAAGCGCTGGATGATGCTGATAAAAAGCGGTTGGTCGATGAGTCGATCGAGCAAGTCATTCAAGAGCTGGAAAAAAGCCAGAGTAATTAATTTTAATAAAGAAAAATTGCGATGTTGGAAAATCAGGTAGGAAAAAGATACGCCGAAGCGCTATCCGGGAATATTGAAGACGACTCCCAACTGGAAAAAGCCTTGCAGGATCTGGAAGCGTTTGGCGAAGCCATGAATACGGAAAAGCAATTGCCCCGATTTTTTGATCATCCAACGATTGCAACGGAAAAGAAAAAAAATGTTGTCGAAGAGCTTTGCAGCAAACTGCAGATCGGAGACAAGGTTGCCAATTTGCTGGTTTTGCTGAATGAGCGTGGAAAAATAATTTTTCTCGACAAAATCATTGAATATTTTGAGCAGGTTGTGGACCGGAGACTGGGCCAGATAAGGGTTCATGTTGCATCGGCTCACACCTTGACAGATGCCAATACCGATCGTCTGAAAACGGCATTGAATAAAATTTTAGGAAAAACCATTTTGATCGATACCGAGGTGGATGAGTCGCTAATCGGAGGGGTGATGCTCCGAATCGGAGACCAGGTAGCGGATGATACCATTCGTAACCGCCTGGATATCTTGAAACGAACAATTGAGAAAGAGGAGGTAGCCTAAGTGAATTTACGAGCCGATGAAATCAGCTCCCTGATTCAAAAACAAATCGAAGGGTTTGAAGAAGGGATCGAGCTCAAGGAAACCGGTCGTGTAATCTCTGTTGGTGACGGAATCGCACGTATTTATGGCCTTGGAAATGCCATGGCCGGTGAACTTTTGGAATTCCCCGGTGGACTATCGGGAATGGTGTTGAACCTCGAAGAAGATAATGTGGGTGCGGTACTTCTGGGACGCGATGATAACATCAAAGAAGGAGATGAAGTCAAGCGAACTGGCCGCATTATGGAAGTTCCGATTGGACCGGAAATGGTGGGTCGTGTCGTTGATGGTCTCGGTCAGCCGATTGATGGAAAAGGTCCTATCAAAACGGATAAGTTTGGTCCTATTGAAAGAGTGGCTCCGGGCGTTATTGATAGAAAGTCCGTTCATGAGCCTATGCAAACTGGGATCAAGGCGATTGACGGAATGATTCCGGTAGGGCGTGGTCAGCGCGAGCTGATTATTGGTGACCGACAAACCGGTAAAACTGCCGTTGCGATTGATGCCATCATCAATCAAAAAGGTCAAAACATGTTCTGTATCTATGTTGCGGTTGGGCAAAAACGATCCACCGTTGCGCGGGTTGTGAAAACCCTCGAAGAACATGATGCGATGAAATACACCATCGTTGTTTCAGCTTCAGCCAGTGACCCGGCACCGATGCAGTTCATTGCTCCTTATGCGGGTTGCGCAATGGGTGAATATTTTCGAGACAACGGTCAGCACTGCCTCATCGTTTATGATGATCTCAGTAAACAGGCGGCAGCTTATCGCCAGCTCTCTCTTCTGCTTCGAAGACCTCCCGGACGTGAAGCGTATCCTGGTGACGTTTTCTTTCTGCACTCCCGATTGCTGGAGCGTGCTGCAAAAGTAAGTGACGAGTTGGGTGCAGGCTCCATGACGGCTCTGCCAATCATTGAAACACAGGCAGGTGACGTATCTGCTTATATCCCTACTAATGTAATCTCAATCACCGATGGTCAGATTTTTCTCGAAACCGATCTGTTTTATTCAGGGGTGCGTCCTGCGATTAACGTAGGACTTTCGGTATCTCGTGTGGGTGGTTCCGCTCAAATCAAGGGAATGAAACAGGTAGCGGGTCAGCTTCGACTGGATCTTGCGCAGTACCGCGAAATGGCGGCATTTGCCCAGTTCGGTAGTGATCTAGATGCTGCAACGCAGGCGCAGTTACATCGTGGTGAGCGCCTGGTTGAGCTACTCAAACAGCCTCAGTACAAACCTCTGAGTGTTGTCCAGCAAATTATTTCTATTTTTGCGGGTGTGCGAGGGTTGGTGGACGATATTCCTGTAGGCAACATTCAAAAATTTGAAGCGGGCTTAATTAATTTTATGGAAGATAAACATCAAGCTTTGATGGACCAAATTGCCGAAGCCAAAAAACTGGATGATGATAGTGAAAGCAAGTTAAAGGCCGCCATTGAAGAATTCAAAGGCCTTTTTCAGAACTAATCTATGCCAAGTTTAAAAGACATTAAAAGACGGATCAAAAGCGTAAAAAACACGCAGCAGATCACCAAAGCCATGAAACTGGTTGCGGCTTCCAAACTCCGAAAGGCCCAGCATGCCATACTGGAAGCCAGGCCCTACGCAATCAAGCTGATGGATGTACTCAATCATCTTGCGGCTCGTTGTAATAGTGATCTGCATCCCCTGCTGGATGTGCGGGAGGGGAACAAACATCTTTTCCTGATCATCACTTCGGATAAAGGGTTATGTGGTGGCTTCAATGGAAATATTATCCGAAAGACAGCGGAGTACCTGAAAGAGAATCCACAAAACGAGAACTCGCTGATCATCGCTGGGAAAAAAGGCAATGATATCTTTCGTAATCGCGATGTGAATATCCTCGAAGATTATATTGGCTGGTCCAAAGATTTTGATTATCTCAAAGCACAGGAAATTGGCAACAATTTGGCCAGCATGTTTTCAGAGAAAAAAATCGACAAGGTCTTCATGATTTACAACGAGTTTAAATCGGTCATGGCTCAAGAGGTGATTGTTGAGCAGTTGTTGCCGATAGTTCCAGAGCAACTGGAACATAAAGAAGATTCTTTTGCTGTGGATTATATTTATGAGCCGGATGAAGAATCTATCCTCGATGAGCTTTTAAAACGTTATATGACCGTTGAAGTTTATCGTGCGTTTCTGGAGTCGAGTGCCAGCGAACATGGCGCACGAATGACGGCAATGGATAGTGCAACTCGCAATGCCGGAGAAATGATCGGTGGGTTGACGTTGACTTACAACCAAGCCCGACAGGCTTATATCACTAAAGAATTAATAGAAATCGTAAATGGCGCTGAAGCCCTGAAAGGTTAGTGGCGTGAGAGATACTGAAAATATCGGAGGGAATGAATGAATAAGGGAAAGATCATCCAGGTTATGGGTCCCGTTGTAGATGTGAGCTTTGAAGACGGTGTGTTGCCTGATCTTTATAATGCGATCCACATTGAGCGTGATGGTGAAGGCGGTGAAAAAGAAACGCTGGTTTGTGAAGTGGCCTTGCATCTTGGGGATAATGCAGTTCGAAGCGTTGCCATGCACTCCACCGACGGATTGGTGAGGGGTATGGAGGCGGTCGATACCGGGGCTCCAATTTCCGTACCGGTTGGGGAAGAAGTGCTCGGACGTATTCTGAACGTGGTTGGTGAACCTGTTGACAAAAAACCTCCGGTTGAATCCAAAGCCAAATGGAGTATTCATCGCGATGCCCCGGCATTTGAAGAGCAGGATACCAAAATGGAAATGCTCGAAACCGGAATTAAGGTTATCGACATGCTTGAGCCTTACCTGAAAGGTGGAAAGACGGGACTGTTCGGGGGTGCGGGTGTTGGTAAAACCGTTCTCATCATGGAATTGATCCGAAATATTGGTGCAGAGCATGGTGGTTTCTCTGTATTTTCAGGAGTTGGTGAGCGAACCCGTGAAGGAAACGATCTCTACCATGAAATGGTGGACTCCAACGTTATTGATAAAACTGCCCTGATCTATGGGCAGATGACCGAGCCTCCCGGTGCAAGAATGCGTGTGGGCCTGACCGGTCTCACCTGTGCTGAATATTTCCGTGATGAAGGTGGTAAAGACGTTCTCCTGTTCATCGATAATGTTTTCCGGTTCTCGCAGGCGGGTTCGGAAGTGTCGGCGCTTCTGGGCCGAATTCCTTCTGCGGTGGGATATCAACCCACACTTGCTACTGAAATGGGTAACCTTCAGGAACGCATCACTTCAACGAAAAAAGGATCGATCACCTCGGTTCAGGCAATTTACGTACCTGCGGATGACTTGACCGATCCCGCGCCGGCAACAACCTTCTCGCATTTGGATGCGACCACCGTATTGAACCGCCGTATCTCTGAATTGGGAATCTACCCTGCGGTGGATCCACTGGACTCCACTTCACGGATTCTTGATCCGGAAGTCATTGGTGATGACCATTACAACACCGCCCGTGGCGTGCAACAGGTTCTGCAAAGATATAAAGACTTGCAGGATATCATCGCCATCCTGGGTATGGATGAGTTGTCAGAAGAAGATAAACAGGTTGTATCACGTGCACGTAAGATTCAAAAATTCCTGTCGCAACCTTTCTTCGTTGCAGAGGTCTTCACAGGCTCTCCCGGAAAATATGTGAAAGTACAAGACACCATCGAAGGGTTCAAAGCCATCCTGGAAGGTCGTGGCGATGATATCTCCGAGCAGGCTTTCTACATGGTTGGAACCTTGGATGAAGTTCACGCGAAACAAAAAGAACTGGATAAAAAATCAGCATGAAACTGAACTTAAGCGTAGTTACCCCCGAAAAACAACTGGTCGCAGAAGAAGTGGATCAGGTCAATGCTCCAGGGACCGAAGGGGACTTGGGGATTCTCTATGATCATGCGCCGATATTAACTAACCTGCGACCCGGTCAACTATCTTATGAAAAAGATGGTGAAACCGTTGCCATGGTTGTGAGCGGGGGCTATCTCGAAGTTACGGACAACCGGGTGACTGTTCTCGCGGAAACCGGGGAGTTCCTAAGCGAAATTGATCGTGAACGTGCTGAGAAAGCCCATGCCCATGCGGAAGAGTTATTGACGAAACCCGGACTGTCAGAAGAAGAGTTCATCGAAGCGCAGAAAAAACTGTTCCGCGCCCTTGCCCGCCTCGAAAGCTCGGAAAATAATTAAGCCCTTCCCTTCCTTAATAGAGATCTTTGTTTAATTCGTCATTGCGAACGTGTAATATTTAACCTTAGCTTTCATGCCCTGCAAGGGTAAAGTGAAGCAATCCAAAAAATCTCTGGATCCACCCTTTCAGGGCACGAATGTTAAAGATTGTTACCACGGCCACGCCGCTTTGCGGCTCGCGATGACGATTCTGTGTGTTTTGCTTTGTATTAGAAACATCAAATCCAGTATTTGCCCAATCCAAAGGTCCCATTAAATCTCCATTTTTAAGTGATATACTTTCTATATCATTTAAACTCACCAATGGAGAGATCCCATGAAATATAAGTTTTTAGGTTTGCTGATTGTTGCGGCTGTTTTTTGTCTGCTTTCTGCCAACGTTGAGGCCGGAGGCAATCACCGCGATGCCAATGGAAGGATCAAGGTTCTATATCATATCGATGGAAACGATGTCGGAGTCGCCAAATACGCCATGGCATTGATCAACAAGCATATGGAGGCAGAAGGGGGTCCCGACAAAATAGATGTCAAAGTAGTGGTGCATGGTCCGGCTCTGAAACTGTTCGAAAAAGAAACCGTAGATCCTGTCCTGAAGAAAAAACTGGCCATAATTATTGATAAGGGTGTTCAACCTGAAATGTGCCAGGTTTCCATGAAATTGTTTGGCCGGCCTTTGGAATCCCTCGCGCCTGGATTCATTCCCACAGAACATCCGGTAGCCGTAAAGCGGATCGCCGATTTACAGGAACAAGGTTATATCTATATAAAACCCTGAAGGAAATGACTATGAGTGAAGAAGAAATAAACGTTATCAGGGCTTATAGCTAAAAGTGGATAGAGCATTCCCAAATTGGACATAAAAAATTAAATTCCATAGTTTCTTATACCAGAAACAGAGGTTTGATTTTGACCAGCTTCACGTTGATATGTAAGGGGTTATTAGATTTGGGTGAGCCTTTATTCCTTTTAATTGGGTGGTAGTATTCAAGTGCCACAAGCATACTGTTTAACAGTGTTTTTTCTGAACGTTACTATTTGAGGGGGCCAACCTGGTTATTTACATCAAAATTATGTGAATAATTGATTCAAACTTAAGACCTTTATATTAAGTTCAATAATTTTCAGTTGATTAAATATATGCCTGAAGAGCCTAAAAAAGAACCAGTGGCTAAATTTCCTTTGGGAACTTTGATAATCTGGCTCGTACTAACACTGGGTTTGATTATGCTTGGAGGGTTTAATGCCTGGACTATTTATAAAGAAACGGTCAAAGCCTGGGAGAATTCAAATGAAATTCAACAATTGACTGATGAAATAACTTACCTCGATGAGGTCTTGACCATGTCTGCCCGCCTCAGAGTTTCATCAGACAATAAATTCTGGGAAGACCGTTATATGCAATATGAGCCCCTCCTAAGAGAGGTTATAGACAATATCAAGAAATTAAGTTCAATGCTTGCATGGCAAAAATTAGTAGAGAAAACTGAGAAAGCCAATAATTTATTGGTAGCTTTGGAAATGCAGGCATTTTCCCTGGTCAATAAAGGAGAACAAGAAAAAGCCATTGCAGTATTGTTTAGCAAGGAATATGAAGATAATAAAAAAGTTTATTCTAAAGGAATGCAAGATTTTATTAAGGAAATTGAATTAAATAATAAAAAAGAAATAGACAAACATGAGAAGCAATTAATTTGGTTTAGTTTTTTTTGTTTGATAATCCTTTGTTTTGGGTGGTATGTCATCCTGTATATTTTTGGAAAGCAATTCGTAAAACGTAGACAAATAGAAATTGATCTGGAACGAACAAGAAAACGCCAGGAATTGATTCTGAACTCTGCCGGAGAAGGTATCTATGGTTTGGATAAAAATGGGAATACTACATTTGTGAACCCTGCGGCAGAGAAGATGCTCGGTTACTCTCTACAGGAGATGAGTGGGCATTCTCAGCACGATTTAATTCATCATAGTAAAAGATGGTTCTCCTTATGATCGCAATGAATGCCTGATCTATGCCGCAATAAAAGATGGCAGTGTTCATCATGTCTCTAATGAGGTCTTTTGGCGAAAAGATGGAAGTTGTTTTCCAGTTGAGTATATTTCCACACCTATTTTTGAGGTTGATGAAATCATAGGTGCCGTAGTTTCATTTACAGATATTACTGATCGTAAAAAAGCTGAGATAGAATTGGAAGCGCATCGAAATCACCTTGAGGAATTGGTCGAAAATCGAACCGAAGAGCTAAAAGCTTCTCAGGCTCAAATGGTACATATGGAAAAGTTGTCTGCCTTAGGAAAGCTTACAGGTTCGATTTCTCATGAGTTCAACAATCCTCTTCAAGGAATTAAGGGTATTTTGGAGGCTTTGAAAGAATCAAACGTGACTGGAAACCATATTAAGATTCTTAAAATAGCCGAAAAAGAAGTTGATAGAATGGCTAAAATGATTCGCGGGCTGAGAGAGTTTTACAGGCCTTCACCGGGTATAGCATGCCATACAGATATAAATAATTGTTTGAAAGAAGTTCTTCAGTTACAAATGACGGTTCTGCGTCAAAAGGGTATAAAGGTTAAAGAAATATTGTCTGACAAAACACCCTGCTTAGAGGTAGTTGAGGACCAGATCAAGCAGGTTCTGTTAAACCTTATTCAAAATGCTGCCGAATCGATATCCGGGGAAGGTCAAATTACAGTGATTTCGGAGTTAAAGGAAAACTATGTGATCATAAAAATTCAGGACACTGGTTCGGGTATATCAGAAGATGTTAAAAGTAAGCTGTACGAGCCATTTTATACTACGAAAGATGATGAACAAGGGACTGGACTTGGTCTTTCGGTCAGCTATGGAATTATTCGTGATCATGGTGGCGAAATCGAGGTGGAAAGTGAATTTGGTAAGGGGACGATTTTCACAGTGAAACTACCTGCTTGAAAATCAAACTAAGACATAAAAGAGCACATTAAATATGAGCACACATAAAATACTGTTTGTTGATGATGAAGAAAGTATTTGTATTAGCAATCAATTGCAGCTTGAAAACAGGGGCTTTGATGTTGAAATTTGCCTAAGTGGAGAAGATGCTGTAGACAAGCTGGAGAAAGGCTGTCCTTATGATTTGGTCATTACAGATTTGAGAATGTATGGTTTAAGCGGAGTGGATGTTTTTAAAAAGGTGAGAGATAAAAGTTTGATCTTTCACAGTAAAAGTGGACACAAAGAAAGTGATACATATAATCATTTTT
>JAYNIA010000032.1:8865-30750 GCA_038108555.1 Nitrospinota bacterium | reverse complement strand
CCACCGGGTTACGTGGCTTTGTCTGCTCTTGCAGGCGCGTATTTGGGATTTGGAATCGTACTGATTTTTTCCGTAGGGGCTCCGCTTGCGGGAACACAGTTCGCACCGTTCATGAAGCTTATTATGGGACTCAGTTTCGGTGTGGCATTGAGCCTCGTTATCTTTGCCGGTTCTGAACTGTTTACCGGCAACAATATGATTTTTGCTGTGGGTGCCTTGAAGAAGCGGGTGGGCATGGGTCCTATTGTGAAACTGTTCGTCCTTTGCTTTATCGGCAACCTGATCGGTTCGGTTTTGCTTGCGTGGCTGGTGGTGCAGGGCGGTTCTCTTTCAGCCGAGGCGCAGTCCCTAATCGTTAAAGTTGCGGGAATGAAAATGTCTCTCGGAGCGAAAGAAGCGTTCTTCCGAGGAATCTTATGTAACTGGCTGGTCTGCCTTGCGGTGTGGATTGTTAATCGCAATGGCGATGAAACTGCCAAGTTGATCATGATTTTCTGGTGTCTGTTTGCCTTCATTGGCAGTGGTTACGAACATAGCATCGCCAACCAGTCGTTGATGAGCCTGGCCATGTTTTTACCGCACGGGGCTGAAGTTTCGTTAGCGGGATTTATTCACAATCAGGTTTTTGTAACCGCTGGCAATATGGTGGGCGGTGGATTAATGGTGGGTATGGCTTATGTGTTTGCCGATTCAAACTTTTCAGTGGTAACGCAGGAGACCAAGCTTGAAGAATTGAAACCGATCGAACAAAAAGAATAATCGTTTTATCAACCGGGTGATGTGCCGGATTAAGTTAGAGGGACCTCCTCCCCCTCCGCTTAATCTGGCCCGGACGGCTCAAGTCGCCGCGACGCCATGACCCGGATGAAAAACCAGGAGACGTGCCAGAGAAAAATAGAATGTCTGGCATGTGTCCTGGGTTTGTAGGTCCTTTCCTTATATTTATATTAAGTATCCATAAAAATTTGGCTCTTTTTGGGTTCCTGCCTTGCGATTCGCCCGTTTAGGGATATATTGCCGGTATGGATCCGGAAAAAGTCAATTACCATTATACCGACGATCTAACCACTCAACCCTGGCCCAGGGGGACCCGGGTTTTGGTTACAGGTGCGAGTGGTTATGTTGCGCGCCGGCTTATTCCTGAGCTTTTGTTTCGCGGCTATATCGTTCGATGCATGTACCGGAACAGCAGCACTCCTCCTATTTTATCCCACCCGAACCTCGAAGTAATTTACGCCGACTGCCTGAACGAAGAAGAGCTTCAATCTGCTGTTAAGGATGTGGACTATGCCTATTACCTGATTCACAGCATGAGGGAGAAGAATACCGAGTTTGTTGAGAAAGACCAAAAGGCCGCCGGGAATTTTCGGGATGCAGCGGAACGTTGCGGGGTAAAAAGAATAATTTATCTGGGAGGGCTGGGAGAGAAAAAAGAACAGATGTCGCCACATTTAAAGAGTCGCATGGAGGTGGGATTCATTCTCAGTCAGGGCAGCGTACCTGTAATCCGTGTACGTGCTGCAATCATTGTTGGAACCGGCAGTGCGTCTTACGAGCTCATGAAAGCTTTGATCGTAAATAACCGGTTCATTCCATTTTTACCTGAGTTTAATTCACGCTGTCAGCCGATTGCGATTCGAGATGTGATCAAATATCTCGTAGGGGTCATGGAAACTCCTGGTTTGGAGACCAGTATCTACCAGATTGGTTGCAAGGATATTTTGACTTATAAAGAAATGCTTCTAAAGTTTGCCAAAATCCTCAATCGCAATGTACGTTTTATTGATGTTTCCTGGGTTCCTTTTCCGGTGCAGTGGATGTGCCGCGTTTATGCCTGCTGGCTGCATTGCTTTATTTCTATTCCGGTCAATATCACTTCTTTATTACTGAACAGCCTGAGAACCGATGTGGTTTGTACGGACAATAATGTTGCTTCCATTCTTCCTTTTGAGCCGTTGGATTTTAAGACTGCAGTGAAGTGGGCTCAGGAAAAGGAAAAAAATTCGATGGTTTTTTCGCATTGGAGTGATGGAAGGCCGTTGAATATGGGCGACCTTCTTCCTCTTGCAGAGTTTGAATCCACTGAATACATCATTGAGGAGCATGATGTAAGTATCCCCGTGCCACCTGAAAAAGTGTTTCCCCATATTTGCAAAATTGGGGGAAAACACGGTTGGATTCATGCCAATTTGCTTTGGAAAATTCGTGGATGGATGGATCGAGTTTTGGGGGGAGCGGGATTACATCGTGGTAGAAGGGATTTGGCTCATTTGAGGGTAGGGGACACAGTGGATTTCTGGAGAGTGGAAAGGCTTGAGCGCGACCAGGAACTATTATTGCGGGCGGAAATGATAACACCGGGATTGTCCTGGTTGCAGTTTCAACTTCAACCGGAGTCGCAAGACAATACCCGTTTGACTTTGAGGGCGCATTTTATTCCTAAATCTCTCTGGGGAAATATTTACTGGATAGTTCTTTCAAGTTTCCACTCCTATATCTTCAAGGGAATGCTGGAGTATTTTAAGAAACAGAGTCTGGAAACCGCCATAAACTAAAAATTATGAACAAAATTTTGAAACCGATAAAAGAAGGCGATACGGTTTGCATCGTTGGCGGTGGGCCGGGTGGAGCAGGTTGTGCCATTGCCCTATTGAAAGAATCCCGGGCTTTGAATAAACCCATTAAGGTGGTTATCTTCGAGCATAAAAAGTTTTCCGAGCACAGGCATTACAACCAATGCATCGGTGTTTTGTCTCCCCCTCTTGAGGACATTCTTAAAACTGAATTTGATCTCGCCATCCCAGAGCATTTAATTCTTAATGAGATAGAAGGTTATTGTCTGCATTCGGACCGGTTGAGTTTGAACCTGGAGGGAGAGGAACAAGGTCGCAGCCTTTCGGTCAAACGCTCCAAGTTCGATGCATTTTTGTTGGAAGAGGCTGAAAAGGCCGGTGCCACCGTTGTGCATAATCGGGTCACGGGGATAGAGGTGCATCCGGATGAAGTGATGGTTTATAGCGATGGAGAAAATTTTAAAGGCGCAGTGGTGATTGGTGCTTTTGGTTTGGATGATGGGGCTTGCAAAATCTTCGAGGAGGGAACTCCCTACCGGCAGCCGGACTTTTTGAATACGGTTATTACGCGGCTTTACCCGGGTTCGGAATTTATAGACGGGATGGAGTCCACCATCCATGCATTTTTGCTGTCGCAAAAGGGATTGGAGTTTGGAGCCGTGACTCCAAAAGGGGATCATATTTCCATTAACATTGCGGGTCGCAAGGTTACATCTCAAGTGATGTTGCAGTTTTTAAGATCCGATCCCGTGCAGCGGTTCCTTCCTCCCCATAAGCGTCGCGAAAAACCTCTCAACTATTTTAAAGGCAAGTTTCCTATTGCTCCGGCGCGAAACCTTTTTGGAGATCGTTACGTTACGATTGGCGATGCGGCAGGATTAATAAGGCCCTTTAAAGAAAAGGGAATAAACTCGGCAATACTTACAGGTACTTTTGCAGCCCGTTCCATAATGCGTCATGGAGTTTCCAGGAAGGCGTTTGAAGAAAACTTTTATGAGGACTGCTGGGAATTGACCCAGGATTTGCCTTATGGCCGTGTTGTTCGTGTCCTCACGAACCTTGCCACCGACCTTAAATTCATGGACCAGATGATTTCCCTGGCCGCGTCGGACAAGTCTTTTATGAAAGCCATGTTTAATAGTGTTTCAGGCCATCTTTCTTATAAGCGAATTATTTTGGAAACGGCATCTCCCTCCCTCGCCATTAATTTCGCGACTCGAATTTTTGATCATTTCATACTCCGCAAAAAAGCCAGTCTTCCCATAGAGAATATCAGGCAGGCAGTTTGAGTATAGGCTATTAGAATTGTTTCATGCAGTTTCCTATGCTATTCTTGATTAAACCTGAGAAATTTATGAAAAAATTCTATTCCTTAATTTGTTTGCTGCTGGTTTTTGTTTTATTTGGCTGCCCGCCTCCCAAACCCAGGAAAAAAATGCCGCGCATTTTTGTGTTGAGCAATACCCTTGAAACCGGGCGCGAGCCTTCTTTCCTGATCACTGACGATTTTAACCGCGATAAAATTCTCGATCTTGTTGTGGCAAATAGTGGTGGACATTCCTTTTCTTTTTATAAGGGACTGGGAGACGGAGAATTCAATGAACAACTGGTTTATAAAACCGGACGCGATCCCATCTGCCTGGTATCCAATGATTTTAATAAAGACGGTTATAAAGACATTGCCGTTCTAAATTATGCAGATCAGACCGTCGAAATCTTTTTGAATACCCGACTGGGAAGTTTTCAGAAAACAAAACAAACCTTAAAGCCAGGCAAAATTCCCATTAACATGATATCCGGTGATTTTAATGACGATGGCAACCCTGATATCGCAGTTACCATGCGATATTTCCAGGTTATGATTTTGCTTGGGAAAGGGAACGGATTTTTTGGGGAGCCGGCCAAGATTGATGTGAATGGCCAGCCTACAGGAATAGTTGTCGGTGATTATGATAAGGATAACAAAATTGATATTGCTGTTGGCCTTGCCGGGTCAGGCAATACAGGCGTACAGGTCTTATGGGGTAAGGGCGATGGGCAATTTGAAACCTCAAAAGTATTTAAAGGGGGAAAACAGCCGCTCACGGTTGTGAATATTGATGTCAATAACGATGGTTATATGGACCTGGTAACTTCCAGCAATTCCCTTCACGCGTTGACGACACTTATAAATAATAAAGACAAGACCTTTACCAGTTTGCGTGACTTTGCATCTGGAAATTTTCCGAAATTTGTAGTGGCTGCAGATTTTACCGGAGACGGGCTGGAAGACATTGCCGTTTCAAATTCAACCGATGATCTGATTTCGGTCGAACTGGGAAGGGGGGATGGTACTTTTACCTATCCACCTATTTTTCATCATGTAGACGAGCATCCCCAGGGAATGGCAATTGGAGACTTTAATGGAGATGGTTTGATTGATATTGCTACTTCCTGCCGGGATAAAAACCTGATCGATATTCTCACCAAGAAGAATATGATCAATCCAAAACCCAATCCCATTGAGAAGCAGCCGGCCGGGGCTTGATTAAATACTGACCGGGGAATCTTCGGCGGGTTTAATATGTCCTTCGGGGTACACGTAACTGATGTTCTCGGGTTCGATCAATTGTGCGACCTCAAGAACATTCTGGAATCCTTCAAGGTGGTTGTTGGCAACGGGTATGAGGACGAGGTCATATCTTTTTCCCCTCAGTTCATTTAGTAAATCAGAAGAAATCGATTCGGTGGCGAAGAACCCGCTGCCATAGGAGTAAAAATTTCCTAGTCCGGAAATTTCTTTTAAGTCGTCCAGAGAAACATCCTGTCCCAGAACATCCGCCTTATTGTTTGGGTGGAGATTTTCCAGAAGCAGTTGCATCATCCAGCTTCTTACGCATCTTAGAATAAGAATTTTTGAGCCGGCAGGAATGGATGAAGCATTGGTGTTTTCTGCAAAGGTTTTGGCTTGCGCTTTTCCTTTTCCCAAGTCAAATGCGTTGAGTGCATTCCTGAAACTGTTTTGAATTTCTTCTGCCGGATAATGGGGGTAATTGACCACCACATGTCCATTGCCATCGAAACCTTCCCAGTCATTGGAGGGTAGGATGGATGATTCCTCGATGCAGGAATTGTAAAAGTCTGTTCCGGGTTGTGGCGTATTGATGGAAACCTGGATTTCATCCAGCCAGCCTTTAGCTGCGAGGTCGTAAACCAGGTCGACGGTTTTCTGATCTTCATCCTTGCTCGATCCCAATCCGCCAACGCTGATGGTTCCGTAAAAAAGCATGCCAATGCTTTTTCCGAATTCGACCATTGCTTTTAACTTGTTCAGGTCGTGTTTTTTTCCAAGCGTCATTTTTTCGGCGACATGGTCACTTCCGGTTTCGATGCCAAAGCGGATTTTGTAATATCCCGCTTTTCGCATTTCCTCCATGGCTTCTTCGTCAAGAGATGCATATTCGCACATGGCTTCATATTTTAAATCCTGAAGCCCTGCCTGGCGGATGGCTTTGGCCAGGGAAATGTTGAAACTTTTTTTGATGTTGTGGACTTCTTCATCAAAAAATACGCCTTCCATCTCAGGATACTTTTGATGAAGGGTCCGAATTTCTTCAACGACATTTTCAACATTTCGGGGACGCCAATTTAACTCGTCATAATAAAGTGTTGCCGCTGCGCAAAAATTACAACGGCGGGGACAGCCTCGCGATCCGTACATTTGGATTTGTTTGTATCGGCAATTAGGTTCGTGGTAATCGATACGCCGAACGTCATCATCCTCCGGAAAAGGGAGTCGATTGATATCAATTAAGCCGCCTCTTTCATTGGGATAGACCCCGGCAATTTTTTTGGGATCTTTTCCCAAAACCAGATCAAGCACAGCAAATTCGTATTCGCCAATGCACACGTGGTCCGCTGTTTTCAAAACCTCTTCTGGATGTGCCATGGGGTGTTGTCCGGTGAAAATCAGCCGGGTTCCAAAATTTTCTTTGAGAGTTGCTGCAAAACGCAGGTCTTCACGAATGGTTCGGGTGGAGCTTTCCATGACCAGCCAATCGGGTTGCCCCGCATGCTGTAAATAAGTTTCTACATCCCATCCGTTCAGGACACCATCCAGAAACTTAATGTTGTAGGGAGTGTCTCGTTTGAGAAGCGAGGAGGTATAAGCCAATTGCCACGGATAGTAGCCGCAATTCGTGAAGTTCTTTACCCCGAGAGACCAACGGGAGGGGACGTGTACCATATGGTAGCCATCACGATCGACCCCTACCGAATTGGCGATAAGGATATCCATGGGGTTAGACCTGTGCCTTGGCTGGCTCGCGAACAGTGGGGGAGGTTGCAGGAATGGCATCGGAAACTTTGGCGTCGCCTTTTTTCCCGAAGAACAAACGTAAGAACCATTCTCCGGTCAACGCGAAGGTAATAATAAAGAAAAGCGCGATGGTTGCCATATAGTTTGCAGAGACCCAGAAGAAGGTTGTTTTTTCCAAGATTGATTTTTTTCTTGTTGTAGATGAGGTTACTTCCACAAAAGTTCCCCGGGAATTGTAGCCCCTGGTGCATTTAGCTTTGGCAGCACAAGCCAGCTTGTCAATATTGGAATAGCCCAGGCCGTGGTCGATATTATAGAGAGCGACCGCGAGATCAAACTTCATTTCCTGAATCCGGCGTATGTTTTCATTGCCGTAGCTTGCCACGCTCATCCGCCGTTGATCTGGAATGGTCAACACTTCATCGATCTGTGGATCTTGAAGCATCGACTCCTTTGCCGATTGAGGTCCGAGGACGGTGATCTGGCATCCGGGGAATTCTTCCTTTAAAGAAACCAGGGTTTGATTGAGAATCCGTGTTGCGGAACGGATGACTAATATTTTTTTTGCTCGATTATTTTCCGTCATTTTTTATCCTGGAATATGGGCGCGTCCGTAATCACCTGGATTTTCCAGATCAAAAACCTTCCCTTCAATATTTACAGCGACCAGTTTTTCAATTCCCGATTGCTTGGCAATCGCTTTAATCTCTGAATAACCGTTTCCAGAAATGTTGTTGAAGGGAATCACACCCAGAGAATAAGATTTTTTCCTCAATTTCCCGACCATGCTATCCGGGAAAGTTTTTTGATTGAAATGGCTATCTCCATAGAGCAGGACTTCGTTGATGTGCGGGTTTTTCCTGAGTTCCGGTTCAACCGAGGGCTGTGCAATAACGGTTACGTCTTTTTTGAACTGGTTGTGTAAGGAATTGATCACATCGTTGATTTGCTTCATCCTTGAACTGCGGAAGAGGAGAATTTCGCCATCATTCTTCAGTTGGACAGATTTAAAATTGTCCTGGGCGGTTTTTTTGTAGCGCTGGTTGAAACCCAACTCATAAAGTTTTTCAGCTTCACGAAAATTTTCCATGATTTTTTCCGCCGGGTATTCAGGGCGATCCACTACAACATGGTTGCCGCCATCAAAATGTTTCCAATCAACATCTTTGAGATGTCCTTGTTCCTTCATGTGATTGAAAAAAGGAGTTCCGGGCTGCGGAGTGCTGATAGACAATTGGAATCTCCACAACAGTTCACGGTCCAGCAGTTCCCGAATGAGGTCGAGGGTTTTCTTGTCGCATTCATCGGTTGACCCTTCTCCGCCAAAGGTAAACGTTCCGTAAAATTTCAATCCAATATTGGTCCCATGCTGCATCAGTTGTTTCAACTTGGGAACATTGAACTTTCTTTGCAGTTCCATACCTTTTGCTGCATGCTCTCCGGCAGTTTCAATGCCAAGTCGAATCATGTAGTAACCGGCACTTTTCATGTTGTCGAGAACTTCTTCATCCATCGGCCATTGGCCGCACATGACATCATATTTCAAATCATCGAGACCATTTTCGCGGATAGCTTTGGTTAACTCGAGAATATATTTTTTGCTTCCGTTATGGACTTCCTCATCGAAGAAAATTCCTTCCAACTGGGGGTACTTGGCTCTCAGGGTTTGCAGCTCATAAACCACATTTTCCGGATTTCTCGGGCGCCAGTTGGGACGCTGATAGGAGATATTTCCACATACGCAAAAGGTGCATGACAAGGGGCACCCCCGTGAAGCGTAAGCCTGAATTTCCAGATACTCGCTGGAAGGTTCCCCTGGCATACCGTAATCGAGACGGGATACATCATCGTCTTCCGGCAGGGGAAGATTGTTTACATCCAGAGGAGGACGAATATTTGTATTTGGCCAGAGACCCATGATGTCCTTGGGGTCTTTCCCCTGCAGGATATCGAGGACTACCATTTCGTATTCGCGAAGGACTACAAAGTCGGCGTATTCGCTGACTTCTTCCGGGAATGTTGTGGGATGCGGTCCGCAAAAAATCAGTTTGGTTCCAAACCGGCGTTTGATTTCCTTGCCAAACCGACTATCCGCTTCAATGGTGCGTGTGGCGCAATCCATTATCAGATAATCGGGGCCAAATTCGGAAACCTTCTCAACGAAGGCATCGTGATCCCATTTTTCCAGGCAGCCATCAAAGAATTTGACCTCATGATCGGTGTCCCTTTTCAGGATCGATGAGCAATAGGCGAGCTGCCAGGGATAATAAGTGAATATGCTGTGGTCTTTGGTGCTATTGGTCCAACGGCTGGGTGAGTGAATCATCGCATAGCCATCGGCATCAATTCCAACGGAATTACAAACGGCGATTTTCATATATTTCCTTATTCGTAGAGCAGGCTGATTACCGAAATGCCTGTGGCTCTGGTTTGCTTTCGGATTTACTAACAGCTCTTTTTCCGGAACCGGAACTAGGAGGCTCTCTAGCAAAAAGAGTCTAAATGCCATAACGGCCGAAATCAAATAAAACTTTACCTATAAAGGCTTTCGAGGGCATGTATCCGGTTGATTTTCCGTGGAATTTAGCCCAATAAAAAGGGTATAGTCGAAAAGTCATGGAATGGATTAGAAACAGTTGATGAGAGGTTTGAATGGAAGAAGAGGAACAATCGGAAAAAGGGCCTAAAACCGGGTTTTTTGCCCGCCTAAAATCGGGACTACAGAAGACCCGGTCCAGTCTCGCAGGTGGGATTGAAAATATAGTTCAGGGCAAGGCCAAAGTGGGGCCAGAATTGCTGGATGAGCTGGAAGAAACCCTGCTAATCGCCGATGTCGGTATGGAAACGACGGAGTTTATCCTGGAAGATTTGAAAAAGGATGTTGCCCAGAATCGAATCCGGGAAAATGAAGAAGTCTTAAATCACCTGAAGGGTCGAATGGTTGAAGTCCTTTCACAAAACGCCAAGCCCATCGAGTTTGATAAAAACCAACCCCTGGTAATTTTGATGGTGGGCATTAATGGTTCTGGCAAAACTACTACCATCGGCAAGCTGGCACAAAAATGGAACCAGGAAGGAAAAAAGGTTTTGCTTGCGGCGGGGGATACTTTTCGTGCGGCTGCTATTGACCAGTTACAAGTGTGGGCCGAACGTGCAGGGATCAATTGTATTAGCCAGAAGAGTGGCGCAGACCCTTCTGCGGTCGCTTATGATGCAGTACAGGCTGCGGTTGCTAGAAATATGGATGTGGTGCTGATAGACACTGCTGGACGATTGCAGACCAACCAGAATTTAATGGAAGAGCTAAAAAAAGTAAAAAGGGTGATAGGAAAAGTGTTGCCCGGTGCACCTCATGAAACTCTATTGGTTCTTGATGCCACGCTGGGACAAAACAGCATTTCACAGGCGAAGCTTTTTAATGAAGCACTGGAGTTGGATGGGTTAGTTATGACCAAGCTGGATGGAACCGCCAAAGGAGGGGTTCTGCTGAACCTTTCCGGGGAATTAAAACTTCCGGTTTATTTTATTGGAGTGGGGGAGAAGGCAGAGGACTTGCAGGAGTTTGATTCAACAAGTTTCGTTGAAGCATTAATCTCCAGTTGAGGATTCCGGGTGATCTTCATCATCTTCTTCATGCCAGTTTTCCTGATTCTTGTTTTGCAGGAGCTCAAATTGTTTCTGTACGATGTAACGATGAATCAACTCGCGATCATCATCCTTCATTTCATCAAAGAACCGGAAACGGAATAGTCTTTCATCCCGATTGCCTTCAATGGAAACCAAAAAGACCTCGGTGCGGATAATTATGGGTTCTTCCAGTGCCAGCACAAACAGGGCAGACATGGGTTCGCCGCATTGAATGGTACCTGACTCGGTTAACCTGCAACTGAATCCGCTAGCGCTTAAATCCTCAATGGTAGTGCAGAAAACCTGCTCATCCTGCATGGTGAGACAAAGATCCAAAGGCTGAAGTTCCTCATGGGAGAGTCTGAAAAAATCCCGCCTGTCGGCATCGGTTTTTTCCGGTGCGGCAGGTTTGATGCGAAACAGCTTTTTAAGCCAGTTTTCAATAGGGGTGTAAACTGATTTTAACGAGGTTTCCCGGTCGTGTTCGCACAGCATAGATGGATCTTCCTTTCAACAAAAAGTCAATTTTCAAATTAACTTTCGGCAGAAATCCACGAGACCTTTAGCATTGAGTTTTGGGAAAAAACGAAAAATCGACGGGAAAAAGAGTTAAAAGAATTTAATATAGAAGTTTAAAATTTTGAGAAGATTAAGGAAAAAAGAAAATCCACATCTCTATTTTTTAACCGGGTTTAAGCTTTTGTGCGATGATTTCTGGCCTTAGGTGTAACGGGTGGAATTATTTTTTTGGGATTTTGAGCCACTGTTAAAGGGCCACTGCATCAGAATATTCCATTTTTTTAAAGGCTTCCAGTGTTGTGTCTGGGCTGCAATTGTAAACTTCTACATTGGATTCTGTCAGAACGTTGGCACCATAACCCAGCATTTTTAGCATTCGTGGAAATTCGGTTGTTTCGTGGTTGATGGTTTGTGGGTCTTGTCCAAAAAAATGCGTTTGCGGTCCTTCGTGTTTCAGGTCCAACCCCAGAAAAAATATTTTAGAAAAACCCATATACACGGCCACCTGCAGAGCGAAGTAAGAAATGGTGTAGCCGGAGTAAATTCCTTCTTCGAGATCCCAGCTAAATCCCTCGCCGCCAAGTAGTTTTAGAGGCAGGCCCAACGGGCGGTCTTCGAGAGTGAAAATCTGCCGGGCTTTTTTTAATTGTTCGGGATAAAGATCGAATAGACGCTGGTCAAAAACACAGTGGTAATAGGGGGCGGGATAGATCAGGATTGACCGGTTCAGTCCCATCACCATTTTGTTTTTTAATAATGAGAGGTCCTGCTTTGCCAAAGACGGGCCTGACGCAAGGATAAAAAGGTTTTTACCTGCGTGTAAGTTTTTATAAGTGGAGATCGGACTCATCTTTCAAAAAACCTTTTCTGCTCAAAGCAAACATATTTTATCATCCGCCGGTTGTAAGTATAGACACCGTGAATAAGATTGTTTTTTCCTGAAATGAAACTGGGATAAGAAACTTCGGCTTTTACATTATTCAGGTCCCAATGTTTATCCCAATTTTTTCCTTCGTCCTTGCTGGTTGAAACGCTCAGAGGATATCTTCTATGTTCCTCCGTATGGTTGTATATCATGGCGATTTTATTTTTTACCGAGATTGCAGAAATGCCGGATAGAGGATTCGGCAAGGGGGTCATTTCAGGTTTGGACCAGGACAACCCTTTATCGAGGGAAAGGCTTTTCCAGATATACCTTGGGTCTGAGTGAGGTCGAAAAAACATCATCAAACGGTTGTCATTTAATTTTAAAAGAACGGATTGAATGATATCCGTTCCCTCAAAACAGAAACTGATTTCCCAATTCAAATAGGGAGGAGTACTGAACAGGATAATGGAGCTTTTTTTTCGTTCATCATAAGCGGGCAACAGGCAGGCTCCTTTATTTAAAAATACCGGGGGATGCCTCACCATCATGCCTTTTTCTTTCCATAGCAGGTTGGGTTCCGACCAGGTTTTACCCTCATCTTCGGAGTGAATGCTATATAAAACCGCATCATTCCAGTAGGTTCCTTTCAAGGCCACATACATGAGATGGATTTTGCCATTAGGTTCCTGAAAAAGAACTGGATTGCCCAGAGAGAATTTCGACGGGATCGGAACATTTTGAGTGGTTTGCCAGATCAGGTTCCCAATATTTTTCCTAGAAAGCGCAATAGTCCCCTGTTTGTATTCATCAACAGGGTAAACATACCAAACGGCAAGTAAATTACCGGACTGGCATTCCAGTAAGGTTGGGCAATGGCAATGCATTCCCTTATCCACAGGGTTATATAGAAATTCGGCTTCGATCACGGGCTTTTATCAGGTTTTGGTGTGAAAGCACTATTCTTAAGGAAAAACGCCTGATTTGCCAGTTTTTGTTTGAAAAGGTGGAATTTACGGGAAAAATGGAGGCACCGGGCGGACTCGAACCGCCGATAGAGATTTTGCAGACCTCGGCCTTACCACTTGGCGACGGTGCCCTGCTTTAATTAAACGATGGGAAATGGAGCGGGAGAAGGGGTTCGAACCCTCGACTTCAACCTTGGCAAGGTTGCACTCTACCACTGAGTTACTCCCGCGTTATTCCAGATTGTAAGGGATGTTTGGAGTTCCCAAAGAACCAATTATATTTCTTCAAGCTGGATTGTCAAATTCTATTTTTTCAAAAACTTCGCTTCTGTTCCCTGAATGAGGCGAACAATATTGTCATGATGCTTTTGCAGGGTGAACAATCCAACAATGACTGCTAAATAGATATAGGGGAGGGGCATTTTGAAGAAAATCCCCAGAATAGGTAAAGAAATGGCAGCCAAAATGGAGCTCAATGAGACATAGCCTGAAACTTTCAGGCTCAATGCAAAAACTCCCATTGATATCAGGGTGGCAATTGGCATTACAAAACCAAACACTCCAAGGCCGGTTGCAACCCCTTTACCCCCTTTGAATTTGAGAAAAATGGAAAATAGATGCCCCAGGTAAACAACGAGTCCGGCGATGGCCACATAAATTGGTTTTTGGAACCAGAGATCCGCCAGAAAAACCATTCCCCAGCCTTTAAGTACGTCTCCGGCAAGAGTGAACAGGCCTGCTTTTTTTCCCATTGTGCGGGCCACATTTGTGGCACCAATATTGCCACTACCATGTTTGCGGATATCAATGTTTTGTGCTTTGGCAAGTACGACACCAAAAGGAATGGAGCCACATAGATATGCCACCAGGCAGAATATAAAAAAATCTGTCAACATAAGGTATCACTCATCATCATTTATCCAGGCTTCATTTTGAAGTTTTGTTTTCAATTTGTCTTTAGCGCGTTTTTCGATTTGACGCACACGTTCACGTGAGAGGCCTATTTCCTGGCCGATGTCCTCCAGGGTTTTTACCTCGCCTGAAAATCCGAATCTCATTTTTAGAATGGTGGCTTCCCTCTCAGACAAGTCTTCAAGCATTTGGTCGACTTTTTCGTTCAACGACTCTCTCATGATTTGATCGTCGTAGGGAATGAGATCCTGGTTTTCCAGGAGGTCGAGGTAAGGAGTGTGGTCGTCGTTTTTTAGTGGGGTGTCTAAAGAGAGATGCGTACGGTAGGCCCGCATGATGGAATTTATTTCGTCATCATCATAGCCCAGACTCTTTGCAACCTCTGATTGTGTCGGCTCGCGTTCCATGTCCTGACACATCTGTTGGCTTTTTTTGTTAAATTTGGAAACTTTCCCTGCTTGTTTCACTGGTAATTTGACGGTTCCCGACTGTTCTGCAAGGGAGTGCATGATAGCCTGCTTGATCCACCATACGGCATACGTGATGAACTTGACGTTCTTGGAGACATCGAACCGTTTTGCGGCCTGGATCAAACCGATATTGCCTTCTTCAATCAGGTCCTGAAGGGACATTCCGAAACCCCGGTACTTGTTGGCCACGGTGACAACATATTTTAAATTCCTTCGAACCATCTCTTGAATGGCTTTTGGGTCTCCTTCTTTAATTGCCTCCGCAAGTTTTATCTCTTCTTCTTTAGTAAGAAGTTTTATTTGACTGATCTCCTTCATGTACTGGTTGAGGGGGTCGGGTGAGCCTCTCACCATGGAGTCGTTTTTTTTGGAAGGATTCTTAGCCATGGGGATTAAGTTTTCTAAGTTCTCTTAATTTTAACCGGGCTTGTTTTGCAAATTCTGTTCTTGGATGCTTTTTTAAAACTATTTTGTAATGATCACGGGCTTTGTTGTAGTTCTGTTCATGATAATAGGATTCTGCCAAAAGAAATTCGGCCTCAGCTACATAGGAGTGGTTGGGATATTCCACCATCAAACTTTTAAATCTTATAATCGCTGACTGATACGAGCCGGTGCGAAAATAAAATTTCCCAATTTCAAAAATATTTTGGGCCAGAATGTCGAGGCATTGGTAGATTCTTTTTTCTGCCTGGCCCTTATAGGTGCTATCAGGAAAGTCTGCCACGAAATTTCTAAAATCTTCAAGCGCTGAGTTTACCGGGGTCAAATCTCTTGATGCCAGATCCGAGAGTTTGAAGTTGGACATGGCTTTATAAAAATGGGCACGGTCCACAAATTTATGAGCCGGATAAAGTTCGGTGAATTTCTGGTAGTGGAACTTCGACTCTTCAAATTCTTCCGATCTATAATGAACATCTGCCAATAACATCAATCCTGCGACTCGCTCTTTACTGTCCGGATAATCTTCCATTATAAATTGAAGACTTTCCTTGGCCTTTTCGGATTCTTCATTTTTATAATAACGCTTTGCATCATGTAAAAGCTTTGCGGGAGAGCTTGCTCTTCTTGTAGTTTTTGTGGAGCAGCTGAGGTTCAACCCTATGAGCAGGAATAAAATAAGGATTGGAGTGAAATTAAGGTGTGTTCGAGGCATTGGTTCAAATATAAGTTTGATAACTATCAAATATATAGCAAAAAACCCTATGTTTAAAGACTTTAATCGATCCCCCGGGGAGCTTGTTTCTTGCTAATCTGGAATTTTTCGTGCTATAAAAGTTTGGATAGTATTAAAATTTTATGGCTAAGGCTTCTCTGAAGATAAAGGTGGAAGCTGAAAAAATAGCACCCCTATAATTTTTTCGAAATCCGTCCAATTTCCAAGATTTAAAAAGAATTAAATGTATCGTCCCCTAAAAATTTGTTGTTTTTCGCTTTGTCTGGGTTTTTTAATGATTCCATCGTTAGTTTTTGCTGCGGATCCTGCGGTTGAGGGTCGGTGGCAATTATTGGCCCTTTTTGAAAAAGGAGGGGCGATGATGTACCCCATCCTTTTTAGTTCTGTCCTCATGTTGGGTATAGCTATCGAAAGGGGCTATAACCTTAGAAGAAAAAATATAATAAATTCGGATTTTCTTAAAGATGTTCGCAGTCAGTGGGATTGGCAAAACATCCAAAAAACCCTTCGACTATGTAACTCCTATGATAACTCGCTTTCTCGAATTTTAAAGATGGGATTGCTTAGATTCGGAGGAAAGCTGGATGAAATTGAACGAGCCATTGAAGCGGGGGGTCAACATGAAGCGTCTCTGATGAATTCAAACCTTCGCGTGCTCGGGGCTATTGCAAACATCACCCCGATGATGGGATTGCTGGGAACGGTTATTGGAATGATCAAGGCATTCAATGTGATCTCGCTGAGCGGAACAGGAAATCCCGGTTTGGTGGCCAGTGGTATTTCAGAAGCCCTCATTACAACTGCGGCAGGAATGTTGGTGGGAATCCCCGCTCTTATTCTGTACCACTATTTTCGTGGAAAAATTGATCGCTATGTTTTTGAGATGGAAGAAGTCGCCATCCAGCTAGTGGAAGAGCTTTCTTATGATGGGGTGGTTAAGGATAAAGGTTCGGGCAAGACAAAAAAAGCAGCATCTGCATCTTCATAAATTATAAAGAAATTTTAAAGGACGGGTACTGACTTGAGATTCCGGAGAGAAGAAGAAGACAGCTTTGCGATGGATATGACGCCCCTGATTGACGTGGTGTTTCTGCTCATCATATTTTTCATGGTCTCAACAGTTTTTGTGGACTTCAGTCGCCACATGGAGATCAATCTGCCTACGTCAAAATCGTCGGTCATTGATGAAGAGCCAAAGACCCTTGAAATTGAAATGTCGAAAGATAAAAAAATATTCCTGGCTGGAAAAAGTACAACCATGCTGGGGTTGGAGCAGGCTCTGGGTAAGCTGGATGTTAAAACTAAAAAACAAACAGCCATTATCCGCGCAGATAAGGTTCTCCCATACGGAGAAGTTATCGAGGTGATGGGCCTTTTACAAAAAGCGGGAATTCCTGATATCAGTGTGGCGGTAAAATAAGGTATAATCACTTAATTAACCAAAACTTTTCTATTATTCATTAGACTTGCCGGGATTTTAGGCAAGCTCTTATCGTTTTAAAGGAGATTAAAGATGGCAACCTATACCAAAGAAAAAGATGTAGAAACCACTTTGGAGGATGATGCCGAAGCACGCGAAGCAATGAAGGAAGTTTTCTCAAATACTGCCAGATGGCCGGAAGGGTTTGGGGGATTTACTGCAGACGTGGTTGCCAATATCAATGGGGAAGAACAGAAAGGTACTGTGACCGTAAAAGGACCCAAGGATATTGAGATCAGCATCGAAGAGGAAAATGCAAAAAGCTTTTTGAATGAAAACCTGGCATCCATTGCCATGCATCGCGGTCCCCGATCATTTGAAGAGTCGGATGGAAAATACAAACTTGTTTTTGGTGATGATGGCACCCATCCCTTAGGACGAAAACTAGTTATGGGTGGCGATGGAATGAGCTCTTTCTATCGCATCAAGGATGGGCGCATCCAGCAAATCAATCGACAGACTCCACGATTTTCTTTCTCGATCAATATTGAAGAGAGCAAAAAGAATCAGGACGGTAAATTTCTTACGCGAAAATACTCGGTGTTTTATTTCAATCCTGAAACCAAAGGGCTGAAAGATGTGGAAAGTTATACCGATGAGTACACCCGTGTGGGTGAAGCGGATCTTCCCGAAATTCGCCGTATCATCAATTGTGAAGAAGGTGCGGTTTCCGTATCAACCATGACATTGAGCAATCATAAATTGATTTAGCTTAAAGACAGTAATTTTTAGTTTTTCGGTGCGAGCGATTCGTTATTCGCGTTTTCCTCAACCGTGACTCCATCTCCGATGATGCTGTGCTTCACGGTAACTTCTCCGTTTAAGGTGGCCTTCGGAAAGAGAATGGAATTTTCCACCACCGCACCGGGCCGTATTCGACATCCCTCTCCCAGGACCGCATAAGGTCCCACCTGTGCGTCCTGGGAAATTTCACAGTCCCTGCCGATATGAACCGGGGGAACAAGGAGAGGTCCCTCGGGGTTTCTGGATGTGGATGTTTTTAGTTTGATTTTGCCATCAAGGGCATCCATCTGGGCCTGAATATAAGTTTCCCGCGTTCCCATATCTATCCAATATCCCTCGTGCAGGTAACCGTAAACAGGCAGGTTGTCCTCAATCATTCCCGGAAAAACATGTTCAGTAGTGCCGCAGAATTCATTTTCAGGAATGCGGGAGAAGATATCCGGTTCCATGATTTGTATTCCGGTAAACATGACTCTTTGGGTGGGCTTCGTGTTTTCAACCGAGTGACCCAGGAAATGCACAATGCGTCCTTCTTCCACCCTTTGGATGGATTTATACTTTTCTGCGTTTGCATCCTGCCGAACCACAAGGGTCAGTTTGGAATTTTTTTCTTTATGAAATTTCAACACATCGTTCAAATTGAGGTCGACTAGAACATCACTGTTGATGACCAGAAAGGTTTCATCTTCTAAAAATGTTTGCATTTTTTTTATACCCCCTGCGGTACCCAGAATTTTTTCTTCTCTGGAAAAATGCAGGTTCACGCTAAACCTTTTCCCGTCGCCAAAATAATCGATAATTTTCTCTGACTGGTGATGAAGGTTTATTGCGATGTCCTTGATCCCCTGGGAGCTGAGAAAGTTTATCGCGTGTTCCAGGATGGGACGGTTAAGGACAGGAAACAGGGGTTTGGGAAGGTGATTCGTAAGAGGTTTCAGGCGGGTGCCAAAACCTGCGGCAAGAATCATTGCTTTCATTTTTGACTGGCAAGGGCTTTCAGGGATTCTGTATAGGGAGCACGGGCAATTCCGTTTTCCGTGATGATAGCGGTAACGAGATGGTTGGGGGTGATGTCAAAAGCAGGATGCGCGGCTTCTACACCATCAGGGGATATTTGTTTCTGGTTAATTCGGGTCACTTCCTCCGAGGAACGTTCTTCAATAGGAATTTCTTTTCCGGAAGGAAGGGAAAGGTCGAGTGTTGAGACCGGTGCCGCTACATAGAAAGGAATATTGTTTTCCTTCGCAAGTACAGCCACCATATAGGTGCCTATCTTGTTGGCTACATCTCCATTTGCGGCAATGCGGTCTGCTCCAACAACCACCAGGTCAATTTCCTTTTTGCTCATAAAGAAACCACACATATTGTCGGTGATTAATTTCACCGGGATCCCATCTTCTTTCAATTCCCAGGTGGTCAGTCTTGCTCCCTGTAAAAAAGGGCGGGTTTCATTTGCAAGGACCCGGATGTTTTTTCCTGCGTTTGCGGCAGCGCGAACCACGCCAAGGGCGGTGCCGAATCCTGCAGTGGCTAAGGCTCCTGCATTGCAGTGAGTTAAAATCACGCTGCCGTCTTCAACCAGGGTTTGTCCATGGTCGCCCATCGTCTGGTTGGTGCTAATATCTTCGGTCAATACGTTTAGGGCTTCCTCCTTTAATCGGGATTTTAATTCGCTGATAGAGAGCGCCTTGTTATTTTCGGCAACTTGTTTCATCCGGTTGATAGCCCAGGCAAGGTTGACGGCGGTAGGGCGGGATTTACCCAATTGGTCACACTTTTTTTTGAGTTCGTTATAAAAATCCTCAAAGCTGGAAGCTTCTATTGAATCTGCACCCAGGCTGACACCCATAGCGGCTGCAACGCCGATGGCAGGGGCTCCCCGAATCACCATGGTTTTTATGGCATGGCCGACTTCTTCAATGGTGCGGCAATCAACAAATTCTTTTTCAGCGGGCAGTCGTGTCTGGTCAATCATACGAACGATGCCGTCTACATATTCAATAGTTTTAATCATAAAAAATTAAATGTTTTTGGTTTTTAAAATTTCGTGGAACTGTTCTTCTGTGAGGCCTTCTACTTCTATTATTTTATTTTTGCTATTTAACCCCTGAACGATCCTGATGGTCGATAGGCTTACTCCAAGCCAATTGGAAATAAAACGCATACAGGATTTATTCGCCGCACCATCAACAGGAGGGGAGGTTAAGCGTATTTTTAGTGCACCGTTATATATCCCGGCCACTTCATTTTTTGAAGACCGGGGTTGAATTATGGCAGAAAAACGGATTCCATCTTTAAAGGAATTAATCCGCATTGCCGGCGCGGCCGTTGGGTACTTTTGTTTTAAATTTATTTAAATGTTCAATCGCTGTAGATTTAATATTTGCCATCAAGGTGGATTTTTGTTTCTTTAACTTTTCAATGTCGTGCATTAATTCTTCCAATTCGTTCATAGCTTCCCTTCGATGTTCTTCGGCCTGGTTTTTTGCTGTGTTTATGATCTTTTTGGCTTTTTCCTTGAGGGCTTCAGGGGTGAGCTGAGAGAAAGGGTTGTCCCCATTTTGTTGGGCTTGTGCCTCTTGCATTTCTTTAATCAATTTATCTTGTTCGGCAACTTGTTTTCTCAGCGATAAAAGTTCCTCCTCCACTTCCGGTGGGATGATGGGTTCTATTTCAGTTGGTCGAGACTCCAGATCGGTTAATAATTCTTTAATTTCTTCATCTTTGCTCGCGATCAATTTATCCTTATCTTTGATTTCTTCGACCATGGATTTGAAATCATCGGCAACCAGATGCAGGAAGGTGTCTACCTCCTGCTTGTTGTACCCGCGAAACTTGTCATGGAAGCATTGTTCTAAAATGTCGAGATAACTCAAACGCATGGCTGGTTATTGTAATCTTGCCCCAAGCGCGGCAAGGGATTCTACAAGGAATCCCTGCAAAAATACGATTGCTAACAGGACGATAATGGGTGAGAAGTCAATTCCAATTCCTGACATGGGAATCATTTGCCGGATTCGATAAAGGACGGGTTCTGTTATACTGTACAAGAATTGGACGATTGGATTGTAAGGGTCAGGATTGACCCAGGACAATAATGCACGAATAATAATAACCCACATATAAAGCTGCAGGATGATATTCAATATTTGGGCTGTGGCTTGTAGTAAATTTCCTAGAATAAACACGGAATATAGTATGGGGTGAAGATTTTCCCTCAACGAGGGAAAATGATTGCTTACTACCGGTATGTTTCCAAACTAAAATATCTGAAATCCCCTTTATTGTCAATGAGAAGTGGGTGGGTTTGCCGACCGGGACATCTAAGGAAAATAGCAAATGAAGCGAACTAAAATTAAAGATCTTTTGAGCCGAACTCAGGGAGAGGAAAATGTTTTGGTCAAGGGGTGGGTACGAACGCGCCGGGACTCCAAAGGAGGATTTTCTTTTCTGGAAATCAATGATGGTTCCTGTCAGGCCAATATCCAAACCATTGTCGATCACACTCTCAAAGATTATTCTGAATGGGATAAAAAAATTACGACCGGTAGTTGCATCGCGATTTCGGGAAAACTTGTCAGTTCCGAAGGTAAAGGGCAAAAAATGGAGATCCAGGTTGCAGCCCTTGAAGTTTACGGGACCGCCGATGCCGAAACTTATCCCTTACAAAAGAAACGACATTCTTTTGAATTCCTGCGTGAAATTGCCCATCTTCGACCCCGGACCAATACCTTTGGGTCCGTCATGCGGGTGCGCAGCCGCCTGGCTTATGCAATTCATAAATTTTTTAATGACAAGGGTTTTGTCTATTTAAACACCCCCATTGTAACAACCAGTGATTGCGAAGGGGCAGGGGAGATGTTTCAGGTTACGACTCTTGATATTACCAATCCTCCCCAAGTGGAGGGGAAAATTGATTATTCCCAGGACTTTTTTGGTGAAAAAACTTCTCTTACAGTGAGCGGGCAATTGGAAGGCGAGATTTACGCCCTGGCCCTTTCAGAAATTTATACTTTTGGCCCCACTTTTCGGGCTGAAAATTCAAATACCAGTCGTCACCTTTCTGAATTCTGGATGGTAGAGCCGGAAATGGCATTTTATGATCTGGATGATGATATGGACCTCGCCGAAGAGTTTATTAAATATCTGTTTGTTGATGTGATGGAGAACTGCACTGAGGATATGGAGTTCTTCAATCAACGGATTGATAAAACCATTCTCGAAACTCTGGACCATATTATTAAAAACCAGTT
>JAYNIA010000032.1:0-8765 GCA_038108555.1 Nitrospinota bacterium | reverse complement strand
ACGATATTTTATTGCAACGGATGAAGGACAGCGGTCTTGATCCTGAAGAGTACTGGTGGTACCTCGACCTGAGGAAATTCGGCTCGGCCCCGCATTCAGGTTTCGGCCTGGGATTCGAGCGTCTGGTCCAATTCGTAACGGGTATGGAAAATATCCGCGATGTTATCCCTTTCCCGCGCACTCCCAAACACGCCCGCTTCTAACGGGGCAGGCCCCGTAGCCGAAAGGTCATACCCCCCTAATGCCTCAATATCATCAAGCCTTTTACATCAGGTTTAATTGGGAGATTCTAAATAACAGGATGGGTTATTTTCAAAAAGTCCATTTAGCCCAGACAAATATTATTTGCCAAAACTCTATTGCTAGTTACTTCCAGCGTCAGCTGGTTGGGAGGGTGAAGTGGAAGGTGGTGCCTTTGCCTTGTTCCGTTTCGAACCAGAGCTTGCCCTGATGGTTTTCTTCGATGATACCTTTGCAGGATAATAGGCCGAGCCCGTTTCCATCTTTTTTTGTGGTCAGGGTGTCTTTGAAAAGATAATTCTGAATGTCTTCAGGAATTCCTGAGCCCTTATCGGTGACGCTGATTTGCAGGAACCCGTTGTTCCGGCCAATGGTTACATCAACCTTCCCGCCTTTTTCCGTAACGTACCCCGCGTTAATGATCAGGTTTTGCAGGACGCGTTGTATGTCTAGTGGATAAAAAACGGCTTCAAGAGAATCTCCATTAGGATTAATTTTTACTTCCTTGTCCTGCAATTGGACATGAGTGGAAAGGCCTCGCACCGTTTCCTCGATGACTGGAAGAATGGATTTTTTAGACTTCACATATTCTGTTTTAATTTTTTTGATGTGATTCAAACTGGAATCCAATAGGTCCATCAGGTTTGTACGAACGGTCTCAACCACTGTCTGACATTTGGCAAGTTCATCTACGCCTTCACGTTTTTTGTGGTTGGGTTCGGTGCCTTCAAACATTTCTACTGTATCTTCAATTGTTAATTCGGCCAGACCCAATGTGCTTAGGAAATTTCTGATGTCATGGGTGAATATGCTCAGCTTTCGCATATCTTTCATCATAGTATCCAGATCTCCACGGACCCGGCTGGATAATGTCCTCATGATTGATAAAAGGGCCTGCGGTTCAGAAGCAAGATAAGTATGGAAATGTTCTTCATTGATTTCCATGAGCAACGTGTCTTTCTGAGCTTTTGCTGAGGCGGAACGGGCTTTCGATTCAATGAGCGACATTTCACCCAGGTAATTGCCGGCTTCCAGAACGGCAATTTGTTTGGGGCCTTTATAGACATCCAATTCGCCTTCAAGGATGAGATACATTGCGTTTTCAAGATCATCCTCATTAAAAAGCACCTCATTCGGAGCAAGAGAAATCTCCCGGCAATGATCCACCAATTGGCTCAGTGTGGATTCATCAAAGAAACTGAGCAGGTCAGTTTCCTTCAACAACTTGATCTTCCGGTCTTTATCCATGCATTTACCCTACCACGCGTTGTCAGGTTAGGCAACAAAACAACGGTAATTGTAACCAAAATGTTTAGTTTTCCCGGATTTTTTTAGAAGAACGGCGGTTTCAACGTGCTGGGTTTGGGGGAACATGTCGATCACCCGGAGCTCATGGATATGGTATCCATCCAGCCTTTCCAGATCGCGCGCAAGCGTTGAGGGGTTGCAGGATATATAAATAATTTGTTCCGGATTCGACTCCGTTAATGTTTTAACTACGGACTCGGAGCAGCCCTTTCGAGGTGGATCTACAATGAAGGTATGTATTTTTTCCTGCTCGGTTATACCAGGGGCATGGTCTTCCACATTGCCGGCCAGGAACTGGCAATTTTTGATTCCATTCATTTCCGCACTCAGGCGTGCGTCTTCCATTGCAGGTTCAAATTGTTCAATGGCGATGACTTTTTTTCCTTTGGCTGCAAGCCATAAGGCGATACCAGCAGAACCACTGTAGGCGTCTATTATGGTTTTTTCTCCAGCATCTTCCGTCCAATTGCGAATCAGGTTATAAAGGGGAATGGTTTGCCCGGAATGTATTTGAAAGAAGGAACCCAGTGAAAGCTGGTAACTGACATTTTCCAGCTTGTCCGTCATCCTTTCCTTTCCCCAGAGAATTTTATTTTCTTTTCCAAGAATCACATTGGTGGCTTTGGAGTTAATATTTTGAATAATGCCCACCACGCCTAATTCTTTCAGGATTTTTTCGTTGGTAAGTTCTGCCAGAAAACTTCTGGGGAAACGGCCTTCGTTTGTTATTAATCCGATAAGGGTTTCTCCGGTGGATTCCGAATGGCGGATGACCAGACCTCTCACCAGGCCTCGATGGTGCTGCTCATGATAGATGGATATTTGATTTTTCTTTAGGAGTTGGCGCAGCCATTCTTTGGTTTTATTGATCGGGTCCAGAAGGATATCGCAAACGGGGGAATCGGCAACTTCATGCGAGCCTTCGCTATAAAACCCAATTTGTGGATCGCTGGTTTTTCCTTTCACCGCGAAGCTCCCCTTGTTTCGGTAATGGTATTTTCTTTCTGCGGCGAAGGCTTCAATCTTTTCTGGAAGGTCTACTTTCCCTATTCGGCTAAGATTGTCGCGTACCACTTGAATTTTAAATTCGAGTTGTTTCTCGTAATTGAGATCCTGAAATTTGCAACCTCCACATTTGAAAAAAACAGGGCAGGGAGGGTCCACCCGATCCGGGGATAGTTGAGTTCGTTCGAAGACATCCATCACTCCAAAGCGAGGAGTGGTTTTAATCACCTTTCCCCGGACACGATCTCCAGGGAGACCACCGGGAGTGAACAGGGTATATCCTTCATGATGAGTAAGACCATCGCCGCTGGACGCCAGAGTTTCTACATCCAGTTCCAGTCGGTCACCTCTTTTTACGGGTATATTGAGTTTGCGTTTTGCCATTTTGCATTCATGTGTCGTTTTGAAGAGGGGAACCTTAACACACTCTTCTGCCATTACCTAGAATTCTGCCTAAAAAGGGTTGTATACTTGCCGCTATGAAAAAAGCCATCGCTATATTGGGAGCGGTTTCCGAAGAGATCGCCGGAATTAAAAAGTCGATGAACATTGCTGACCGGATTCGATTGGGAAAATCTGAAGCCTGGCCTGGGAAATGGTTGGAAAAAGAAATTGTTCTTGTCCGGACCGGGGTTGGAAAACAAAGAGCCGCAGATGCCACTCGTAAGGTAATAGAAAAGTTTCATCCACAGAAAATTATCAGTCTGGGTTACGCCGGGGCATTGATCAATGAACTAAAAGTAGGAGACCTGTTTGTTGCCAAAACCATTTTGAGTTCAGAGAGTGATGAGACGACTTTCGAAATGGATGATCCTGAAGAAATGAAATGGCTGGAAAAGGCAAATCAAATACCTCTCCCTAAAAACTTCAAATTGCGAGTGGGAAAACTCATCACCGTCGATAAGGTGATTCACACTCCAGAAGGCAAACGTGAACTTGGAAACCGTTTTGGGGCAGAAGCCGTCGAGATGGAAACCCTGAAAATAGCCTTGCTCAGTCGTGAAAATAATATTCCTTTCATTTCTGTTCGGGGAATTTCAGATGAGGTGGGACACGAGCTGATCGATTCTTCCAGTTTTCTGGGGAGTGATGGGGAAATTTCCAAACTGAAAGCCGGCTGGTATGTGTTGACCCACCCGGGATCTCTCAAAAATGCACTTTCTTTACGTTCCCATACCCTGGTTGCCACCCAAAATCTAACGGATTTCATAGCCAAACTGCTCACAAATTGAATTCTGTCTGGATGACGCTTTCTGATGCAAATCGAGGAAGAAATTGACGTTCCCCGGTCAATTTTGCCGGATATTCTGACGCTACGCAGTTTTTTTTGAATCAATAAAACCCTTTAAATATATAGAGTTTTAAGAGATTAGGTCCCCATTTTTAAATTTGGCATGGGGATTGCTATATAACAAATGAAGATTCGAACTGGCACTGCCACCTCCAACGGATTGGGTTTACCTCCAAGTGACCCAATCCGTGGCGTGCCAACCTCGATGGCTAACAAGCTTTTTTCTCTCCGGCTCCCCTTGGGGAGCCGCCCTCCCTCCACTCAGTCGTGCCACTAATTACAAATAATCAATTGATCCAGTTTTGAAAGTAATTTAATTCGTGGAAAAAGTGCGATGGTGATTGCTACCGCCGCCACCGGGATTGGGGCCTCCATTGAGGATATGGATTTTCCCTTTCAAGAGGACGGAGGCCAGTCCATGCAATCCGCTTTCCATGGGAGCGAAGGTTTTCCATTTTTGGGATTCGGGATTGAACGCTTCATTTTCTACAAACGTGCCTTCCCCGGATTCGCCGCCGATGACATGGATCCATCCGTTTAAAAATTGGGATGTGATGCCGCTTCGTGCAGTTGGCAATGGGGCAAGCTTTGTCCAAGTACGTGTTTGTGGATCGTAGGATTCATTGGTATCAAGGTTGTTGTTGTAATCGACATCCACCCGCCCACCGATGGCGTAAAGTTTGCCGTTAGCTTCGGTTACCGTCAGGTGATCCCGGGGTGTGGGTAATGGCGGCAATGTTTCCCAGGAATCTGTTGCTGGATCATAAACTTCATGGGCATCAGTGTTGACCAGGTTGAATAGTTTGCGATGTGCACCTCCGACCAGGTGAATCTTTCCATCGATGACTGCAGCAGCCAGCGCGCCCCTTGCTGTGGGCATCGGTTTTTTTATAAACCAGCGATGCAGGTCGGGATCAAATTCGTAAGTGGTATCCACTGGTTTCCAGAATCCACTTGTAAATCCACCAATTACGTACAGCTTTCCGTTCACAACTGTTGCGGTGGTGTGGTGCAATGCGTGTGGCAGGGGAACGGCCATTCCCCAGTTATTTAAAACCGGGTCCCAGACATCGACGCGTGTGGTGAGACCTTTGGGGGTGAATCCTCCAAGTACATATATCTTTCCATCGAGGAGAGCTGCAGAACTTTCAGTTCGTTTGAGTGGGGTGGTTGGAAGTTCTTTTCAGGTTCCCTGCGCAAATGCCAGGGTGCTAAAAAGTATCAGAGAACATAGGGTTCCTATGAATAATCGAGCGCGTATCATAGCTTGGCAAGTCAACAAATTATAAGAATAATTAGGTTAATAAACGCTACTTTTGCAGCGTTGTCTGAAACCTAATATGCAACCCCCTGTATCCCCCTTATCAGGGGGAATCAATTTAATGCCCCCCTGACAAGGGGGGATGGGGGGTTCATTATTTTTAATTGTACCGGCTAATTTGATTTTAACGCAGCTTTTCCTTTAACCACCTGATCCAAAGTCACCAGTTGTTCGAGAAGGTCCGAAACCAGGTCGAGTTTCAACATATTGGGACCGTCTGAAAGTGCCTGACTGGGGTCGGGATGGATCTCCATGAATAAGGCATCGCAGCCGACAGCCACCGCACCACGGGCGAGATCGGGGACCATTTCACTCTGGCCTCCACTTTTCGTACCTTGTCCACCGGGTTGCTGCAGGCTGTGGGTGGCATCGAATATCACGGGGTAGCCATGCTCCCGCATCAATACAAGAGAACGCATATCCACTACGAGATTGTTATAACCGAAGGTGGCTCCCCTTTCAGTGAGAAGGATATTGCTGTTGCCGCTTTCTTCAAGTTTGACCACCACATTTTTCATATCCCAGGGTGCCAGGAATTGTCCCTTCTTCACATTGATGGGCTTCCCGGTTTTTGCGGCTTTGACCAGCAGGTCGGTTTGCCGACAGAGGAATGCCGGGATCTGTAAGATGTCGAGAACTTCTGCGGCCGGTTCGACTTCTTCTTCCTTATGCACGTCAGACAATATTAAAACGTCCAGTTCTGTTTTAATTTTTTTCAGGATCTTTAATCCATCATTTAGTCCCGGTCCCCGAAAAGATTTAATGGAAGTTCGATTGGCTTTGTCGTAGGACGCTTTAAAAATAAACGGGACTCCCAGATCACTGGTAATGCGTTTTAATTTTTCAGCAATACCCATGGCATTTTGTTCCGACTCGATCACACACGGGCCACCAATGAGGGCCAGTGGATTTTGGTCGCCTATGGAATAGGGGCCCACTGCAATGGGACGTGTCAGTTTCGGTGATAAGCTCATTCGGGTCTCGTGGTTAAGGCAGCCTGAACCTCATCTGCAATGGGGACAGGATGCGGAACTTCAGTTCGCGATGGTAAACCATCGGGTGCCAGAAGTCCTAACATGATTTCACGGACTTTTTCATTGTTGGCCGCTTTGTAGGGCGATGCAAAACCGTTGTTGGTCAACTCTGTAAGATTGATATCCGGGAAATCATTATTCAAAAGAAGAATAATGGGAATCTGGCGGTACTTCTTTTTTATATGAAACAGATGTTTGATCTCGCTTTTATCTTTTCGCGGTACGAAAACGATCAGGTCGCAATGGATCAAGTCGGGACGCTTGAAACAATCGTTGATGGAAACAAAGCTCATGACGGTTAGAATTTCTTCACTGAGAAATTTCGCCATTTGAATCCTGTCCCCGCGAATCGGATCGACAATGAATATGGTTTTGTATTTCATTTTTTCTTTTTCGATGATCTAAATACTTAAGCCAGTTTACCACTTATTTTTAAGTAAAACCTCTTTGATTTGCCATTGCCGCTGTGAAACAATGTTAAGTATGCAAAACTTCATTGAGAGGTTTTCTACCATGTTTAAAAAATACGCCTTTATACTTTCAATGTTTTTCTGGATGGCCTCCCCAGCTATTGCAGAAAATCAAATCGTGGTTGTAAAAGTTTCCGGCGCTATCAATCCTGCCGTTGCTGAATATATTTCCCAGGAAATCCACCAGGCGAATGAAGAAAAACAGGCTTTGATTGTCCTGAATATGGATACCCCCGGTGGGTTGGACACCTCCATGCGGCAGATCATTAAAGATATTCAAAGCTCCCATGTACCCGTTGCTTCCTATGTGTCTCCCAGTGGATCGCGGGCCGCTTCGGCAGGGACTTTTATTACCATTGCTTCCCATATTGCGGCCATGGCTCCGGGAACCAATATTGGAGCGGCCCACCCGGTCAATATGATGGGTGGAGGCGGCGAGGGCGAGCAGGCTAAGACCATGGAAAAGAAAGTCGTCAATGATGCGGCGGCTTATATCCGTTCCCTTGCTGAACTGAGAAAGCGGAACAGCCACTGGGCTGAGCTTGCGGTTGTAAAAAGCGTTTCCATTTCAGCGGAAGAGGCCAAGCGGCTCAATGTGATCGACCTGATAGCGGGCGATGTTAAAGCCCTGGCGCTTGCGGTTGATGGCAGGGAGGTCCAGGTTGCTTCTGGTCCGCAGGTTTTGAAGACGAAGGACCTTGAAATCATCTATCACGAAATGAATCCCCGACAAAAAATGCTGGATATCATTTCAAATCCAAATGTGGCTTATATGCTGATGATGATTGGAATGGTCGGTCTTTATTTTGAGTTGTCCAATCCAGGACTGGTCTTTCCCGGAGTGATTGGTGCCATCAGTATGGTGCTGGCCCTCTATGCCATGCAGACCCTTCCCATCGATTACGCCGGGTTGTTGTTGATATTGCTCGGGGCCCTGTTCTTTATTGCTGAAATCGGCGTGATGAGTTACGGACTTTTATCGCTGGCGGGAGTGGTCTCGATTTTTCTGGGGTCGACCATGTTGATCGACAGTGATGATCCTGCCATGCAGATTTCGCGTGCCATCCTTTATCCGACCATGGCAATGGCCATCGCGGTTTCCATAGGAATTATAGTTTTTGCCACTCGAACCCGGAGCCTGAAAAAACAGGGCGGTGCCGAAGGCATGCTGGGTGAAACGGGAGTGGTCAAAGAAGCCCTGGATCCTCACGGACGTGTCCTTGTTCACGGGGAGTTGTGGGATGCCGAATGTGAAGGAGAGATAAAAGTAGGCGAACAGGTGAGTGTGGAAGCCGTGGAAGGATTAAAGATAAAAGTCAAAAAAACCTCCCCGCAAAATTGAAAACAGCAATGACATTTTTTCAGTCCATCGGTGTAATGGCGGTATTGTTTGTTCTTTACGCCGTTTTGCTGGTGGGTTGCGAAAAAAAGATAATCTTCCACCCGGCTAAATATCCTGAAGGTTACTGGAACCCTGCCTCGATGGGACTGATGGTCCAGGATATCTTTTTTCAATCAGCGGATGGAACGAAGTTGCACGGCTGGTTTGTTCCCTCGCCCCAGGCCCGTGCGACCCTTCTGTGGTTTCATGGTAATGCAGGGAACCTGAGTCACCGCCTCGACAACATCCAACGATTGCGTCCTTTAAACATAAACATCTTCATTTTTGATTACCGTGGATACGGAAAAAGTGAAGGGGAGCCGGATGAAATGGGAATCTACGCAGATTCCCTGGCCGCCTATGACCGGGTCCTTGAAATTGACGGCGTTACTGTCGACTCGCTGTTCCTTTTTGGACGTTCTCTGGGCGGTATCTGCGCCGTACAAACGGCTATAAATAAATCGGCGCGTGGATTGATCCTCGAATCCACTTTTACCTCGGCGGCTGACATGTCGCGGAAGATAATCCCCCTGATTCCGTTGGGATGGGCCATCCGCTCCAAACTCGATGCGATTGGTAAAGTCCCTCAAATCCAACTTCCCAAACTCATTCTTCACGGCGATCGGGACGAGATTGTTCCTTTTGACCTGGGGAAAAAACTGTTTGATGCTGCCGCCCAACCCAAAACTTTTTATACCATCGAAGGGGCGGGACA
>JAYNIA010000031.1:0-30869 GCA_038108555.1 Nitrospinota bacterium | reverse complement strand
ACCACTTCTTTAGACGTTGCTTCTCGTGTGTATTGTGCAGAAACCGGGAGTTGATTGAGAGCTTCTTCATCTGGAACTGATGGACAAAGCCATTCGGGCATTCCCGGCTCAAATTTCTTTTTCAATCGAGCAGGAACACCGGCTTTACGGAAATATTTCTGGGCCATGATGTCCACCGCCACCTGGGACCAGGTGTCTGGCACAAGCACGTTCTTGATCTCAGCAACCAAAGAACCGTCAGCGTTGTTGATTTTGGATACCCGCTCGACAAATTGAATTCCCTCGAATGGATCCTGGGATTCTCTAGTGAACTTTCGATCAATTCGCATAAAAACTCCGCAATACTATAGGGCCAATAAAATTAGTTAGTTATATTGAATAAGGGGCATATAAATTTTTGACTTCTCCCGGCCCTTATTAACTTGGAAATTAAAAATCAGGTAAAACACAAAATATCCATATTTTGTGTTGCCAAACAAAATATATACAAGATATGGGGTTGTCAACGAAATTCTGTGACCCCGTCGTAACTTTCGACCAAGGCCAAAAATCATAAAGGTTTCAGGCACCTAGGATAATTCCAAATTACACGAATAAAAAGCGAAAATCAAGAGGAGGATTTTTAAATACTTTGTTAATATTTGATTTTTAACGGATTACAAAGATGGAAATTTGATATTTTCTGCGCAGGCTGATTTCAAGGGCGGGACCAGCTTATGGATATCTTACCGACAAATTCCATAAGGCGAAACGGGCTTTCATCAGAATCTTCGGTCAATTTGATATGCGTTGCATCGGCTCGAATTTGTCCAAAAGTGGGGTCCATCGCCCTCCATTCTCCCACAAATACTTCCGGCCAGGCGTGATAAAGAAACCCTTCGTACTCTTTTGAATACACCAACCCATTGACTATACGGGTTGGAATGCCCGAAGCCCGAGCCAAAGCGGCAAACAAAAAGGTGTGAGATTGACACTCCCCGCGCCTTTCAAGCAGCGCATCCACTGCTGTTACCGTATCCACCATCTCTTTTCTCAGGTTCAGGTGGACCCATAAATTAATATCTTTCGCCAATTGCCATTTGCTTTTACTGTCCGCCGACAATTCCCTGGCCAGAGCCTGGATCAATTTGTGACGTGACTGCACCTCAGCAGTTTCTTCCAAATACCTTGGGTCTAATTTTAGACCTTCTTTTGTTGGAGGGGAGTCATCCAGATTTTTTGGTTCACTTTTTACCCGGATTGTCGTGATATTTTTCCCATCACCCAGTAATTCATTACTTATTATTTTTTGCCGATGGTCTTCCGGAATACCTCGGGTCGAACTCACGGGTTGAATTTCATAAATCAGGTCATACGTTTTATGAGGACTCGGCAGAGGTTTGTTCGGTTTCACCAGACTCATGGTTATGACACTGCTGATCGTCATGGCTTCATCTATTTTCTGTGCAACCTCGGGTTCCTCCTTGAAAGACTCGAATCCCATATTGGTTAATTCACGGTAAACAATTCCATCGTGTCCCACCCACATGGTGGATTCTATGCCAATATATTTTTCCCGAATCACAAACGTGTCTACTGACTCCCCTTCATAGGAGTAGGACTCTTCCCTCAGGACTTCATATTCCAAATCTACAATCTGCTGCAAAGGCTCCATGAACAACTTGATCTTTCCCCGTTGTCCCACCTTTATTCCTGCTGAAATCAAATTAATAAGAAATGTGGAAGAGGGTGCGGTCCCATCCTCAAATTTCAGTGTCTTTTCTTTATCGTAACCCAGCGATTTGGTTCGATAACGAAGTTCATTGCCTTCCATCTTCCCTTCAACTTGTTGCCGGTGCCCCGAGATTTCCTGTAAAAGTGAGAAACCCAACAACTTGAAGTCGGGGCTAAGTCGCGTGGTTTGTTTAATCGTGGTGGATTGGTCTACCGACTTTGAGCGGATTTTGAAAAACACCGTTGAATCCATCACAACTCCTTGGGAATTCCAGCGGGTTTTTGATTTGGTGAACCCCATTTTTTTTCCCTGGTAATAGGTACCCAACCAATCTTCCCTCTCCCCCTCCCCTTCAAAAAAGGATTGATGGGAAATCTTCTTTATTGGCTTCTCCGCACCCTTAAAAGATGGCTGAGAATATAGAAAGGTGACAAGGCCCAGCAATATCAGGCTAAAAAGTATTTTTTTCATCGTTGAGGTACAGACTCTTTTAGAAACATTTTAAAACGGGTACCCTAGAAATCTAATGCAAGAATATGGGAACCCGTGCTAGTATTGGGATTTTACATTTTATACCTATTATATTTTATAAAAGCCTATGATTGACCCCCAAAAGGTACCGACTTACCTGACTTTTGATGATGTATTGTTGCTTCCTGCCTACTCCAAGGTGTTGCCCAATAATGTGGATCTTTCCACCCGTTTAACGCGAAAAATCAAACTAAATTGTCCGTTGATCGCCGCACCCATGGATACGGTTACCGAAACCAATCTGGCGATCGCCCTCGCCCAGGAAGGAGGCATTGGTATCATCCACCGTAACCTGACCCCGGAAAGGCAGCGAAAAATGGTGGACAAGGTCAAGCGTTCGGTAAGTGCAATGATTCCCGACCCGATCACCATGGAGCCGGAGCAGAAAATAAGCGAAGCCCTTCAGGTCATGAAAAAGTACAACATCACGGGAATTCCCATAACGCAGAAGAAAAAGCTGGTAGGAATTTTGACCAACCGGGACTTAAGATTTGAAAACAACCTCAACAAAAAAATTAAATACCTGATGACACGGGAAGATCTGGTCACCATTCCTGAAGGAACTCCTCTTTCCAAATCGAAACAGATCCTTCATGAAAACCGAATCGAAAAACTACTGGTGGTGGATAAAAAGGGGAACCTTAAAGGGCTGATCACGATTAAAGACATAGAAAAAGCCGGGCAGTTTCCCAATGCGGCTAAGGACTCCAAAGGCCGGTTATTGGTAGGCGCGGCTTTAGGCGTAAGCCAGAATCCGGAAGAACATATTGATGATCTTGTGCGTGTGGGCCTAGATGTACTGGTTATCGACAGCGCCCACGGTCATTCAGAAAAAGTATTGAGCACGATTCGCGCAATCAAAAAATCTTTCCCGAAACTACAAATCATTGGCGGCAATGTTGCCACAGCAGAAGGAACTACCGCACTCATCAATGCAGGTGTCGATGCGGTGAAGGTGGGAATCGGTCCCGGCTCCATCTGCACCACACGGGTTGTGAGTGGCGTGGGTGTCCCGCAAATATCGGCTGTTGCTGAATGTGTGAAGATTGCTGAAAAGAAAAACATACCGGTAATTTCAGATGGAGGCATAAAACTTTCAGGAGATGTCACCAAAGCAATTGCCGCAGGTGCCAGCACCGTAATGATCGGGTCCCTTTTCGCAGGCACCGAGGAAAGTCCGGGAGAAAAAATTCTCTATCAGGGCAGGAGCTATAAGGAATACCGCGGCATGGGTTCCATCGGCGCCATGTCGCAAGGGTCCAGCGACCGTTATTTCCAGGAGCTGGAACTATCCGAAAGCAAACTGGTGCCCGAAGGGGTGGAGGCCCGCATTCCCTACCGGGGGGCCCTTTCCTTCACCGTCCACCAACTGCTGGGAGGACTTCGCGCTGGGATGGGATATTGTGGTGCCGCTTCCATCGATGATTTAAGAAAAAATGCCAAATTTATTAAGATCACTTCTTCGGGGCTGCGCGAAAGCCATGTCCACGATGTGATCGTCACCAAAGAAGCACCCAATTACCACATTGACTAGATCCATTTTATTACCCGCACAGTATGACTGACCAACTGCACGAACAGAAAGTTCTTATCCTTGATTTTGGGTCCCAGTACACCCAAAACATCGCCCGCAAAATCCGCGAATGCCAGGTGTATTGTGAAATTCATCCCTGCACCCTGTCGCTGGAAAAAATAAAGGAATTCAAGGCAAAGGGAATTGTTCTATCCGGCGGCCCAGCCAGTGTTCTGGATTCAGGATCTCCCCTATGCGATCCCAAACTGTTTGAACTGGGAATTCCTGTCCTGGGCATTTGCTATGGAATGCAGTTGATCACCCATATGCTTGGGGGAAAGGTTAATCCATCAGACCATCGTGAATTTGGTCGGGCTGAATTGATGTTGAAAGAATTCTCTCATTTATTTGAAGAGGTGAGGAACAATTCCACCGTCTGGATGAGTCACGGAGACCGAATCTCAAAACTGCCTAATGAATTTAAGTCCATCGCCTTTACCGGAAACTCGCCCATGGCCGCGATTGAGAATCCCATCGCAAAAATTTATGGCCTGCAGTTTCACCCTGAAGTGGTACACACAGCTGAAGGCGAAAAAATTCTAAAGAATTTCCTGTTTAAAATTTGTGGATGCTCTGCCAACTGGAAAATGGAATCGCTGGTGGAATTCATGATCAATGATATTCGCCAAAAAGTCGGCAACGAAAAAGTTATCTGTGGACTCAGCGGCGGTGTGGATTCTTCAGTCGCTGCAGTATTGATCCACAAAGCCATCGGCGACAATCTTTATTGCCTTTTTGTCGACAACGGACTCCTGCGAACCGGAGAAAGAGAAAAGGTGGAAAAAACCTTTCGTGACAACTTCCACATCAACCTGGATGTGATCGATGCTTCCGACCAGTTCCTGAACAAACTGACGGGGGTGACCGATCCGGAACAAAAACGCAAGTCCATTGGCAACACCTTCATCGATGTTTTTGAGGAAGAGGCGAAGCGTCTGGGCAACTTCACGTTTCTCGCACAGGGAACGCTTTATCCGGATGTAATCGAATCGGTTTCCTTCAAAGGACCTTCTGCAGTAATCAAGTCGCATCATAACGTGGGTGGCTTACCGGAAAAAATGAACCTGAAACTGCTGGAACCCTTTCGCGAACTGTTTAAAGATGAAGTCCGTGAATTGGGCAAAGAGATGGGCATCTCAGATGAAATCATCAACCGCCAACCTTTCCCCGGTCCCGGACTGGCGATACGAATTCTGGGCAACATTACGCGTGAACGATTGGACATCCTCTGTGCTGCCGACAAAATCATTCTCGAAGAAATCAAAGCAGCAGGACTCTACAACGACCTGTGGCAATCCTTTGCGGTTCTGCTTCCGGTAAAAACTGTAGGGGTTATGGGAGACTCACGCACTTACGAAAACGTGATTGCCATTCGCGCGGTTACCAGCACCGATGGTATGACCGCAGACTGGGCGCACCTGCCTTACGAATTGCTCGGAAAGTTCTCCAACCGCATCATCAACGAGGTCCACGGAGTCAACCGCGTGGTCTACGATATCAGCTCCAAACCCCCCGGCACTATCGAGTGGGAGTAAATTTATCTTTTTCAGCTTTTTTACAAACAGTTTAATAATTCTACTAAAAGTAAATCTCCGGACTCACCGTTGAATTTAAAGCTGTTTTTCATTATATTCAGATTGAAAGGCAGCCGAAACCAGCAACCCTTTCAAGCCTAAGTGATGAAATTAAATCGCTTCCTGAAAAAAATACAAGGGTTTGGGAATATTTCATATGAAACGCTCATCAATATAATAAGTAAAAAATGATGTTTTCAGGTTGTTTTTGAACAACATATTTTTTACTTACTAAATTACTCCCATCAACAAAGTAAAGCCACCAAGGAGTGGATTAGAAAATGGCATCGGAAGAACAACAAATCGAATTACCAAAATCATCCTATTTAAATAAGATCAGGAATATTTCTTCTTTCAAAGACTTTTCCGAAAAATTAAAGGGGAAAATAGAGATTTGGAGGAGGAATGCATCCTTCATTATTCACGATTGGATGATTTCAATGGTTTACGGGAAACATAAAAAAAACGTTTTTGGTTTTCATATAGACCAGGAAGACATTGATCAACTGAAAAATATACTGGACACCTCAAAAAAAGATAAACTGTCACCCGACCATCAAGTTAAAGGTAAAAGAGGCCCCCCAAAACCGGATAAAAATTTATATGAGCAAATGAATAAAACCACAACCTACTTTGAGATTGAAAAGGGGAAGTACGATTTTTTCTTAAAAAAATTAAAACCCATATTCAAAGATTATTTAAAATCCCCTTTTACGGTTGTTAATTTAAATGCAAGGGTAACCAAACCTAACATAGAGCTAATCCAGGACTCTGAAGGTGAATATCGTGGCCCGGACAGAGTTCACCGAGACGGTTACCCTCCGGGGCATTTCAAATGTATGGTTTATCTGAAGCCGCTTAATGACGCTTGTGGCAAGGTTAAAATTGAAGAAGAAGTATTTGACAGCGAAAAACCAGGTTTCGCGGTACTTTTTTATACTGAAGCTCTTCATCATTCCATTCCCGGAACCAGTGAAGCAAGATATGCAATCGAAATTACTCTCCAAAGGACTTTATACGAAGTCGACATTTTGAAACATTATCCAAGCACTCCCGATTCCAAATATTTTTACAATGCCTATCAAGCCTATTTTTAATCCAAGGCATGTTTAAACTCTCAAGTTTGGCTTTTTTCCTACTTCTCTCTTTAACAACAAAACTTTCCATTGCATCAGAAATGATAAAAATACCCTCCGGGGAATTTGTGATGGGAGATGATAATGACCGCTATGCAGTATCCCAGCACAAAATGCATCTGGATGAATTTTCCATAGACCGTTACGAAGTTACCAACGCAGAATTTGCCAAACAATTTCCGGAACATTCTTTCTGGGAAAATGCCGGCAATCATCCGGTGACAAACGTCACCTGGCAGGAAGCTCAATCTTACTGCACCAACCTTGGCAAACGTCTGCCTACGGAAGAGGAATGGGAAAAAGCAGCACGTGGGGAAGAGGCAAGAATTTATCCATGGGGAAACAAAAGACCGAAAAAGAAAGCGCATCCCTTCTATTCCGGATTGATCAAACGCAGGGTGGGACTTAATAAAAAAGACAGCTCACCTTACGGGGTGCGGGATCTGGCTGGTTCCGTCTGGGAGTGGACGGCCAGTGAAGCTGAAGGAAAAAAAGTGACACGTGGCGGACTCTGGAATTTTCACCTGGAATACGAATTCAGCAAAACCTTCGACTGCAATCTGATTGACCCGTCAAGCAGGTTGCCTTTTCTGGGATTTCGATGCGCACGTTAGAAAAATTAACACGCCGTATTTTTCTAAAAGGAAGTTTATGGGCATGTGCCCTCTTTTTCTGGAATTTGCTTCGCGGTTCATCCAAAGCAGAGGAACTGCACACCTATGAAGGGACAAACTTTATCGGTAAAACACGGGAAGGAAAATTTAAAAATTTCTACATCAACTTCTGGAAACCGATGCGCCGCATCGACGGCAAGGCGTGGAAACTGAAAATCACGGGACTCTGTGACGTTCCGCAATCTTTCTCCCTCGACCAACTGAAATCCTTCAACACCATTTCACAATCTTCGCGAATGAAATGTGTCGAATGCTGGTCGGCACGGGCGACCTGGTCGGGGTTTCCTGTCAGTGAATTGGAACAAATCGTTCGTCCCCAGCCCGAGGCAAAGGGAATTTTGTTTCATTGCGGGGATGAATATAAAGAATATCTTACACGGGAAGAGGTTAATCAGGAACGGGTCCTTCTGGTCCATTCCATGAACGGGGAACCGCTGACAGATGCGCACGGATACCCCTTGCGACTGATCGCGCCTTCCAAATACGGCTATAAAAATCCAAAGGCCATTCTGAAAATGGAATACGTCTCGGAACATCAGGCGGGGACGTGGAGTAAGATCGGCCCGTACTCCCCGGACGGCACGATCCTCCCCGGCACGGATCATCCTTTGGAATTCAATAAAGAACCTCGGCGAATTTCCGGCGGAGAGATAACAGATTATTAGTTCTGATACCACATCTCCTTTGTCTGGAAACGGCCAATAGCGGACATAAAGGCTACTTTTTTCTTTCCTTTAGGTTCAAATCAGGACCCGGGAAGTAAGGTTTTTGCCGGTGAAGCGACAATCTTCTAACAACCTACCCTTCAATCTACCTATAGGGCATAATAAGGGAATAAGAGTAAGCAAAGGGTTTTAGAATGGAAACCATTTTTTTGGCCTTCATACTTCTGTCCGCATTGTTTTTAGCCTACGCCAATGGAGCGAATGATAATTTCAAAGGTGTGGCCACGTTGTATGGAAGTAACACAACCGACTATAAAAAAGCTCTGATTTGGGCAACCTTTACCACAGCGCTTGGAAGCTTGATGGCGCTCTATATGGCAGGCGAACTGATCATTGTTTTCAAAGGCAAGGGACTTGTTCCCGATCCTGTTATCCAGATGAAAAACTTTCCGCTTGCTGTAGGAATGGGAGCAGCCATCACCGTCATGCTCGCCACTTTTTTGAAACTCCCGGTTTCTACCACTCATTCACTTATTGGAGCGCTGGCCGGGGCGGGATGGATCGCTTCAGAAGCTGGGATTGACTGGTCCCGGCTCTCCAAAGCTTTCTTTTTACCGCTTATTGCAGGCCCCATACTTTCACTCGTACTTGCATTTATGATTTATCCCCTGTTTAAAAGATTAAGGAAACAGTTAAAAATTGAACAGGAAACATGCATCTGCATCGAAAAAAAAGTGTTTGCAACCATTCCAAGTCACACTGCCACCAAAGAAGATTTTATAAACACCTATCAAGAATCCCTCACGCTTCCAAAGGCAGTCATTGCCAACGAAGCCTATTGCCGCTCTTCTTATTCAGGAAATATTGCGGGAATTTCCGCCCGGAAAATTCTGGACGTGTTGCATTTTCTAAGTAGTGGATTGGTTTGTGCCACAAGAGGGTTGAACGATACCCCTAAAATAGCGGCGCTCCTGCTGATCGGATCAAGGTTCGACCTGAATTTGTCTATTTTCCTTGTGGGTACTGCCGTGGTGATTGGTGGGCTTATACACTCAAAAGGAATTGCGGAAACGATGGGCAAAAAAGTAACCACAATGAATCCCGGGCAAGGATTCACAGCTAATTTGATTACAGGAATACTGGTTTTGGGAGCCAGCAGGCTGGGAGTACCCGTATCAACCACTCATGTTTCATGCGGTTCTATATTTGGAATTGGGGCTGTCAGCAAAAATATCAACCTCGAAATCTTATATCAGGTCCTGCTAGCCTGGGTTACTACTTTGCCCCTTGGCTTTATACTTGGGATGATTTTTATGGCCGCACTGAATTAAGAAATCACTCAGTCTTATTTACAGAACTATGAAACCCGTTGAAGAAATTGAACTACCTATTTTTATAAATTTGTTTAATGGCCGCTTTGGGTTTATAAAAGAATTTACCCACTTGCCCCACACCTGACTGCCTCCGGCGGCCTCGCCGGCTAGCGGGGGCTTGCGGCAATGTTGCCTCCGTCAATGGTGAGAATACTTCCGGTGGTTTTCTCAGCGAGGGCGAGATTGAGAAACCCTTGAGCCACATCCGTATCGAAAACTTCCTGTTTTAAAAGATTGGACTTGAAATAATCATCCGCAGAAAGCCCCCGCGCTGCTGCACGTTCTGTCACGACATCTTCAGAGAACAAACCGGTACGAATACGGTCGGCATTGATGGCGTTGGAACGGATTCCATACTGCCCGTAATCGAGAGCGTATTGTTTGGTCAAGGCTACCATGGCGGCTTTCGGCAATGCGTAGGGACCAAAATCTTTTCCTGGATTGAATGCGGCTTTGGATGCATTGAATAAAAGCACGCCTCCGGTTTGCTGGGTTAAAAAAAGACGTACCGCTTCTGAAGCCAATACCTGATGTGCAAAAAAGTTCAACTCAAAACTTTCGCGCAGTGTTTTCAGGTCGATGCCACCAATGGCCCCCTGCACCGCGTTACCGGCATTGGATATTAAAAAGTCAACGCCTCCATAGGTGGAGACCGCTTCTGCAAAAGAATCTTTGACCGCATCTTCATCAGTTACATTTAATCCTCGGGCTGTAACACCCACCTTGGTTTTTTTGCGGATCGCGTCTGCTGCTTCGTTGAGTTTGTCTTCGGACAAGTCGACCAGATAAAGATTTGCCCCCTGTTCGGCAAACAACCGGGCGGTTGCCAGACCGATCCCCGAGGCCGCTCCAGTGATATAGGCCACCTTTCCTTGAAGTGCCGGAGCTTTGCTTTTTCCCAGCTTCGCCTGTTCCAAAGACCAGTATTCCATGTCAAACAGGTCATCCGACTTTAATGGAGCGTAATCTCCTACGGAAAAAGATTTATGGATGATATCGATGGTGTGCTGGTAAATATCAGCCGAGATTTTTGTTTCCTTCACCGTTTTACCAATGGTAAGCAGGCCCAGGCCTGCGACCAAAATTACCCTTGGCAAAGGGTCTAGTTCGGTTTTATCCACTCCTTTGGCATCTTTATTGGTTTTAAAATACTGGTGATAATTTTCGTAGTAGGTTTCCAGCGCCGAAGTCACTTCTTCCCGCAGTTCCACTTCCTCCTGCCATTGTTTCAAATTTAACAACAACGGTTTTTGTTTGGTACGAATGACATGGTCAGGGGTGGCAGTCCCCACTTGCGACCAGGTGACACATTCCTGGCTTGAGGCAAATGCTTTGGCTTTTTCGTCTTTTCGATGATGGACGACCCAGGACTTTCCGGATTTTTGTTCATACAATCCGCGAAGCATGGGAGCCAGGGCATTGAGAATATTTTTTTCCCCTGCACTAACTGCTGGACCTTCCAGCGGGGTCAGGGCTTTGGGTTGTTTTTCAGCAATGTATTCTTCTGCTTTTGTCACTGCATTGATATGCCGGTCATAACTTTCTTTTGCTGTTGAGCCAAATGTGAACAAGCCATGATTGATGAGCATCAGCCCCTCAACATTTTTATCTTTTTCATAAACCTCAGCGGCTGCCTTGGCCAACGCAAATCCCGGCATAATGTAGGGGACGATTCCAATGGTGTCGCCATAAATTTTACGACAGAGTTCTTCCGCGTCGGGTTGATTGGCAATGATCAGGCTGGCATCGGCATGGGAATGGTCGATAAATTTATGCGGCAAAAAAGCGTGCAGCAGGGTTTCCACCGAAGGATTGGGTGAAGATGCGTCTAAAAGATGCGTCCTTTGTTCGTTGACCATATCTTCGTCACTTAAAGCATCCAGATCCCTTAATTTAATCAAGTGGTCTAAAAGGACGCCCGGGAGTCCGGGCGGTTCCAGGGTGTCCAGGTCCCATCCGCTGCCTTTTACATAAAGGACATCGACTTCTTCATTCACTTTATTTTTGGTTTTAGATTTTACCGAAGTATTCCCTCCCCCATGAAGGACTAACGCAGGATCAGCACCAATCAATCGTGAGGTATAAACACGAAGGGCAATATCTTCATGGACATCACCATATTTTTTAATGGCTTCCTGAGCCGATGAATCATTCCATTTGTTTTCCATAGCTTCCTTAAAATTTATTTAGGTTATTTCCTATTTTAATTCTTTTATTAGTTGATAGCCGCTGACAATCATAAGGCCTGCAAATAGTAGGGGCGGAACCAGCCAGAAAATAAAAGAATACCCGAACAAGCGCATATAGTACCACCAAAAATTGGGGGAATTTACTGCCAAACCATTTTCCAAAACAACATTTATATCTTCACCGAGGAACTTTTTCTTGTCCCGGGCAAAAGAAACCATTTTTTCCATCTGTAGATCATCATTCAATTTTTCAAAAACGATGGCCACTTGTTTGAATTGACCTATTAAAGGAGATTGTCGGGCAGAAAAAAGAAGTATCTCATGACCCGATGGACCGAACTTCTGGCTCATTTCGTAATAATACCTGGAAGCGTTGACCATCAATGAGGGTATCTGGATCATTATCCCTAGCAACAACGCGGCCACCAGGGGTATTTTTGCTTTATTGGCATATTCTTCCCATAAATATCCAACTGGGAGAATCAGATACGGAACCACCACGAGCATCAACCGGGGTCCCCAGCCCATTCCCCCCGGCCAGCTATGCCAAAAGGAAAACATCAATAAATGAGAAATAACCAGCCAGCCAAAAAGTATTACCAGTTTTTTATCCCGAACCCAAAACCAGGTGAAGGCGAAGCAACCCAAAAGGGTCAATGGATTGTATAAGAACAAAGACTTCCCGGGTGACAGAAGAATTCCGTAAAGACCTGTAAAAAAATTTCCTCCGAACCCATCCTTTTCATAGCCCGATTCAAACACATCTTCGAAGCGGATGTAGTTGTAGGACATGATAACCATCATGATTAAAATAACAGGCAGGGCCGCACGGAAAATGTCCTCCCAGAATTCACGTATTTCTCTCTGTCCCGAATTTTTCCAAACCATCCACTGGTAAATAACAAAACCGGGGACGGCTAACAAAGAGGCCATGCGGCAGAATATGGCAATGGCAAGAAAGGTTCCCGCGAGTAATAAAGTCTTCTTTTTTCGGCTTTCATCCGTATCCGTGGCGAAATAAACTGCGCATAATAGAAAAAGAGTAGTGGCAGGCTCGCTCATGAAGTCTTCCGAGTAATACCAGGCAATCGTGGACAACCCGAATCCTAAAGAGAGAAACAATCCGGTAGAATAGCGAAAGTTCAATCGTTTCAGGGAAATACTGAAAACCATAACGCAACTGAGTGCGGTGAGGAGTGCGTTAATCATACTGACAGTGAACTGGGTGGCCATAGACTCCTCAATTCCCAAAACGGCGGACAGCCCTTTTCCCAATAGATAAAAAGGCATGGCGAGCACGCTCATTCCCAAACCATATTTGGAATATTGAGGCTCCTTGCTGTCCAAATCGGTTACGGATTCTGAAAAACTAAGGCTTTGCTCCTCAACCATTGCCTGGGTCAGCAAATACATGATTTTGCCATCGCTCGATTGAATGGACCCCTGACTTGTCAGGCAATACACGGAAACAAAAAAAAGGAATAAAGTGATTTGGGATTTCATAATTCTAGAAAAAGAATATCGGCAAGAAAAACCCGTCCGGGTTTTCTAACTCATTGTTTATCATAAATTTTCAGGTCGGTCAAAAAATGGCCCTTGTGTTTTTATAAATTCCTGATACAAAGCCTGCTGAATTGAAAATTTTTCTGTGTTAAAGTTCGCAAAATGCTTGCCCAAATACATGTAACATTTAAGGAAGGGGTGCTCGATCCACAGGGGAAAACCGTCCATCATGCACTGAACGACCTGGGGTACGATGAAGTGCTTGATGTACATATCGGAAAGTACCTGGAAGTAAAACTCGACTCTGTTTCTGAAGAAGAGGCGGAAATTCGAGTGCGGGAAATGTGTGAGCGGCTCCTTGCAAATACGGTAATCGAATCTTTCCGTTTCAAACTGGTCTCCACTGAATAAAACCCACTAATTGATCGGCCAAAAATGAAGTGTGGAATTGTTGTTTTTCCCGGATCCAATTGCGATCACGATTGTTACCACATCCTCAAAAACATCCTGAATCAGGAAACCCATTGGTTGTGGCATAAAAACCCCACCGATCTTGATTCCTTTGATTTAGTGGTACTTCCTGGCGGATTTTCCTATGGGGACTACCTGCGTGCCGGGGCGATTTCCTGTTTTTCTCCCATCATGAACTCGGTGATCCCCTTTGCCAAAAAAGGGGGAAAGGTTTTGGGGATTTGTAATGGTTTCCAAATACTTGTCGAGTCCGGGCTTTTACCCGGAGCCTTGATGCAAAATCATACCCGGAAATTTATTTGTAAAAATGTGCACGTCCGGGTGGAAAACACGACAACCCCTTTCACCAGTAAATGTGGTGAGAATTCGGTTTTGCAAATCCCCATCGCACATCATCAGGGCAGTTATTATATTGACCCGCATTCTTTAACTGATATGGAAGAAAGAGGGCAAATTCTTTTTCGATATTGTGATGTAAAAGGGGATATCACCGAATCCAGTAATCCCAACGGCTCGGTGGGTTCGGTTGCAGGCATTTGTAATGAACAAAAAAATGTCATGGGAATGATGCCTCACCCCGAACGCTGCGCTGATCCTTTATGGCCCAATATAGATGGACAAAGTATTTTTCATTCCCTTATCTCGCAAAGCTGAATCTGAATGCAAAACGAACCTGAAATTACCACACAGCTTGTAAAAGACCACGGATTAACCGGTGACGAATATCGCCGCATCCTGGATTTACTGGGAAGGGCACCCAACTTTACCGAACTTGGGATTTTTTCTGTGATGTGGAGCGAACATTGCAGTTACAAAAGCTCTCGACCTTTTTTAAAAAAATTACCTACAGAAGGTCCAAATGTTTTGCAGGGCCCGGGGGAAAATGCCGGCGTCATTGATATCGGCGATGGGTTTGCGGTGGTATTCAAGATTGAGAGTCATAACCACCCCTCTTTCATTGAACCGCATCAGGGAGCGGCAACCGGTGTCGGTGGAATCATGCGTGATGTTTTTACGATGGGGGCTCGACCGATTGCACTGATGGATTCCCTGCGTTTTGGAGAACTGGACGATCCGCGCACGCGATTTTTACTAAATGGCGTGGTCGAAGGTATTTCCAGTTATGGAAATTGCACCGGGGTTCCAACCGTAGGCGGGGAAGTTTATTTTGACCCCTGTTACAACGGAAATATTCTTGTCAATGCTTTTTGTCTGGGACTGGCAAAGTCCGATGGAATCTTTCTCGCAAAAGCAGGAGGTGTGGGAAACCGTATTTTGTATGTTGGGTCTAAAACCGGGCGTGATGGAATTCATGGCGCAAGCCTTCTGGCCTCTTCTGAGTTCGATGATACCACCGAAGAAAAAAGGCCCACAGTACAGGTGGGTGATCCCTTCACGGAAAAATTATTGATCGAAGCTTGTCTGGAGTTAATGGAATTCGACTGGGTCGTGGGTGTGCAGGATATGGGAGCTGCCGGGCTCACCTCCTCCTCTTTTGAGATGGCGCATCGATCCGAAGCTGGTGTAAATATGGACCTGTCCAAAGTTCCATTGCGTGAAGAGGGAATGACTCCCTATGAAATTCTACTTTCCGAGTCCCAGGAAAGAATGTTGTTTGTAATTAAACCGGGTCACGAAGAAGAAGCCGTTGGCATTCTGGAAAAATGGGGACTCGATGCCGCCATCATTGGGGAAGTGATCGATGAACCCGGAGTCCGCATCCAATTTGGAGGCAAGGAAGTGGTCAATTTGCCTACCTTCTCCGTTGTGGATGGTGCTTTGGACCTGAAACGGGAAATCCAACGACCGGAATATCTCGACAAAGTTCATCAGATAAATTTACCCGAGTTACCGGAACCCGCTCGAGGCGACAAAGCCCTTTTGAAATTGCTTGCCAGCCCAAACATCTCCAGCAAGGAATGGGTCTACGAACAATATGATCATATGGTGCGTTTGAACACGCTGGTGTTACCCGGCTCCGATGCAGCAGTTATACGCATCAAGGACACTCAAAAAGCCGTAGCCATTTCCGTCGACTGCAATAGCCGATTCTGTTATCTGGACCCCTACGAAGGTGCCGCCATTGCAGTTGCCGAGGGTTGCCGCAATGTAACCTGTTCCGGTGCTACTCCTATCGGCCTAACAAATTGCCTTAATTTCGGGAATCCAGAAAGACCGGAAATCATGTGGCAATTTGAGCAAGCAGTGCAGGGAATGGGAGATGCCTGTCTTTATTTTGACATTCCAGTAGTCAGTGGAAACGTCAGCCTCTATAATGAAACCAAAGGGGAAGCTATTTATCCAACACCCACCGTTGCGGTGGTCGGTCTGATTGAAGATCAGACCAAAGTCATGACTCAGGGATTTAAAAAATCCGGTCATTGTATTGGGATGATTGGCTTCACCATGGAGGAGTTGGGGGGAAGCGAATATTTAAATGTGCTATTCGATAAAACGGAAGGCAAACCTCCGGTTCTGGATCGAAAACACGAAAAACAAGTCCAGGAGTTTTGTCGGGAACTGATACAAAAAGGACTCATTCAATCGGCACATGATTGCTCAGAGGGTGGACTGGCCATCGCCGTTACAGAATCCTGTTTTGCGGCTCCTGAAGGAGAAACAATAGGGGCAACACTGGAGCTTGAATCGACACTAAGGGGAGACGCGCTTTTATTCGGCGAATCTCAATCTCGAATCGTAATTTCTTTTCCCGAAGAGTTAACGGACCAAATTGAAGACCTGGCTTTATCCTATCCAGTAGATTTTTTATTGATTGGGAAAACGGGAGGAGACCATTTCACCGTCAACCTGAATGGCAAGGAATATATTAATCAGGAAGTTGAATCGTTGAAAGATATCTGGAAATCTTCTATAGGGCGCTATGCTGGACAAACTGCATGAAGAATGTGGAGTAGTTGGGGTCTACGGCCATCCTGAAGCGGCCAACCTGGTGTATCTGGGCCTTTACGCTCTACAACACCGTGGGCAGGAAAGTGCTGGAATTGTTGCGAGCACCCATTCCAGCATGCACCTGGAATTGGGGATGGGTTTGGTCGCTGACATTTTTGACCCGGGACGACTGCTCAAACTTCCGGGTCCCCTTGCCATTGGTCATAATCGTTATTCGACCGCAGGAAAGAGTGAGCTTGTAAATGCACAACCGTGCATGATCAATTATGCAGCAGGTCGGCTTGCCCTGGCGCACAATGGAAATCTGGTTAACGCAGAAGCCATTCGAAAAGAATTGGGAAGCAAAGGTGCCATCTTCCAGTCAACCAACGACAGTGAAGTTATTGTTCATTTGATGGCGCAGGCAAAAAGCGAAAACTTTGTTGATCGGGCGGCAGAAGCCTTGCGCCAGGTAAGCGGTGCATATTCGCTGGTGCTTATGACGGAAACCGAATTGCTTGCTGCCCGTGACCCCCACGGATTCAGACCGCTATGCATAGGAAAACTGGATGATGCCTACATTATCGCCTCGGAAACCTGTGTGATGGATTTGATTGAAGCGGAATTCATCCGCGAGGTGGAACCGGGAGAACTCGTACTTATTAATGAAAACGGACTCCAATCCTTTTTTCCATTCAAAAAAGTGGAAACCAAGCACTGTGTTTTCGAACATATCTATTTTGCGCGACCCGACAGTTTTTTATTTGGCGAACATGTTTATGCAGCTCGAAAAGCGATGGGACGCGCTATGGCACAAGAAAGCCCGGCAGACGTCGACCTGATCGTTCCTGTTCCAGATTCGGGAGTGGTCTCGGCGATGGGGTTTTCAGAAGAAAGCGGTATTCCTTTTGAAATGGGACTCATCCGCAACCACTATGTGGGCCGGACTTTTATTGAACCTCAATCGCAAATTCGAAACTTCGGGGTGAAGCTCAAACTAAATGCGGTAAAAAAACTTATCTCAGGAAAACGACTGGCTATCATCGATGATTCCATTGTCCGCGGAACCACCAGCCGAAAAATTGTAAAAATGCTTCTGGAGGCAGGAGCCAAGGAAGTGCATCTCAGAATATCTGCTCCGCCTATCCTTTATTCCTGTTTTTATGGTATTGACACTCCTACCAAAGAGGAATTGATCGCCCACACCCACTCCCTGGAAGAAACAAGGAAGTACTTGGGCGCAGATTCGCTTCAATATCTGAGCATTGGAAAAATGCTGGAAGTTTTACAAAACGGGGAAAGCAAGTTTTGTTCTGCCTGTTTCGATGGGAACTACCCCGTCCCCATCACCGACCAAATTGCGGAAACGCAACAACTGGACCTGTTCTCACAATAACTCTATTCAGGTTTTTCAGGTTGCAGGGTAACAGGGGTCTCCTTTAACACATCCCCCAACGCTTTAATTTCTTTTTTATAGTTTTCTAAAGATCGGTCGAGTCTTCCCTGCGACTCTAAAACCTTTTTATAAAATTTTTGAATCTTGTCATAATCGGATTTACTTAAGACAAGATTGCCCTCTTCTTTTTCATCAGTAGGTTCTGAACCCTCGCTCGGCAATTCGGTTGGCATACCCGGGGAAGTACCGGAAAGACCCGGAAAAATTTTCTTCAAGGCCTCATCCAAAGTTCTCTCCATGGCGATATAGTCTTCATATCCGACAATAACCCTTTTCAACTCAGGAATCTTACCCGCATCCGCCTTTAAATATAAAGGCCTCACATAAATTAAAGACTCTTCAATGGGTATCACAAGCAATGTGCCCTGAATTACACTCGAGCCCCGCTGATCCCACAAGGAAATCTGCCGTGATATTTCAGCATCCTGATTGATGCGCGCCACAATTTGACTGGGACCATAAACCAGTTTTTGCTTCGGGAACATATACACATCAAGCTTGCCATAATTTTCCCCGTCGCTACGCGCTACCATCCACGCGGACAGATTGCTTTTTCCCCGTGGAGTGTAGGGAACCATAAGAATGTATTCTTCCTTTGCCTTTCCAGGAAGCTTCATGATCGTGTAATAAGGTTGCATGATACGATCATCTATTTTAGGAATTTCCCACTGGTCCTCTTTATTATAAAAAACCTGGGGACGCTTCATGTGGTAGGTCGCATAAACAAAAGTCTGGATAGCAAACAGGTCCGAGGGATATCGAATATGGCTTCGCAAATCTTCAGGCATCTCAGATAAATCCCGGAACAGGTCCGGAAAAATATTTTGATACGTTTTAATAATGGGGTCAGAGAGATCCGAGATATAAAAATTCATCGATCCTTCATAGGCATCGATAGAAATTTTGACCGAGTTTCGTATGTAGTTTCCAATCGTGGGAATTTGCTGCGAGTATGGAAAACGATTGCTCACCGTATAGGCATCATAAAGCCAGACCAATCGCCCTTCGGATATTACAAGATAAGGATCTTTGTCTAATCTGAGAAAAGGGGCCACTTTCTCGACACGCTCCTTAATATTTCGGTACATCAGAACCCGACTTTCGTTTTCTATATCATCCGAAAAAAGAATTTTTAATGTCTTGAAACGTGCCGCCAGAATTATCTTTTTCAAAAAAGAACCCACCGCGAATCCACCTTCCCCCTCATAGTTTTTATAAACATTTTTTTCACCTTCGGGATAATCAAACTCTTTGGTCCCGGTGTTTACAAAAACATGATCGTTGGCCAGTTCGCCAAAATAAATTTCCGGTTGCTTTACTTTCAAATCCACATTGGATTGGGGAGGGATATCCTTAATAAATAGAACCGGCAATCCTTCGGGACTCACCTGGTTTACCGGGCTTAAAGAAACCCCATAACCATGCGTGAAAGTCAGGTGTTCATTGATCCAGGTTCGGTTTGGCAGGTTCGAAGACTTTAATTCCCTCGGGGACAATAATGTCTGGCGGTACTTTCCATTAATATGATAACGGTCATTGTCGACAGACTCGAACTGGTAATAAGTTCGAATCTCCTGAATCTGTCCAAGAGTGTCTAAAAGCGGTTCCTGATCCCACAAGCGGATATTTTCAATGGTTGGATGATTATTAAGAATGCTTTCAGCAGTTAACGATTCAGAACCTGACAGTCCGTGAGTCTCAGCATTATTTAATCCATAAGCCCTCAAAGTTCCTTCAATAGTGCTTATTATATAGGGCTCTTCTTTTATCAATTCATTGGGAGCTACTACAAATTTTTGCAATATTTTCGGGTAAGCATTTCCTACGAAATAAACCAGAGCCAAAGCAACTCCTGAAAGCACAATTTTTTTCATTCCCGGCCGGACAAGTCCGAAAAAGGAAAATGCTGCTCCCACCAGAGACACAAATATCAGGATATAAAGAATTGGAATTGATCCATAATGATCCGCAAACCCGATTCCAGAAATCAATTCGTTTCCCTGGGTCAACAACTCATACCGTTTAAGGTAAAACTCACTGGCAAAGAGAAGAAAAAAACAACCGGCCAACCCTGAAAGGGTCCTTCTGGCTTCCGGTAAAAGAACAACACCCGTGGGTCCGACATAAACAAAGCGTTTGAAAAAGAAAATGAATCCCACCCCGATAGAAATCACGATCATGGTTTCCCAGATTAAGGTTTTAACCATTAACCAAAACGGGAGGGAAAATATATAGAAGCCTACGTCTTTACCAAATATGGGGTCTTGTTGATTAAAGGGTGAGGCATTGAGAAATTGAAGAACCACTTCCCATTGCTGAGCCATAACCAGGCCCGTCATAAATGCAAGCACCAGTGGTGCGACAACAATCAACAGTTTTAGGTTTCCAGCCAACAGGTCCAGCAAAGGAATTTCGCGCCGGACTTGATCTGACAAGAGAATAGGGAGATGAGAAGTTTTCCGGTAAATCTGACTCAGGAAACCATAGGTGACAATAAAAAATAGAACCCCCACCAAAAACCCCAGGCCAAACTGCGAAATCAAAACGGTCCAGAGCACCGAGGCTATGCCGTGGTTTTCAAACCACAACCAATCAATATAAAAGAAGAAGATTTTGTCGGCAAACATTGAGCCAACAAAAATAATCGCTGCAATTATGAACAACCATTTTTTAAACGATTCCATGGGTTATGACACTTTCCATTTTATGGAGCATCCCATTGAAGGAATTTGTTCCTCCGGAACTTTTTTAGCTGTAACAATACAGTCAATGGCTTCTTTCAAATCTCTTTGAGTTACCTGCTCGGGTTTTTCCCAGTTATCATCAATCCTTCCCCGATAGAGCAGTTTCCTTTCCTTTCCATACACATAAATATCAGGGGTGCAGACCGCATCGTACCTTCTCGCTATCTCCTGCGACTCGTCAAACAGATAGGGGAAATTCAGCCCCCATTTCTCGGCCTCACTTTTCATATTTTCAAAAGAGTCATCGGGATATTTTTCTGCGTCATTGCAATTGATGCCTACTAGCCGAACTCCCTGACCCGAAACTTCATTCTGAAGATCGATCAATCTTTGAATCACTGCCTTGACATAAGGGCAATGATTACACATAAAAATGATTACCAGTACCGAGTCTTCAGAAAAACTGGAGAGGGAATACTCTTCACCATCAATCCCCGGCAAATTAAAATCAATCGCAGGGGTACCCAAAGGAACCATCATGGAATGTAGTAGCGGCATACGTTACCTTTAATTTTAAGGGGTGGATTTGCAGGTCATACCGGTCACCCGGCAAGTGTAACAGGCCGAATGCGCCAAAGGAAAAGGACGAAGGGTTTGTCCAATCGCATCTCCCATTCGGGCGGCAGGGTTGTCCACTAAGATCGGACAGACATAAACTCCATCCCCTGTAGCCATTCTGGATGACGCGCATTGCAGTTGCGTGATATCAAAATTCTCGAAACATTTTTCCGTAACAAATTCATCTTGTGAATAGTTTCTTTCGTTTTCAGCTAACTGACCCAGCAAAAATCCAGGAAGTATTTTTATTTGCGGTTGCTGGACACCGTTTTTCCCGAGAAACTCTATAAACTTTGCTTCCATTTCAGCGTCCAACTCTTCCTCCCAGGTTCTGGTCACTGTGAGAATGGGAGTGAACCCCACATTCGCAAGGCACCCTATTCCGGAGATGGCTTTTCGATAGGCATTTTTTCCACGGATCTCATCATTCCTGGCTTCGTCAAAATGCTCCATACTGACACGGAATCGAAGAGGATGGTCTGAAGTGTTTTGAATTTCCCTTAACCTGTTTGCCTTTTCTGTAGTGATCTGTGTTCCATTGGTCAGCACATCCAACGGTCCATAACTCAATATCGCTTCCAGAATTTCAAAAATTTCCGGATTGATAAAAACTTCTCCACCAGTAATATAATAATCTTTAACTCCCAGCTCTCGGGATTCCTGCAATCTATCTTTCACCTGTGCCAATGTCATCATGGCAATGGTTTCATTTTTTGGGCTGCAACTTATAAAGCAATGGGTGCATTCCAAATTACAAAGCGTACCTCCCACCTGAAGCCATAAAGTTTCCAATTCTTTTAGAGGAACTTCCGGAAATTTGGTTTGAGTTTTTACTTTATCGTCCATAGTTACAGCCTAACAAAGGGCATTTCACAGCACCAGAGAAAATTACACTCCATCCTTGGTCGTCTGGAAGCAACAATCATTTCAATGTATTTGGGACTAAAGACCGGCAGATTCAAAAGAGTCGCTTACATTGCGAATACGAAGTTTTCTTCTGATGGCGGCAAACCCTGCAGAGGTTCTTTTACCCAACCCCGAACGGTAAACAGGTGTCACCGCCAGCCTCGCCTTTAAGGGATCTTCGGTAAAAAACCGGGTGTCAAGGGGACTTAAAAATCGGCAGGCAGGGTACAACCATTTTAGGGGAAGGCCATTTCGTTGCACGGCCTGGTCCATTCTCTCCGCCAGCTCTACCAGGTTTTCGTAACTGGGATTTTCGTTTTTACTTTCCCGCTGCAACAGAATCAGCGGGATGATTCCAGAATCGGTCAAACGGTCAATACCTTCTTTAAACATTTCCTGCGAATCCTGACCCACGATCAGATCCGTCCAGATCGTACCTGGAGAAAAAACACTCGAAGCGTATTCCAATGCTTCATAAATTTTTTCCACACCCATTATTTTTTTGGATTTTGAGGTTCCGTAAAATCCTCCGAGGGGGAAATTAACGATATCGAATCCTGAAGCATATACATGATCGATGCTGCTTTTGTCCAAGGGTGGAAATCCTTTTAATGCGACAAAAGTATTGAAACGTTTTTTAATCTCTTTTACCAGGGGAGCCAGTCTTTGGAATCCACGGTCATCATCATTGCTGTAATCCATATTCAACTGGACGAGATCCGCCGACCCTTCCTCAAAGGCTGCCTGGATAACCGACAAAATAGCTTCGATGGGCATGCTCAATTTTTTTCCCTTTCCAATAGCGCGAAGAAAAACATTGAAACAATAACCATCGAGACAAATATTTTCTGAAACCGGAGTTCGCCGCTTCAATTGTTGTTTTAGAAATTCAGGGACAGGAATGATATTCACATCCGTTTCCCCTTCTTCCATATACAACCGCAACCGGTCCTGGTGGGAAATGAGTTTTGGGCCATCGGTATCCGGAGCATTCAAAGTTGTCTTGACAATAAAGTCTTCAGCCAACGCAATGGTGATCTCTTCCCCCGGCTCTGCCGTAGTAAGCCCTCTTGACACTTCAGGGAGTCCCAGCAAAAGGTTGGGGATGGTCAGGCCCCTTTGAATCAATCCCAGTTTTATTTGTCCAAAATATTTTTTATCCATTGCGCACCCGGGCAGATCATTAAGATCCAACCCTATAAGCTTTCGAGTATTTTTTGGTGAATGCCTCCGAAGCCTCCCGAAGACATGACCAGAATCACATCACCTGCATTAGAGTTTTTTACTATATGTTCTACTATATCATCTACTTGCGGAATATAGTCAGCTATTCCTCCCAAATCCCTAATAGATGCCACCACCCCTTCTGCATCCAGACGCTCTTCCGGCTTTATTTTTTCAGGGGCAAACAGTCCGGCAAATACCACCCGGTCGGCTTTTAAAAAACTTTTTGGAAAGGATTCTTCAAACACCTTCCTGCGTGAAGTGGCAGACCGGGGCTCAAAAACCGCCCAAATCCGCTGATCGGGAAAAGCCTTTTTCACTGCATCGATAGTTAAATCAATGGCTGTGGGATGATGAGCAAAATCGTCAATAACAGTGACACCTTTATTCTCACCCACAATTTCTTGCCGACGTTTGATTCCCTTAAAAGTTTGGAACCCTTTATTAATTTCATCTGCTGTCAAGCCCTGATTGAAACAAAGTCCTGCAACCGCTGCCGCATTTTCCACATTGTGGCGACCCATCATGGCCAATTGGAAATCACCCTGAGGTTGGTTTTTATAGGACAATGAAAAATGGCCGCATCCGTTTTCAAATCGATAACTTTCAACACGCCAATCAGCCCCTTCCTCGAATCCATAAGTTTCCACTTTGCAGGAGGCCGAATCGATTACATCCTGTATATTTTTGTCACCATATCTAATCAGGATGACCCCTTCGGGTTTAATTAACGAGATATACTCTCTGAAAACTTTTTTGATTTGATCCAGGTCGTTGAAAATATCCGCGTGATCAAATTCAATGCCCGTAAGGATAGAAGCATCGGGACGGTAATGGAGGAACTTGGGGCCTTTATCAAAAAAAGCGCTGTCATATTCATCCCCTTCCGTCACAAAAAACTCTCCCTTTGGAACCTGATGATTAGTATCAAAATTTTTCAACCAGCCTCCGACCATGAACCCCGGCTTCTTGCCTGAGGATTCCAAAACCCAACTTAATAAAGAGGTCGTGGTCGTCTTGCCATGGGTCCCTGTAACAACCAGGGATTTTCTTCCTTCCAGAAAAAATTGGGACAAAGCAGCAGGAAAAGAGGTATAGGAAATCCCCGCATCCAAAACCGCCTGCACTTCTTCATTGGTTTTGGAAACCGCGTTTCCTACAATGACCAGATCGATATCTTTGGAAATGTTTTCCTTTTTATATCTGGGAAAAATTTCGATACCCGCATCGTTGAGCAACGTGCTCATCGGGGGATAGATGTTGGCATCCGACCCGGTCACACGATAACCGGATTTTTTGAGTAACCCCGCCAGGGCTGCCATGCCCGTGCCACAGATCGCTATAAGATAAATGTTTTTAATGTCTTTGGGTTCCATAGGAAGGGGGCATTTTAGGAACAAGCTGCCCTAAAGTCAACTAGCTACCGCCAGGAGGGATAATATGGTTTTCAACCTAAATCCTTGAAATAGTTCTTTTAGCAGAAAACATCTTTCAGTTCAGAAAGGCAATCAATAGAGCAGTCAGGACCGGCGGCGGCGATTTCATCGGGGAACCCCAGACCAAAATTGACCACACAGGTGTAAACCCCGGCCCTCTTCCCGGTTTCGATATCCACCGGACTGTCGCCAATGAGTACAGTCTCTTCGGCCGAAACATTAAGTTGCTGCATTATCGAATTTAATCCTTCCGGATCGGGCTTTTTTGTACTCACCGTGTCGCCACCAATGATGGCATCGAAATAATTCAATCCATTCAGGGACTCCAGAATCTGCTTCACAAATCCTTCGGGCTTGTTAGAACAGATGGCCTGCTTTTTATTATTAAAATGTTTCAGTATCTCCCTGCCGTGCGGATAAAAGTCGGTGTGGTGGACCAGGTTTTGCGAGTAATGTTTTTTGAAAAGGGATACCGCTTGCGGGATATCTGTGAAAGTAGACCCTGCCAGTGTTTGCTTCATCAAATTTTCAACGCCCTTGCCTACATATTTACGAATAGTTTCCCGTGGCAATTGGGGTAGATTAAGATCCTTCAAGACAAGGTTAACCGAATCGGCGATATCGAAAAGAGTGTCTACCAGGGTTCCATCGAAGTCGTAGACAATGAGAGAAATGCTTCGCATTTTACCGGCTTGCCGCCGGAGGCAACTGGAAAAATTTCACTTTAGAGAACATAGAATTTATTCGACCCAAGAAAATTTCCCCATTTTTCCACCGGGCGTTGCCCCATCACCAACGACGGTGCGCTGATTAGTTGGCCATCCGCCGAGGAGTTAGTAGTTGGATTCGTAGCGATAGGCTTTGACAATATTTTTGTCATCGAAAAGAATCACCAGTCCTTTCGACTCCATTTCACCCACAGCTTTCCATTTGTCCAGTTGATACGTCCACATAACGTATCCATTTTCATGACCTTCCTTGAAAGGCACGCCAAACCAGTCGACAATTTCCAGCTGTGTTGTCACATTATTTTTTATATCTTTGACTTTTTCGCTATCAAAATCCTTACCCACTGACGCACAACCAAGCCAAACCGGAAACAATAAAACCGCTAACAGGAAAAAAGGAATCTTTTTCATTATGCTCCTCCATTGGAGTAGAGTTTTTTATATTCCGATAGAATTTTTTCAGCATCTGTATGGGAGTGAACCGGAAGCCGTCCCCCCATATGGGAAACCACCTGGGCGGCACAATAGGAACCCATGATTGCAGACTCTTCCAGGGAGTAGTCTTTCAATATCCCATAAAGGGCACCTGCAGCAAAAAGGTCGCCCGCACCTGTGGTATCTACTGCTGTAACAGGAAAGGTTTTAACCTGTACCGGTTCCTGACCGTCCTTCCCGGCAAGAGAGCCTTTTGATCCGAGTGTTAGAAAAACCGTATCCACCATTGCCTGTAATTTTTTAAAAGCTGAAATGGAATCCGCTTCCCCGGTCATTGCCTGCGCTTCAACTTCGTTGCAAAAAAGAATATCCACATTCCATTGAATAAAATCCACGAGGCTCTCCTTATAGGAGTTGACCACAAATGCGTCACTCAACGTGAAAGAAACAGGGATTCCTTCCTTCTTCGCAATTTCTGCCATGTGCAACCCCGCTTTACGGGTTTCATCCCCGGTCCATAAATAACCTTCCACATAAACACCCTTTGCATTTCTGACGATGGTTTCATCCACATTTTCAGGATGCAGGGAAGAGGAAACCCCAAGGTGAGTCAACATCGTTCTTTCGGTATCTGGAGTAATAAGAATGACACAGGTTCCCGTCCCCTCGTCATCGGCTCCGGGACCACTAAATCCCACACCACATGTTTTCATATCATCCGTATAATGTTTTCCATAGGCATCATTGGCAACGCGACCCAGGTAATAGGATTTTGCGCCCAAAACACTGGCTCCATGGATGGTATTTGCAGCAGAACCTCCCGAAGAAATTTTCTTGGGTTTGGAATCCAGAGAATTCAGAATATTAGTTTGATCTTCAACCGAAGATAAAGTCATTCCGCCTTTGGTCACAAAAACTTTTTCTATGAAGGCGTCATCGACCTGAACTTCGATATCAACCAGGGCGTTACCAATTCCTATCAAATCATAATTCATAGTATTAATTATTTTCTGTTATGTTTTTGACCACAAACATCCTGTAAATAAGAATGCCAAATAATAATAAACCTGAAATAAAGAAAGCGCCCCCGGATGCCTGGGCAATCAAACCGACAGATTCTTTTGCGGCACCTGTAGACCCCATTCCCGGAGCCATGAAACCGGAAAACATCCAAAACAATCCGTAACCCAGGGACCCAAACCCACTAAACAGGGAAATTGCCAGTTGGGCTTTTGCCGGGTATGCAAGCCATGCGACCAGAAAAGAAAATGCAATGCTGATGACGCCCATGGTCTGCGAATGCAAATGAGCCCGTTTCATATAGACCCAGGATTTTTTAACAATTTTATCCGCTTTGACTTGATCACCATTGTACTTTGTTGCCAATGCCTCTTACGCGCTGCTGTTCAAAGTCCTTTTAATACTTTCTTCACAACAGCCAAAGGATAACCCCATCAATCCTCCATAAAGAATGGCAATAATTGCAACAAGCACACCGTATTTAATATGTGTAAATTTGATCATGGCGGGATTCCTTAATTAATAAAGGGAAGTGGGACTGGAACATAGATTCCCTAATCCCGACTCAATTGTCAATTGTAAATTTTATTTTTACAGAGTAAAATTTTCAACAATGACTAAACATGTTTCCATCACCCAACCCTTATTCTACCTTCTAACCAGCCTGCTTTTTATAATACCAACCCTTTCTTTTGCTCAGGTTGATGAAGTAGGCGTAAGTTCCTTCCGAAAGTCTGTCAAGGGCATACTTGAAAACTCCTGTCTCCGAAAAAATAATTACGGCATAAAAATCTATTCGCTGGACCGGGGAGAAACTTTGTATGAAGTTCGCAGCAATCAGTTATTCATTCCCGCCTCCAATGCAAAAATCATCACCACGGCAACCGCCTTAAAATATCTTGGTTCTAATTTCAGGTTTCACACAGAAATTTATACAGATGGCGTTCTGGAAAACGAAGTTCTTAAAGGAAATCTATATATAAAAGGTTCCGGTGACCCCAAACTGGTTACCGAACAATTATGGTTATTGGTAAATGAATTAAAGAATCTTCCTATAAAAAAAATCACCGGGAATATTATTGGCGATGATTCTTTCTTTGATAAAAAGAAACGCGTAAAAACCTGGATAAAAAATCCCGGAGCGCAGGCCTACGAAGCACCCCTGGGGGCACTATCTTTTAACTTTAATACCGTAAAAGTCTATGTGAGTCCGGGGAAAAAAATAGGCAACAGACCCAAAATAGTCATTGAGCCGGACACCGATTACATCAAACTGGAAAATAATGCCCGAACCCTAAAACCAGGGAGACGCAATCGGCTAATTGTAAACAGAATAGATAAAGAAGACCATGACCTGATAACGATTTCCGGTGGAATCAATCTGGGCCGACCTCGCGCACAATATTTTTTAAATATCACGGATCCCACCCATTACGCACTCAGCGTCTTTAAATCCTATATCAAACTTTCAGGAATCAAATTTGGTGGAAAGCTGCAGAAAGGATTTGTCCCTGGAAATGCTGTGAAACTTTATAACCACGAAAGCGAACCTCTTGCGCTGGCCCTGCGTGGACTGAATAAATTCAGCAATAATTTTGTCGCAGAACAAATTTTGAAAACGGTTGGTGCCGAATTTTTTGAGCCACCCGGTTCGACAAAAAAAGGACTTCAGGTTTTTGAAGAGTATTTGAAACAACTGGGGTATCAACCCGACCAATACCGGATTTTTGATGGGTCTGGCCTTTCCCGGCAAAACCGGCTTTCGCCTTCAATTCTGGTAGATATTTTAAGGAATGTAAAAAATGACTTAAGCATTTATCCCGAGTTTGTTTCTGCTCTGGGTGTCATGGGGGTGGATGGAAATGTAAAAAACCGAATGAGAAGAGTTGAAACCTCCAGCCGGGCAAGAGTCAAAACAGGAACTTTGAATTTTGTCAGTTCCTTATCTGGGTTTTTTGAATCGAAAGAAGGGGAGCTATTCGCCTTTTCAATTTTGATGAACGATTTGAAATGCTCAAATGGGAGAGCACAGAGAATTCAGGATCAAATTATCCAAAAAGGATTAAACTTTCGACGGGTCCCTACGGGAAGTGTTTTGACCAATGACCGGTCTCAACGGTTGGAAACGGAATCTTCAAAACCTTGACACTGGAATTTTGCAGCAGCCAGGATTAACCAAAAACTTTTCGATTTTCTTTTCGGTCTTCTTCGATTATTTTTTTCCAATCCCGTTTAACACTGGGGGCTTCTAAAAAATCTTCGTAGATGGATTTGGCCAGCTCCATTTTATCTATTCCCTCAGGAGCCACCTGGATGTCCAGTTGCGCAAGAGCCATATCGAAATCCTTATCCAGAAGGGATGCGGAGTCCATATTACACTCTTTCAATGCCTGCTTCACGACGCCCTGATCCTGACCGAAGCGCCTCGCAATTTCGTTTATGTTAGAGGGTTTGTATTCCTTGTTGGGACCGATTCCCAAATGGTAAGCACAAAATAATGTAAACGCATCCAGATCACCCACTAATTTATTGGTCGCGCCTGAGCGAGTTTCGGCAGGTTGGTTTGCATTGGAAGGTTTCCGATTGTCGTTATGCTTCCGGTCAAAATGGTTTTTGGGTCGTGATCCACCATTATTTCCATTTTCCCTTTGCTGTCTGGATGGATTCCTCCTTTTTTGTCCCTGCGGTTTATTTCGATTGTTCCCATTTCCTCCCGACTGGTTTTTGTTGACCATCGAAATATGGGAAGTCAGTGCTTGTGAGGAAGCCTGATTGGAAGCCACCCAGGGATGGAGGGCTTTTTTCCTGGAACCCGAATTTCTTGAGTTGCCCGAAGCTGAGTTTCCTGAATTTTGATTTTGTTTTTTGTGGGAAGAATTTTCCTGACGGTTGCCGGAATTCCGTCTCTGCCTATTTCCGCCGTTTTTTTGTGGTTGTCCTGTTTTTCTCAAAACGGTTTTCCTTTATATAAGATTGGGGGTATATGCGGGATGTTATGCATTTTAAATACTTCCTTCTTTTATAGTTCCTAATTTTTAATTCAGAGTCAAGCTTTCCAGCTCATCCACCAATGCTGAAAATTTTGAAAGGGCCGTATTTACAGGTTCGGGGGAGTTCATATCTACACCGGCACCTTTTAATAAATCGATGGGATATTTAGACCCACCGGATTTAAGAAAATCAAGGTAGTCATTTAATTCTTTTTCGCCTCCCGAAAGTACCCGTTCCGCCAACGCATAAGCTGCAGAAATTCCCGTTGCGTATTTATAAACATAAAAGCTGAAGTAAAAATGGGGAATCCTGAAACACTCCAGGGAGAGACAATCATCCAAAACCAGACCCGGACCGAAATAGAGTTCCAGCAAACTTTTATAAATTTCCTGAAAGGTTTCGATGGTGAGAGGCTGGTTTTCCTCTGCCGCCTTATACACTTTATGCTCGAATTCTGCAAACATAGTTTGCCGGTACAAAGTACCACGGAAATTATCAATTTCACGGCAAAGCAGGTAAATACGCATTTCCCGCTCAATTTCCTGGGAAAGAAAAAACCTTGTCAGCAAAGATTCATTAAAAGTCGATGCCACTTCGGCAACAAAAATCGTGTAATCGGAATATAAGTAGGGCTGGTTTTTTCTTGAGAATAGGGAATGCATGGAATGACCCGCTTCATGAGCCAGGGTGTACACACTGTTAATATTATCTTCAGTGTAGTTCATGAGAATAAAAGGATTTGAGTCGTAACAGCCGGATGAATAAGCACCGCTTCTCTTCCCTTTATTTTCATAACGGTCCGTCCAGCGGTCCTGCAATAGCCCATTACCCATTAACTCAACATACTCATCCCCTAATGGCTTCAATGCAGTTTTAATTTTTTCAACGGCTTCTTCATAAGGCATATGCCATTTAATATTTTTGACCAGAGGAACACTGCAATCGTAGACATGCAATTCATCGAGGTTTAACAGTTTCTTCCTCAAATCAAAATATTTATAAAGAGGTTTGAAATTCTGGTGAACCGATTCAATCAGGTTGTCATAAACCCCTTCGTCAATATTCTCCGAAAACAACGC
>JAYNIA010000030.1:15390-30966 GCA_038108555.1 Nitrospinota bacterium | reverse complement strand
AAAATGATTATATGTATCACTTTCTTTGTGTCCACTTTTACTGTGAAAGATCAGTAGGATTGCCCAAAAACCTTGTGGAACAAATAATAAGTTTCACCATGGTATTTTTTACGCTTTCCTCCCTTACTGGATTTCTGTTGTGGGCTATCTATTTTGTCAAGAAAGCCGGCATGTCGCCTGATGCAGTACAGATCATGTCTCACCTTTCTAACGAAATATATTTTGTCATCCTTGCATTTCTATTTCCGGCTGCATTCACCATTACTCTTGTAATCAAAAGTCGTGCCCTTGCAGAAGAACAGTTGCGGGCTAGTGAAGAAATGATTCGTTCAGTCACAGAAAATTCAATGGATGGAATTATTTTAATTGACGAATCAGGGACAATCCAATCATTCAATTCCGCTTGCGAGAAACTACTTGGTTATAGAGCCCAGGAAGTAGTTGGCAAAAACATAACCCTTCTGATACCAGAATCCCATATTGAAAAACATAATCAGGGTTTTGAAAGATATTTGAAGACTGGTGAGGCAAGATTAATTGGGACGATAGTTGAAGTGCCTTGCCTAAAAAAGGATGGTTCTGTCTTAGATATTGAGTTGGGGTTAAGTGTTATTAAACGCAAAGACGCTCAATTTTTTGTTGGCATGATTCATGATGTTACTCAGAGAAAAAAAGATCAAAGAGAGTTAATGTTGGCACAGCAAAAAGCTGAAAATGCAACAAAGGCAAAAAGTGATTTCCTTGCAAACATGAGTCATGAAATAAGAACACCTATGAATGCAATCATAGGCATGAGTCATCTGGCTACGAAAACTGTATTGGACTCGAAGCAACAAAACTATATCAATAAAATTCAAATTTCAGCGAATGCATTGTTAGGTTTAATCAATGACATACTTGATTTTTCAAAGATTGAAGCAGGCAAGCTGGATATGGAGGCTATCGACTTTCAGTTGGACGAAGTATTGGACAGCCTTTCAACTCTCGTCACTTTGAAAGCACAGGATAAAGGGCTGGAAGTCTTATTTTCGGTTGGTAAAGACGTGCCTTATTCTCTTATAGGCGACCCACTTCGTTTAGGGCAAGTTCTAACAAACTTAACGAATAATGCGGTTAAATTTACGGAACATGGAGAGATCATCGTAAAAATCAGGTGTCTCAAAGAGGAAAATGAAAAAATAGAACTAGAATTTTCGGTTAAGGATACAGGAATTGGACTGACTGAAAAACAAATTGGAAAGTTATTTCAATCTTTCAGCCAGGCAGACTCTTCAACTACAAGGCAATTTGGTGGAACAGGACTGGGATTAACTATAAGCAAAAAGCTTGTTGAAATGATGGATGGGAAAATCTGGGTTGAAAGTGAACCGGGTAAAGGAAGTAGTTTTATTTTTACAGCAAAATTTGGAGTAAGTGCTGACCCCAAGAAAAAACGGCTGGTAACCTCCGACGATTTAAAAGGAAAGAAAGCTTTGATTGTTGATGACAACGAGTCGGCCCGAGAAATATTAGAAGATGCTCTGCAATCCTTTTCCATTGAAGTTGAACAGGCTTCATCCGGGGCAGACGGGATTTCAAAGGTGGAGGAGGCTGATGCCAAAAAGCCATTCGATCTCATAATTATGGACTGGCAAATGCCTGAGATGAATGGAATCAGAACGGCTGAGATCATCAAAAAGCATCCAAAAATTAAACATAAACCCAAAATAATCATGTTAACGGCATATGGCAGAGAGGAGGTTGCTCGTGAAGCCGAAGAGGCAAATCTTGATGGGTTTATGGTTAAACCTATGAACCCATCCCTATTGTTTGAAACCCTTGCAGAAACGTTTGGAGAAAAAGTCGAAAAAGAATTGTTTGGGCAGACAGTAAAGGCTGATCAGGGCGTTGAAGGCTTAGAGAAAATTAAAAACGCAAAAGTTTTACTGGTTGATGACAATGAAATTAATCAGGAGGTTGGTAATGAAATTCTGGAGCAAGCGGGGTTTTATGTAACGATTGCCAATAATGGCAAAGAAGCTGTTGAAAAAGTTGTTCAATCAGAGTTCGATTGCGTGTTAATGGATATTCAAATGCCAGTAATGGATGGGTATGAGGCATCTCGGGCCATAAGGGAAGATAGCCGCTATGCCACCCTTCCAATTATTGCCATGACTGCCAATGCAATGCAGGGTGACCGAGAGAAATGTATCGATGCGGGAATGAACGACCATGTTGCTAAACCTATTGATCCCAATGAGTTATTTAAAGCTCTCATTAAATGGATAACTGTAAGAGAAGGGCTTGGTGGAGAATCTGCTATTCCAGACAAAGATAAGTCTCAGCCTGACTCAGAAGCTAATACCTTGCCTGAGCTTCCCGGCATAGATGCTGATGCCGGATTGATGCGGGTAAACGGAAATAAAAAGCTATATCAAAAATTGCTCGGTGATTTCTATAAAAACAATAAAAATAAAAAGCAAGAAATTGAAAAGACCCTTGAGGATGGAGATTTAAAGTTAGCAGAGAGATTAGTACATACTGTAAAAGGGGTTTCATCAACAATAGGGGCAAATGGATTGGCTGAAGTTTCACAGCCTTTAGAAGAGGAACTTCGTAATGGCAACGAGAATATAGATAAAAAATTATGGGAAGATTTCTGGAATCATCTGGATGCTATTCTCAGTGTTGTGAAACAACTGGAACCTGAAGAAATCGAGGGGCAAAGTGAACTGGATTTGACAAAGATAAAACTTCCAAAATCGCTTGTAGATTCCATGAGAGAGGACGTAAATAGTGGAATGTTAATGGAGCTAGAACAGTACCTCTCACAGATTGAGGCAATCGAACCTGATGGTAAAAAGTTGTCAGACCATTTAAAGAGGCTGGCAGATGAGTTCGATGATGAAGGAATATTAAAGATATTAGAGCAACTTGAAATTAGATAAGCTTTGAAAAAGATTTTAATTTACAGTGTCCGCTTATGGCCGATTGCAGACGGATTCAATCAGGTTAGATAGACCCTAATATTCTGACCTATTGCCCTCCTCGCTAGAGGATTACTTCAGATGTTTTTGTAGGGATTTCCAATCTTCCTGTGTGGCCTGGCTGGCTTTTTTTTCCATATCCCGGTAGATTTTTATCACCTTTTTCCCTAATTGACTCAAAGTGGCTCCGCCGCCTCCCTTGCCTCCTTTTGTACTTTCCACAAGAGGTTTATTAAAACATTGGTTCATGACGTTGACCATATCCCACGCACGCCGGTAGCTGATTTTACTTCGTCTTGCTGCCTCTGAAATGGAACCGACCTCTTCAATGGATTCCAGCAAGTCGACCTTTCCCGGGCCCAGGGCAATTAAATCCCCGGACATGATCCTAAAACGCGGGCGGCAACGAATATTATTTGTTTTGGCTTTTGGCAATATCTGTTCCTGTTACTTCTTGATTCTAACAAGTCCCAAAACATTGGGTATGGGTTTGGAAAATGTATTTTCGTCGTGTTCCCGCGAACCGGAGGAATAACTTCCGATGAAATCATATTCCTTCTTTCCGGTATTGATATATAACTGCGCATCTGCCCCTCCTTCAACATACATGGCACGTTTTAAATTTATAGGAAGTTGCAGAAGCATATTGATGAGTTCGTGAGTGGAATAGGGGGAACGGACATGAATAAACAGGACCCTGCCTTTATTATCGACCCCGACCGCAGCCGTACTCCACATCCTTTTTTGCGGGCTCCATACATTCTTCCCTTTGCACGAAACCATACGAATACTTTGGATCAGGGATTCGTATTGCTTTCGAAGTGTCTTGAAATCTTCACACTCCCGATCAATTATTCTTACTGCCGGGCTTTTGGGATCAATCGGATCAAATGCGAGAATCGTTTTGTCCTTAGACAACCAGGTGCTGTTGATATGTTTTCCTGTTTTCATATATGAAACACTGGAAACCCGGTTTTTTTGAAACATACTGGCATTAATTCCGGCAATCAGGGAATTTTGGTTGACCCATTTTTTTACGGAATACCGTTTTTTGTTTTTTGAGGACGAGGAATTTAGCAGTTTTAAGGCAAAAAAATCAGTGTCAGCCCTCAATACCCTTATCAACGAGTCTCCTACAATGGATTTTTTCGGAGCGGCAAAAATTCCAATATCCAACCCGGGTTCCAGATTTTTCCAGGAATCGGATTTTTGGATGGATGGGTTTGCAAGGCAAATCCCGGTCCCCCAAATCATAAAGGCCAGTAGAATGCATATTAGAAACTCGGGTCGCGCGAGCAGGGGTGACCCGATTGTAGATCTAGGGATATTCTTCTCTTTTTGCATAAAGATTAATCGTTTTTCCAAGTCAGAAGAATTTGGGATTATAACCTGATCAAGCAGCAAATTTCTTGGCATTTGCGGTCAAATCAGGGGGTTTCTTCTATCATAGCATTGATTTTATGCCAGTTTTGGTCCATAATATAAAAAAAAACCATAGACCCCATTACCGCCTGCTGCCTGTAAAGGTGAGGAATTTGCGAGGGTTGAATTTTTTGATACTACATATTTTACTTTGATTTTTTGGGTTTAATTTCCCAAAAGTTTTTTTAGGTTTTCTAAGTTTATTTGTGGTGTTTAATTTTTGTTCCATTTTTTTCTAAAAGAGGAGTTTATGAAAAACATTTCTAAAGTATTAGCCCTATTAGCAGTAGTTGCATTTGTAGGATGTGCGGGTCAACAAGGAGGCGGCGGTGGAGCGACTGTTGCATCTTCCAGCAAACCCATTACCATTACCACTCCCGCAACTTTGAGCAATGTTGACAGTCCATTGACAGTTTGTATGGCTACCAATGGCTATACCGTTGAGCCTGCAAAAAATGGGGTCAACCCTGGTAAAGGTCATCATCACTTACTGATTGATGTTCCAATTCCATCTGATTTGAGCAAGCCTATTGCTAAAGATGCTAACCATGTTCACATGGGTGATGGTTCTAAATGTAAAACATTGAACCTGGAAAAAGGACAACACACAATCACTGCTCTATTTGCTCAGGGGAATCATGTTCCTTACAATCCCCCAGTTTCAGATTCTGTAACGATTCGTGTTACCCATGTAAAACCGTAACTATTAGCATTTGAAATAGTTAGTTCAACCAGGAAAAGTTTTACTGGAAAAATTTAATCCCATCCCTAAAATTGGGGATGGGATTTTTTTTTGATCCATTTCAGAGAGTTTTATGACCAACCTGCCAAAAGCCTCCGGTCCGGTTTTTTCCGACGATCACCTTATCAATCTCTATTTCATAAATGAGTTGTACCGGAATATTGCCTTAGAGGTTTCCAGTCGATTGAAAGAAACCTATGGTCTGGATATTTCTGTTACCGCAGGGGTCTGGGGAGGTACTTATTTAATTGCGAAGCCCAATGGTTTAGCACGTCGTCGAATTTGGAGGCTCTACTCCATTGTCAATCTGCCCCTGAACGGTCCACTGGAAAAGCATGAAAATTTGGAAAAACTGGTGGCGATTTATGCCGATGTTTATAAAGAGGCTTTTGCACCCTACCAGCTTCAACTGTCTTTAAAAATGTGGGGTGGCAAGCTGCCAAATAGCAACAGGGCCAAACCCAGCATCACCATGCATATGGAAGATGCAACCGACAAAGTTCGTTGGCTGAGAACCTTTTTCGTCTGGAACAAAGTTCCCTGGGAAGAATCAATCATCAGCGACACTGTTAGAATTATCAAGGAATACAAACAGTACTTTGACATTAATAAGGGCCAGGTTAAAAAAGACCCCAAGGATATTAAGTATCTTCTTCAAGATATTATTATCATTTACCGGACTCTTGAAAATGCATGTGGTGATGATTTTCGTGAACACGCCGATCCTATAATAGAAACCATGATGCAGGCGTTTATGGAAGGACTCCACGATCCTGATAAAATAAACGAGTTATATCAATTGGTATTTAATAATGCTTTGATTTACGGTTTTGAAGAAAGTCTCGGAGAGCCTTTTAAGAAACATGGATTGGATATTAGTTCCCTGGAAACCTGGCCGGTTGAAAAAATAAACTGGTTGCCCGATGAGTTGAAAGAGAAACTCATTCCTCCCATTCAAAATATTTTTGAGGGATTCAGAAAAGAACTTGTGGCAGCGGGAGATATTCAGGATTGATCTTTCGCCACCAGTGCTGAAACAAAATCTTTGAGGCTGGGAAATATAATTTCCGCCCCTTCAAATTCAATATGCCGGTTCAAATCATTTTGTAAAATTATGCACGGGATGCCAGCTTCCCTGGCAGCATTTAGACCTTTCAAAGCATCTTCCAGGACGAAACACTCTGAGGGTTCATGACCTAATTTCTCTGCAGCATTCAGGAAAATATCGGGGAAAGGTTTTTCCCTTTTAGCAGATTCTTTGCCGAGGATGACAGGGATGAGGTCCAGCGCATCGGCATTTCTTAGAATATGCCGGATATCTGTGGCCCAGGAGCCCGAAGCAATCGCCAGTTTGTGATTCACAGATAATTGTTCGACCAAACGAATGGCATCTGGAAATAATTTAATCTCCCCACTTTCACAAAACCGGGTGTAGACCTCGAATTTCTGTTTGCGCATATCCAGTGGGTCGACATCCAACTTCAGGTTGTGACGTTCAATCTCTCCGGCTATTCCTTTTCCTTTGGACGTCCATTCCACCCAATATTCATCTTTGTCCAGGGTATGTCCGTACCTCTCGAATACCTCATTGTATGCTTTGTAATGGTAGGGTTCAGAATCAGCCAGCAAACCATCGAAATCGAGAATGGCTGCTTTTGATTTTTCCAGGAGGAAATGAAGTTTGTTTTTGCGGTCTGCGGAGGAGGTGTTCATTGAGGGTAACAAGTTATTCCAGGATTTTTCCAAAACGATCAAAGCGGACCCAGCTTTTCAATTGATCCCAGGACCAGTAAATCATCAAGGCTTTTCCACGTACTTTTTTTACATCGAGAAAGCCCCAGTAGCGGCTGTCCTGACTGTTTTCCCGGTTGTCTCCCATCATGAACAAATGGCCATCGGGTACAAGAACGGGACCAAAATCATCACGCGGAACGTTAGGGCCGGTGTCTTGACATTTATTTAATGAATCCGTTTCCTGGGCTGAGGCTGAAGAAATTTCACAAGAGGGTTCGGTGTGCTGTGCGTGCGTGTCGTCATAAGGTTTCCCATTAATAAAAACCTTCTGCCGACGGACCTCAAGCAAATCACCGGGAACTCCAATCACCCTTTTAATAAAATCACGTTTCTCATCTTTTGGGAACTTGAAAACAATAATGTCTCCACGCTCGGGTGTTTTTGGAAAGAAGATGATATCGTCAAACAGTTTGATATTTAGAAAGGGAATTTCATTGGGAACATGGGTTCCATAGGCATACTTGGATACCAGGATGTGGTCACCGATCAAAAGGGTGGTTTCCATGGATCCTGATGGTATCTTGAATGCCTGAATGAAAAAGGTTCGGATAAACAGGGCGAGAAGAAGTGCGATGAAAATTGCCTCGGCATACTCGCGGGCGACGCTTTTTCTTTTTACAGGTCCGTTTTCGGATTTGGTTTCAGAATTATTTGTCATCCGTCCTCAGCACTGCTAGAAAAGCTTCTTGCGGAATTTCAACACTTCCAATCTGTTTCATTTTTTTCTTACCTTCTTTTTGTTTCTCAAGCAATTTGCGTTTCCGCGTGATGTCTCCCCCGTAACATTTGGCTAGAACATTTTTGCGCAATGCTTTTACGGTTTCTCGCGCAATGACCTTGCTGCCTATGGCTGCCTGGATTGCAACTTCAAACATTTGTCGGGGAATTTGTTGCTTGAGTTTTTTAGCAAGCTCACGTCCCTGATAATACACCTTGTCCTTGTGGGCAATTAAAGATAAGGCATCAACCAGTTCTCCATTTAAAAGAACGTCCAACTTTACCAGACTGGATGTCCTGAAATCTATAAATTCATAATCAAAGGATGCATAACCTTTGGTGGAAGATTTTAATTTGTCATAAAAATCCAAAACGATTTCATTGAAAGGCAATTCGTACTCCAACATAACGGTTTCTGGATTGAGGTATTCCATTTTTTTCTGGATGCCGCGCCGGTCTCTTACCAGTGACATGATGACGCCTATATATTCGTCAGGAGAAATGATCGTTCCCAAAACATAGGGTTCTTCAAGATGATCTATATTTTTCTGCTCTTTGAGTTTGGTGGGGTTGTCAATCATTATGGTTTTGCCATCGGTGGTAATCACCTTGTAAATAACAGTCGGTGCGGTTGTGAGAAGATTGACCTTGTATTCCCGCTCTATACGCTCGCGAACTATTTCCATATGTAACAGGCCGAGAAACCCGCAACGAAATCCGAACCCCAATGCGGTTGATGTTTCAGCTTCGTAAGAAAATGAAGCGTCGTTCAAAGTTAATTTTTTAAGGGAATCCCGCAGGTCTTCATAATCATCGCCGCTGATTGGATAGAGTCCACTGAACACCATGGGTTTAACTTCTTTGTAGCCTGGCAGAGGGTTTTCCGCAGGTGCCTTAGCATGAGTGATGGTGTCGCCGACTTTGGTTTGGTCCAACTGTTTGATTCCAGCGATCAGGTATCCAACTTCCCCTGCCTTTAAACTGGACTTGGGTTCTTGTTTGGGATTAAAGGTGCCCAATTCCTCAACGATAAATTTATTGCCCGTTGCCATCATGATAATTTCATCGTTCACCGCGAGTTTTCCATGTTGAACTTTGACCAGGACAATAACTCCCCGGAAAGAATCGTACCAGGCATCAAAAAGAAGGGCTTGCAGGTTTTCGGATTCGTTGCCATCGGGATGAGGGATTAACCGGGTCACAGATTCCATCAACTCCTCGATGCCAATTCCTTCTTTTGCGCTTACTAAAACAGCGTTGTCCGACTCGATTTGTAAAACATCTTCCAATTGTTCTTTGATGAATTCGGGATCAGCACTGGGGAGGTCAATTTTGTTGATAACGGGAACCACAGCCAGATCATGTTGCATTGCCAGGTTCAAATTGGCAATGGTTTGTGCCTGAATTCCCTGGGTTGCATCAATAACCAGCAATACCCCTTCACACGCAGCAAGGCTGCGGGAGACCTCGTAGGTGAAGTCCACATGGCCTGGGGTATCAATCATGTTAAATACAAAATCACCTTCTTCCTTTGAGGTGTATTTTAGACAAACCGTTTGCGCTTTAATCGTTATCCCACGTTCGCGTTCGAGGTCCATATTATCCAGGACCTGATCCTTCATTTCACGTTTGGAAAGGGCAGCGGTAGCCAGGATCAACTTGTCTGCGAGAGTAGACTTGCCGTGATCGATATGGGCAATGATAGAGAAATTTCTAATTTTTTTCTGATCCATATTTTCTTTTTAAATAATCAAACTATAAAACCGGTTAAAACTTCGGGCAAAAATTGGAAGTGAGATCTAAATCCGGGAGATATTAATGTGTTAGTTGTTTCTTAATCAGTTTATGGAAGAAGTGCGTACCACTTTTCGGGAAGGGGAAAATGCCTCGCTGTATTTTTCTTTACTGCTAAAGGGTGTTGTCCTCAAATATTTCTGCCATTCATCGAATCGGGTTTTCATTGCTTCATAATCTTTTGCATTGTCAATATCCAAAGCTGCTCCCGGAAAAGGCACTTCCAAAGCCGAAAACCGGGTTTTCATTATTGTAGATATCGATTCTTCCAGTTCTTTTTTGGGGTTCAATTTTCTGAACCAATCTACCACGAACTCCAGGCCGAGTCCGCCAAAAAACAGGCATAATTGCAATCCGATATAATTTTTATAATGTTTCGCCTTGTCTTTTCCAAATACGGACAACCCAAATAATACCAGATTCTTAAAATTCCGCTGGTAGCGGTATTGGTACATTTTCTGAATATATTCCCTGTTCTCAATGCATAGGGGTTTAACGAGGTGCAGGTTGTTAATGCGGAAACTGTCTTCCTTGATATGCAAATAAGCCATCTTGATTCCTGGCTTGCCATCCTGAGGATAAAAGTGCCGCAATTTTTCCCGGGAAACCAATCCAAGAACATGATCGTAACGATCCATATCTGCTTTGGAAATGAAATATTCTACTTCATGGGGTGTGATCAATGGTGCATCGCAGGGAACAATAAGGACCGCTTTATCTCGATGTGGGTCCGTGTTTTTTTCCTCAACCTGTTGCGATTGCAGAAAGGTTTGCCAGACGTTTTCATATAAGTTGGTTTTTTGCTCGACCACATGAATTCGTTTCGGAGATTCGCGGTCGATCCGACTCGAATGCAGGACCTGTTCCAGCTTGTCTTTTAGTCCGACAATATAAATATCTCCGATGGATTCGACCTGCTGTAAGGCTTCAATGACATAGAGAATGACGCACTTCCCCTGGAGGGTTAAAAACGCCTTGTTCTGGTGGTAAACCTTGTAGCTGGCTTTTCCTTCTCCAGCGACCAGAATCACATCATATTTTTTATGTCCGTTTGATAGGCTCATAGCCGCATTTTACCATTTCCTTTTTTTATTATTCATAATTTCTTGCTTGGTACTGGTATATTGGTTATACAGATGATTCGCTTTCGTTATCAAAAATTCCAGGTGTTTTTCAATGGCTGATGATTCAAATCTAAAAACGACTCCACTCCACGCAATGCATAAGGAAATGGGCGGAAAACTGGTCCCTTTTGCAGGCTGGCACATGCCCATCCAGTTTAAAGGTGTGATTCAGGAGCATCAGTGCGTTCGTGATGGTGTGGGTATTTTCGATGTAAGCCATATGGGAGAAATTGAAATCTCGGGTCCTGAAGCAAAAAACCTGATCCAATATCTGGTTACCAATGATATTGAACCCATGCAAAACAATCAAGCCTTGTATACCTTGATGTGCCTGGAGACCGGGGGCGTTGTGGACGATTTATTAGTCCACCGTTTTTCCGAGGATCACTATTTCCTTTGTGTAAATGCATCCAATTCCGACAAAGATTTTGAATGGATTCTGAAAAATTCGGGTAATTTTAATGCTTCGGTAAAAAATACCAGTCCACAGACGGCGCAACTGGCGGTTCAGGGGAAACACTCTGAGGAACTGGTTCAAAAACTATGCGATATCCAGTTGAGCGAGATTGAATATTACCATTTTAGAAAAGCAAAAATCCAGAATTTTGAATGCATTGTAGCGCGTACGGGTTACACGGGAGAGGACGGTTTTGAAATATACGTGGATTCAAATGTAGCGGAGACTGTATACAAATCTCTTATTGAAAAAGGACAGCCTTATGACCTGCAACCCATTGGCCTTGGGGCAAGGGATACTTTGAGGATGGAAATGGGTTATGCCTTATATGGAAACGAACTCAGTGAAAATGGGAATCCTTTGGAAGCCGGATTGGGGTGGGTCATAAAATTGCAAAAAGAAGATTTTTTGGGGAAGGCAGCACTTAAAAAACAAAAAGATGCAGGTCTTTCGCAAAAACTGGTAGGCATTCGATTGTTGGATCGTGGAGTTCCGCGTCCCCATTACCGGGTACTGAAAGATGGATCGCCTGTAGGTGAATTGACCAGTGGAACATTTTCTCCTTCCTTGAATACAGGAATCGGTTTATGTTATGTATCCACAGAATATGCAAAACCCGGAACAAATCTGGATGTGGAAATAAGGAAATCGAATGTGCCCGCTGAGGTCATCAAACTTCCTTTCCTGCCAAGTCGTGTAAAAAAATCAAAATGATAATTTCCTGGAGGCAACATGGAGGTCCCTGAAAATCTTCTTTACACCCAAGAACATGAATGGATTCGTGTGGATGGAAATAAAGCAGCAGTAGGTATTACCCAATTTGCTCAAGAGCAACTGGGTGACATTGTTTTTGTCGAACTCCCGGAGGTAGGTTCTCTGGTGGAACAGGAAAGTCCATTTGGGGTGGTTGAATCTGTTAAAACCGTTTCCGATCTTTATGCTCCCATCAGCGGAACTGTAACGGCAGTGAATAAAGACCTCGAGGCGCATCCTGAACAGGTAAACGATGCACCCTATGGAGATGGATGGATTATTGAAGTTGAAGTTTCAGATGACAAAGAACTCGAAAAATTAATGAGCCCTGAAGATTATATTGAGCAGTGCAATAAAGAACAAGGCTAGTTACTCTAAACAAAATTTCAGGCCTCCCCAAAATGCGGTATATCCCCCACACGGAACAAGACATCAAACAAATGCTCGCCGAAATCGGCGTCAAGAATGTAGATGAATTGTTCGACAGCATCCCGGAGTCTTTACGGCTAAACAATAAACTGCTGGATCTGCCTCCCAGCCTTCCCGAAAGTGAACTGACGCAATACCTGAAACGGTTGCAAAAAAGAAACACCACTTCTGAAAACGGATCTGTGTTTTTGGGAGCAGGGGCGTATCATCATTTCTCTCCCATCCTGATCGATCACTTGATTTCGCGAGGGGAATTTGCAACCAGTTACACCCCCTATCAGCCGGAAGTCAGCCAGGGAACTCTTCAAGCTATTTATGAATTTCAAACAATGATTTGCCTGTTGACGGGCATGGAAATCGCCAATGCCTCCATGTACGACGGTGCTTCTTCATTGGCAGAAGCGGTGATCATGGCGAACCGCATTAATCGCCGGAGTGAATTCCTAGTTTCCCGTGCCATTCATCCAGAATATCGAACGGTTGTAGATACGTATACACGGGGAAGCAATTTTGATTTGAAAGAAATTCCCTACACCAATGACGGTGGTACTGATTTCGAATTTGTTTCAAAAAATCTTTCAGAGAATACATCCGCAGTTGTTATTCAAACCCCAAACTTTTTCGGCACGGTAGAAGAATATGCCTCGCTGGCTGAAACGCTTGCGAAAAATGGAACTTTGTTGATCGTGGCCGTTGCCGAAGCACTTTCTTTGGGGATCTTAAAGCCGCCGGGACAACGCGGAGCGGATATTGTGGTGGGCGAAGGGCAATCTTTTGGATTGCCGGTTTCGTTTGGGGGACCCTATGTAGGATTTTTTGCCACTCGCGAAAAATACCTCCGTCAAATGCCGGGAAGGCTCGCCGGTGAGACCAAAGACCAGAACGGCAAACGCGCCTATGTGCTCACCCTGTCCACTCGGGAACAACATATCCGCCGCGAAAGGGCCACATCAAATATCTGCACCAATCAGGGGCTTTGCGCTCTGGCGGCTACCATTTTCCTGTCGACTCTTGGGAAACAGGGATTGTATGAAATGGCAACCTTGAATGTGCGAAAAGCCCATTACCTTAAAAACCGGTTGGCACATATTTCCGGATTTGAAATCAAATTTGGCACTCATTCCTTCAACGAATTTGTTCTCGAATGTCCCCGACCTGTCGAAGAGGTTTTACAAGCTCTGAAACAGGATTCCATCATTGGCGGCTATCCCCTGGAACAACATTATCCTGAACTGAAAAACTGTCTGTTGCTTTGTGCTACCGAGTTGAACACTCAGGAAGAGATGGATCGCCTGGCAGACAAACTGGAAGAAATGTAACTTGATTACTTGCCGGTTAATTGTTCGGCAAGTTCTTCAGCCGGATACGTCAGGATCTCCGCAAGGGTAGGGTGGTAATGCGGAATATTCATCAGGTCTTTAACGGTTCCCCGGAAATGCATGAGAGTGATGATTTCGTGTATCAGTTCTCCTGCCTCGGGCCCTGTAATATGGCCCCCTAATACTTCCCCGGTGGAAGGATCGCATAAAATTTTTACATGTCCGTGGGTTTCACCAAGGCACATGGATTTACCATGGTCGCTGAAGGGATGGGATGCCACGAGGTAATCAATGTTTGCGGCCTTGCATTCTTTCTCACTCAAACCGACACTGGCCACGGCGGGATCGGTAAAAACAACCGAAGCTTTTAAACGGTCATCGACTTGTTTGGGTTTTTCAGGATGGCACGCGTTGAATCCTGCAATTTCCCCCTGTTGGATGGCGATGTGAACGACTTCATGAATTCCATTCACATCTCCCACTGCGTAAATATTTTCTTGGTTAGTACGCATTTCGGAATCCACCATAACACGGCCTTTTTCGGTGGTAATCCCGGCAGCCTCAAGGTTGAGTCCATCAATATTTGGCCTTCTCCCAAGAGCCTGAAGAATGGTTTCTGCCTCGACCTGCTTTTCTTTTCCATCGTGTTCGAAAAAAACTTTGGAACGTTCGTTTTCGCGAGTGGCTTTTATAATTTTTGTTCCGGTATATAGATCCATTCCCTCTTCGCGAAAACGGTCCTCTACAGGGCGCGCCAAATCTTCATCCCCCTGGGAAAGGATATGATCGCTTCTTTGGATTAAAGTTACCTTTGTTCCAATTCGCAGAAAAAACTGGGCCAACTCTACTGCTACCGCACCGGCTCCCAAAACAATGATCGACTCGGGTTCTTTCCGCATTGTTAAAACATCATCGCTGGTGACGAACCCTGTTTCCTTCAATCCGGGTATCGGGTAATCGGCAATCACCGAACCGGTAGAAATGATAAAAGATTTGGCTTTGATTGTTTGTGGTCCGGCTTTGATTTCATTGGATGAAATGAATTCCGCTTTTTCTTCGATGAGGGTGAAGCGGTGGTCTTTCAATTGTTCGACCCGGTAATCGGTAAATTCTCCAATCAATTGGTTTTTGCGATCATTGATTGCGGCGAGATCGGCACCGGCTTTTACAGGGAGCAATCCAAATTCCGTAGCCCGGCGCATGAGTGAAATGATATCTGAGGAGCGGAGAATGGTTTTGGTGGGCATGCAACCCCGGAGAATGCAGAGTCCCCCGAGGGGACCGGGATCAACAATAGCCACTTTTGCGCCCTGGGATTGTGCGGTTGAGGCGGCAGCGTAACCTGCTGATCCACCGCCTAAAATTACAACATCAAATTCCAACTTGTTGGCCGATGGCTTCTTCCAGAAGCTGAATAATTTTTTAAAGCTGAAAAAGGCCATGATCTATTGTATCCCTTCAGGGTATGAAAGCTAAGGTTTAGATATTACAGCTGAAAGGTTTACCTCTAAATAGTTTTACAGTCTTCAGGAGTCAGGCCAAATTCCCTTCCACATTCATCCAGCAAGTCGCGGGCATTTTTTTCCATAAACTCTTCACCGGTTTCCTTAAAAATATCTGCGGCTTTGGAAAGGTGGTGAATAGCTTCCTTGCCCGACTTGATTCCGTAATACAACATGGCGATGTTACTGTGTGCTCTTCCAAATTCAGGGTTGATGCGCAGGGCTTCCTTGTAATGTTTGAAAGCTTCGTCCATCTCACCGATGAGGTTGCTCACGACTGCCAAACTGTAATGGACCATGGGTGCCTCCGGTTTTATTCGAAGTGCTTCCCGGAATGATTTAGATGCTTCCAAATTCATGCGAAGCTTTCCGTAACGAATGCCCAGATTAAAATGTGCTAGAAAATGGTCGGGGTTGAGTTCAATTGCTTTTTTATAGGATTCAAAAGTCCTGCGGTCGTCGCCCAACTTGCTGAAAGCCAGGCCATCCTTAAAATAATCTTCCGCAGTTTTTTCTGATGCTTGTTCCGATGACATATTTTTCCTCTAATTCTTTAA
>JAYNIA010000030.1:0-15290 GCA_038108555.1 Nitrospinota bacterium | reverse complement strand
ATTATGCCAATAGAACCTGGAACGGATGAAGAACGGCTCATGCTGGGCCGATGGATAAAAAGGGGACAAAACCTCATTGTAGGCACCTCCTCACTGGGGGACTCTTATCTGGACCCCAATATCAAACGGGAAGAAGAGATCCAGAAAAAGTCAGAAGACTATGTTGCCTTCGACCATGAAGTGGCTGAAGAACTGCCCCACCTCAAAGGTAAATTCCGCTGGGATCTGGAAAAATATTACCGTGACCGGTATGGCCCCTACCTTCCGCAGGATTAGGTCTCATGTCCAAAGTAAAAATCCTGGAACTGGACGAAGCGCCTGAAGAAGGAAGGGGGATGCAAATCCACCTCGAGCACCCTTATACAGAAATCAAATATGTGCTCGGATTTTTCAATGCTGAAGGGAAATATTATTGCATTGCTGACCAATGCAAAAGCTGCGAGGGAAGTCTGGGCAAAGGTGTCCTGAGAGGAATGTTTGCTTTTTGCAATAAAGAAGAATGCGCTTGGAACATAAAAAAAGGCTTTTGCAAGTGGAATCGATCCGACTCCACACCGATCTATAAAGTTGCTACCGAAGAAGACGGGTTTTATATAGAGATTTAGTCACTTCAAATTTCCGATGTATAATCATCTCTATAGGAGGTGAATTATGAGTCTTGATCTAAAAGGAAAAGTGGTGACCGTCCGCCCCAAAGAAACCATCGCTACGAAACAAAACCTTCCCTATTTCGTGGGAATATCACAAGAGACCGCAGGTGCGAAAGGATTGTCCATGAACATGGTGGTGATTCCGCCTGGAGGTTCGCCGAAAGCGCATTACCATAAAGATTTTGAAACCGCGATCTACCTTTTAAAAGGCAGGGTGGAAACCCGTTTTGGAGATAACTTGAAAGAGTCGGTCATCAATGAAGAGGGTGACTTTGTCTACATCCCCCCGGGAGTCCCGCACAAACCGGTCAACCTGAGCGATACCGAAACCGCCTTGGCCATCGTTTCCCGCAACGACCCCAATGAGCATGAGAATGTTGTGTCGTATGAGGAGAAATAAATTTCTTTAAAAATGGGATTGCGATAAAATAGGAATAATAAAAATCAATCGGTAAAAAATATGAAACTTAAAGCCATTGTCCATGAAGCGGAGGAAGGCGGCTATTGGGCCGAGGTTCCCGCGCTTCCCGGTTGCTCCACCCAAGGCGATACCTACGAGGAATTGATGCAAAACCTTCGTGAAGCCATAGAAGGTTGTTTATCAGTGGATATGGAGCCAACAAGCACCACTGATAAAATAGTAGAAATTTCAGTGTGAAATCCTTCTCGGGAAAAGAGTTTTGTAAACTGATTGAGAAAAAGGGATGGTCTTTGCTAAGGATTCATGGGAGTCATCATATTTATGGTAAAGAGGGATCCATCGTTCGCCTCACAATTCCTGTCCATGGAAACAAACCGCTCAAAAAAGGCCTGCTTTCCCACCTGATAAAAATGGCAGGACTTTCCGAAAAAGATTTTGAAAAGTAAAAAAAGTTTTAACCACTGATGAACACAGGTGAACGCAGAGAGAAATATTGAGGAGAAGAGATGCTTTTGACCAAAGGTGTCGAACCTTGATACATTGTTAGTCTATCAGGATCTTCTACAGAATTTTAAATACTCAAACAATGCTGGCCAAATAACGTTATTTTTGCCTTGATCTATTTCTTCATTTGAAAACGATTCTTTGAAATGGATAGGATCGTCATACCCTTCAGGGAATTGAGCGAAATCCCAAATTACTTTAAGAGTAGGTGGGGGAAGATACCTATCTTTTTCTTTGGCACTGGATTGGAAGGCTGAATACGGACCTTCAGGAAGTAATTCGCCTTTAAAAAATTCTATTCCTTTTTTTAGATCATCGGCACCAAGTATTTGAGAAAAAATGATGCGATATCGATCCAGTTGCACTTCAAGAACATCTTTGTCCACTTTTTCCGTTATATCCTTAGCAATATTTTTTCCTCGCTTCAACGCTCTTGCTGCAGAAATCCAAGTTATGCGGTCATTGTTTCCGTCCTTTAGCAGCTTATGTGCTTCTGCAAATGCATCTAAAGCTGAAGTTAAACGAAACCTTGATTCATCACTATCCCATTTTCTTTTGTGCACCGATATTTGAAAAATAAAACCGCCAAACGCAATGATTGCTAAAGTCCAAGGTGCCAAGCTGACTAACTGACAAATTGTTTCGTTTGGCATTAAAACCTCCTTATTTTAATTTCTGTTTTCTTGTAGACGGAAGCTGGCTTCTTGTAAACAAACCTTAAGAGGATTTTATCACTGCTTAGGTTGACCTATCACCCGCCCACGGCGGCTCGCCGCTAGATCATGCCGATGGCGGGTTGTTGCATTTGGCGGCGTTGCTCTTCGGTCATTTCCAGTTGCGGCAAATGGTTGGAGCCGTATTTGTCTATGTAGAGGAAGATGTATTCACGGACGCAGGTTCGTAAATCCCATTTCGAATTGTGGTTCTGCTCGAATTCGTCGAACACATCGAGCGCTTCCTGGATGGTGAGTCCGTCCTTTGTGGTGAAGTAGTAGTCCAGTGCCAGATCCCATTCCGGATTTTTATAGTAGGTCAGTCCATACTTTTCCGGTTCGAATGCGATGGGACTGTATTTGCCCAATACAAATGTCATGAAGCCCAGGGAATGGATGTGGGCGCTGTTCTTTTCAACGAAAGCCTTGCTGTCGTCCGCTTCTTCACTGGTTTCACCGGGGAACCCGAAGAATCCCATCAAATGATTCCATATCCCCGCTTCAGAAGACATCCGCAGGTTGGTTTCAATGGCATCAAGCTTGGTTGCTTTGTCCATAAGTTTAAGCACACGCTGGTTGCCAGATTCGTAACCGAAGTGAAGGTATTTACAGCCCGACTCCGCCACATCTTTCCACACCTGTTCTTCCAATAAAGATTCTTCAAAGCGCATATGCGTGGTCCACGCAATATCGAGCTTGTCGTCAATCAGGCGGCGCGAAAGTTTCTGGAACAGGGCAGGGGGATAAGATTCGTCGGTGAAATGAAAAAACCGGGTGCCGTATTTTTCCTTTAGGAAACTTATTTCCTGGACGATATGGTCTACCTGCTTGGTGCGGAATCCTTCAACATATCCCTGGAAATGGTCACAGAAGGTGCAGCGTCCCCAATAACATCCCCGGGTAGCGAGGTAGGGGAGAATCAGTTGCGGCACGAAATATTTCTCGAGAGGCAATCCATCAAAATCTGGCGGCGGTAATTCTGCCAGTTGTTCGGCAAAGACTTCTTTGTTTACATGGATGCCTTTTTCGTCTTTATAGATCAGGTTGGGCAAAGTTGAAAAGTCCGAACCGTTTTTAACGGCCTCAGTCAGTTTGAGGTAAGCCGACTCGCCTTCATAGACAATGGCGCTGTCAAACCACTCCCACAGATTTTCCTTTTCAGGAAGCATGTCGCGAATTCGCGTGATGATGTTTCCTCCCAATGTGATATGAGTTCCGGGGAACTCATCCTTAATCATTTTGCAGAAAGTGAACGTTGGGATCAGCTGTTTTTGCTGCACCACCGAGATGCCCACCATGGCCGGCCGTTCGCGTTCCATAACCGGACGGATCAGCATCGCGTAAACATCGCGGTATATATTGATCTGTTCATCGTCAAGGGATTCAATGATCTCGCTCGACATGAACGGTTTGTAAACGATATCCGTTTCGATGGGGGGGAAGCAGATTTGCGCCGGGTAATACCCCAATGAGATCAGGGCCATGGTCTGATGCAGGCAGTTGGTGGCCCATTCCAACTGGTCGATATCGTAGAAGGCTTCGCTACGCAAAATTTTCTTGGCCCGTTCGACATCGTTTGAAAACTGTTCAAACAATTCAGGAGTGCAGGTGAGCAGCTTGTCTAACAGTTCCTGCTCCTCTTCGTCTAACTGGCGTTTGCTCTGCTCTTCCTGAAGGAAATTTCTTTCGTGGGCGATACGATGGGAAACGTGCTCTAAAAATCTTTTGCTGAAAAACAAATCGTACATTTCCACATTGACATCCATCTGCACCACTTCGTGTCCTGCAGGACGCAAAACGGAGGCGAGGGACGGCAGGCTCAGGTAAGGTTCTGAGGGCAACCAGTCCGGTGGAAATATAAGTAGGTTTTTCATTTTTTTTAAAGTTAGTTGCTAAAAGTCTTTCGGGTAACCCCCCTAGCCCCCCTTGACAGGGGGGAACCAAAACCTCCCCCTGATAAGGGGGATTGAGGGGGTTAAATGTTCCTCATGCTCTACACAGTACCTTTTCCTCTTCTTCAGCAGGCGGTGTTTTGCCGTTCAATGCATCTTTCCCAAACTTGTCTATATAAAGTAGAAAATGTTCGCGCGGAAGCGTGCCCCAGATTTTTAAAGACTGGAAATATTCTTCCGCCATTTTTATACAAATGTCATTCATTTCCACCGCTTCTTCGCGGGACATTCCTTCCTTCGCAACAAAATCGAGATTCATGGCGATGTTGCGATCCGGATCTTCGATGATTTTTTCAATGGAAAACTTTTCAGGATACTGGTAACAACTCGAATCCCGATTCAGAAGGAAAACGCCTGGACCAAAGGAATGAATGGACTGCAAATTGTTTCTTAAGAAATCGATAGTTTCCTGGGCTTCCGGTTTGGTTTCAGTGGGGAATCCGAAAAACAGGAACGAGTGGTTCCAAATTCCTGCCTGATGACTTTTCATCAACACATCGCGTTCCACTTCCTTGGTGGTTCCTTTATCAATGAGAGCCAGTACCCGGTCGTTGGCACTTTCCAATCCGAACATGAGGAAGATGAAGCCGGCCTTTTTCATTTTTGCAAACAGTTCCTCGTCCATCACCTTTTCAAATTTCAGAAGAGCCAGGGAACGAATTTCAACTCCGCGCTCGATCATTTCTTCGGAAACATCATTCAAGGAATGCGGAGAAACCGCTTCATCGGAAAACGTAAAATATTTCGTGTTGTATTTTTTCATCAGGTTTTCCAGCTCATCCACCATTGCCTGGGTTTTTTGTTTGCCGTAGCGGTGGCCATAGACAAAACTATGAGTGCAGAAAGTGCATTTGCCCCAATAGCAACCCCGACTTTGCAGTACCGGAATGATGGGATAGGGCGATAGATATTTGTCCATCGGTAATCCGTCAAAAATAGGGTTGGGCAATTCCTCGAATCTCAATTCGACCCTTTCCTTGTTCTGCACCACTTCCCGAGCATCTAAGTGCATCAGGTTGGGAACGGTGTGCAGGGAGTCACCCGATTTCAAAGCACCCAGCAAACGGTGCATGGGTTCTTCCCCCTCGAAGGTGACAACGCTGTGGCAGAAATCGTCAAAAAATTCCGGATGACCGATCAATTGACCTGCGTTAACACTAAAAATGGGACCCCCCAGGGTGACATGCAGATGCGGATATTTTTCTTTAACCATTCTTGCCAGCGTGAGGCCGGGAATGATTTGGGAAATACCAATAATGGAAATTCCAACGACGTCATAGTCCTGCCAGTTTTCCGTAGGCAAAAGGACATTTTCATAAAGATTGATGAAAGGATTGGTGGCCACATCGCGGGTGGTTTCGTGAGCCTTTTTTGTGGACTCTTCGGCCCGGGTACCACTCTCAAAAGTAGACAAACTGAATATGGCCGGGGCATAGGCATCGGATACCAGCTTTAATGCAGACTTGATGACCATATCCGCCTGTTGGTATGCGCCGAAATCGAAAAACCGTTCCGGGGTCCGCATGACCGCCTTGGCCTCCTCCACGCCTCCGATGATCTGATCGGAGAACTTCAGGCCCATCGACAAAACATCGAGGGTGGATTTTTCCTTTATGGAAAGGGAGCTTTGCGATTTCAAAGCCTGTTGCCGTTCCCGCATCAATCCTTCTGCCTGGCGCAGCAGGGGCTCAGAGAGAAAATGGTCGTAAGATTCAATGTTGAAATCCCTTTGCGATACCTCCCACCCCTTGTCCTGCAAAAACGCTGTCAGGTAGGGCGTGCTCAGATAGGGCTGAGTCGGATACCACTGGGCCGGAAAAATCAATAATGTTTTCATGATGTTAGAATGATACCATTTTACCCCCCGGCGGGGAAAGCAAAGTTAAATCGACTGGGTGGGCAAAGTGGCAAACATGAATTTTTGGGTTTTTACTGAGCCTTTTTACTGGGATGTTTGGGCCTTTAAAGTGGCTTATCCCTTGACAATAATGGTTCTCGGTGAAATAATTCACCCTGCACTCCCGTTTTCCCCCTCATAGGAAGAATGACTAACCGTCTGATTTGATGGGGCTAGGCGGGTTTTTAGTGTTTTTGAAGGATGCTTTGCATAAACACCGAGATCCTTCGACAAGCTCAGGATGACCTCAAGATTATCTCGTTGTTGTCATGCTGAGTTTATCGAAGCATCTTGTTTTACTCTGAAAGAAGGAAAGATTCATGAAAAGAACGTTTCAACCCAGCAACATTAAAAGAAAACGTGTACACGGATTCCGGCAACGAAGCGCTACGGTAGGTGGCAGACGCATTTTGGCCAACCGCAGGCGAAAAGGAAGAAAAAAGCTGTCCGCCTGAAAACCTGATGGGTGATTTCTCGTTTAGTAAACTGGAAAGGCTTACCAAAAGACCCGAGTTTGAGAAAGTTCTCGCTGAGGGTAAAAAGAATCGTGTTGGAAGGTTATGCACGGTCTTCTCAATTCCAAATGGCTTGGATAGGAAAAGGCTTGGGATCATCGCATCTAAAAAAGTAGGCAATGCAGTCGCAAGAAACCGGGTCAAAAGAACCATTCGCGAAATTTTTCGGCAGATAAAACACCAGATCGTTCCCGCAACGGACATCGTTGTGATTTCCGGGAAGGAAATGGTGGTTGAGTCCTACAAGGTTATTGATAAAAAGCTTTCGACTGCCCTTCTGGCGATCAAGTGATCCCTCGACTCTAAATAATTCCGGCCTTCAATGTTAAATCGACTATTCCTTAATCTCGTTCGTGGATATCAGCGCTGGGTATCGCCACTGTTTTTTCCAGCTTGTCGGTTTCATCCCAGTTGTTCGGAATATGCAGCGCAAGCCTTGCAACGTTATTCTTTATTGAAGGCGGTTTGGCTGGTTTGTGCCCGGCTGTTGAAATGCCATCCCTATCATGAGGGAGGGGCGGACCCTTTAAAGTAAATTTAAAAAAGCTTCATGGGTTTGTAAAAAGTTTTATATTTAAGTAAACCGGAGATTCGTTTTGGAAAAAAGATTATTACTGGCCTTTGTTTTATCATTGGCTGTTTTCATAGGTTGGGGGGCTTTCCTTGCAAAAGTTTCGCCTCCGCCTCAAAAACGATCTGACGCGGTTAAAAAATCTGAGCAACCTCAGGTTGCTTCTAAAAACCCGGACGGGACAACCCCATCCCCTTCAGTTCCATCCTCGCAGCCTGAATCCCAATCTGCCGAAACACCTTCGGTTGCCAGCGAAGGCACAGGAAAGATTGCCTCTTTATTTCCAGGAACGGAAAAGGAAATCCAGGTGGAGGCAGGGGACATACATTACATCTTCAGCAATAAAGGGGGTGTTCTGAAACATATTTTACTCCCGCGTTTCAAAAACGATGATGGCGATGTCATCGACCTTATTAATAATCCAGACCATTTAACCCCGGCGCTGTCTTTAAGGTCGGATGATGCAGAAGTAACTTCCATTTTACGGAACGCAATATATGAGCCTTCTACCTCTTCCATCGTTCTGGATGAGTCAAATCCGGAGGGGGTGTTGACCTTCACCTTGAAGCATTCATCGGGATTGGAAGTTTACCGTGAATTTAAATTCCACCAAAACGATTATGCGATTGAGGTTAAAACGCGAATCACCGCCTCTCAATTAGCTTCCAAAAACCTGCAATACAACATTGTTTTGGGGCCGGGGATGGGTGGAAAAATTTCTTCCCAAACCGATTACATCGTTTTTTCCGGTGCAACTGTTTTTAATAACAATGAGCGGATTGAGCATCCCCCGGAAGAGTTGGATTCCACCGTTTATCATCGTGGACATTTGAAATGGGTTGCTTTCCAGAATAAATATTTTGGTTCCGCTCTGGTTCCGGTTCAGGGGACCAAGGCAGGCATTGTATATAAAGAGAAAGACCAGGTTTTTGTCGGACTGGAATATGAGTCTGTACAATCTGCGGCGACCGCTTCCCATATGTTTTATGCCGGCACCAAGGAGCTGGAAATCCTGGAAGCGAAAGGCAACAATCTGGTTCGAATGATTGACTACGGTTGGTTTGGCAATAAGTTCGCCTTCCTTGTAAAACCTCTTTTGAAAGTGTTGGCCTTTTTCTACGGGTTAACTCAAAACTATGGTTGGGCGATTATTTTTCTGACCATTATTATCAAGTTATTGTTCTTTCCCCTGACTCATAAAAGTTTTAAATCAATGAAAGGCATGCAGAAAATCCAGCCTTACGTGAAGATTATTCAGGAGAGGAACAAAGACGACCGTCAAAAGATGAACGAAGAATTACTGGAGCTTTATAAAAAGCATAAGGTGAATCCGGTCGGCGGTTGTCTGCCCATGCTCTTGCAGATCCCGGTTTTCATTGCCTTGTATCATGCCCTGTTTTTTTCAATCGAACTTCGTGGCGCTCCGTTCATCGGTTGGATCACGGATCTTTCTGTACAGGACCCGTATTATGTTTATCCTGTGTTGATGGGGGCCACCATGTTTCTACAGCAAAAAATGACGCCTTCGGTGGGTGATCCGATGCAGCAGAAGATTATGATGTTTCTGCCTATTGTGTTTACCTTTTTATTTATTTCCTTCCCGGCAGGATTGGTCATCTACTGGACTGTCAACAACATGTTGACCATCTCCCAGCAGTATTACATCTACAAAGTCTTAAAAGACTAGCCCTTAGCAGGGCTGCATCAAAGTCGCATAAAAAAAGCCCTTTCTCCAGTGAGGAGAAAGGGCTTTGTATTTTTTTAATTTTGATGTTTTATCCCAAGCTTTCGTCGATGACCTTTTTAATCTCAGCCTTGGATTTTACCCCCACCAGTTGTTGTACCACCTGTCCGCCCTTGATGAATAAAAGGGTTGGGATTCCGCGGATTCCGTAATTGGTGGCTGTGTTGGGGTTGTCGTCTACATTTAATTTGCCAACAACAACTTGACCTTCATATTCTCCGGCAAGTTCTTCTACGGTGGGGGCGAGCATTTTACAGGGTTGGCACCATTCCGCCCAGAAGTCGAGCATGACAGGTTTATCTGCTTTAAGAACGGTTTCCTCGAAATCGCCATCAGATACAACTACCACATTACCGGCTGACATAAATAACTCCTTAAAAAAGTAGAAATAATAAACTTAATTTTCCGCAGGGATATTTTGAATTTTAGAACCAATTGCGGTAAGAATTGCCATCCCTGAAAAAAAATTTAATACAAAATGTAATTAGGGGATGTTTTCTGATACTATCATAATCCCCTGATCTCAGCAAGGCCTTAACCTTATTGGGGTCGGGTGCACTTGAATTATACCCAATAACAAAGGCTTGGAGTCTAATCTCTATGGTAGATGCGGTACATTTTTTTGCTTACGACGAACTGATTAATGAAGAAGTATTCAAGGAACATGGGCTGGAATATATTTCTAAATCTTCTGTAAGTTTGTCCGGTTGGAAAAGGGTGTTTAACAAAATTCCCAAAGATAATGGAGGGCAGGAAGGATTGGGGCACGCAAATATTGAACCCACAGCCGATACCTCTGGAATGATGCACGGAGAGCTTTACGAGATGGATGAAAAATTTGTCTCGAAACTGGATGAAATCTATGACCACCCGAATGAATATCAACGAAAGGTTATGCGTTTCAATCGTCACGACTTTTTGATGATCAATGGGATTGTTTATGTGGCTAAGCCTGACAAAATTGCCAAGGGGCTGAAGCCCAATAAAGCCATGATGAAGGTGTTTAGAAAGAGCAAAAAACTGTTTCCCATGCTTTATTTTTCAAGATTGATGGGAACACCCACTGTCGATTGAACCTCCTGAAAATATAATGCCATCCTTCACTGCATTGGTGAGGCCTCCGGGGACCCTTTTCCCACAAGCGATTTCAAATCATCCCGAAAAAACAAAAATTGACCTTCCCAGGGCTTTAAGTCAGCACCAAAAATATGTGGAAGCCTTAAAACAATTGGGGGGAGATATTCTTTCCCTGCCCTCGGAAGATTCCCTTCCCGATTCCACTTTTGTGGAGGACACCGCTTTTGTTTTAGGTGTAACGGCTTATTTATGCTCTGCGAAAGAAGAGAGTAGGCGAGATGAGGTGGATTCGGTTGCCAGGGTTTTAAAGAAACATCGACAAACCTTTCAATTGAAACCCTATATTGATGGGGGAGATATTCTTAACACCCCGGACACCCTTTATGTTGGGGTATCAGAACGGACCAACGAAGAAGCCATACAATACTTTTCAAAGCAGATTGATAAAGAGGTAGTGCCGGTTCCCGTTTTAAAAGGATTGCACCTCAAAAGTGCGGTCAGTTATTTAGGGAAAAATATTTTACTTATAGACCCCGAGAGAGTGAATACTGGTCCCTTTAAAACTTTTGAATGGATTGAAGTCGAAGAAAAAGAATCCTACGCAGCGAATTGCCTTGCGATAGGAAACCAGATCATCATGCCTGCCGGATTTCGGGCCGTGGGTGAAAAAATACGCGAACATGGTTTTGATACGGTAGAGGTGGATATGAGGGAATTCGAAAAAGCCGATGGCGGTATTACCTGTTTGAGCATTATCCTTCCAGAATAATAAGGAATCGGCTAAAAAATATTTTTAAAGTTTTATCCATTGGCCCCGGCCCCTGGCCGGCTAGTTCCAGCGAGGGTCATGGTTTGAGCGCATTTTTGATAGGTGGATCAGGTCGATTTTCATTTTCAGGAAGGAATGAAGAAAATCTGCGCGTTTTAAAACATCCTGTTCTTCCAGGAAATTTTGTTTTTGTTCAAGGGAAAGGTCTAGACGGTAGGCGAACCGGTCGACAAATTCACTGAGTTTGTTGCCCAGATTCCAATCCGGTTCTTTTTTTTGTGAATTGCCTTCGGGAATGAAGCCTGCAAATTCCCTGAAACTTTCAATGAGTTTTTCCCGGCACTCGTTTGATTGCCCTTTTACAATTTCCTGTTCATTTATTTCATCAAGTAATTCGATTTTTGCCTGACGATAAAGTTTTCCCTCTTCTTCGTTAATGATACGGAACCGACGGAGGCCCACCAGGGTAAAATTATATTTACCATCGGGATGTTTGATTTCTTGTTCAATGGTTCCAGCGCAGCCCACCGAAAATATCTGTGGTTTGCCAAAATACTCTTCCTCCCAGTTGGGTTTCAGGAGCACCATTCCGATGATTCGTTTTCCTTCCAGGGCATCGGAAGTCATTTGCCGGTATCGTGGCTCAAAGATATGCAGAGGAAGGGGGGTTGCCGGATAAAAAACAGTTGTGGGTAGCGGGAAAACAGGAATAGTCATTCCGGTTTGAAGTTGAAAAGTCATACAAATTGTTCCGTTTGAATCCAAAATAGTATTTTAACATCCAATCTCAGCTTGTTTTATCTTAAAGTTGAATATTTGACAATCGCTGTTTTATTTTTTAGTCTTTAAATTCATGATTGCCCAACCTGAAAAGACCTGTTTGGATATAAAAGCCTCTCTAGAGGCGGCGAAGTTGTTTTCCGATTCTGGAAATACCTGGAGAATATCCCCGGAACCCTATTTCTTAAATGAGGAGGAAACTACTTTTTTCCACGAACTGGGTCCGCATCTTTTAAAGTTTTATTCTGTCCTGAATCGATTTTATCTGGAAAGTGTAAAAGGGAATTTTCATCCTTGGTTTGCTGAATATCTTGATGCTGGAAAACCCCAGGAGCTTCTAGAGTTTGGACGCATGAAAAGAATGCGTCAGGCTTTGCCGGGAATCATAAGGCCGGATGTCATACCCACTGAAATGGGGTTTGCCGTTACTGAGTTGGACTCGGTGCCTGGGGGATTTGGACTGACTTCCTCCCTCATGGCAAATTATGAAGACCCTTCCTGGAAAATGCTGGGTGCTGGAATTCCCTCTTTGTTCTACCAATTAGCAGAATCGGTAGCTAAAGAGCCCTCTCCAAATGTTGCCATTGTTGTTTCAGATGAGTCTCAGGATTACCTCAGCGAAATGCAATACCTTGGTTCTCTCTTAAAGGAAAAAGGGGTGTATGTGGTTCATCCCAGAGATTTGAGTTTCAGGGAGGAGGGCCTATTTCTGCTGCAAGATGAAAAATGGGTGCGAGTGGACGTTTTATACCGGTTTTTTGAACTTTTTGATTTAAAAAATATCCCCAAATCTGAGTTATTTCTTTATTCAGCCAAAAAGGGCCAAATTGTAGCTACACCCCCCTATAAGCCCTGGTTGGAAGAAAAGCTCAGCTTCGCGCTATTTTCGCATCCTTCCCTGAAATCGGATTGGGAAAATGCCTTGGGTTCTGAAACTTTTAAGGTTTTAAGTCATCTAATCCCAGAAACCTGGATATTGGATTCCAGACCTCTTCCGCCGCACGGTGTTATCCCTGATCTGGAAGTTAAAGGTGATCAGGTGCGAAGCTGGGAGGAGCTATTCTCCCTAACGCAAAAAGAGAGGGAAATGGTGATCAAACCGTCTGGTTTTTCTCCTGAATCCTGGGGAAGTCGAGGGGTTGTTGTGGGGCACGATGTATCCAGTGATATCTGGAAACAAACATTGATGAAAGGATTAGAAAAGTTTCCCGACCAACCTTCGATTTTACAAAAGTTTTATAAGGGGAAGAAAGTCGAAGCTCGGTATCTGGATCCGAAATCAGGAAAGATTGAAACAATGATGAGTCGAGTGAGATTAACCCCGTATTATTTTGTAATTGGTGACTCAACCCAGTTAGGTGGAATTTTGGCTACGCTTTGTCCTCAAGATAAAAAGAAAATTCACGGCATGGTAGATGCCATAATGGTCCCATGTGCGACAAAAAACTTCTGAAGGTTATTTGAATGAAGCTATATAATATTGATGGTTGTGGTTACTGTGCAATGGTAAGGAACCAGCTTGCACAGTTGGGAATTGAATATGAGAAAATTGATGTTCCCTGGTCACATTCCGAGCGTAAAGAGGTATATGAAGTATCCGGGCAAACCACTGTCCCCGTTATGGTTGATGGTGATACGATTTTATCCGACGAATACGAAATCATCGACTACCTTAAAAAGACCTATCCTGTAAACTCTTGATTCAAACAAACTGAAGGCAGCTTATGGAACTATGGCAAAAACAACTGAGCCAGAGTGCGGTTAAAATTAAAGACCTTCCTTTTATACCCCAATCAGAAGACTACAGGAAAAAGCTGGAGCAGGTTCGCGAAAATTTCCCCATAAGAATCAATTCCTATTTCCTGGACCAGATCAAAGGTCCTAATGACCCTTTATGGAAACAAGTGGTTCCTACCATTGAAGAATTGGACGATTTTGTTCAGGAAGATTTGATTTCCGACCCCTTGAATGAAGAAGGGGATATGCCGGTACCGGAACTGGTGCACCGTTATCCCGATCGGGTTCTGTTAATGATCAACAATCAGTGCCCCATTGTTTGTCGATTTTGTACGCGTAAACGAAAAATCGGATTTCCTGGAATCGTCACCCGTGAAACTTTAAGACAGGGAATTGATTACATTCGGAACCATCCTGAAATTCGTGATGTCATTATGTCAGGCGGTGACCCGCTTCTTGTCCCCGATAAAGAACTCGATCGAATTTTAAGTGAGTTGCGGTCCATACCGCATCTCGAGATCATTCGCATTGGAACCCGCGTTCCCGGTACCCTGCCAGCGAGAATCACAGACAACCTTTGTTCCATACTGAAAAAATATCATCCGCTATATTTCAATATGCATTTCAACCATCCCTCGGAATTAACACCTGAAGTTGAAGAAGCCTGCGCCAAGCTTGCGGATATTGGAATTCCCCTGGGCAGTCAGACAGTACTTTTAAAAGGTGTCAACGATAATTCCGGAACGATGAAGGAGTTAATGCAAAAACTTCTAAAGAACCGTATCAAACCCTATTATATTTATCAGGCAGACATGACGGAAGGAACAGACCATCTGCGTACCTCGGTTCAAACAGGTCTCGACATAATGAAAGATTTGATTGGACATACTTCCGGAATGGCCGTTCCAAGTTACGTGATAGATGCCCCGGGAGGGGGAGGTAAAGTCAGACTTCTTCCAAATAGTGTCATTGAGCATACCGACGAAGAAGTGATTATTACCAATTACGAAGGCAAAGTATTCCGTTACAGTCAATCCCATTGGAATAACGGGTCCTCAAAAAGCAAATCTGAAAAAAAATCCTCTCTACAGGATATGTGCGAACTGCCCGCCTGAGCCAAGTCCATTTTCTTCCAGCATTTTCCTCTTTCTGATAAAATTCCCCTATGTTTTTTAATTTCCCCAGGGGATGCTCATGGCCTTTAAAACCAGTCGGCGGGTTCTGTGATTCAAAAATATAATCCAAAAGAGCCTCTTCTCCTTTTCCTTGTCGGGACATGCCTGAGCATAGCGCAGTTCGTGATGATCCGGGATTTTGTAACTATCCTCTATGGAGAAGAAGTGGTTATTATTCTGGTAACTGCATCTTTTTTTCTCGGATTGTCTCTGGGTTATTTTCTTTCGTTAAAGTTTTCTGAAAAATTTTTTCGCAATTCTTTTCTTGTCATAGTTTTTCTTCACCTGACCTTTCCTTTCTCATACAGGTTTCTGGCCGTAAAGATTGCGCAATTTGATCTTGAGGGTTATGTATACATCATTTTGATGTTTGTTTACGCTCTGATTTTCAGTTCTATATTTGCTGTGTTTCTTCCCCGGTTGATCCATGGAGAGGGCTCTTCAGCTGAATCTTCCATAAAAAAAATCAAGGTTTTGTATTCCTGTGAAATGGTTGGGTTTGCCTACGGGTTTGCGTTTGTAGGTTTGAGTTGGAATAAAGGGGTAGATTTTATCCTGCCTTTTTATTGGACTATTCTTGCAGCCATTGTTTATCTGGTAATGCAGAAAAAAACCTGGTCCATTGCTTTTGTACTATTGGCAGTTTTAGCGACAAACTTTGTGACCCAGCTCGATCGTAAAACCACTTCCATGCTTTATGATTTCAAACACCACTTTGAGGAAGCGGAAACTGATCTTCTCGATATTAGTGGACAGTTAATTAAGCCGCATTCTTTTTCTCAAAC
>JAYNIA010000029.1:0-31638 GCA_038108555.1 Nitrospinota bacterium | reverse complement strand
TGTTATATAAAGTCAAAAAAGTCAATACTATATGCTATTAACTTTAACCTAAAAGTGGGTAAATAGCTATTTAAAAAGAAGAAATGGGCAAAGAATCCAAGCATGGGGAAAGCCTAAAAGCTCCTGAATATTTTTTTCGGCAAAGTGATTGTTAAGTGTTATAGATAAATAATATTAAAAATTTAAACCTTTATATTTTAATCATGGAACAATTAATAAACAAAAATGGACTTTCAATAAAAAATAATATGAAGGCCATTCAGGAAGAACTAATTAGAGGTACGGGTTTTGTTATGGGAGAAAAAGTTTCAGCGTTTATGGAAAGGGAAAGTCTCCATGAAAAACATATTGTCATCTCAATTGATGAAGGGAAATCCGAACCCACCGAAAAAAGATTTGTAGCTGGAAGAATGAATGAAGCTCTTGAATTGTTCCAAAAAGAGTTGGGTGCTAATAAACGATAGGGGAAGTTAATGCAAAACTGGTACATGCTAACCATGGTTGGAAAAGATCGTCCGGGAATTGTTGCGGAAGTCAGCCAGGCATTGTTTAAAGAGGGAGGGAACCTGGGAGAAGCTTCTATGGCCCGGTTGGGTGGAAACTTTACCGTAATGCTAATGCTGCAAATTGATTCAGAAAAAAATGAGATAGAAAAGATACTTCAACCTCTAAAAGATAAAATGGGATTGTTTTTTCATATCGACCAGATTAAAGGTGATTTGCACCAACATATTGACCCTAATTTCAGGTTAAGTGTTCATGGTGCCGACAAGAGCGGAATTGTTGCGGCAGTAACCGATTCGCTGGCAAAATTAAATATAAATATTTTAAACCTTGAATCCGATGTTGGAGGCAGCCCGGAAAACCCCATCTATATAATGCATATTGAAGGCTTTGCAGATTGCAGTTTGTCAAGTTTGGAAAGCAGCCTGCAACCTTTAATAAAAGAAAAAGAAATTGTAGCGCATTTGATCCCCATTGATACCATGGTAGGTTGATTGAATGGCTCAATTAGAAATTCTGGTTTACCCTGATGAACGATTGCGCCAGGTTTCTCAGCCCGTGCAATCTGTGGATGATGAAATTTTAAGGTTTATTTCTGATTTGGAAGAAACCCTGGATTCCCTTCCAGGTTGTGTTGGAATTGCTGCCCCTCAGGTCGGCTTTTTTAAAAGAATCATTGTTGTCGATGTTTCATCCCGCCCCCAACATATAAATCATGGGCGTTTGATTTTGATCAATCCAAAAATCACTTCCTGCGAAGGGAACAGTATTGGAAGAGAAGGGTGCCTTTCTGTTCCAGACTATACTGGCAAGGTTAAACGCTCAAAGTTTATTGAGGTAAAAGCTATAAACCCATTGGGTGCCAGTGTGACTTTTAAAATGGAAAGGTACGAGGCACGGGCAGTTCAACATGAAATAGATCATTTGGACGGCAAACTTTTCATCGACAACCTGATGGGAAAAAGAAGTGATCTCAAAAGGCGAATGGAAAATTAATTATAACTTATTGGCCGACCGGTAGGGTTAGAAGAGGAGTCGTGTCTTTTATTTTTCCGGCTTGTAATGAAAAAATTTGGGAAAGCAGGGAAAATGTTGATTTTGATTTGAGATCCGAATCTTTAATATAAAACCAGGTTCCTCTGTAATATACCATTAATGTTGCATCGCCAGGTTGGGTTGGATTAGACCTAATCCTCAGTAATTCCCCGGTAACTTCCTTCCAGTCGAAAACATCCCCTGAGGCCTTGAGTGTTCGCGTCACTTTGCCTGCCCGGACATCCTCCTCGGGTGCCTCGACAGCCTGAGATAGGTAAAACAAAATTCCCAGCAGTGACCTTGTGATGACACGGATTTGATTGGTTTCGTTTTGCTTTGGTGAAAATGAAATGACGTACTTTTTAAGTCCCGGTTCAACATGGAGAGCTCTGGCAAACTTTTGCGCGGATTCTAAATTTTTTCCTTCCTCTGAGATGTTTAAAATTATATGAGGAATCCCATCTTCGTTTTCATAAGAAAGGTTTAAAGCATCCAGAGTTTGAAGTTCTCTCAAAAATTTTGTTGCTTCAATAAATTCTTTAAACTGGGGAGCTTTTTGGGGTGTTGGGCCTGATGCGCCCGGAGCATTTTTGACGTTGTTCATTCTTTGAAAACAAAGCCTGAAAATTCTTTCGATGCTCCAGCCGGAATGGAACAAAAGAGTTATGGTTTGTAATGGCAAGGGAGAAAGGACACGCTGAATAAACTGGTCTCCCTGTAATGGAGAATAGGTAACCGTTGGTCTTTCGGTTATGCCTACTGATCCTCCCAATCCGAAAAGGCCGTTGACACCCTCCTGTAAAGTGGCACTGGCATTTCCTGTTGTGGATAGGGTGAATTGAGAAGCCACGCTGCTCACCTCCATGAAAAACGGGGTGTCTCGATATTTTAAACGGGTCAGATTGAGTAATAACTGCTCATCGTTGGTTTTTTGCACAGCCAGATTATAATTGCTGCGTTCACTTTTCAAAGTAGTGGGCCCGAGCTTGGCGCAGGCTGAAAAAAACAATAAAATTGAAAATAAGAAATAGGATAAGCGAATAGTATTTTGTTTCATTGAGTGAATTGGGAATTAGTTACTGTCAGTTTCTGCTTTGTTTAGCATTTCCTGACTTGCAAAATGTAAGGTTGATGTTGGATAAGCAATTTCAGCTTCATTATCTTCAATTATTTTTATTATTTTTAAAAGGACATCTTGTTTGACTTCATGAAACTTTATCCAATCGGTTGTTTTTGTGAAAGTGTAAATAAAAAAGTCAAGGGAAGAAGGTGCAAAGCTATTGAAGTTAACGATTAGTGTTTTTGTTGTGTCAATGTCCGAGTGGTTTTGTAACATTTCTTTGACTTGTTTGATGATGGGCTCTATTTTCGATGCGTCATCATAGCGTATTCCAATGGTTTCTTTAATCCTGCGGTTTGACATTCGGGAAGGATTCTCAACGGCAATTTGTGAGAAAATTGAATTGGGAATGTAAAGGGGGCGTTTGTCAAAAGTCCGAATGCGGGTCACCCTCCACCCAATATTTTCTATGTTCCCTTCAATCTCCCGGTCCGGCGAACGTACCCAGTCACCTACTGCAAAAGGCCGGTCGAGATAAATAAACAATCCTCCAAAAAAATTAGAGAGCAGGTCTTTCGCTGCAAAACCAATGGCGATACCTCCGACACCTCCAAAAGCAAGGACACCTGAAATGCTCAATCCCAACGTCTGCAAAATCATCAAAGCGGCGGTGATCCCGGCGGATATTCTTGCCAATTTGGAAATGGCATCTACCGTTGTGTGATCATAATCCTCTTCGCTCTTGAGGTAGTTTTTTTCGGTTTTCTTTATTGAAAGAATTAAAAACCAGGCAAGACACGCAATTACAATCGCATTTTTTAAAGGTTGGAAGGCTTCAAAAATAACGGCCCCGGTTTCTTTTTGAAAAATTTCTGCAGAAAAAGCAATACTGGAAACCCAGATGATGACACTAAGGGGGCGGGGGATAGAGGACAGGATGGCATCGTCCCACTTGTTTTTTGTTTTTTCAGCTTTTTTTGATAAGCCCCTAAATATTTTTTTTTGTACTAAGTCCGCTATAAGGGACAAGAAAATAATAAAGAAAACCTGGAAGATATAGGTATTTTCTTTTGAAATTAAACTTTGTAGTTCTGACATTTATTGCTTTTGATCTAAGAGAGAATTTTGAAAGGGTAATTATATAGTATAAATCTGCCCGTTGCAGGCAAGAAGGAGTTCAAAAAAAACGCCCCACTATTTAAAGTGGGGCGCTATAGAAGCACAGGAGCTCCCGTTAACTTGGCGTTAACAAATTACTCCGGAAGCTCCCCTAATACTGTCAGATAGCATGGGATCACCTCCTTCTCAGGGTATCCATCAACACCCCATGGGCTTCCCTGTTAAGCCCATCGGGCAACGCACTCGTAAGAATGACTTAATTTATAGCGAATGTCAAAATAGTATTTTGAAGATTCACTCTTACCCGGAAACTAGTGGGTGCTCTGAACGTAACTGACTTCCAAATCCGATTTGGTCGCAATTTCCTTACAGGTATTTACCGGTCCTTGACAACGCATGTAGCAGCCACTCCAGTAATCGCAGCGAACAAAAACCCAATGCATGGGCTGGTCTTTCATGTCAAATCCTTTGACTTCAACAGTACCCAGATCGTTTACTTTGAACATTTCCGCAGAGCCTGGAAAAGCTTTTGGAACCACTGTTCCGTTTGAGGCGCATGAAGTTAAAAAAAAAAGTGCCAGTATCGCTCCCAGTAAAACTACTCCTTTATTCATTGATTCTCCCCCTCTTCAACTTGAAATTTTGACATAAAAGGCCTATCGCTGAATCGACCTTGTAATAAATTATAGCACCCAACTCAAAAATTTTTATAGAAAAATAAGTTTAAAAGGATGAAGAAAATTAAATATTTAGAAGGGAATAGTGCTTAAAAAAAGGCCCGAAAGCAGGGGGGTAAAAAAACTCTGGTGAGATGGGACGGTTTTTCAGGGGTTTTGGCTTATACAAGAATATCCAGAAGGCTTTTCTTGATTTGCTTTTGAACTTCTTCTTTTTTGGTATTCAGGCTATCTTCCAGTTGCTCCTGGAAACTTTTTCCCTGCCTTCTTCTTTTTTGAGGCAAAGGGTTTACCCTGAATATTTCTTTCCCGTATGGGGTGTCGATTTTCATAATAATATCCTCGTTATTACTTATTTATCGGAATTTTGCCAAATCAGCTTTAATTAAGTTATTGAAAAATAGGCAGGTAGGGGTATAAGTCTTGGCCTGAAAGGGCCTTTCCTATCATTTGCGGCTTTATCTGAATGGGGAAGAGAGGATTATGCTGATTGTAAAAATAACGCGCTGGTGGCGTTATAAAGTTCCTCAACCTCTGCCTTGATGGTTTCCAGGTTAATCTCTTCAGGCAATTCAAGCTTGGACCAAATTTCCTGATCAAATGGAGGAGGGAACGATGCTTCGCCACTGTCACCCAGTTTCAAGTCGTTGGCAATATGATCGGCGATATTTAAAATTCCTGAGTCCAGATCAGCAACGCTGCTGTGATGGTTTCCCACCACCTTCTGGTGAAACTCGGGCAGCGACCAGTCTGTCAAAAGATGTTTGCCAACATCGGTGTGATTAAATCCGAGAATATCTTTTTCTGCCTCGTGCAGAGGAATCTTTTCCGATTTGCAACGCATGAAAACACCAAGGATGCTGAAGGGAGCAGATAAGGCAATCACGAGTCGTCCAATATCATGCAACATGCCCGCGACAAAAAACCGTTCGGTGTTGATTTCTTTTCGGTGCGAGGCAATCACCCTTGCTGCAAGCCCACAGGCAATGCTGTGTTTCCAGAAAGATTCCATATTGATCACACTGTCGGGAATGCCTTTGAAACGGTCCATAACCACCGTGGAAAGAACCAGGTTGTTTAATTGTTCCAAACCCACCACGCTGATGGCGTGAGAGATGGTTTCTATCTGCGAAGGAAAACCATAAAAGGCGCTGTTGACAATTTGCAGGAGGCGCACCGTGAGGCCGGTGTCAGTAGAAATGATGACAGAAATCTGCTCAAAGGAACCCTCGGGATCTTCCATGGCTTCCTTGAAGTCATAATAAATTTCGGGCAGGGTGGGAATTTCCACATCCCCTTCAAACAATTCCTCTATTTCCACTACACAACCTTTCCTCTAATATCTGCGTTTTCTCAAACAAAAATAATATAACTTGGGGAGATAAGGTATCCCTCAAAAAGGGGAAAAATGGGGCCTAAAAATCCTTGATGGGATATTGCAAACTGTAAAAAAATATTTAATTTTATTATGCTTGGAAAAAGGCGGTTAGCCTGATGGGTTTACTTGGTTATCCATAACTTGCTCTCCCCAGAAAAGTTATAAATTTACATTAAATGTTACCACTCTTTTCCGATTTGGCAAGTGAATTAGTAAAATGCTCAGGGATTAAATGCGAGGTAAGACAGGGAGAGGGGACGGGAATTGCCATCAGGGCTGTTGGCCCAGGAAAGCTTCAATTCATTCCCCTGAGAATCTTTTCCGTAGTAAAGCTGGGCATCCCGGTTCTCTGGGGATTGCTTTTCCAGAAACCGCAAACTTAAAAATTGCTGCACCAGTTTTGCTGCCAGTTGGTCCGTGTTCTCAGAAGGTCCCCATAAAACATTCACGCGAGCAAGTTTGTCGTTGGAAAAATAGTACTGGACCGAAGCAGACTCTCCACTTTCGGAAAGTTTGTCGGTGGAAATTGCGAGAATGTTCTTTTCTCTGCCAAAAGTTTTTATCTGTGAATCGTCAAGTTTGAAATCTTCACGGATCACTTGTTTAACCTGCTGCATGTCCATCCCAAATTGAGCCTTGCGGAATCCTTTCAACCCCAGTCCCTTCTTCTTTACAGGAGCAGGAGAGGCAGGCTTCGCCTGTTGACGATTTGAAACCTGAGGTTGGATTTTAGCAACCTTCACTTTTTTTGAGGACGTAGTAATGTCCTCTTCTTTTGGCAACGAAAACGCTCCCTCTATTTTCTTTACAGGATCTGGAGTGAGAACAACCACATCTTTTTTCACCGGAACAGAAGTTGTTGTGGATGGAGATTTTTTTTCCATTGAAGCCTTCTCAGATAATTGTTTATTTATTTTCTTGGGCGGAGTCGCCGGTGAATCCAGCGGCACAATGGAGACTTTGATGTTGCCGTATTTTTTTATGAATCGTGTGGTGAGTCTTACAGGATCGTTGCCTTCCGAGTCCCAGCTATAAAGTCCATTACCAATGAAGAAAATCGGGCGTCCATTTACATTTACAAATTCCGGAAACCGGTCTTCCTCTACCGTGGGGATGCTTTGAATCGCATCCTGAATATTCGAGGCGACGGTCCTAAGGTCAGATCCCATCCCCACCTCCACCATATAGGGATCGATGATGGTGATTTCCTCGCGCTTGTCTTCAGGAAGATTCTGGTAATAAGAAGGGACCCGGTGAGCCTCTTCCATTTTTTCTGGAATGGATTCCCCTGCGGCTGCCTCGTTAGGCACGCGGATGGTGATGTCGCCAAACTCGCGGATGTATTTGGTCGTCAACCGCACGCGATACTTTCCCGCCCGGTCCCAGGTATACAATCCCTTGCTTATGTGGTGCACCTTTTCCTTGTTCACATAAACGACATCCGGCTCTGTGGTTCCGTTGATAGAAGGAATGCTGCCCACCGCATCGAGAATGTTGCAACTGACAGAACGCTGGTCGGGACCCAGCCCGACCTTCACCGTATATTCGTCAATTATGGAAATTTCCTCACGCCGGTTCTCCGGTAGACTTTCATGGAAAGTGGAAGCAGACGCAGAAATGCCGGAAAACAAAAACAGGAGAAAAAGAAAAACCAGTGAGAAAAACTTTTTCAAGGGAGATGGAAATCAAAAGTTAATTACGGGGTAAACGGAAGCAATAAACTTAACCTCAAACCCTTGGTACAGTCAAGAAACTTTGACCCTAAAATAAGATTTTATTTGTCTTTTATTTCCAAAGGGTTAGGGCTTTAAAACCGGGAATAAAAAGAGGGAACTTATATTTTTACGGGAAAGGTCGATAGGAAAGGTATAGGCACTTCGTTTCAGGAGCCGGGTTATGGAAAACTACCACAACGCTTCCCCTATCACACCCGCAATCTTTGAGCATCGCAATCCACTGACAAAAACCATTGAAGGAAAAAAGAAGAATCGGCAAACGAATGGAAAAATTAAAAGGGAAAGTCGACTTAAAAACCCGTTAATGACCCATCCGTAGTCAAGAAAAGGGCGAGTGAAATATTTCTGCCCCTGTTATATCTAAACATTTGATTTCATGCCACGAAGGGTTAGAATGGATATGACCCCTTTATGAATTATTGCAGTCATCAACCGGACTGCTACTTAAAACGCAAAAGGAGGATCGATGTTTAAACGTGGCGGCGAAAGAAGAAATCCATGGAGTCGAAGACTGGGAGAAAGAAGGAAAGACACCCAGGAGGTAGAAGAAGAGAGGCGTAAAGAGGAACGCAGAAAATTCGATCAAAGAGATTCCTCAAGGGATAAAAGGCCCATCGCCTGAAATTTTCTAGGAGGGGGTGGCACGCCCGAGAGGATTCGAACCTCCGACCTACGGTACCGGAAACCGCCACTCTATCCAGCTGAGCTACGGGCGCATTTTTAGTTGATGATGCTTCTGGCTTTAGTGCCTTCTTCAAAACCGGCAACATTACCCACCTGCCGATCGAGTTCCACCCCAAACTCTTTGATCATTTTCAGACGAATGCCCCACCACTTGCCTTCTGCAGTCAGTTCTTCGTTGGCATCGGCGTCGACACCTACTTTATGGGTTTGGGTCAATTCATCGAAAGCAACTTTTACACCTTCAGCCGGTTTCAAACCCTGCTCTTCGATAATTTTCATGGGGTCGCCGACCAGTTGCTTTTTAAATTGTTCATCGGTTACTGCTTTTGTAACGATGGTTTTCCATTTATCATCCAGCTCTTTTTTGCGGATGGGATTGATAGGTGAAGTCGAGCCGGTGGCCCCGAGAATTTCGCTCATGGTAAAATCCTGAATAATTAATAAGGATAGTGAAAATAATACCCGATTCCGCAGGGATTGACCAGTCTGGATTTGATGAAAAGCCTATTGAAAAACCTGGGAAGACAGGGGAAATAGGAGAGGGAGGTTAGACTTAATTATTAATGAGAGATTCTAAATCACCCCAGCCCCTCTTTTAAAAGAGGGGATTATTTAAGCTCCCCCTTCTACGAAGGGGTTGGGGGGATTTCTCTATTACGCAATATGAAGATCAGGTTGTGGCTCTGATGATCTCTTCGGCTTTTTTCAGAGCTTCATCGAGTTTGTCTGTCTGGGTGCCGCCAGCCTGTGCCATGTCAGGGCGTCCGCCACCACTACCACCGACAACGCCTGCGATTTCCTTGATGATATTGCCGGCATGATACTTATGGGTCAGGTCTTTGGTTACTCCAGCAGCCATGGCCACTTTTCCATTGGTGACTGAACCGGCAACTACGATTCCGGATTTGAGTTTGTTCTTTGCATTATCGATAAAGGTTCGCAGTGTTTTTGCATCGGTTCCATCCAGGTTTTTTATTAAAAGGGAAACATCTCCCAGTTTCTGGATATTGTCATTGTCTGAAGAATCACCCCCGCTGACCATTTTTTCTTTCAAGACTTCGATTTCTTTTTCCAGTTCGCGATTTTTGTCTAGGAGCTTTTTAATTTTTGACAGTTCTTCCTCCGACGGAGCTTTTAGCAGGGAGCGAATTGCCGCGAGGGTTTCATATTCGGAGTAGGTTTTTTCAAAAGCGGTTTTTCCAGTAACCGCTTCAATCCGGCGGACTCCAGATGCAATGCCACCTTCCGATACGATTCGAAACAAACCGATGTCTCCCGTAGCTGATACATGCGTGCCGCCACATAACTCCATGCTGAATCCGGGAACGTTTACCACGCGGACGCGATCGCCATATTTTTCACCAAAGAGGGCCATAGCACCTTCTTTGAGGGCATCCTCAATTTCCATTTCTTTGGTAGAGACGGAAATGTTTTCGCGGATTTTTTCATTCACCAGGGATTCGATTTTTCCCCGCTCTTTTTCCGTCAGGGGAGAAAAATGAGTGTAGTCGAATCGTAATCGATCCGGTGCAACGAGAGAGCCCGCTTGTTTGATATGCTCCCCCAATACATCCTTGAGGGCTGCATGTAAGAGGTGGGTTGCGGAATGGTTCAAGGCCGTGTCATTACGAGTATCTTTATTGACCCGCATGGTTAAAGTAGCTCCGCTTTTTAGGGTCCCATTGGTTATTTTGGCTTTGTGAACGATTAATTCGGGAAGGGGTTTGGTTGCATCCAATAGATCCATTTGAACTTCATCATTGAATGCGTTTCCCGAGTCGCCGACTTGTCCCCCGGACTCTCCATAAAAAGGAGTCTGGTCGACAAGCAACTCCACCGTATCACCTGTATTTGCAGAATCAATTTTGGTTCCATCTTTAAGGATGGCGAGGACTTTTGCTTCGCCTTCGGTTGACTGGTAACCGTTAAACTGAGTGGCGGATGAATTTTGTGAAAATTCTTTATAGAAAGGAGCCACTTCTTTTTCGCCGGAACCTTTCCAAGAAGCCATGGCTTTAGATTTTTGTTCCTGCATGGCTTTTTCATATCCCTCCATGTCCATTTCCAGTCCTTCGTCTTTCGCAGTTTCCTCTATCAGGTCGGTTGGAAAGCCATAGGTATCGTAAAGCTTGAATATTTCTTCTCCGGGAATGGAGGAGAGATTTTCCTTGCGGACTTTTTGCAGGATTTCTTCCAGCCGTTGCGTACCGAAATGCAGGGTGTTGCCGAAACTTTCTTCTTCGTTGAGCACGACTCTTTGAATGAAGTCACTGTTTCCCGTCAAATCAGGGTAGGCATCTTTAAAGTCCTCAATGACCTTGCTGGTTATTTTGTGGAAGAAGGGATTTTTTTGTCCAAGCAGTTTTCCATGACGCAAAGCGCGACGCATAATTTTTCGAAGGACATATCCGCGACCTTCATTGGAAGGAATGACGCCATCACCTATCAAAAACGTTGCTGCACGTGCATGGTCTGTAAGAACTCTAAGAGAGACATTCACGTCATCGTTTGGGCCATATTCCCGGCCTGTAATTTTTGCGGATTCATTGATGATCGACATCATCAAGTCCGTATCGTAGTTGGTAGTGCGTCCCTGAACCACGGCTGCCAGGCGTTCCAGTCCCATTCCGGTGTCTATGCTTGGTTTGGGGAGGGGGGTCAGTTTTCCAGAATCGTCCCGATCGAACTGCATGAATACCAGATTCCAGATTTCAAGAAACCGGTCGCAATCGCATCCCACTTCGCAGGTTGGTTTTCCACATCCAATGGATTTTCCCTGGTCGATAAAGATTTCAGAGCAAGGTCCGCAGGGTCCCGTGGGTCCCATGGCCCAGAAATTATCTTTTTCACCCATTCGATAGATCCGCTCCCGAGGCATTTTCATATCGTTTGCCCAGATTTCGAAGGCTTCGTCATCATCCTGGAAAACGGAAATGTAGAGACGGTCGCGGGGCAGGCCAATGACTTCGGTTAAGAACTCCCACCCGTATTGAATGGCTTCTTTTTTGAAATAATCTCCGAAGGAAAAGTTTCCCAGCATTTCAAAAAAAGTATGGTGGCGTGCAGTTCTTCCCACCATTTCAAGGTCGTTATGTTTTCCTCCGGCGCGAACACATTTTTGAACGGTCACCGCGCGATTGTAATTTCGTTTTTCATCGCCGAGGAACACATCTTTAAACTGCACCATTCCCGCATTGGTGAACAGCAGGGTGGGGTCATTTTTAGGGACCAGGGGATAACTGGAAACGACCTCGTGTTGCCGGTCCTTAAAATACTGTATAAATTTATTTCGAAGTTCTTCGCCTGTCATATGAATTTATTGAGAGCGGATCAAGCCACCCCTGCCTTTAGTATGTCGTGAAGGTGAATGATGCCTTCAATTTTATTATTATTTGAAACAATCAATGAGGTGATTGAATGTTCTTCCATTATTTGTACCGCTTTTGCTGCAAGAGTTTCTTTGGTAATGGTCTTGGGGTTTTCAACCATCATATCGGATGCTTTCATTACTGAAATATCTTTTCCTTTTTCGATAATTCGCCGCAGGTCACCATCGGTAACTAAACCTTTCAGGTTGTCCTCCTGATCTGTTACCAAAGTGACTCCCAGACGTTTTTTAGAAATTTCTCCGAGAACGATAGAGGAAGGAGCATCTTTTGATACGATTGGGATTTCATCGCCCGAGTGCATCAGGTCCTCTACCGTAGTTAATAGACGCCGTCCCAAGCTACCCCCCGGATGGTTTTGGGCGAAATCCTCTTCCTGAAATCCCCTCAGTTCCATAAGGGAGACCGCAAGAGCATCTCCTAAAGCCAGCGTTGCAGTTGTGCTTGCAGTGGGAACCAGATCTTTAGAACAAGCTTCTTCCTGAACGTGGACATTTAAAACAAAGTCGCTGCATTTGGCCAGGGTCGATGAGGTTTTTCCTGTAATGGCTACCAGGGTGCAATTGATTCTTTTAAAAGAGGGGAGGAGTTTTAAAACTTCCTCTGTTTCCCCACTGTTTGAAATGGCGATTACAGTATCGTTTTCCATTATCATTCCCAGGTCACCGTGACTCGCCTCGGCAGCATGTAAAAACAGGGTCGGCAAACCAAGACTTGAAAATGTGGATGCTATTTTTTTACCAATAATTCCGGACTTTCCCATGCCGGTTACCACAAGATGCTGACATTGGTCGATATGATGAACCACATTGACAAAACTTTCATCGATCCGGCCGACTAATTCCTCAATGGCCTTGCTTTCAATTTTCAGTGCTCGCTGAGCCGAGTCGATTATTGTTTGTGATTTGTTTTCCACGGAAGAACCGGTATTCATGGTATGGGAAGAGCTTGTTTAAGCCTTTTAATTCAATAAGTTTAAGGATACTTAAAGGTATTATCATAGCACAAATGATTAGACACGGTAAAGGCGCGACTTTATACTTGGGGCTTCAAAATTTGATTCGAGTGCTTAATGAAAAAATCCAAATCTTTATACATAATTGACGGTTCTTCCTATATTTTTCGTGCCTATTTTGGGATCAGACAGTTCCTGTCGACATCCAAAGGATTTCCCACAAATGCCTTATACGGATTCATCACCATGCTGCAAAAGGTGGTTAGAGATGAGAAGCCGGATTATTTATGTGTAGCGTTTGACAGTAAGGAAAAAACCTTCCGCCATGATATTTATTCGGACTACAAAGCCAATCGAGATGCCCCTCCCGAAGATCTGGCGAAACAATTCCCTTATTTCGAACCGTTAGTCGATGCTTTTAACATTTCCAGTCTTCGTGTTCCAGGATTCGAGGCCGATGACATCATCGGAACCCTTGCAGCGAAAGGTGCAAAGGCAGGCTACCGTGTGGTTATTGTCAGTGGCGATAAAGACATGATGCAATTGGTAACCCCTGAAATCAAAATGCTGGATACTATGAAGAACAAGTGGATTGGTGTTGAGCAGGTGGAAGAAAAGTTTGGCGTGCCTCCAGAAAAAGTAATCGAAGTTATGGGTTTGATGGGGGACTCCAGCGACCATATCCCAGGAGTTAAGGGTGTAGGACCCAAAACCGCCACGGACCTTATCCAAAAATATGGTTCGATTGAGGGGCTTTATAAAAGTATTGATGAAATAGACAAGAAGAAACTGAAAGAGAAACTGGTTCAGGACAAAGAGCTCGCCCTCTTGAGTCGAAAGCTGGTTACGATTGACACGGCCATGAAACTGGATTGCGAACTGGAGGATTTGAAGGTTCGCCCTGCGAAAAATGAAGATTTAAGAAAGTTTTTTACAGAGTTTGAATTTTCCTCAATGCTGGAAGGATTAGGTGGAAGAACTGAAGAGCCTCAAGAGGAAACGAAACCGGTCAAAAAAAATTACGAAACGGTTTTGACGGAAAAAGATTTCAATAAATGGATAAAGAAGCTAAAGAAAAATAAAATTTTCGCCCTGGATTTGGAAACCACCAGCTTGCGACCGGTACAGGCAAAAGCGGTAGGAATTTCTTTTTCATGTGAAGCCGGGGAGGCTTGCTATATTCCTCTGGCTCATAACTATCTTGGGGTTCCCGAACAGTTGAGGGTGGAATGGGTTTTTGAAAAACTCAAACCTATACTAGAAGACCCCAAAATAAAAAAAGTGGGCCAAAACATTAAATACGATTACATCGTTTTAAAAAATGAAGGAATCGATCTTCAAGGGATCGTATTTGACACGATGCTTGCTTCCTATGTTTTGAATCCTTCCGGTCGAGGACACAATATGGATGCTCTGGCATTGGAGCATTTTGGCTACACTACTATCAAGTATAAGGATGTAGTTGGAACCGCTTCAAAAGAAATAGGTTTCGATGAGGTGGATGTGGAGCGTGCCACCGAATATGCAGCGGAAGACTCAGATATTACCTGGCGTTTGTATGAGAAGCTTTCCGGTCTATTGAAGGGAGATGATTTAAAAATCTTTGAAGAAATGGAGTTGCCACTTCTTCAGGTTTTGGGAGGCATGGAATTACAGGGAATGGCTTTGGATAAATCCCATCTGCAAAAACTTTCCCAGAAAATCCATCATTTGCTTAAAGAGAAAGAGGAGGAGATTTATGATTTGGCAGGAGAGAAATTTAATATCAACTCTCCCAAGCAACTGTCGGTGATATTGTTTGAGAAGCTGGAGTTGCCGGTTATTAAGAAAACCAAAAGCGGTTATTCCACAGACGTATCCGTGCTGGAGGAACTTGCTGCGGAACATGACCTCCCGGAAATTATTCTTTTGTACCGGCAATTGGGGAAATTAAAATCGACCTATGTGGATGCGTTGCAGGAAGAAATATACAACAAGACAGGTCGTGTGCATACCTCCTTCAATCAGTCGGTGGCGGCTACAGGCCGTTTGAGTAGTAGCAATCCGAATCTGCAGAATATTCCCATTCGTACAGAAATGGGGAGGGAAATTCGTAAATCTTTTATTGCCGAAGGGGACAATATGCTTTTGTCCGCTGACTATTCTCAAATCGAATTGAGAATACTTGCGCATTTGTCTGAGGACGAGTCCCTGATAGAAGCTTTTGTAGATGGAGAAGATATTCACACACGAACCGCAGTTGAAATTTTTGGAACGAAAGCCGAACGTTTGGATGCAGAAGCGAGGCGGATGGCAAAGGCGGTCAACTTCGGGATTGTATATGGGTTGAGTGCTTTTGGATTGTCGAGGCAATTAAAAATTTTCCCGAAAGATGCAAAAAAGTTTATCGATCAATATTTCGACCTTTATAAAAACGTAAAAGTTTATATGGAAAAGACTGTGGAAGAGGCTCGGAAATCCGGCTACACCCTGACGTTGATGAACCGAAAACGGTTTTTGCCGGATCTCAATAGCAAGAACAGGCAGGCAAGGGAAGCGGCAGAAAGAGTGGCTATCAACTCTCCGGTCCAGGGGAGTGCGGCAGACCTGATTAAGCTTGCAATGATTAATTTAGATAATGAAATAAGTAAAAGGAAATTGAAATCTCGAATGATTCTTCAAGTACATGATGAATTGTTGTTCGAATGTCCACCCAAGGAAGAGAAGGAAATGCGTAATCTTGTCAAAAAGGAAATGGAAGGAGTTCTTACCCTCAAAGTTCCTCTGGTGGTGGATATGGGGTGGGGGAAAAACTGGCATGACGCCCATTGATGATGGCTCTGCATGACTGAAAAAAGACTGAAGCTTGGACGAGAAGGGGAAGAAGCAGCGGTGGCCTATTTAAAAAAGAAAGGCTATCGAATTTTAGAAACTAATTTTCGCTCCAAACTCGGTGAGATTGATATCATTGCCGAAAAAGATACAACAGTAGTTTTTATTGAAGTGAAATCAAGATTGGATCACCAGTTTGGTCACCCTTTCAATGCAATAACCCCAGCCAAACAGAAAAAAATAATTCAGGTCGCACAAACCTACCTTGTCAAACATCGATTGGTGGAAAATAAGGCAAGATTCGATGTGATTGGATTGACCATCGATCCGCAAAACTCAAAAGGCTTTAACATTGAATTGCTTGAAAATGCCTTTCAAATTTCCTGAAAATTTATTTGGACAAAGGGTTGTCCTGATAAATGCTTAAAGTGGTCCGCGTAACTCCCTGCAAAAAAGGATTTTATCCTGAATCTGGTTATATTCCTTCGTAAAACTGCTACTTTTTGGTGTTTTGTGCATCTATATGAAGAATAAAGCGTTATATAATTTAAGAAAAATTAATAGGAGATATTCCATTGAATTTTATTAAACGTTTTTTTTCAGGAATGAAACAAGAAGAATCTGTTTCTGAGCCTGTTAAACCTGTAGAAAGCGTTTCGGAAAAAATAGAGCCGAATCCATCACCTGCACCAGAGCCGACGGAAAGCGCGACAGCATTTTCTGACGCTCCACCTGCACCCCGTACTGTTATACATGCGCCTGCGCTTAAGGACAGTGTTTTTCCAGAAGAATCTGAACAGATTTTAATTAAAGCCCAACCTTCTCCCACTGGGGACCAATGCATGTTCACCGTGAACCGGGTACTTATGGCGGATTGCTCCTGGTATTTCGACAGCTTTGAAAGTGCAGCTGAATCATCTCTTGCAGAATCCCTTTTTTCTTTGGATGACGTAGAAACAGTATTGGTTTGTGAATCTACCGTTACCGTTACGCGTAAAGATAAAACCCTGATTGACTGGGTACCTCTGGCAAAAGAAATTGGGGGTGCCATTCGAGGTGCATTGGAAGAGGGCAGGCCCCTAATTGCAGAAAAAATAATTTCTTCTATCCCCACGGAAGAAGTAATTCGGGCGGGAATTCAAAAAGTAATTGATGAAGAAGTGAATCCCGGTGTTGCCGGGCATGGTGGACAAATAAACCTCCTTTCAGTCAAAGGAAATTCGGTGACCATTCAAATGGGAGGTGGTTGCCAGGGGTGTAGTGCGGCTGACCTTACTTTGAAGCAGGGAATCCATACCTCGTTCCGAAAGGCAGTCCCTGAGGTTGGGGCCATATTTGACGAAACCGATCACACTGCGGGTTTGAATCCGTATTTTTCATGAGGATAAAATGCCACGAGTACTGACTTTTAAAGTAAATATAGAAACGGGAAAGCAGGGTCCCAACGAAACCGTGAACTTTAATTTCAATGGACACAAGATGCCTTTTGAAAATGTGATTGGCTCCAACGAACCCGACTCGATTTTTGAGGGAAGTTTTGATGTCAACAGTTTCGCTCATAGTTTGACTTTGGTGGGACCTGAAAAAGGAAAATGGGATATAGATAAGATTACCGTCGATTATCAATGCGAAGGTGAAGACCCTTATGTGGTGAAATGGGGAGCGGTGACTCTTGATGAGACCACCGAAGTCAACCTTTGGCAAGACCCTCCTGTACCTGCCTTTGATGTTTGAAAAATAGAAAGGGTTAGCGCAGGGAAATTTCCCGATGCGTAAAAATAGCGTGTAAATCCCCGAGTAGGATGTAATCCTTCACGGTGGTTTCTACCGGTATATAATGGGTGGAACTCCAAACCATCAGTTCCCCCGTTTCTGTCTTGAAAATTTCCTTGGGAACTTTGATATTCAGCAACAATTCATCGTTTTTTTTCCGCCCTTCTTCTTCGCGGAATTTTTCTTCTTCTTCCTGAGACCAAACGTGGACTGATATTTCATCGTGTCCTTTTTCGGGGATGGTTTTAATTTTAAAACTATTGCCTTTTTCCAGGGGGCCATAGCTTCCGTTTCGAACATTGTAAAACGCAGTCAAAATATCATGAAAACCCTTTTCAGTCGGAATATCGTTAACTCCTGATTCTATTTCCTCTTCATCTACATAATTGAACCAATAGTGTTTTTTTTCCGCGTAATTAAATTTATGCCGGGTTGTTTCAGCATGATCCCCTATGGTTACTTTTCGTAGAAACGATAAGGGACGAAGACTTTTATTGTTATCAACCAGCTCAAATTCTGTCTCATAGAAATGTTTGCGGTAAGATGTGAAAAATCCTACGAACCCTTTGGTGCTTGCTTCCAGAGTTGAATAATATCGGTTTCTCTTTTTGAAAAAATGTACCTGGGCGGTGGCTGCATTTTCAAACCAGAGGAAACTAATATTGTAATTTAGTATTTCCCCTTCAAAACGGGTGATATCTCCCCGGGATTTGAAGTTAAAGTATTTTCCCGTATCGCTTTCATTTTCTGCAGCTGACGGGCCATAAGGATTGGCTATAATTAGCCCAAATAGGGTAAAAACAATGGCCCAAAATGGGTGGTATCGCTTTCCGGTGAATGGCATGGGGGCTCTCGGTTTGAAAAAATTTTGAAATAGCCGGAAATTTTTATATTATATTTTTAAGTGTATTGTTTGGTATATATATGTATCCAAACCAGTTTTTTGTTTAATTTTTGAAATTTTGTTATGAGTACTGAAGCATTACCCCTATCTCCCGGGGTGGTTGAAGAATCTGAAGGGAGAACAGATCGAGCTTATCTCCCCATGTATAAAATAATTATGTGGGATGATAATGTCACCACCATGGAATTCGTCATTCGTATTCTAATCACCCTGCTGGGTAAAGAATACTCTACGGCTGAAAAGCTAATGTACGAAATTCATCTCCAGGGAGCTGCAACGGTTGCCACCCTGCCGCTTGAACAAGCAGAATTCAAGGTTGAGCAGGTTCACCGGGCTGCTGCAATGGAAGAGTTTCCTTTTACCTGTACCATAGAACAGGCCTGAGCAAAATCCCCAGCCGTTACTTGACTCACTTTCCTTTCGAAAATTTTTCCTGTTAAAGTTTAGTATTAATTCCTCAAGCCAATTCTAGAAATAGGTCACCTGTTTTCCAGGGGCACGTAATCTCTTTTCTCAGCTCCTGTATAGATTTGTCGGGGTCGACTGATTCTGAAACTTTCATCTTCCTGTAATTCTTTCCACTGGGCGATCCAACCTGGGAGCCGCCCCATAGCAAACATGACAGGAAACATATTTACTGGAATGTTCAGGGCTTTGTAAATCAGGCCTGAGTAAAAATCTACGTTCGGGTAAAGCTTTTTCTCAACAAAGTAGTCGTCCTTGATAGCAATCTCTTCTAGCTTAAGAGCAAGTTCAAGAAGGGGTTCTTTGTTTCCCGGTTTGTCGAGAATTTTATGTGCGAGTTTTTTTATGATGCGGCTGCGGGGATCAAAGTTTTTGTAAACCCGATGGCCAAACCCCATTAAACGGAAGGGATCGTTAGGGTCTTTAGCCTTGCCCACGTATTTATCTACATCGCCGCCATTTTCGTGGATCTCTTGGAGCATTTCGATCACTGCCTGATTCGCTCCACCATGGAGTGGACCCCAAAGTGCATAAATGGCAGCCGAAACCGATGCGAACAGGTTGGACATGGAACTTCCAACAATTCTTGCAGTGCTTGTGGAACAGTTTTGTTCGTGGTCGGCATGAAGAATCAATAAAACATCCAGAACCTGGGCGGCATCTTCATCAATTTCATATTTTTCACAGGGTAGGGAGAACATCATTTTTAAAAAGTTTGCCGCATATCCCAAGGAATTGTCGGGATAGGTTAGGGGGAGGCCAATCGATTTTTTGTAACTGTAGGCGGCAATGGTTGGTAACTTGGCCATCAACCGATGTATGGTAATTTCGATTTCCCTTTCGTCTCTTACGCTAATTTCATTTTGATAAAATGTTGCCAGCGAACCGACCACTGCACTACAGACCGCCATGGGATGGGGATTGTTGGGAAATCCATCGTAGAAATTTTTAATAGACTCATGAACCATTGAGTGATGCACTATATGGTACTGGAAGTATTCCAGTTGCTCCTTCGTAGGCAGCTCCCCGTAAATCAATAGATAGGATGTTTCAATAAACGAGCTTTTTTCAGCAATCTGTTCTATGGGGTATCCCCGGTAGAGTAAAATTCCTTTTTCCCCATCCAGATAAGTTATTTCACTTTTGCAGGACCCGGTACTCATAAATCCCGGATCAAAAGTGATTAATCCGGTGGTTTTCCTTAAGGCAGTAATATCGATTGCCTTTTCACCAGCAGAACCTTCGAGGAGTGGAAGTTCGTACGTTTTACCTTGGTATGTGAGCGTGACGGTTTCTGCCATTTTATCTCTCCTGAAAAGGTAGTCTTCTTTTGTCCTAGCGATTGCAAAGTATGTGTTTAACTGTATTATAAACGGTGTTGGCCAAATTCCGAGATTTTTTGTTTTTAGGTTTATTTTTATGAAAAGTAACAAACTGCTTTATTTGATGATTGCAGGAATTGTATTGGGAATTTTTTGCGGCTGGTTTTTTGGCGAAACCATGGTGGCAGTGGGTTGGATAGGGGATATGTTCCTGGATTCCCTGAAAATGCTGGTCGTACCTCTCATTATTTCTTCCATGATTGTGGGGATTTCCGGTCTGGGAGATATAAGGAAAGTTGGGAAAACGGGATTTGTTACACTGCTCTACTTTATGGCAACAACCGGTATTGCAGTGGGCATTGGTCTGGCGATGGTCAATCTATTGGAGCCAGGCGCATCGGTGGAAATGACAGTAGAAAAAGTTCCGGAGAATGTTGCTGGAAAAGAAGCCATAGGAATTACGGATATTTTACAGAGTTTTGTTTCTCCCAATTTAATCCATTCCATGGCCCATATGGAAATCCTTCCGCTAATTGTTTTTTCACTGGTCTTTGGCGGTGTGTTGACAACATTGGGGGAGCCAGGCAAACAGGCGATTGGATTTTTTGATACGGTCAATACGGCCATTATGAAAATTGTCCATTTGCTCATGTATTTTGCTCCTGTTGGAGTGTTTGCCCTGATTGCATCCAAGCTGGGAGCTGCCGGAGGAGGGGATTTGTTTCTTGCAGAACTGGCAAAAATCGGCAAATACGCTTGGACGGTAATCCTGGCTCTTCTTGTACATGGTTTATTGGTTTTGCCAGCCATTTTGTATTTGGTAACAGGGCGAAATCCTATTCAGTATTTTAAAAACTTAACAGCGGCATTGACCACCGCATTTTCTACAGCAAGCAGCTCGGCAACTTTACCGGTGACTATAGAGTGCGCGGAATTAAATAATAATGTCAGTCGAAAATCCTCTTTATTCGTTTTGCCTCTGGGGGCAACGGTAAATATGAATGGAACGGCACTTTATGAGGCTGTTGCGGTTATGTTTATTGCCCAAATGATGGGGATTGATATGGGATTTGCTGAACAAATGATTGTGCTGATTACTGCGACTCTGGCAGGGATTGGCGCAGCAGGAATTCCTGAAGCAGGACTGGTAACCATGGTCATGGTTCTGCAGGCGGTGGGACTCCCATTAGAGGGAATCGGTATGCTGCTTTCTATCGATTGGTTTCTGGATCGATGTCGAACAACTTTGAATGTTTGGGGAGATTCAGTGGGTGTCGCGGTGGTGGACACGCTTGAAGAAAAATGGGTTGAGAAGGGAGGTGAGGCATGATCACTTTAGCGTTAATTGGATTAATTGTGGGAATACTGTCCTCCGTAAGTGGACTCGGGGGAGGCTTTATGGTGGTTCCTTTGCTTATCTTTCTGGGACGCGAGGCCAAGCTGGCTGTGGGGACTTCTTTCGTTTTTATTATAGTGGTGGCAATTTCTTCCATCTTTGCCCACTATCGCCTGGGGAATGTGGATTTCAAAACGGGTTTAGTTCTGGGACTTGGCGGGATTTTGGGCGCACAGATAGGGCCTCAAATTTTACAACATGTGTCGCAGCAAAACTTCAAGAGGGGGTTTGCCGTGTTGCTGGTTATTACGGCTGTTTGGATGTTTGTAGAATCCAAAAACTGATCCGGCTTATTTTACTTATCCGGACCACGTACTAATCGTACCGCAAATGGACCTTCCCCGAACTTATTGATCCAGCTCGAACGGCCCTTGACCAGACTGAACATCATGGCCCGGTCCCCATTGACAGTATCTGTCCAGGTGCAATCGGCTCCCTTCGGTTCAAACTCAGCCGGAATATGTATTTCGTTATTTCCAAAATCCCGCTGGCTGAAGCTTTTGTCAAAAATAGTCTTTATATCTTCCAGTTTTGGGATTCTCCAGTCGTTATAACCACCAAAATTGGCGGCATTTTGCTCGTCAGCAAACTTCCTGGATTTTTCCAGATGCAGCCATTTCCCCATTATCTGGCGTGAGTCTTTTTTGAACCAGGTCAATCCTGTTTGTGTATCTAAAATGGTGTCGTTTCCATTGTCGGTAAATCGTGACATGCTAAACCTCAATCATTTGTGTCAAATAATAGTGAAATTATAGCAGGTTTTTTTCAGTAGAAAAAAGAAGTGATTTAATGGAAAGGGAATTTGTGGTGTGGAGAAAAATAAAAAGCCGGTAGAACGAAATGTTCTACCGGCTTTTAAAAACTTTACGAAAAAACTTATTTACTTAATTGTTGGGTGGTTTATTTCGCAGTCAGACTGAGAAACCAGTTTTTCTTCCATATAAGGATTTCCAAAAGGATCAATACGTGGAGCATTCATTTGCTTTCGGTATTTATCGTCAGAATTATCTCCACGACAATCTCCGACTACCAGACCTACAACTCCACCTGCATCTTCTACTGTTTTCCATTGTTTCCAAGACTGCTCAGATTGAGAAGAGCCGAACTGATAGTCTGAGTTTACTCCAACTTGGGCTCGAGAGGTTGCTGCTCTTGATCGCAAGTTTGCTGCATTTGTGAGAGCCCGATCATGCGCACCCATTTGCATAATGGTCTGACCAACACCCATTACTTGAGCATTGTTGTCTTGATCGTAGGCACCAGGAATGTTGGTGTCTGCTGAGGCGATAGAGCTGAACAACAAAGCGCTTGCTGCTACAAACATGAATACTTTCTTCATTACTTTCCTCCCCCTTGCAAGGATTATATAGGATTAAAAACTGACCTATCCTAGCGATTTGTTCAAAACCGGGGTATAGGTTAAAGACTGTTTTTTTTATGTTGATAAATCCTAATTCATGTAGGTCTATGTTTGGGGGGATAAGTCGTGTGATTTTTATATGGGGAATTGATAGGAGTATTCTCGCCTAACGTTATGTAGGATAATTCTTGCTTTTGAGGCTTTATTTGGGTGAGGAAAACTCGATACCCTGGAAGCTGTAGTTAAGATAAGTTGGGAAATCGATCGAAAAAAAATCGGAGGAGTAGGGGGGATTGAAAGGTACGGCGATTACCTTTTTGAAGTCATAGGGGCTTTCCTCGCAGGTTTTGAAAAAACACCAGCGGAAATGAATAGGGCGACTCTTGTTTCTTTCCAGAACATAGCCAAAAATATCCCGACCGTTTAAAAAAAACTGTAGGATAAAATCGTTGTGGTTGACTTGAAAGGTTTTGCCAGGAGTTAGTTTGGCTGTTTCCAGGGGGTTAGGGACTGGAATGCTGAGTTGTGGATATCTTTTCAGGGAAACCTGATCAATAGCAAGGCAGGGTTTTGCTATGGCCAGGAGAAATAAGATTATGAGCTGGGCGGTGAAATTTAATGGCATGCAAGTTCTAAGGGTAGAAATTTTCCAAAAAAAAGCCGGTAGAACTTATGTTCTACCGGCTTTATACCTCATTGAGAGGTTGATTGCTTCTCTTTAATTTGAATCTGGTTTACTTCAATGTTGGGTGGTTTTCCGCGCATTGAGCGTTAGATACCAGATTTTCCTTCATGTAAGGATTTCCAAAAGGATCGATACGATTGTCGTTCATTTGGCTTCTGTATTGGCCATCAGAGTTGTCGCCTTGACAGTCGCCCGGAACCAGGCCGCGAACTTGAGCTTCTTCAATTGTCCTGGCAGCTTTCCAGGATTGCTCAGATTGAGAAGAGCCAAACTGATAGTCAGAGTTAACTCCAACTTGCCTTCGAGAGTTGGCAGCTTGGGATCGTAAATTGGTCGCGTTGGTGATGGTTCTTGTTGCAGCCCCAATATCCATCATAGTTCTGCCAACACCCATTACACTTGAGTCATTTTGAACATAAGCTCCCGGAAGAATGTCGTCAGCGGAAGCAAGGGAACCGAAACCCAAGAAACCCACAAATGCACTGATTGCTACGAAAAGAATTGCCTTTTTCATTATTAACCTCCCCACACTTGATGTTTAAGTAACCACTTTCTTACTAAACTGGACTTCTAACTAACAAATAACCTTTAAACAAAAGCTGATATTTTTAATGGCTTCTTTCTAAGCCAAGCTGGTGATCGTCCTAAAATTTTATTCCTTAAAATCCCTTTTATTTATAGGATTAAATATTCTAAGTTTGTCAGAATTTATAACCTTATGGCTCATTTGTCAATAGAAAACCGGATTAAAATAAAATCTTCGTGTGGATCTTAATAAAAAACAAAAAATCAATCATTTTTAACCCAATAAGGCTTTTAAATTTAATCATTTATATGGGGTAAGGGTAATACCTGTATTTAAGAGTAAATTTATTAAAAAGAATTTATGGAGATTGAAATTTTCTACAGGAAATATTGTGCGTAGAAGAGAGCTTGGAATTATATTTTTGAATCCGTATAATATTTATTCTTATTAATTTTGCCTCTAATACCTGCAACAATTTCCCGTATGGCTTCTAAAAAATTTTTTACTGTTCAAGAAGCTAATTCTTATGTGCCAAAGCTTCTGGAATGGGTCCCTCAGATTCAAAAACTCTCTGTTTCTTTAAATAATGATTTCCCGGATATTAAAAACGCCAGAGAAAAGGCTAAATGGGGCGGGGGAAGTCAGCAAGGGGTAGAGTATCTGAATGCGGTTCTAAAATATAATAACCTCATGCATAAGCTGGATGAGGTCGGATGTGAGGTTAAAGGAATCCGTGAAGGGCTTGTTGATTTCCCTTCAATAAGAGATGGCAAGGAGGTTTATCTTTGCTGGCGGATGCCAGAAAAAGAAATTTTATTTTGGCATGATCTCAATACTGGTTTTGCGGGAAGAAAACCTATTTAGAGCTTTTTTCCGATAATAATTTCCGTACTTCCCCAACGATTTGTGCGTTGCCGACAATTGCGGTTCCTTCCTCGATACTTGCGCGGTTCCCTGAAAAGTTTGCAAACTTTCCTCCTGCTTCCTGAACAAGAATTTTACAGGGGGCGTAATCCCATATTTTTGCGATGGGATCAATCATAACGTCTACGGACCCTCGGATTGCCATCAGATGGCCGAAAGCATCCGGGTAGGTCCTGACAATATTTGCTTCTTTGTTCAGTTGGTTATAAAGCGAGGTGTGTTTTTGTTGTTTGAAGCAATACCAGTCTGCGACTGCAACGAAAGCTCCTTTTAATTTTTTTTGCCTGGAAACTTTTAATGGTTTTCCGTTTAAAAAAGCTCCCTTACCTTGAACGGCCCAGGCAGTTTCTCCGAGAGCAGGGAGCTCAAGGATACCCAGTACCGGTTCACCTTTGTGAAGCAGTGCCATCATAGAAGCAAAAAGGGGCAAGCCTTGAATGAATGACCGGGTGCCATCCACGGGATCGATGGTCCAAACCCATTCTGCATCGGTGTTGTGGTTTCCAAACTCTTCTCCAATGATCCCGTGTTCGGGAAAATGTTTTGCAAGCTTTTTCCTGAGAATTTCTTCTGCGTTTCTATCAGCAATGGTTACAGGACTGGAGTCGGTTTTGAGGTCAACCTGGTATTGTCCCCGGAACCATTTCATGATCTCCGTTTTCGCAGGTTTCATAAAAGACAGAGCCTGATCTTTCACCTTTAACAAATTCATTGCCATTTTTTATCCTGTTTTTTTTATAAATGCCTTTTAAGTTTGATCTTAAAATGATATTGCTTTAATGAGGGATTAAACTATAATCATCTCTTTGAAAAATTTGTGATTGAACTATTTCTTGGGACTGCCCATGCGTGATAAAAATTTAATGATCGGTGTTATCTTCTGCTTTGTCATTTCAATAGCGTTTTTGCTTGTCATAATCTGGGAGATTAAAAAATCCATTGACCATGACGAGAGAGTACAACAAATGGCAAAAAAAACCAATGATGTGGAGGTGGCCGATAATCGGGATTTCAGTATCTATGAAACTCTGGTGGGCGATGATGGTCGGGAAATGGTTTTGATTCCGGAAGGAATTTTTACACGCGGGTCCGACGAAGGTGGTTATGATGAAAAACCATCGCAGGAAATTTATCTGGATGCCTTCTATATAGATAAATACGAAGTCAGTGTGAAAGAATATGACAAATTTCGAAAAGCCGCCAATTATGTAGAGCCCTCCGTACCGTTTTTCCCGGGAGACGATAAAGTGATGAAGGTGCCCAGTCATGCGGTTGTAGGGGTTTCCTGGCACGATGCAACAAACTATTGCACCTGGGCTGGTAAAAGACTCCCAACCGAAGCGGAATGGGAAAAAGCGGCCAGAGGGACTCATGGCTTAAAATACCCCTGGGGAAATAAAATTCTTCCTAAGCGTGCCAACTTTGCCGGAACCAAGGACGGGTACTCCTATATGGGTCCGGTGGGGAGTTACCCTATGGGAAGGAGTGTCTACGGGGTTTACGATATGGCCGGAAACGTTTCCGAATGGGTGAACGATTTTTACGACCAGTTTTATTACCAGAAAGCTCCCATCATGAATCCAACCGGCCCCGAAGATGGAAAGAATCATGTGTTTAAAGGCGGATCATGGGATGCCAGGAGTGTCGACATTCGTACCTCAAAAAGGTTTGCGGCTTCTCCAGGGCGTAAAGACAGCATTGTAGGTTTTCGTTGTGCTCGCTCAAAAGAAGAAAAAAAATAATTGCATCATTAAAGAACGATTCCGTTATATAGAATTCTTAAAACGTTTGGTATTTGACTTTCACCACCGGCCAATTTTGGCCCTGTTTCTATGAGTGGAGAGGCTCCGCTGAAACTCCCTTCCAGAATCTGGATTTTCCTGTTTTTTTTCATTTCAGGTGCTACCGGTCTCATTTACGAGGTGGTGTGGACGCGTCTGCTCACCTTAATCATGGGGAATACTCAGTACTCCATTGCGACTGTTTTAACTGCATTCATGGGAGGGTTGGCACTCGGGAGTTTCTTTGGCGGTAAAATCATTGATCGTAAATTCAATCCCCTGGCCGCCTATGCCATCCTTGAGGCGGGGATAGGGGTTTACTGTTTGCTCATTCCCACATTGATCGAGATGGCATTCCCTCTTTTCCAATGGATTTATCTAAATCTGGGGGATTCCTACACCCAAACCAGTCTGGTTCGATTTTTGGTTTGTGCCTCTTTGTTAATTATTCCTGCCACTTTTATGGGAGCTACGCTTCCTGTTCTCAGTAAATTTGTTTCTCAGGATGAAAATTATATAGGTAAAGACGTCGGTACTCTATATTCGCTGAACACCTTTGGTGCAGTAGTAGGTGCCTTGGCTTCTGCATTTATTTTGATGCGATTTATAGGAGTGCAGGCCACGATAGCTGTAGCGGCAGCTGCCAATATTGGAATCGCTTTAATAATTTATTTTGTGTTTAAGCCAGGGCTGAAAAGGGAGGGGGATTTTAAAGAGTCTTCAGAGGAACTTCCTCCAATGCAAAAACGGGATGGGTTCATCCTGCTTAGCTTTGCTCTTTCCGGGTTAGCTGCCCTGGTATATCAGGTCGCCTGGACTCGAATTTTATCCCTACTGATTGGGTCATCTGTTTATGCCTTTAGCCTTATTCTGACCGTCTTTATTTTTGGATTGGCGGTGGGAACCGTAACCGCCTCCAGAGCCCTTAATCTATTTAAGTATGGCATAAGGGAGTATGGCCTAATTCAAATAATAATTGGATTTTCTTCTCTATCGACGGTCCCCCTCTTTGGTTATATTCCTTTTATCAACCGGTGGGTTTATGAGAATTGGGGACAGGAATTTCTGTTTGTGCAGGGAGCCAATTTCATCACTATTATGAGTCTGCTTTTTATCCCAACCTTTTTTATGGGGGCTCAATTTCCGATTGTGGTCCGGTTGTTGGCAACACGGCTGGAAACCGTTGGCCAAAACGTCGGGAGGATTTATGCCTTCAATACTGTGGGGACGATTATTGGTTCCTTTCTGGCAGGCTTTGTCCTCATTCCTTTTTTAGGGTTGCAGGCCACTCTTGTGACCGTGGTTTTTCTGAATGTTCTATTGGGAATCAGCCTTTTGGCTTTTGGCTCTCAACTCAGTTTTAACTGGAAAATGTATTTTCTACCAGGGCTTTTAATTCTCTGTGTGTTAATGGCCAATCGAATAGCGCCCTGGGATAAATCTGTAATTTCCAGTGGATCTTTCATGCCTTATCGGATTGGAGATCTTAAAGAGGCCGAACTTAAGAAAAATAAGATCCTTTATTTTAAAGAGGGCATGCACACAACGGTTACCACCGAACTTTCCACTTCGGGAAACATTTTTCTGCGGGTTAATGGAAAAACAGATGCTTCATTGGCGTTGGATATGAGAACTCAGTTGTTATCCGGCTATTTGCCCATGCTTTTTCATAAAAATCCAAAATCGGCCCTGGTAATTGGCCAGGGAAGTGGAATTACTTTAGGTGCGGTTACACAATTTCCGGTGGACAAAATTAATCTTGTAGAAATTTCAAAGGCTGTAATAGAAGGTTCGAGATTTTTTGATCCATTCAACCATGAAGCGCTAAATGACAAGAGACTTACGCTTTTACTGGAGGATGGGAGGAACCATATTGCCTTGTCCAACAATACCTACGATGTGATTGTTTCCGAGCCTTCCAACCCCTGGATTTCCGGTGTGGGTGGTTTGTTTACGGTGGACTTTTTTGAACGGTTAAAAAAGAGGTTGAATCCGGGTGGTTTAGCCTGCATTTGGGTTCATACCAACATGTCCCCAGATAGCTTTAAATCCATTATCCGATCATTTACTGACCAATTTCCTTTTGTGACGATGTGGGAGTCTATTGCAGGGGACGACTATCTGCTGATTGGTTCTGAACAGGAATATGGGTTGTCATTTGAAAAGGCGGAAAAGCTTTTTGCAGACGAAGCTACAGGAAAAGATTTAGCTCAGATAGGGGTCCGGAACGTACCTGACCTGATGAGTCTAATGATCATGTCTCGCCCCCAACTCGTAGAGTTCAGCCAGAATGCTCCCTTGCATACCGATGATAACTCGCTTCTTGAATTCAATGCCCCGGAGTACGTTTATAAAGATGAAAGGGATGTGTTGGTAAGGCAAATAACCCCCTTTGTTAAGTTGCAACCGGATTTTGTGCGGTTTGGAAATACGGACCCTGAAATTATTCCCGGGATTAAAAAAAGGCTGTCGAAACTGGAGCGGTCTGAAAGCCAGATTGAGGAGATAAAACTCAAGGCTCGAATTGAAACTTTATTGGAGCAGGCAGAAGCCGCATACAATGTGGGAGATATCACTCAAGCCCTGACTTTTTACAAACAAGTTCTTGCGATGGACTCCCGTCATATCCTGGCCAGGATGAATATGGGAAATATCTATCAGGAATTAAAATTGAACCGGGAAGCAGAAGAGGCTTATTTGGGGGCTCTTGATGCCAACCCTTTTTATGTTTTTGGAAGTATCCGTTTGGCAAGGTTGTATATATTTTCAGGCCAACCGGATAAAGCCATCCAACTTTTAAAAGGTACCCTTGAATGGTATGAAGGGGATCATGAACTCAGCCTTTTTATGGGATTGGCCCACGCTTTTAAAAAGGAGGCTTCTCGAGCCATCGAAGAATTTGAGGATTCTTTGAAAAGAAATCCGAATTATTCTTTGGCCCATTATTATCTGGGAGTGCAGTTGGCAAATTCGGATCCATCATCGGCCCGGGGACATCTATCTTCATTTCTGAAATTAGAGGAGGGCCGGACGGAACACGGAAGGTTAATTCAAAAAGCAGAAAAATTATTAAAGAGGCTTTGATCCTTTTGAATATAAGGTATACTCACACAAATATCATAGGCCCTGCCGGAAAAATTATCCCGAATATTTGAAAGTCAAATTGAATGCCCACTAAAATCAAACTTATTTGGTACCTTTGTATCGTTATTACGATTGTCGGATTTTTGTATCTGGCTGCAAAAGATCAGATGCAGGAAGCTATGCTGGCGGAGGAAAGGGCGGATAAAAGATCCCAGGCCCGTCTTCAGCAATTAAAAAAATCAGCGGAGCAGAAAGAGAAAATAAAAATCGACCCAATAAAAACTATTCGAGAAATGAATGCGTTGGGTCGGTACCAGGATGCTGTTGATATGGCTCAAAAGGTGGCCGGTGAATTTCCTGATCACGCCAAAGTTCACACCTGGTGGGGAATTTCACTTGTTAAACTCAAGAAAACCCAGGAAGCCATAAATCATTTTGTGATTGCCGCTAAAAATGATCCCACAGACGAAAAAGCCCATCTTTATTGGGGGTTGACTCTGGCAATGGACAAGAAATTTAAAGAAGCTATAAAGCATTACCGTACTGTCCTTGAAATAAACCCGGAACATAGTAATGCTTATGCCTACTGGGGAGCGTCATTAAATGCTCTGGGAAATTATGAGGATGCCCTTTCCAAGCTGGAGGAAAGTCTTGCTCTTCACCCCCTAAATAGTATGGCATATGGAATCCGTGTGGATGTCCTATATAATCTCAAACGTTATAAAGAGGCTTGGGAGACCGTTAAAAAGGCCCGTGAGGCAAACCTTTCCATTCCCCAGGGTTCTATCGACAGATTGGCCCAGTCCTTTCCAGAACCTAAATAATTTCTGATAAGTTTTGCAGGGGGACCCGACTAATGGAAAATGGCATGAAAAATGCTTTATTTTCATAAAATTGGGTTTTGTGTCAAAATTGCAAACATTTGTATTTAGACAAGAAATTTAGGTGCACAAACTAAAAATTTTGATATATTCATATTGCATTGGCCAGTTTTGACGGCTGCAGCACTTTCATAACATTAGATAAATAGAGAGGAATAATGTCTAAAAAAACGTTTATAGGCAAAACATTTTTCATTGCCGTAATTTTTCTTTCTTTAAATTGTTCATCTTTGTGGGCAAGTAATCCGCAGAACGCATCTGCAAAAAATGGAACCCCTAATTTCATTTCCAATGTGGGTGATAATGTAGTTGCTCAAACTTCTGATGTCACTATTAAACTTGAAAAACAACTTCCTAAATCCAGTGGCGATGACTGGCCTAATTCCATTGAAACGGCTCAGGGAACCCAGAGATATTCCCAGGATCCAGATGATTACGAGGGTTTAGAAGATCCTTTTGCTGGGGCGGAAGAGGACATTCCCATTCTTTCAGACCCTTTTGAAGGTTACAACCGATGGATGTTTGGAATAAATGAAGCCATATATGATTATGCATTGGAACCTGTTGCAAGAGGCTACAGGGACACAGTTCATGAACACCTGAGGATTGGCATAAGGAATGTTTTCAACAATGCCCTGGCTCCCGTCAAATTTTTAAGCAGCCTGTTGCAGTTGGAATTCAAAAAATCGGGTAGGGTTTTAGCCCGCACTTTGATTAATACTACCGTTGGGTTTGGTGGCTTTGCAGATGTTGCCGGGGAAGAATATGAAATCGAAGATGTAAATGAAGATTTTGATCAGGCAATGGGGTATTACGGTATTCCCACCGGACCTTATGTGGTCTTGCCTTTTTTTGGCCCATCCACAGCTCGTAATATAGTTGGCCGAACCGTTGATGCCCTAATGAGCCCAGGTGCTTTGACCGGGGCGAGCTTCGGCACAAATGTCGTAGTTAATGCTGAAGATATGGTTAATTCAGCTTCATTTATACTGGATGATAAAGACCAACTCGAAGACCATGCGCTGGATGAATATGAAAGCGTCCGGGATTTTTATCATCAGTTCCGACACGGACTACAAAAGAAATAATTTAAAGGCAACCTTCAGTTAAAAAATACTTCTTTCTGTTTTAACCTGTCCTTTTTTTTAGTATCCTGCCTTTTCTCATTAATGAAGGAAAGGACAAGTCTTGT
>JAYNIA010000028.1:12304-32736 GCA_038108555.1 Nitrospinota bacterium | reverse complement strand
TGGTGAGCCGTGAAGGAATCGAACCTTCAACCTACTGATTAAGAGTCAGTTGCTCTGCCAGTTGAGCTAACGGCCCACATTAGGTTTTGAATTTTTGATATATAATTTTATTCTACTTAATCCCTTCCATAGCTGCAAGATAGCATCACCCTGCAAACAGCCATGACCAGGCATGGTATTGCAGAGCACTGATGGTGGCGGAAATTCCTCCCAGAACCAGAGACAAAACCAGAAACCGGAAGGCTTTATCCCTGTCTTCGCGCATTTCCACTATATCCATTAAAAATGCAACAAACATCAATGCGAAAAAAAGCAACTTTGCTACATCTGGCAAAATATCGGCCTTCGGTTCCTGTCCCTGCAAGGCCAACATTTTTTCTTGCTGGAATCCGACTCCATACAATCCCATCAACAGGATTGTCCATACCTTGAGGAGCAATTCCCTAGTTTGTTGTAAGTTGTTGCTGGTCATGCAATTATTCCCTCAACTCACATTTTTTAAAACTTTATTTTCATTAAAACATCTAAATAGCTACATTATTATATGGGGCCTTAAAAAACGCAATTTGGGCTGATTTATGGGATATTCTCCCAAAATTCCCGGTATGGTATAATTTTAACCGAATACCGATCATCCCTTTAAAATTTCTTATTATTAAGCCCGTACCTTTGTAAACTACGGGTAATCAATGAAACTTAGGAAAATTTTTTCCAATTTATAACTTTTAAAGAGGCAAATAAATCATGGCAATCAGATTAGGAGACACCGCGCCGGACTTTACGGCAGAAACTACAGAAGGTACCATTGAGTTCCATAAGTTCCTTGGAGACTCATGGGGAATTTTATTTTCTCATCCCAAAGACTACACCCCGGTCTGTACCACCGAACTGGGCCGTGTTGCAAACTTGAAAAGTGAGTTTGACAAACGCAATGTAAAAGTTCTTGCATTGAGCGTAGATCCCGTTGACGACCATAAAGGCTGGATCAATGATATCAATGAAACCCAAAGTTGCTCCGTCAACTATCCCATCATTGCGGACCCTGACAAAAAAATTGCGGAAATGTATGACATGATCCACCCCAATGCATTAAACAACCTGACGGTTCGCTCGGTGTTCATCATTGGTCCGGATAAAACGGTAAAACTCACCCTCACGTATCCTGCTTCCACGGGAAGAAATTTTGATGAGATCCTGCGCGTGATCGACTCTCTCCAACTCACCGCCAACTACCAGGTAGCGACCCCGGTGGACTGGAAACATGGCGAAGACTGCGTGGTGGTCCCGGCGATCAAAACTGAAGATATTCCGGCTAAATTTCCTAAAGGACATAAGGTCATCAAACCTTATCTGCGCACCACACCTCAGCCGGACTTATAATTTTACTCAAAGCCTGTGCGGGCGGTTGCAAACCGCCTGTTGCAGGCTTTATTTTTGTTTAAAAAATGGAAAAAAACAAAGCCCTAGGCCAGATTTCCTCCCTGATCAAACTTTTAACCGATCGCGATGAGTTTGTCAGAAACAAGGTTCGTGAGCAACTGGTCGAACTGGGTGAAGATGCCCTGCCCTTTCTTGAAATGGCAACCCGAGGCGACGATGAATCGTTGAGAATTCAGGCCCAATGGGTGATTCAAAGTATCCTCCCCCATAAGCTTGCTGAAAAATTCAGACAACTTGCAAAAAAAGGCCTGGGTCGGGACGTAGACCTTGAAGCCGGAATGATGCTCATCATGGAGTTTGGTTATCCCGATTCCTCACCGGATGAGTGTCGGCAAAAGCTGGATGACTTGGCTAGTCAACTTGGCCAAGTTTTAGATTTTAATTCAGAACCCAAAAAGATTGTCGAAACTTTTTCCCATTTCCTTTTTGAAGAAATGGGCTTCCAGGGAAATAAAAATAACTACCATAATCCCGATAACAGTTTTATCAATAAAGTATTGGAAAACTTAACCGGTCTTCCGATTACCCTTTCAGCTTTATGCGTGTTGCTTGCAAAACGTTTAAACCTTCCCATTGTAGGAGTGGGATTGCCGGGACACTATATTGTGAAGTACAGCCTGCCTGTAGAACCTATCTATTTCGACCCCTTTCATAAGGGCCGATTGCTGACCCCGGACGAATGCCGACAAATTGTTGAACAATTCGGCCATCCTTTTGAGGAACATTATTTATCCCAGTCCACACAACGGGAAACAATAATTCGTATGCTTAACAATCTTATCCAGGTTTACAAAAGTTCCAGCGAAAATAAAAAAGCGGAAACGCTCGGGGAATATGTAAAAATTTTATTGAACCCCTTGCAAAATCAACCCTCAGGAAGAACTAAATAGGAAAATCCCATTATGTCAAAACGGGTTTTAATCACAGGAGCAGGAACAGGGATTGGTCTATCCATTGCAATCACTCTGGCCGAACAGGGATTCTCTTTAATACTCTGTGGTCGCAACCTGGAAACCCTGGAAAAAACAAAATCCCAATTAAAAAACCCGGAGAATCATTCCATTCACTCCTGTGATATTAGAAAAATCGGGGCTGTGGAATCTGTACTGGAAGATAATAATACAGAATCACTTTATGGACTGGTGGCCAATGCAGGAATCGGCGGAGAAAACACTTACGGAGAAAATGATCGCTGGCGCGAGATAATAGATACAAATCTAACCGGGACCTATCAAACGGTGCAGGAATGCCTGCCCTATTTGAAAAAAGATGCGGCCCCTTTTAAAAAAATAGTGATCCTATCTTCCATCCTTGCAAGATTAGGTGTCCCTGGCTATTCGGCCTATTGTGCCTCCAAAGCAGGATTGCTGGGACTCACCCGCTCCCTTGCAGCAGAACATAGCGGCGATAAAATTCTGGTCAACGCCCTTTGTCCCGGGTGGGTCAATACCGATATGGCTCAGGAGGGAATTGATGGGTTTGCTGAAGCTTTAAATATTACAAAAGAAGAAGCGTATCAGGAAGCCATGAAACAGGTTCCTCTTGGAAAAATGTCGGAACCGGAAGAAATCGCGCAGTTTGTAGGTTACTTGTTTTCAGAACAACAAACTTCTCTAACGGGCCAAACGATCGACATCAACAACGGTGCCATCATGCCCTAGCGGCGAACCGCCGCTGGTAATAGGACAATACCCGCAATCGAGAAAAAGTACCCTGTCTCCCTTCCTCTCAATTAATGGTTTGATTCCTATTCAGTTTTATTCAAAGGTACCTCGGATAGGATAGTCGTTTTCCCGAATCCATTCCACAGTCTCTACCAACTCACCGAGTTCCGCCCTGTTGAAAGGGGTGTTTGAGATATCTATCAACTGAACCTTTCCATCCGTATTTACCGCAAACATGCCCGGTTCCGAGAAAGGTCGATCCGTTTCCTCGGGAGAACGCGGATGGGAAACATAGAGTCCCAATTCCTGCATCTGCTAAATAGATAAGTCATAAGCCACCGGGAACGTTAGTTTGGCAAACTCCACCATTTTATTTGCTTTGTGTTCCGGATCACCGGAAACAGCTATAATTTCAGCTCCTACCTCTAAAAATTTTTCTTTTAAACTTTCCAGTCGCGCTAAGTATTCCTTGCAAACCGGGCAATGGAAGCCTCGATAGACAAAAACCAACTTCCAGTTATCTTTCTTTTCCGGGTTTCCTAAAATAACTTCACCTCCTCCAACCACCGGAAGAGAGAGTTCAGGCAGTCGTCCCCCCGAAGAAAACTTTTGTGTTGGCATAACTACGTATCCTTTATTGAGAAAATTAGAGTCCTTTAAACAATATTAGTACCCATTATAAATTTTACAACTCTAAATCACTAAGAGAGGGATGATCATCGGGTCTGCGACCTTGTGGCCAAAGGAATTTACGGTCAGACTCCTTAATTGGCAAATCATTGATACTGGCAAAACGGTTTTTCATAAGGCCCTGTTCGTCAAACTCCCAATTTTCGTTACCGTAGGACCGAAACCAGTTTCCACTATCGTCATGCCATTCATAAGCATAGCGCACGCCAATCCGATTTCCTCCAAACGCCCATAGCTCCTTAATCAAGCGGTAGTCATGTTCTTTTTCCCACTTGGCCTTTAAAAACTTTACAACCTCCTCTCTTCCGTTAACAAAAGTAGAACGGTTTCTCCAATGGGTGTCCGGCGTATAAGCCAAAGACACTTTCTCAGGGTTACGGCTATTCCAGCCATCTTCTGCAAGACGAACTTTTTCCTTAGCACTTTTAGCTGTATAGGGTGGTAATGGTGCTCGGTCAGTCATCATAATCTCCTTTCTATTTTTTCTCATAGTTAGATAGCTTCAATGAGCTTCTGATCTAAATCGACCAAGCCTTTTTCAACTTCTTCTTTTATGTATCGAGTGTTATATGTTGTGGACACTTCCAATCGAATGCATGAACAAGGGTCATAACTTGCGCATCTCCACAACGCCCACCTTCAGAATAAGTCTGGATGATGGATAAAATGGCATCGAAATCCTTTTGGTTGCCCACGGACTTTGACACTGCAATGTCTTGAGTGAAGTTATCGATAATATCCATTTTACCTTTCCTTTTTTAAAGAATTTTGTTTGAATTGAAAAAATAAAGGAGAGGAATCAGGTTTCCTTTCTTAACAATTTGGAATCTGCTTTGGTTGTGAGTTGTGCAACAGCAACAGTCTCGGTTTGATTGCATTTCGCCCCCTCTTGTTCAATGAGATGATCAACCAGTTTGTGAACAGCTCTCTGAGCGTTTTCGACGGATTGCCGATGCCGCTCGTCTCCAAACTCTTGATATTCAATTGCAATAAGATGATCTTCGACGACTCCCAGAAATTTTGAACAAGTCCGAATATGAGGTTCGAGGTGATTCCTATGTTCCCGCACACCCCCCGGTTCAAAGCCAAACTCACCGCGCGAAGTGAGAATAACCAATTGCTTCCCAGACAAAATGGGTTCAAGCGGCTCATCACCGCGCGCCAAATCGAACGTAAAGGTTTTGTTGATACGGATAACCTGGTCCAACCACGCTTTCAGCGCAGACGGCATCCCATAGTTATACATAGGCACCCCGAGCAAGATGATATCTGCACCTTCAACTTCATCGATGAGAGTATCAGAAAATTGCAGGGCGACCTGCTGGGCATGGGTTCTTTCGTTTTCTGGTGTAAAGGCCGCAGCAATCCAGTCTTCACTGACCGCAGGGGGTGAGTTAGTGCCTATATCCCGCTGGATGATTTTATCGGTAGGACGCTGTCTAAGCCATTCATCGATAAAGCGCTGGGAGAGCCCTCGAGTCAGGGAACGTTCTGTCCGTGCGCTGACATCTATACGAAGAATAGTTGTCATATTACTCACTCCTTCCTTTTCAAGTGTTAGATCATTTTTAAAACTTTAAAATGCATTGTTATCCGCCGTCAAAATGGGTTGCCGTTCACCCATCCAATAACGGGCAAAATCCATCACATCAATCACCAGCGAAATGCTATCAAACGCGATCACGGCTAGCAGCCAATAATGAAAAGAACCAGGGTAAAACCATATTTACCATTACAAGAAGAATCATCCATATCTGCCAAGGTAATTTCATGACAAGAATCCCTTTATTAAATCCAATGAATGCCTTAATCATTTGTTAGTTCCTTTACTTTAAAGAGATGCAACTGGCTCCAATTGCAACAACTCCATTTCTTCTTTAGTATAGCGCGGAGTTATATGCTGGGGACAATTCCAATCAAAAGCCTGAACCTTGAAAACGAATACTCGTTCTACAGTGGCTTCATAGTCTGGCCTCACTAGTTTTTTCAGCAATTCAGGATGGTCGGCAGAATGTAGCACTTCCGCCTCAGCCCAAATTTTCAATCTTTGCTGTTGTATGTAATCCATCAAAAACAGAACAATCTTCCGGGTAGCATTGATATTTCCAGCACTGATGTATTGTCCGTTTCCGCGAAAATCTGCAAAGGCCAGGGTGCTTTCTTCTATAACTTTTAAAAATCCCTTAGGTCCGCCTCGAAATTGCAAATAAGGCCAACCGTTTTCCCCTACCGAGGACATATAAAAACTGTCCCGGTTCTTGATAAAGCTTTTTTCCTGCCAGGCAAGCTGATTTCGAAACCCGTTTTTGCTTTCCATTTTTTGGTAAACAGTTCGGGTACCATATTTCCCCTGAACTTTTTTAACGCTTTCAGTAAAAGCGAAATCCATAAAATTTTTTGCCATTATTTTTTCCTTTATATTTAGTCCGTCCCCCGATTCACGGGGGACGAAACTGAATTTAAAATGTAAGGACATTGAATCCCTGTTGCTGCAGATTGACCAAGCTTGGTAGCCCGGAAGTTTTTGGAACAGAATTTTCCTTAATCAAGTCATAACCTGAAGTATTGGCTCCAAAAACCTCGGCACAAGCACAGGAAATCCCCTGAACTTTATCAGAAACCGCTTCAAACAATTCGTGAGCGGGATGATCCTCAGCCTCTAAAACTTCTGGCCAGCGAGTACCGGCTCCTTGAAAAAAAATTGAAACTTCCTGCCCGGCATTTTTGAAATCGTAGGCTGCAGCCAGGGCATTGAAGACCCTCCCCAAAGATTCTTCTGATCCATTTTTCGGGTCTGACATGATTGCGATTGCCGTTTTCATTTTATTATTTCCTTTCCAAGTTTTGCGCGGGTGAACAAAATTCACCGCGATTGAATTTTATATATTAAGAAACTACTGCCGCTTCTTGTTGCGAAATGAGATCCACCGCTTCCTCAGTGGTCCAAACAGTGTTGGCCAAATAACGATAGTTGATTATCGCGGCCTCATATCCGTTGCCTTCTGGAACTATTGCAGCGGCAGTTGCGTCCTTTACCACCGCAACTTCAAATCCCTGCTCCAGCAATTCCCGCAAATGGCTCTCGACACAGAGGTTGGCCGACATTCCTGCAAGAATTACTTTGTCGATTCCACGTTTTCGCAACTGTAGAACAAGATCGTTGGTTTCAGGTCCATACACCTTATGCGGATTTACCACTATAGTTTTTCCGTCTTCGATGTAGGGTTTATATTGTTCCAACCAGTCAGGCCCCGATCCCTCAAAACCTTCAAGGTTCAAAGGCCCCTTACGATCGAACATATTGATACTGTGCATCAACTTCTCCAGCGCTCCCTCAAATTTCCAACCGTGGTCAGTGGGATAGTAGTAATGAGGGGAGACGAATACGGGAAGTTCATTTTCCTTTGCAGCCTTGAATAATGCCTCAATGTTTTCGACGGTATTATTTTCCTGGACGTTCTCTCCCACTACCCCCCATGTCACACCTTGTGGACTCAAGAAATCATTTTGTGGATCGATAACGACAAGGGCCGTGTTGTTTGCTTCTACCTGCATTCCTGGATTTGGAAGTGCCATGATTTTTCTCCTTCTAATTTGGGTTAAAATTGGCGGTCAATTGTATTGGCCATTAGGTTAAAATTTTTCACTCAAACTGGTTAGAGCAGAAACCATGCCAAAAACCAAAATCAATTTAAACCATTTAAATATAATAATTTAATAAAGTTATCATGCGAAAAAACAATAACTATTTTTCGCTATTTACGAATTTTCGTGGCGATTTTAAGTTAATATTGTTAGGATTAAGTTATGAACACGAACGGCAAAAGCGAAGCTCTTCATCTCAACCAGCTCATTTTGGAATCGGTCGGTGAGGGGATTTACGGTCTGGATGAAAACGGAAAAACCACCTTTATTAATCCTGCCGCAGAAAAAATGACCGGTTTTTCCGCCCGAGAAATGATCGGGAAATGCCAGCATGAATTGGTGCATCATTCACGGGAAGATGGCAGTCGCTATCCACAAGAAGAGTGCCCTATATATGCGGCATTTAGGAAAGGAAAAGTTTTTCAAACTTCAGAAGAAGTTTTTTGGAGAAAAGATGGAACCTCTTTCCCCGTAGAATACATCAGCACCCCCATTTGGAAAAATATGAAATTATTGGGTGCCGTAGTGGTTTTCAAAGATATAACCGAACAAAAGAAAGCCCAGGAAGAAATACAAAATCTGCGCCAAAAACTCGAATTGGAAAATGCCTATTTGAATGAGGAGGTTCAGGATATTCAATCCTATGGTGACATCCTTGGGAAAAGCGCTGCTTTGGAAACCATTTTAAAACAAATTGAAATGGTAGGTCCTACAGACTCCAATGTTCTGATTACAGGTGAATCAGGAACGGGCAAAGAACTGGTTGCCCGGGAAATCCATAATAGAAGTTCAAGAAGCAGCCAGACCATGATTAAGGTCAATTGCGCTTCTATTCCAAAAGAACTTTACGAGAGTGAATTTTTTGGTCATATAAAGGGAGCTTTTACTGGAGCCATTAAAGATAGAGCTGGAAGGTTTCAATTGGCGGATGGCGGAACGTTATTTTTGGATGAAATTGGAGAGATTCCCTTAGATCTTCAAAGTAAACTATTGCGAATTTTGCAGGAAGGAACTTTTGAAAGGATAGGCGACGAAAAAACCCTCCACGCAAATGTAAGAATCATTGCTGCGACAAACCGTTCATTAAAGGAGGATGTCGAAGCAAAAAGTTTCCGGCAAGACCTTTACTACCGTCTGAATGTCTTTCCCATTGAAGTCCCTCCTTTACGTGACCGGAAAGAAGATATACCGGTTCTAGCAGCAAATTTTGTTGAACGGGAAGCCAAAAAAATTAATATCTCCCCTCCCAAACTTACAAAAGGAAATATTGCAGAACTACAAGGTTATGATTGGCCAGGCAATATTAGGGAACTGCAAAATGTTATTGAGCGGGCGATAATCACATCCCGTTTAGGAAAACTCCACTTCAATCTTTCCAGCGCAAAAAATTTTCCTCGAAAAAAATCTTCTACCTTCAACCTAAATGGGCAGGAAAGGAAATCAAAGATCCAAACGGACGAAGAAATGAAATTGTTTATTAGACAGAATATTTTAAATGCGCTTAAGCTTTGCAATTGGAAAATCACCGGAGCAGATGGGGCCGCCGAGCTTCTAGGATTAAGACCCACGACCCTGCATTCAAAATTAAAAAAAATGGCTATAAAAAGACCTGATTGAGAGAACAATCATTTGATCTTCAATCCTTCCTTCACAAAAGCTAATCTATTTTCTCCCTTGTCTTATAAACAGGCCCAATCCAAACAACCAGGCCTTTCTTCCTTTTTAAGGAAAAAACTTTCGCGAACAATTGATCAAGATTCGTCACGCCAGCTTCATTCTTGATTCTTATTATTTTTCGAACAATATAAACTCCTTATAATTAAATGGGAAAACATTTTCCAAATTTCAACAACAAACGCGGGTCCCCTTTTAGACGCAATTTCCGGGTCAACAAAGCTGCGAAAAGGCTTTTTTCTTGACGCAAAAACCGTATCCAAGTATTTGCATCAGCATCAACGATTAAATGGGCCTTACCAACAAGCCCCTCCTCAACTGTAATACTTTTATTACGAATCGTTATACTTACATTTCTCACCTCCGACCCCGAAAACCGAAAATGGTAAATAGAATTTAAACCCTCTGCCTTATGACGATTAAAAACAAGAGGCAAACCTGATATAAAATTTTCTATGGATGTTGGTCTGATTCCATTGGCAACATTATGCACCGTTTTATTAGGAAATCGCTGACTGACATGAGTCTCGGCATCCGAATTTTTAACCACATAAATTTTCTCTTTCTTATCTACCAAAGGTTTCAACTTATCGCGTTGAAACTTCTTTTTGTTTTCTAAATATGAACCCACCACATCCTCTCCCGCAGGACAAACCGCCATACAATAAGCTGCCTTGTAGTTCGCACCAAAAGAGAGGGACTGCCACCAGGAACCGTGTTCCCCGTCCGAAATTTCTTTCCGTAACCCCTGTACATTTTTCGCATGCGCAACCTTTTTTATATAGGTCTGAAAACCTCCCATGAACTCTTTATAATTGTGGTTCATACAGGCGGCAAAATCAAAGTGGCCATCTGCCCCAATGGCACCAACAGGGCAAGCCGCCACACATAATTTACATTCCAAACAGGGGTTATATTCAAGAGGGGACGATTGCTCATCAACATTTGCATCAATAAAAATTGTCCCAAGAAGAACAAAATTACCAAACCTAGGATGAATTACATTCCGATGAACACCCATTTTCCCCAATCCCGCTGCCTCCGCAACACGTTTATGTGATACTGGCCAAATTTTCCCTGGATAGCGGTCCATTTCCATTGGAAAACCCATGGAGGGATAAATCCCATGAATTCCTTTGTTTGCCAGCCGTTTTAGTATATTTCTTGCGATAATTTCCACACTATTACCCGCATTGTGAAATTCAACATTAGCGATGGATCGCAAAGGAGCCTGTATATTTCCAGGAATCATGCGACTTATAAAACCAATCAAACTTCGTGTCGATGGAAAAGCCGTCTTTATATCTTCCCTATCCTCATTGAGTTCGGGACGTCCTATTGAAATAAAACCAGCATCATCCGCACCACACTCCAAACACAGTTGTCTCAGTTCCCCAGCAGCTATGGAAACAGACCGGCTCAACAATGCAGGCTTTTTCCCGGATTCAACTCTCAGCTCAGACATTCCCACCTCCAATTAAGTGCATATACACTTAAAAAATAAAAAAAAGTTCACACTCGCTTTAGCTTTTTTACGGTTGATGCTAAATTTTCCAACAAAAATTCCCAGTTTCCTTGCCCCAAGGCCCTAACGACCTGATCTTGAATTTTTTTCCAATAAATCATCGCACGCTTCAAAATCCTTTTCCCAGAGCTCGTCAGTGATAGCGTTTTTGTCCTTTTATCTTCTCCTGGGAGCACCTCAACCCAACCATTTTTTTGCAAAGGTTTCAAATTTCGAGTCAAGGTAGTACGATCCATAACTAAAACTTTCGATAGTTCGGTTATAGCAATTTTTTTCTGGGACGAAATAGCAACCAGCAAAGTGAATTGTGTAGCATAAATTCCACAAGGTTTTAAAGCTTCGTCAAATAGTTGCGTCACCACACGAGTAGTTTTTCTCAAATTAAAACAAGTGCAGTTCTGCACCCTCTCACTCCTTTTCCCCGAACTGCGTCTAGTTCCCCTCGACATAAATAGGAGTATATACACCTATTTGGCGAATTTCAATAAGAATTTTAAAAAATCTTAAATTTTATATTTAAAAGAAATGGAAAGCCCGTTAAGTTTAAGCAAGTTCAGGAGAAGAAGGCTCTACAGAATCCGCCGCACCATCACTGGAGACAGGAACTTCCGGAGGAAGTTCAACGCTCTTCGGGCCAAAAGATTCTCCCAATCGTTGGCGGATAAAATCCAACAGGTCATTTAAAGAGCGGAGTATGGAGTCTGAGTCAGGAACTTTGGCCGCTTCAGCTTCGAATACTGCATCAAAAGTTGCTTGAACCAAGGCTGGAAAATCTCGGACACCTTCTGTTTCAAGCGCAGATTCCGGATCACTCAATGCCGCCTCAAGCTCTTCTGGTGAAAAACCATCTTCAGGAATTTGAGTTAACGTTCTGGAAGCAAAGGTAGCCACTATGGTGCGTTCTAATTCCAATTCCACTTCCTGAATAACCCCCAGGTTGGCGGACAGAACATCACCGGAGTTTTCGAAATCGAATTCACCGCTTGCAAAAAATTCACTCGCAATCGGTGAGATTTCAGCAGCTAATTTATTGATCGCCGCCAGCTCTTCCTCATTTAAATCTCCCTGCACTGAGATGGAGTAGCTTGAAGCAGCTCTGGCAACGGTGCTGATTTCCTGATAAGTGCCATATTCTGAAGATTGTATTTGAGTGCGTGACTCTTGAAGGGATTGCTCGTTCGAAAACGAAAGGTTCACAAGATCCCCTTCCTGGGTTCTGATGTTCAATTCGCTTGAGACGGAAGCACTCACAGCCGCAGCTGTACTGCGCTGTTCCTTGAGCCCACCCTGCAAATTTAATTCAGAAAGTTCTAGAGTCATAATGAAGATTCGTTTAAGTTGCTAATAAGCTTTTTTCTCTCTAATTAATTTATCGGCAAAGACAACAATAAACATAAGAAAAAAAGCACTTCCTCAAAACACCCAAGAACCCATTGTTTTTAAGTGGATTATTTTATTTTTTTGGTTAGGATTGTTTATTTTTATTTAATTATGATAGGCTTTTTTAGTAGCATTGCTTGAAAGTTTGACTAAATTACCGTAAAGAGTTTCATTAGCTTAATTCGTTGTTCCGTACCGGCCTATTACTGCCGTTTTAACTAAAAAAACTAAGAATTTTCAATGAGCGATACATTAAGACAAGACATTATTTTTAAAATTTTGAAAATAGCTTCAGACAACTCTGACCTCAGCTCCGATGAGCAATTCAAACTCGCAGAGTCAGGCACCCAGGCATTATTCGCCCAATTAATTAATGAAAGCACATCTTCATCAAGTGGGGGAAGTTCGGAAAGGGAAAAGGCCAGAACTAAACGAAGAATGCAAAAGAAAGACCGCAACCAGAGAAAAGAACATGTGGGCCGTTTTTTCTTGAGGTTGATGGAAAAAAATATACGGAAACCCGGTCTACCCGATTGCCTCTTTCCGGTTTTCGCAAAATCTGTCCAAACAACCATTGGGGAAGATAATTACGAGGCAATGTCAGGAAAAATAAGCCGCCTTCTGGAGTTCGGAGAAAAAAAAGGTTACGACTATGACCAGATACTGGATTCAAAGCCCGGCAAATCCATAGCCGGAGAGATTCTGGCTCTCTACAAAAGCGAAATGGGAGGGGGCAGTTTTGAGAAGCAGCTGAAAAACAGCCTGGATGAAACTCTTGTAAAAAATATCCCCAATATTGAAAATGGGGCCGACTTGAACATTGAAGATACGGTTAGCCTGGCGTACTCTGAATTCAGTAAATTCCTTACCAGTAAAGCTTCCTGATTTAATCTTACCTTTTTAATCTGCAAACAAATCTTTTAAAGCAGGATTGGTTTTATCTTTTTCCGAGAGAACCGGATCGGAGGTAGGCCAGTCGATGCCAATATCCGGATCGTTCCACATAATCCCTTTTTCCTTTTCTGCGGAATAGTATTCAGAAACCTTGTAAAGGAACTCTGCGGTTTCACTCAGAACACAAAACCCATGAGCGAACCCCACGGGAATATATATTTGCAGGTAATTGGTATCTGACAATGTATACCCCCTCCACTGACCAAAGGTAGGGGAGTCTTTACGAATATCCACCACCACATCGAACACCTCACCCCGAATTACGCGAACCAGTTTGGATTGTTCAGGAGCCGCCCGATAATGGAGTCCGCGGATGGTGTTTTTTTGTGATACCGACTGGTTGTCCTGCACAAACTCCTCTTTAATGCCTATTTCCTGATACCTTTCTTTTTGGAAACTCTCAAAAAATCTACCTCTTGAATCCGTATGAACAGCCGGTTGGATCAGCAAAACTCCTTCAAGATCCGATTTTTCAACTTTAAATTTCATGGTGAATTTCCAGATTATAAAAATAAGACAGGCACTGCGGGACAACCCAGAGAGGGTAGCAGATTATATAACGCAATAGGTAAAATTACCAATCCAGCAGAAGCAAAATTCTCCTTAAGAAACAATTGTGGCCGGGAAAAAGTCATTGCCTAGAATAATTCGAGGTTATCCCTAAAATTTGTTAATATCTGCCTTTATTAAAAAACAAACCCAAGAGTTTCAATGAAAATTATACCTGCAGTAGACATCAAAAATGGGAAATGCGTACGCCTGTCCCAGGGAAAAGCCGACCAGGAAACCATTTACTCGGACCATCCCCAGGAAATGGCAGACCATTGGGATGAAGAAGGCGCACAACTGATTCATGTGGTGGATTTGGACGGAGCCTTTGAAGGTTCCCCCAAAAACTCACAGATCGTAAAGGAAATTATTTATAGCAGTTCTGTGGACATTCAAGTCGGAGGTGGAATTCGAACTCTCTCCGCAATCGAAGAATACGTCAACGCCGGGGTTTACCGTGTAATATTAGGGACCATTGCCCAAAAGGAACCCGAGTTTGTTGAACAGGCCTGCAAAAAATTTCCTGGGAAAATTATTGTAGGCATCGATGCTCGCGATGGCATGGTTGCCGTTAAAGGCTGGGTGGAAGTTTCTGACCAGAAGGCGACCGATCTGGCAGCCAAAATGCGTGGCTATGGCATTGCGGGATTTATCTTCACAGATATCAGTCGCGATGGAATGCTTCAGGGCCCCAATCTCGAAAGCATTAAAGAGTTTGCAGAAGCCGCACAACTGCCCGTCATTGCTTCTGGTGGAGTCAGTCGTCTGGAAGATATAAAAAACCTGATGCAACTCGAATCTTCAGGTGTGGAAGGGGTCATCATCGGCAAAGCCCTTTATGATAAAACCTTGTCCTTTCGCGACGCGAAAAATCTGCTCTAAATTCCATGTTGATAAAACGTATTATCCCCTGCCTTGACGTTAAAGATGGCCGCGTGGTCAAGGGGGTGAACTTTGTCAATTTACGTGATGCAGGAGATCCCGTAGAAATTGCGGAGGCCTATGAAAAAGAAGGTGCCGATGAACTCACCTTTCTTGACATCACCGCCTCTCATGAAAAACGCAATATCATTCTAGATGTAGTCGCAAGAACAGCAGAAAAAATTTTTATGCCCCTTACGGTAGGAGGGGGGGTTCGGACTTTAGAAGACATTCGAAATCTATTAAAAGCCGGAGCAGACAAGGTAGCCATTAATTCTGCAGCAGTTAAAAATCCTGAATTCGTAGAAAGTGCCGCAAAACGGTTTGGAAGCCAGTGCATTGTCGTTGCCATTGATGCAAAGCAAACCAGTTCCGCAAGCGATGAACCCTCTATCCCTGATTGGGCCGATAACCACCCGGACCTGCTGATTAACGAAAGTGATAGCCCCCCAACCTGGGAGGTTTATATTCACGGAGGAAGAACCCCAACATCCATCAATGTTGTTAAGTGGGCCCGGCAAATGGAAAGCTACGGTGCCGGGGAAATTTTACTCACCAGCATGGATAAAGATGGTACAAAATCGGGTTATGACTTGGAATTGAATCGAACGGTTTCAGAATCCGTGACCATCCCCGTCATTGCCTCCGGGGGAGCAGGCACCTTGGAACATCTTTACGAAGGGATTATTGATGGAAAGGCCGATGCGGTCCTGGCTGCTTCCATTTTCCATTTCAAGGAATTTACGATAGACGAGACCAAACGCTACCTGAAAGAAAAAGGCGTTTGCATTCGATTGACTTGAACTCGTTTCCCATAAGACAAAATTTTAACAGGCAAAAAACCTTAAGGTATCCAGACATTTATAGGTAATCTGGCTCGACGCCGAGTGGGTCACTTAACGCCGCAGTTTTTCAGTTCAAGCGATTTCTCGGAAGCATCAAGAGTTGCCTGGGTTTCAAAAGGCAGAGTCCAGATTTCCTTGCCATGTCCTACCGGGCAATGGGTGAGAATGGGAATTTGTGGATCAGGAAATAGATCGGCAAGAATATCTTCAAGCTTTCCATCTCCTGGCTTTTGGGGCTTGCAGCCTATCATTTCACCAAAAATAACTCCACGTACCCCTTTGAATTTTCCTGCGGCTTTCAGTTGCCACAACATTCCATCCAGTTTATACAAAGGCTCATTCACATCCTCAACAAACAAGATTCGATTTTTTGTTTGCAGTTCATAAGAGGTACCCAGAGAACGGCAAAGGAGTGTCAGGCAACCTCCCGTCAGTTTCCCGGTTGCAATCCCCTTAGAAAAAACTTGAGACTTTTTACTGCAAAGCATTGTGGGTTTTCCCATTAGGATATTTTTAAACTGTTTTTGGGATTGCTTCATAGGTGCCCGTCCAAAACTACCCGCAACCATGGGCCCATGAAATCCTACGACTCCGCATTGAAGATATAAATAGTGGAGCAGTAGAGTGATATCGCTGGAGCCTACAAAAATTTTCGCATTGGCCCGAATTACCTTGGGATCTAGATATTGCAGAATTCGATTGGTCCCATATCCCCCCCGGGCACAAAAGATCGCTTTTATTTCCGGGTTGCGAACCATATCCATAATATCGTTTGCGCGTTGCGAGTCCGTTCCTGCCAAAAATCTCGAACGTTTATAGACATGCTTTCCTGGAACCGGTTGAAATCCCATTTCAGAAATCACATCCAATCCCTTATCCAACGACTCCCTTTCAACCGGACCTGCGGGAGCCACAACAGCAACTTTATCCCCCGCATTAAGTTTTTGGGGTCGGATCAGTGAACGGGAATTTTTCGACATTACAAATAACTTTCAAAAGGTTACAATAACCGCTTCCATTTCAATTTTATTTAAATAATCATGGTTGCAGCAATAATTCAGGCCAGGATGGGATCAACACGTTTTCCAGGAAAAAGTGCCCACCTGCTTTCAGGACGTTCCATTCTTGAGCATATCATCATTCGATTGCAACAGGTTCCGGAAATTGACCAGATTCTATTAGCCACACCCAGAGGAGCATCCGAATCCCCTCTCATTGAAAACGCAAATGAACATAGCATCGCCTCTTTCCAGGGCGATGAAGAAAATGTTTTGGAAAGATTTATTCAAGCAGGGGAATCCATAAAGGCAAAACATATTGTACGAATTTGCGGGGATAACCCTCTTTTTGACATCCCTCTTTTACAATCTCTTATAAAAGCACATATCAAATCAAATGCGGACTATACAATTTCCGCCGCTCCCATTCCTTTGGGAACGGGCAGTGAACTGGTTCGTCTGGAAACATTAAAAATTATAGGAGAGCAAGCTCGCGACCCAAAATATCTGGAACATGTGACCACCTGGTTTCAGGATCACAGGGACAAATTTACAATTACCCAAGTGGAACCTCCCTCCTATTTAAAAAATTGTCCCTATCGATTGACCGTTGATACCCTCGAAGATTTTACCCTGATGGAAAAAATTTTCTCCCAACACAATTCCTCCACAACTATTGATTTAGAAGCTGTTATCCAATTTCTAGAAACCCATCCTGAAGTAGCATCCCTAAACTCAAAAATCGAACAAAAAGACTGGCGAACAAAAAATCAATAAATTTTAACTTTTTTTTAAAGTTCTAATTTTTTTGACCGATAACCGTAATTGAGTAGGGAAGTACCTTGAATTGGAGATTCAAAACTCCCTATTCCAAAAAGAGTTTTTAGAAACGGTGGAAAGCTGAAAGGAAGCCACCTTAAATAAAATCCTTCAGGGGCAGCAGTACCAGTTAAACAAAAAATTAATCGCAGCAAATATCTAACTCATGGTGGAGGATTAGGGATATGCCAGTAAGAATCTTCAACAATATACCCTCGCTTAATGCCCAAAGGATCTTGGGCACAAACAACGACCGTCTTGCACGATCCGTTGAACGTATTTCATCCGGTATCCGGATTAACAGAGGTGCTGATGATGCAGCCGGCCTGGCTATTTCAGAAGCATTACGTTCTGATATCCGGGCACTTCGTCAGGCAGTTCGAAACGCAAACGACGGAATTTCACTCATCAACGTTACTGAAGGTGCGCTCAACGAACAATCGAGTATTCTAATTCGACTTCGTGAGCTGGCTTCTCAGGCGGCAACCGGAACCGTTGGTTCGACAGAGCGTCAAACCATCCAACTCGAGTTCAGTGCTCTTAGAAGTGAGATTGATCGTATTTCATCAACCACTCAGTTTAATGGACAAGGTTTGGTTGACGGCTCTCTGGCCTCCTCTGTGACAAGCACAAGTCAGGTACTTATTCAGGTAGGTATTGACAGTGGAACCAACAGTCGAATCAATTTAAACACTGAAGTGGATCTCGCTGCGGTAACAGCTTCCAGCCTTTCCATTAACACTCTCTCTGTAACAAGCGCTGATAATGCATTGACTGCACTGGATACCATCAACACGGCGATTACAACAGTTACGCAGGGACGAGGTAAGGTAGGTGCGGTGCAAAACAGGCTGGCCCGATCTGTAGCCAATCTCTCTGTTACCATTGAAAACCTGCAGGCTGCAGAATCTGCTATCCGTGATGCGGACATCGCCGAAGAAATTGCAACGCTGACAAGAAACCAGATTCTCGTGCAATCTTCAACAGCCATGGTGGGGCAGGCAAATCTGATTCCACAGTCTATCTTGCAGTTGCTGGCTTAATCGACTTATTCACCGATCTAACCAGCATAATGCGAGGAGTCCGACATGGAACAGAAGACTATAGCCAAAGTACCCCTTAAAGTGGAGGGCGTGGATCTGACTCAGGAAATCCTGGAGCCAGGATTATTCCAACCTGAAAACAGGACTACGGATCTGAAAAGCCTGGATCAGGCCATTCACAATATTGATTTGGGTATTGAACTGCTTGACAAAGCGGATGATGCCTACGAGAAAATTGAAGCTCACTTGGTTCAGATTAAAGAACTGTCTGGACCGGGTCTTGCTTCAAATCTTGAACCTTCCAAGCGCTCTGTACTGGAAGAAAAAATCTCCCTTAAGAAAAAAGAACTGGATCAGCTTTCAGAGTCTATTAAGTTCAAAGGGAAAAAAATTCTTGATGGGTCGTTGTCAGCCTCAAGAAATGAAGAACAACATTTGTATTTAATGGCGGGCGTAACGGGGTCCCCTGAGAACCGGGTTAATTTGAATACGGGTTTAAACATACCCAGAATCACTTCAAAGACATTGGGATTGGGGGCCACTTTTTTCAACACTCCTGAAGATGGATTTAAAACCATAATGGTGATTGAAAATGCCCTAGGGATCTGTAATAGGTTAAAAGAGCGGTCTCAGGCCTTAAGGTCGATTCTTGAAAAAATCAAAAGAAACCTGGACGTTTCCGTCACAAACCACCGGGCGGCTGAGTCTGCACCCAGCACCCTTGAAAAGGCGGAAGAGTTTCTTAGAATGATCCAGCCCTCAAAACACTAAAGAAGTATTATGGCCAACAACAGCATTGCAAATAACTCGCTGTCACAAACCGCGCAACGGTTTTTGGACATAAATAATGATCGAGTGGGACGATCCATTGAACGGGTGGCGTTTGGAACACGAGTAAATAAAGGCTCCGATGATGTCGCCGGCCTTGCAATTTCAGAGTCACTTCGCTCAGATATTCGAACGCTAAGGCAAGCCGAACGGAACGCAAATGATGGCATTTCCCTGATTAATGTTATTGAAGGGGCTCTAAATGTTCAGTCAAATATACTGATTCGTCTGAGGGAATTGGCATCGCAATCGGCTTCGGGAACGATCGGGGACCTTGAACGTCAAACCTTGCAACTGGAATTTTCTGCATTAAGGGAAGAAATTGACCGAATTGCGTCTACTACCGAATTTAACGGCAAAAAACTCATTGATGGGTCTCTGGCTTCTACAGTCGATAGCTCGTTGCAAGTTTCCATCCAAATTGGCTTGGATAGTGCTGAAGAAAGTCGAATCAACCTGAACCAGGTTTTGGACCTGCGAGCCAGTAATTCAACAGAACTGGGCCTGGCGGAAGTCTCCATTTCCACTACAGATAATGCACTTGCTGCAATTGACCAGATTGAAAGCAGCTTCAATACCATTTCAAACGCAAGAGGAAACGCGGGAGCTTTGCAAAACAGGTTTCTCAGAACTTTGGGAAACCTGGGAACAACCGTTGAAAATCTATCGCAGGCAGATGCCACCATTCGAGATGCAGATATTGCCCAGGAATTGGCCCTACTGACGCGAAACCAGATTTTATCGAATGCTGCTGTATCCATGGTGGGACAAACCAATCTTTCCGGACAAAATTTATTAGAACTTCTGCAATAAGCTTTAAAAGGCTCTAAAAAAACTTAACCGATTGTTTTTATTGCACAAAAAAGCGCGCCCCTCTACCTTCCCTATAGAAAAACCCTCTCAATTTTTAGGGACTATTTTAAAAAATAAAAATATTTCCTAAAGATCCATCGAGTTTCTCCGATAGGCCTCATTGAGCATGTTTATATCCTGAATCAAGTAGCAAATTTTTAAATTTTTTATCAGGAGGCAACAAACTTATCAAAAGGTGTAGAAACGGATTCTTCACCTAAGGGTTAAAAGCTTGGAGGCTTGTTTTGGTACGGAGGCCAAAACAGTAACCCGCAATTTAAATCATGGAGGATTACAATGCCAGTTCGAATCTTTAACAACATCCCCTCATTGAACGCCCAGAGGATCCTGGGTGTCAACAACGACCGGCTAGCACAGTCGGTTGAACGAATTTCATCAGGTATCCGTATCAACAGGGGTGCCGATGATGCAGCAGGTCTAGCTATTTCGGAAGCCTTGCGTTCAGATATTCGAGCGCTGAGACAGGCGGTTCGAAACGCAAACGATGGAATTTCCCTTATTAACGTAGCTGAAGGTGCGCTCAACGAGCAGGCCAGTATTCTCATTCGTCTTCGAGAATTGGCTTCTCAGGCAGCAACCGGTAC
>JAYNIA010000028.1:0-12204 GCA_038108555.1 Nitrospinota bacterium | reverse complement strand
CGAAACCAGATTCTGGTACAGGCTTCAACCGCGATGGTGGGACAGGCAAACTTAATCCCGCAGTCGGTTTTACAGCTCCTCGGTTAATTTTAGCCGGGAGTATAAAAAATGTTGCGATATTATTTTTCAACTGACTCAAAAAATAGGAGGTTATAAATATGGAATTCGATATTTCCTCCTTGACAGGCAGGTTAAAAAGTCCCGGGCAACCGGGCTTAACCTCCAGACCTGAAAGGGAGACAAATTACGGCGAGGTCAAAAGCGATCTGTCAGAAACCAGGGAATCCCCTGTTTCTCCAAGTTCTGAAACTCAGGTGGATATCAACTCTCTGGATAACAATAAAATTGACTATCAGGTCAATCAAGAAACCAATGAAGTCGTGATCCGGATTGTAGATAGTGAATCAGGTGAAGTGATTCGACAAATACCCGGCGAAGAGTTCTTGCGATTGACCAGTCGTATCGCGGAGTTTAACCAAAAATTTCTGGATCAATCTGTTTGAACTAAAGGTTCGACATTAAATTTACTGGCTTCTCCGACCGACCCCTCTGGATCGGTAATGCGTCCCTGCATTTTTGGGGGGCGCATTTTTTTTTGCCTCACCGCCAACCCTACCCTAAGGCTTAAAAAATAATGGTTTAGAAGCTTTCTTCCCTTCTTTTTTTTAAAATCGCTCCTCTTCCGATAAAAAAAACTATAAAGCATTTTTTTTTAATTCCCGATACAAAACCTAAGTTTGATTTTCCTGGAGGGGATAGATCGAACTGGCATTGATTTTCCAAGTTAAACTTAATTTCAAACAGTTCAGGAAAGGCAACAAAGGTTTCACTAATTTAAATTTCAGCAAGGATGCTGAAACTCAGGAATTCCAAGTTCCTAATTATCAAGGAGGATAATAAACATGCCCATTAGAATTTTTAACAACATTCCGTCATTAAATGCCCAGAGAATTCTCGGCATTAACAATGACCGCCTGGCACAATCGGTAGAAAGGATTTCCTCCGGAATCCGAATCAACCGAGGCGCAGACGATGCAGCAGGCCTGGCCATCTCCGAGGCATTAAGGTCTGATATCCGAGCACTTCGTCAGGCAGTAAGAAACGCAAACGATGGTATCTCTCTCATTAACGTGACAGAGGGTGCCCTCAACGAACAATCCGGAATTCTCATTCGACTCCGAGAACTGGCCTCACAAGCGGCGACCGGTACTGTCGGCTCCACCGAACGCCAAACCATCCAACTGGAATTTGACGCACTACGACTTGAAATTGACCGTATTGCCAACACCACTGAGTTTAACGGACAGCGGTTGGTAGACGGTTCTTTATCTTCGTCTGTAACTTCAGAAAACCAAATTCTCATTCAAGTAGGCATCAACAGCAACTCAGAAAGCAGTATTAACTTGAACGAGCAGGTTAACCTGGATGCAGTCACATCATCCAGTCTGTCTATCAGCAATTTAAGCTTAACGACAGCGGGAGCAGCTTTGACTGCACTGGATCAGATGAACACATCAATTACTGTTGTCACACAGGGGCGAGGTAAAGTCGGTGCAGTACAAAACCGGTTGGTCAGGACCATTTCGAATCTTTCTATTACTATTGAGAACCTGCAAGCTGCAGAATCGGCCATCCGAGATGCAGATATTGCCGAAGAAGTAGCGTTGTTGACGCGAAACCAGATTCTGGTTCAGGCATCAACAGCCATGGTGGGTCAGGCCAACCTGATTCCGCAATCGGTTTTACAGCTTCTCCAGTAATAGGAAATTGATCTCGGATAAAAATAAAAGCCGAGTTTAATAGCAAGGACGCTAAAAACTAAAATTATAAAACGCCAGACCTTTTCAGGGAGGAAAAGATAATGGTTGCATTAGTATTAAATACAAACTTATCTTCATTGAATGCCCAAAGGCATCTTGAAGAAAGTCGATCACAACTTGGAAGTTCCATAAACCGCATATCTTCAGGTATCCGGATCGAAGGTGCCTCTGATGGTGGTGCGGAACTGAGCCTCACAGAAAACATCCGAGCAGATGTTCTCGCTCTTCAACAAGGCTCTAGAAATCTTATCGATGGAACAGCCTTTATTAAAACAGCCGAAGGTGCCCTGAATGAAATTTCTGGCATCTTACTGCGCCTTAGGTCTCTCGCATCCCAATCTGCCAACGGAACCATTGGTGATATCGAAAGAATTTCTACCGATCTGGAATACCAGGCCTCAATTCAGGAACTGGATAGGATTGTAGGTACCACTGAGTTCAACGGTACGTTCCTTTTAGATGGAACTTTGGCTGCAAGTCAACCACAAGCAGACCACAATGTTCTGCAATTGGGAGTCGATTCTCGTTCAGAGAATCAAATCGATCTGAATGAAATTTTGGATCTTACCAATGTGAGCACCGCATCTTTGGGATTGACTGGATCCAATATCAGGACTCAGGGAGCTTCTTTCCAGGCATTGAATGATCTGACGGTTGCCATTGATTCATTGATCCAGGTACGGGGTCGAGTGGGAACAGCACAGATCCGAATGTTGCATGCATTCGATAATTTGAAAGTGCAGGAAGAAAATTTGACCGCTGCGGTTTCAACCATTCGCGATGCTGATCTGGCAGAAGAATTAACCGAACTGACCAAAAACCAACTCCTGGTACAAGCCGGAGTGGCTATGGTGGGACAGGCTAACATTAACCCACAAGCAGCATTAACATTGCTGGAAGGGGTTTAAAAATTAATCAACTAAAATTCTCCGGTTTACCGGAATAGGATTTTTAAACAAATTAGGAGAAAAAAATGTCATTAACAATTTTTCCGCAGGCGTTTTCAGTTAGTTTTTCGCCTCAATTCAATTCAACACCATCAAAACCCCAGGGGTCTGCCGATCCTCCACAGGTGAGTCCTTTTGGAAATGTCGATGGAGATTACACTGAACTTTCCACTGTAAAAATTATCTCCGATGACAATGATGTTTCCACTGAGAATCAGCAATTTAATGATCCGGACCATAAGACACGGGTTCGAATAGATCCTGAAACCCAAAAGGTGATCATTGAAGTGGTGGATAACAAAACCGGGAAAGAAGTTCGTCAGATTCCGGGTGAGCAACAGTTACGCTTGAATGAAGGGATCACGGAGTACAACGAAATTGCTTTTAGCCGGGAAAGTGATGTTGAAGTTGAAGGCGATCACTCCGATCTACAGGAACAAAACCGCTCAGAATAATCCCTTGAAAGTACTAATTCCGGGATCGCTTCTGATCCCGGATTACAAAAGCACCTCTATCCAAATAGAGGTGCTTTTTTATTCTTCAGTTTCTTTTCAATCCATCCCTTTAAAATGAAAATGCTATAATATCGCTGCCTGTAGAAACCCTTTTACTGGACTCACCCTCACCTTTCGCAAATGAAAATTTTCAAAACCGGAATCATTGGCTGTGGCCGAATTGGAAGCCTGTTGGAGAACGATCCACTTCGAGGCAAACCCTGCACACATGCCGGAGGTTTTTCAAAACTTTCAAACGTCAAACTGGTTGCAGGATGCGATATTAACGAATCCCGATTAAAAAGTTTTGGCAAACAATGGAAGGTCAAAAACCTTTACACCGATTATCACGAAATGCTTTCAGAAAATCGGTTGGATATTTTATGTATTGCCACATGGACCAATCAACATGCCAACATTGCTCTGGATGGAGTGCGTGCAGGTATCAAAGGGATCTTCTGCGAAAAGCCCATTGATGTAGACTTAAAACTTGCACGCAAATTAGTTCGCACCTGCGAGAGTAAAAACATTCCACTTTCCATCAATCATGAACGAAGGTGGGACGCTTATTATGTATTGGCGCATAAAATTATCCAGGCAGGGAAAATTGGAGAAATCAAAACCATTGTTGGAAATGCCTTGAGTTGGAAACCGGGAGAGTTACCCGTATCAGATTTTGGTGGAGGCCCCCTATTTCATGATGGAACACATTTGATTGACCTGCTTCTGTATTTTGGCGGTCCCATTGAATGGGTTTCAGGCTATGAAACAAGGCCGAAAGGGAAAAGATACATTGAAGAAATGGCATGTGCCATGATGAGGTTTAAAAATGGAGCAATGGCTTTTATTGAAGGCGGAGGCGCAAGAAAATATTTTAATTTCGAACTCGACATTCAAGGTTCGGAAGGCCGTCTATTGATTGGAAATTCCGGCAGAGAGTTATACCTAACTAAAAAAAGCAAACGCTTTAAAGGGTTTCAAGAGCTGGAAAAAGTCCCCTTCCCTGAACCTAAAAAGAATGAATCGCCTTTCGTTGTGGGCGCAAGGGATATGTTAAAAAGCATTCGCACCGGCAAACCTGGAAAATCAACAGGCAAGGACGGTTTAAAAGCATTGGAAATTATTTATTCCGTTTACAAATCTTCACAACAAAAGGGAAAGCGCCTCAAAATCCAATGAAAACAAAACTTCTTGCCCTAAATATTCTTATCGGTTTCATTTTGTTAATTTCCCTGACGATCTTAAAAATTTATTTTAAAGGCAAAGAGGAACTAACCATTGCAGATGAATTTTTTAATAAAAAGAACCACACTCAGGCAATAGTCCATTACGAAAGAGCCATTAAATGGTATGTTCCCGGTACAGACACCGCTACCCTTGCTGCCGAAAAATTTTGGAGCATCATCCTTTTTTATGAATCCGCTAATCTTAAAGAGGATGCTATAAAAAGTTGCCGCCTGCTTCGCGGAGCTTTTTATTCAACCCGAAGCTTTTGGCTTCCGGGAAAAACATGGATTGACCTCTGTAATGATAAAATTGCACATTGGATGGCTGCCAAACAGGGTTCGGAAAATGAAAATTCTTATGAAAAACGAAAAAACAAATTCAAAAAAGACCTTAAGTCCGAACGACCTCCCTCCACCCATGGATCGCTTCTTACTGAAATCGGATTTTTTGGCTGGGTCATCTGTGCAATCTTGTTCCTGTTTAAGGCCGTCACTCCAACAGCAGAATTGAAACGAAGACCGGCTATAATTTTTTCCGCCGCTTTTCTGTTATTTTATGGGGTTTGGGTATTTGGAATGTTCAAGGTATAGCAGCAAGTCGCCGCAACCCATATTGGCGATGCCTGTTTAGCAAATTGATGTTTTACCCCTTTTACTGTAAATTGACTTGCACTCCCTCCCTCAGTGGCAAGAGAGAGGAATTAAGAAAACCGGCAGTATGGAACAGGTTGGTTTTAACCCGCTGACATATCCCCAATTGGTAGAATTGTTAAAAATTTTTAATTGAAAATAATGAATTCCCTGTGCTAATTTTTTTTTACTCAGTTGACCTTTGATTTTTCCAATTCGCTATTTTCTATAGCAATAACCAAAGAGATATTTTGCAGATTTCCAGGAGTTGTAATGGAGCATCAGAATGATAGAGGTTAAAGACCTGACTCGTTATTATGGGACTCGTTGTGCCATAAACAATATTTCGTTTCAAATAGAAAAAGGCGAAGTTGTCGGGTTTCTCGGTCCCAACGGTGCGGGCAAAAGCACAACGATGAATATTATTTCCTGCATTCTTCCCGCTTCCAGCGGAAGCGCCAGAATAAACGGTTTCGACACCTTTGACCAATCCCTTGAAATTCGCAAGATCATTGGATATCTTCCGGAAACCCCTCCGTTATACTCCGATATGGTTGTCAAAGATTATTTAAAGTTTGCAGCCGGCGTAAGAGGTATTGATGGCAAAAATATTCCCGCCTCTGTCGACCGGGTTATCCAAAAGTGCTCCTTAAAAGATGTGGGGCACCGCATAATTGGAAGACTTTCCAAAGGCTACCAACAACGGGTGGGATTGGCGCAAGCCATGGTCCACGACCCTGAAATCCTGATTCTTGACGAACCCACGATTGGACTGGACCCGATTCAAATCATTGAAATTCGAAAACTGATTCAGGAGCTTGCTGAAGAACATACTATTATTCTCAGCTCTCACATTCTTCCCGAAATCACACAAATCTGCAAACGGGTGATCATTATTAACGAAGGAGAGATTGCCGCCATAGATTCTCTCGGTGGCCTAACCGCTTCTTTAAGAAAAAGCGAACGCCTTTCTTTAAAAATAAGACTCCCTCAGGATAGTGTCATCGAAAAATTACAAGGCCTGGAACAGGTAATTTCTGCGGTCAAGGGAGAGGAAAACGAATATCTGGTTGAATGCGCATTACGATCAAACCTTCAAGATAAAATTGCAAAACTGGCCCTGGAAAATAATTGGGGAATCGTAGAGCTCAAACCTGTTTCCATGACGCTGGAAGATATTTTCCTCAAACTCACTCTTGAAGAAAAGGAACCTGCCGCATGAAAAACAGTTGGATCATAGCTAAAAGAGACCTGGGCTCCTTTTTTAATTCACCCATTTTCTATGTGGTCACCACCGTATTCCTTATGGTCTACAGTTATATTTTTATAAACATCCTCAGCTTTTTCAGTCTGCAAAGCATGCAGTCAGGACAATTCCAGCAAATGGGCATGGCCCTGAATATTAATGAAATGGTTATTGAGCCAAGCTTTCAAAACATGGCAGTGATTTTGCTACTGATAATCCCAGTGGTGACCATGCGGAGTTTTGCTGAGGAAAAAAAATCTAAAACTTTTCGCCTTCTTCTTTCTTCTCCCGTTCATTTAAAAGAAATCGTTTTCGGAAAATTTATGGCATGCATGATTGTAGTTTTCCTAATGATATTTCTTTCCAGTTACTCCATTGGATTTTTATTTATGATTGGCGAGCCGGACCTCGGCCCTGTACTCACAGGATACCTGGGGGTACTCCTAATGGCGGGTTGTTATGTATCCGTCGGAATATTTGCTTCTTCTTTGACAGAGAATCAAATCGTGGCGGCGGTAATCACCTTTGGTTTTTCCCTGTTCATGTGGGTCATTGGATGGGGGGCGCAAACTGCAGACTCCGGAACAGGGCAGGTACTTCAATACCTTTCCGTTATTGAACATATGGATCGCTTCTTAAAAGGCATGATAGAAACCAGCGACCTGGCTTACTACATTTCTTTTATCATTTTTGGACTTTTCCTTTGCCATCGAACTTTAGACTCGAACCGCTGGAGATAACTTTATGAAAAAATTTGCCAAAGCAGCAGGCTGGCTGACTCTGATATCAGGGTTTATGGCGTTGTTTTTTTATATTGTTCTTCCCGATCTAAAAGTCCTGATCTTTTCACTTACAGCTATTTCCATTTCCAATGGAATTTTTTATCTGATCTCCGAGGGAACTAATCTGAAAAAATTCTTTTCATCAAGAACCGCCCAGCATGGAACCAATGCAATAGTATTGACTGCTGTATTCCTCGGTATTTTAATTTTTGTCAACCTTCTCATTCATCGCCACAAACACCGGTTCGACTTTACTGAAGGCAACCTGTTCACCCTGGCCCCGCAAACCAAAAAGTTTGTTTCTAATCTTCCACGCGAAGTTAAACTAACTGCATTTTTCCAGGTTGAAACCGCAGAGAAAATTGCATTTTCAAATTTGATTTCAGGATATCAGGAAGAAACTGAAAAAATTGATGTAACTTATGTTGATCCCGACAAAAATCCTGCTGTGACGAAACAATATGGTGTCACCACTTATGGCACCATTGTTTTAGAAAGCGGTTCCAAAGAAACCAAAATTCAAAACGCCACTGAAGAAAACCTTACCAACGCATTGCTAAAAGTCACACGCGATGAACAAAAGACAATTTATTTCCTTGAAGGCCACGGAGAAAGCCAGATCGATAGCACGGAAAACGAGGGTTACCAGACAGCCAGGAAAAATCTGGAACAGGATGGTTTCAAAGTAAAATCCCTGCTCCTTCTGCAAACCGGAGAAATCCCGGAAGATGCTTCTGCCCTGGTTATTGCCGGACCCAAAAAACCTATTCAAATAGAAGAACAAAAAGCATTGCAAGCATACCTTGATAAGGGAGGTGCTGTCATGCTGCTCGCAGACCCGAAAGCAAAACATGGGATGGAAAATTTCCTGAAAAACTGGGGTATTGAATTGGGAGGTGATATTGTTATCGACCCCCTTTCCAAACTGTTTGGCGGTGACTTTGCTGCCCCTGTGGTAAACCAATATACGGTGCACGAAATAACCAGTGATTTTGCCCTGGCAACTATCTTTCCTATTATCCAATCCGTTAAAACCATCCCAAGTTCAAAATACGAAACGGTCGAATTGTTAAAAACCAGCGCCAATAGTTGGGGGGAATCGGACTTTGAGTCGGGCACGGTGAAGTTTGATGAAGCCACCGATCTGAAAGGCCCGGTCCCGGTTGCGGTAGTCACTACAAAACTTTTAGAGAAAGGCAAAGCCGAAAAAGAGACCGGCGAACCGCACGAACATAAAAAAAATCAACCGAAAGCAAGCCTGGTTGTTATTGGCGACTCGGATTTTGCCAACAATCGGTACACCAGCTTTTCCGGAAATGGAGATTTCTTTCTCAATGCCGTATCCTGGCTGGCTGAAGAAGAAAACCTGATTTCCATTCGTCCCAAGGAAAAGAAAAACACACCAATCCATTTAACTAAATCCTGGGGTAGCGCCATTTTTGTTCTGGGCCTGCTGGTGTTTCCTGGGATCGTGGCCGGCACCGGCATTCGCATCTGGTGGAGGAGAAGGGGTTTATGAAGTTTAAAGGAACGGCCTGGATGGGGGTCGTTTTCCTCGGTCTGGGAATGTACTACTTCCTGGTCGACCTGCCTGCTGAAAAAAAGAAAGCTGAAGAAAAAGAAATTGCCGGAAAAGTTTTTTATTTCAAAACCGCAAATGTCCAGGAATTCTCCTTAATTAATAATGACCATTCCATCACCCTTCAACAGAAGGCGGACACCACTTGGGATCTTTCAGAACCTCTGAAATCACAAGGTGACAATCCCGAAGTCGAATCTTTCCTGTCGGAAATAGAGAACCTGGAAAAATCACGTGTCGTCGAAGAAAATCCGAAAGACCTTTCTCAATTCGGCCTGAAAAATCCCTCCCGCAAAATTCATTTTAAATTTAAAGACGGCCGCGAAGAGACCCTGTTATTAGGCAACGAAAGCCCCATGGGAGGAAAAATTTATCTCAAATTGGAAAGTGATCCAAAAGTCCTTTTAGCCGAAACCTCCAAAGATAAGTTCGAAAAATCGGTTTACGACTTCAGAGATAAAACAATTTTTAATTTTAGCTCCGGCTCCATCACTTATATAGAGATCAAGAGGAAGAAGGACCCGGTAAATCTTGTTCGGGAAAATGAGGAATGGCTGGTAAAGGGAGAAATAAAAGCCAAAGGCGACAAAGACGCAGTTTTGGCCTTCCTGCGTGCACTCCAGTTTTCACGCATTCAAAAATTTGAAAACGAAAAGCCTGAATCACTGAAACCCTATGGCCTTGACCAACCCGCGACGACCCTCTTTCTGGAAGACGAAGACAAAAAGAAATATTCCATCCATCTCGGTGATGCAAAATTTGGTTCCGGTACCTATGCGAAGAAAGAGGGAACTCCCCAGGTTTTCCTGGTGGATTCAAAATTCAGCGACACCCTTAATAAAAAGAATGTCGACTTTTTAAATAAAACCCTGATCGAATTCGAAGAAAAAGATGTCACTGAAATAAATATCGAAACGGAAAAGGAAACGATTCAAACGGTTCGTGTCGATAAAGAAAACTGGAAAATTAAAAAACCGGAAGAGACTGCAGCAGACATGGCCACGGTTAGAAGTGTGTTGTTTGACTTAAAAGAAGCCAAGATAAACGAATTTATCAAACTGTCTTTGGACGCAACGGACTCCTTTGGACTCGACAAACCCAAACGTTCTTTTTCTATCGCTCTGACCGACGGGAAATCCATAAGTATTCATTTTGGTAACAGCAATTTGGAAGGTAATGAGGTTTTCGCGCAACGAACCGGCGAATCCACCGTGTTTTCGATTTCTAAAGAAACGACTAAAAAATTGTTCCGAAGCTTTCACGAACTTCGCGACAAAAAGCTTTTCAAGTTTGACTCCGAAGAAGCCAGTAAAATTATCATCGAAACTTCAAAAACCAGTTTCGAATTGAAAAAATCAGGAACCACCTGGGCCATGACTCAACCCGAAAAAATGAAAATAAAAGAGTTTTTGCCAAAAGACCTGCTTTGGACCATGAAAGCGCTGGAATTCGAATTTTTTACCGAAGAAAAAGCCCCCGAATCTACCGGGCTGACCTCCCCTTCCTATAAAATCAGCATTTGGAAAAATGAAACCGAAAAAATGGCCCAGCTGGCGGTGGGAAATCTTGAACCCACCAATCAACAATACTTCGCCCGAATTATCGGAAAAAATGGGTATTATCGGATCAAGAAGAAGCACCTGGAGCCCATTCCTCTCGAAATGAACCAGTTCAAAACCCAATAATAAATTCAAAATCTATCCACACCTGCCCAAATTTGGGCACCCCACATCTTGTTAGACACAAAATTTAAGCATACTTTATATGGCGTCAATAAAAAAAACCTGGAAAAATACAATTTTTTTGACGCACTTAACTTATTATAAAATAAGGTTTTCTTCGTTTTTTAGCAATTTTTTTCAAATAAGCCCTTGACAGATACTATATGTAGTGGTACTTTTTCGGGAGCATACAATATAAAGCGATGAATAGATTTACATGGGCGTTGACTATCAGCCCCAATTTGCAGTGTCGTTTTTTTGGAAGGCTAAAGAAATTGAGAGATGGTTTGACAGATCTTCCAGCGGCGGGTTACTAGAAAAGAGGATTCCATTAGTAATGAATGAGATGCATCCCAAATTGAACATGTTAACAGCAACCAGTGGGATGTATAGCAGTCTCAAATCCCTTCCCAAACCCCCAAACGTTTTGAGCGCCAGCCGAACTCTGCGATGCATCTCGGCAGATGATATCTATCCAATTGGCGTAGAATGGAGTCCCTTTTTGTCCCCGGGTAAAACCCGGAAGAAAGTAGCCCGCCTCCTTTCTTAAAGAAGGAAGCGCCCCGCCCTTACCGGAGCAGAAAATCTTTCTCTCCTTGTCAAGGACGGTTGCAGTTATAAAAAACCAAACGAACTAACTATCCGGGAAAGGCGGGGCGTTCACCCTCTTCCCGGTTTTCTTTTTTTAAATCCCCTCCTCCTGATATAATCCGCTTTTTAAACTTCTCGCGGACTTTAATAATGAATGAAAACGAATCCGATCTTACCTGCCGGGTGACCGGAGGAACAATTCCCCAGTACGCACATGCCGGAGACGCCGGGGCCGATATTACCGCATCCGAAAAAACCGTGATTCCTCCCGGGGAACGATTGCTCGTCGCAACCGGGCTCCGTCTTGAAATCCCGGAAGGGCATGTCGGTTTGATCTGGCCACGAAGCGGACTGGCCGTAAAAAAAGGAATCGACTGCGGAGCCGGGGTCATCGACTCGCATTACCGTGGCGAAGTAAAGGTCCTTCTCTTCAATCACTCCGACAGCGAATTCCCTATCGAACCGGGGGATCGCATCGCACAGATATTGATCCAGAAAGTGGAACGCGTAAAATTTCTTGCCGCAGATGAATTGAACGAAACAGCCCGCAGCGAAGGGGGATTCGGTTCCACAGGAAAATAAAATGGAAGTCACCATCAACCAGTCCCAGTTGATTCTGGAACAGGGCGACATCACCGAAAGCGACGCCCAGGCCATCGTCAACGCCGCCAATTCGGATTTGATTCTGGGCGCAGGTGTGGCGGGAGCCATCCGCAGCAAAGGCGGGCCGGAAATTCAAAAGGAGTGCGACAAAATCGGCCATTGTTCCGTCGGCGATGCCGTCATCACCCCTGCAGGAAATTTAAAATGCAAATTTGTGATCCACGCCGTTGGACCGCGATGGGGTGAGGGAGATGAAACCAACAAACTCAAAAGCGCCCTGATCAACAGCTTGAAGCGGGCCGAAGAAAATCAAATCACATCCATCGCCTTTCCTGCCTTAAGCACCGGCATTTTCGGCTTTCCCCTGGAACTCGCAGCAGAAACTCTGCTGCACGCGGCCATCAATTATTTGGCGCAAAATACTTCTATAAAATCGGTTGCCTTTGTCCTGTTCGACTCCAATAGTTTCAATGTTTTCAAAGATAAATTGGGACAAATTAAAAAATAAGCTACCTCGCGTTGCAAATCGTTTATAATGGCAACGAGTCAAGCGTAGAGGAATAAT
>JAYNIA010000027.1:0-32884 GCA_038108555.1 Nitrospinota bacterium | reverse complement strand
TTTGACCCAAATCCTAACATAGGCATTGGATCAGTTTATTGGGGGCAGGCCAGTCTGGTCGTGGGTGATTGGCAGTGCGGAGTCGGAATAAGCTAGTTCCTTGTATCTCGGGATGACAAACAGGTGGCGGGGAACTTTGAGCAGGGAATTTAAAACTTCAGTGTCGTGAATGCCGCGGGGGAGTAACTGGGTTTCCACCATCTCCTTTCGTGCCGATTCAAAATCGAAAGAAGATGCAGTATTAAAAAACGGAAGCCAGGAAAAAAAAGCAGAGGCCAGCAAGAGGGATTTATAGAATGAGCCCGTTTTTCTTAAGCCATTCTTCGGTGTTGAATTTTTTGTTGGAATATTCCTGGAACTCGATTTCCTTTTTTGTGAGTTGTTTCCCATCAATGAACTGCGCTTTCTTTGGGGATTTTCGGCTGGCGCGTTTTTTAGGAGCGGGAGCTTCTTCAGTGGGTCCTTCCTCGACTTCCAATTCCAGCGAATCGGTCAAGACTTCCATTTTCAGGACGAGAACCATAAAACTTTTGGGGCAGATATCATCATTCTTCTGAATTTCTGCAACGATTTTTTTCACCTTAGGCGATGTCATTACCGCTTCAGTAATGGCTTTCGATAATTTTTCGAAATTACGCTCAGCTCCATCGGATTCACTCACAAAATCCCCCTTTCGGTTTCATAAAAATCGAAATTTTTTTATGCTTATACATCCCAACCTTAAACCTACCGGATTCGCTTGTCAAGGAGACCTTCGTTAAAGCACCCGGGCGATGAATAAGCTATAATCTCTTCGCCTGATTTTGCTTTTAATTAATAGACTGATGCCTTATGGGATTTTTTCCAAAAATTTTAGCGTCCCCATCCCTTGTCTGGATATTGACCGCGATGGGGTTTTATCTGGTCAATATTTTGATGGGGCTGGTCATAGGTTTTCAAAAGAAAACTCCCCAGACCCTTAAAATCCATAAATACCTGTTTTATTCCATCGCGTTCTGTATGGTCTATTTCCTGATCATGAACCAGACCCACCATGAAAATACATGGATGGATTATGCTGTCGCCCTATACATAGTCGGACTGGTCCCCTTCAGCAAACGCTGGGATGTTCTCGTCCACGCCCTGATCGCCACCGTTGGCTTGACTCTTTTACCCCTATTGATTGTTATTCAAATCTAAACGGCGATACGCTCCGCCGATGTGAAATTTGTAAGGAATGGTTAACCCCCCTGGCCCCCCTTAACAGGGGGGAACAAGCTTAGTGTTTTTCTTCCCCCTAACAATACCCGTGCCGGGCATGAAATTTAAGGTGAAATATCACAGGGGGAGTGAGGGGGTTGCCTTTTTGGTCCTCGTTATGACAAAAAGGGTGTTAAACCGGAAAAAAAGTAAAAGGAAACTAAAGGGAGAGGTGATTACCGGTCAGTCGGCGATGGCGGCTTTGACGGTGATGTCGCCGTAGACTTTGATGCGACAACCGAGTTTCTGATTTTCGTCCAGTCGGTGGACTTTTTCGAAGAAGGTTCGCTCGTTGACGTTTTCCATGGGTTCGACTTCCACTACACATTTGGCGCACAACCCACTGCCACGACAATTGAGGAATTTGTTGAGGCCTTTATAAACCTCGGCATCATTATAGAGAGCAGCCTGCCTGAGATTGGCACCATAACCTGCTTTGAATTCCCAGGTTTCTTCGGTTTCGGTGTTGATGACTTTGATCTTTGGCATGTGAACCCTTTAATGAATATTAAAATGAAGCGTTATTAATGCCCGATTCACCGGACAATGTCAATCCCTATATCTTTGGTGCAATTACTCCTTAAATAACAATCAAATGGAATAATTATGCCCCATCAAAATTTTCTTTTCTTTCAGGTAGTCCTGGATTTTTGTTGAAGCGTCTTTGACGTTTTGAGCTTCGTCCAGCGAAAGTGAAATATCCGGCTCGCCTGTTGTTTGTGAACTCACTTGAACTTCGATTACCTGGTACGGATTCGCCAGTAGCTTCAGGTCTTCCTGGTCTTCGCGATGGAAGGCATTGGAAGTCGAGATCACCACATGTCCTGCATCGAGGAATAGTTTCGCCACTTCACCCAAGCGCCTTGCAGATTCTTCTTCAGAACTACCGAGGTCTGCCGAGACCCCAAGGTTCACATTCCTGCGGTCTAAAAGATAACTCTGGAAATTATTTTCGAACAGACTCTTCTCCAATGTTCTGGCCAAAGGACCTTTACCTGATCCCGGTTCCCCTGTAATGAGAATCAACGCGGCACGGTGTCCGTTGCGATAGGCACGTTCTTCCGGTTTGATGTCACTTTTGATCCAGTTAAAGTCTCGAGTGCGGACTTCATCCCGCAATTTATCTTCATGTGTTGTCGGGGTGTAGGTGGTGATGATTCCGCCACCACAAACATCGTATTGATCCACCAGAACAAAACGTCCCGTTGTTGCTATGGAGCCGAAAAGGTCAAATGCCACAGGCGATCGGGTTTTAAACGTAACCTCGGCCACATCGTTTTTAGCGATGAAGTCCTGATTGGTGAGCGTTTCCAAAGTCGAGGCATCGATGGCTTTTTTAAATTCTGCAACTTCGCATTCCACTTCCTGAGTATTGAGCTTGATAATGAACTTGCGTCCTTTTTCAAGGTTGCGTTGCCCCATCCAGAAGACGTTTGCATCGAAGGTGGTGGATACGATGGGCAATTCGTCCATCAGGGTGCAGACGTCTCCACGTTCGACAAAAATCTGTTCATCCAGAGTGAAGCCGATGGATTCTGAAGAGGTTGCCACACTGGGTTGTTCGGGAACGCTCCAGGCTTCAATGGTTTTAATCACTGCCTGCTTGTTGGATGGAGAGAAGATGACACGGTCTCCCACCTTGAGTTTTCCTGACTCCACACGTCCCGCGATGATTCTGCGCTCGTCAAATTTATAAACGTCCTGCACCGGAAAGCGAACGGGGAGGTGGTCGGGTCGAGGTTTTTTCTCGAACTGGTCGACCATGTTTAATACGGTGGGTCCTTTATACCAGGGCATTTCATCTTTCAGCTCTGCAATGTTGGTGCCCAGTTTTGCCGAGACGGGAATAAATTCTTTTGCCTCGACTCCCATCGATTCCAGGAATTTGGAGTACTCCGTTTTGATTTCGTTATAAACTTTTTCATCGTAGCCCACCAGGTCCATTTTATTGATAACGACCGCGACCTGGGTGAGTCCCAAAAGTTTAAGAATATAACCATGCCTGCGTGACTGCTCCTGAACTCCTTCTTTCGCATCAATGAGAAGGAGTGCGGCTTCGGCATCGGCAGCACCGGTCACCATATTTTTAAGGAACTCTTTATGTCCCGGGGCATCGATGATGACGTATTTTCTTTTCTGGGTATGGAAAAAAATTTGTGAGGTGTCAATGGTGATCCCCTGCTCCTGTTCTTCCTGCAGGGCATCCAGCAGGAAGGCATACTCGAAAGTTTTTCCCTGCTGGTCACAAATATCTTTTACGAAATCCAGTTTGCCTTCGGGCAGGCTTCCGGTGTCCGCAAGCAGGCGACCCACCAGGGTGGATTTGCCGTGGTCCACATGACCTACAATAACCATCCGCATCAAGCGGCTGGCAAGATCTGGTGCGCTTCCGTTATTGCCCATTTACATATACCCTCGGGCTCTCAGTTTTTGCATGGCATAGGTGTTTTCCTGATCCTGTGCTCTGCCGGAGCGCTCTGCTGTGGTTGCGTTTTTCAGTTCTTCAACGATCTCTTCCACATTTTTTGCATTTGATTCGATGTGCCCTGTGCAAGGCGCGCAGCCTAAAGACCGATAACGTTTGCCTTCTTCATTTGCAAAATAAAGATCGATGATGGGGATGTTCTCCCGCAAAATATATTCCCATACATTCAGTTCCGTCCAATGGAGGATTGGATGAATGCGGATATGCGTGTCTTCAGAAAATGTTGTTTTGTACTGGTCCCAGAGCTCCGGGGGCTGGTCTTTGAAATTCCATTCAAAGTTTTTGTCCCGCGGCGAGAAATATCTTTCCTTGGCGCGGGTTCCCTCTTCATCCCGACGGATTCCGAGGATGAGTCCGGTATAACCTTCCTGTTCCATGATGCATTGAAGGCCCTGGGTTTTGAGGGCTTCACAGCATACCAGGCGTCCCTTCTCATGGTTCATGCCTTCATCCAGTGCTTTTTGGTTTTTGCCCACTACCAGGTTTAAATTCCACTCTTTCGCATAATAATCCCGGTATTCGATCATCGCCGGTATTTTGAAGGTGGTGTCTATATGAACCAGGGGAATTGGAACATGTCCAAAAAAGGCTTTTCGCGCCAGCCAGAGCATGATCGTTGAATCCTTACCAATCGACCACAGCATGGCCAGGTTTTTAAAGTTTTTATAGGCCTCACGGAGGATATAAATACTTTGGTTTTCAAGCTCGTCTAAATGATCCATTTGAAACTATAATTCCTTAAAAATTAAACCTTTAACAGGTAATATTATTAACATTAAATTATAAAAAAATTATAAAAAGCCGGATTCTCCATCCGCTTGCGGCGGGTTTTTATTATTGAAGAAATTCCACTTTATCCTGATTATTCAATAGAATCAAGGGGGACGGCGATTTTACGGGAAATTAGACGTTTGTGCAATGGGAATGCTGTAATTTTGGTGTTTTTTTAGGAGAAATTCTGGCTCACCACTTCGGGGAAGGGACAACGTAGACAGTTATTCTGGCTCTGGGTGCAGAAATCCTGGTAAATCTGCATCAGGCCCTGGACCTGTTTTTCAGAAGTCAGTAATTGGATCATTTCCTTTCGGTCGCCAAAAATATAATGCTTCATAAACCGGATCAGTTTGTTGTCGCTGGAACCCTTGCTGATCTGGAAAAGATCATAAAGAGATTTTTCAAGATCCTGGAATTTCCCGGCTCGGGCAAAAATCAAACCGATGGGGATTCCAATATTAACAATAATTTCACGTGATCGAGCCGGACCGATTAGTTGTTGTGAGCTGGAGAGTTTTTTGCCTCCCGGTGTGTAGTGTCGCGACCAGTATTCTCCAGTTTCCACACAGAAAAAGTTTAGTAAGGAATCCCTTTCTTTTTGGGAAGACTTTTGAGTCTTTGAAAGGCCCTGAACAAATTGAGTGAACAATCCCTTCTTTTCATGTTGAACCAGCAAATGGGCCAGGCCTGCAATCCTCCGGTAGGGATAATTTGCAGGACGAATGGAACGAAAACTCCAATCCTTTTTAGTTAAGAAAGATTCCGGAATCAAATTTTTATATCCTTCCCAGATTTTTACCAGTTTGCGCAAAGCGGGAGTTTCCTTCCAACTCTTCATGTCCATTAATCCCGAGGCACCCAAGAGCAATGCCTGGTAATGAAGAACCCTTTCCTCGTCTTTTATATTTGCAGGAACCCTGTCTTTCAAAGTCAGGACGGGCAGGGTATCAGCAAGCGTTTGGAAGGGTTTTTTATTATTGGGATAGCCCAAAGCCTCTGCTACTCCACGATAGAAAGTTTGCTCATATCCCTCCACGATAATGGCATCATGAAAACGTTCCTGTTTCTTCAGAATCCGCGCCTCACCTGCTGCATTTATAAGGTGAAGTAATTTCTCCATAGGCAATTGGGAAAGCGGTTCGTGGCAGAGCCCTGCATTGCATTGATTGAGAACTGGGTAGGTTTCAAAGTCCAGTTCGTTGTTTAGATCAAGCAGGCCCTGAGTCAGAAAATCCTTTATTTCGAAATCAAACGCCGCATTTTTTCTGAGATGTTTTTTGGAAGGCTTCGGTCCGCGTCCCTGCCACATATAAACATGAAGGATGACATTGTCGTAATCCGGATTTCCCGAGTGGCCATGCTGGTCCCAGTCGCTGGCGTAAACATGCAGTTCTACATCCCCTTCATAGGTTTTGCCATTGACTTTGATGGTGGCGCTGGTGAAGTCCGGGCCTTTGCCAAAATTCCAGTGTCCCGGATAGATGATTTCAAGGTTTTGGCCGTCCCGGGTTTTAAGGGAAGGAGTGCAAAACAACTGGTCGTTCCAGATGCAGCGAATGACCTTTTCAGGAACCCGTATGGTGTGGTCTTCTTCACGAACTTCGAACTGGTTTAAAAGGCGGGTGGATTTCAAATAGGCATCTGAAAACCTTTCCGCAACGATCATTTGATCTTCCACTCGGTGCCATTAGGCGTGTCCGTGATCAGTACTCCCATGGCAGTCAACTCATCCCGGCATCGGTCGGCATCGGCCCAGTTTTTCGATTTGCGTGCTGCATTACGGTCTGCAATCAATTGCTCGATTTTTTCTACATCAAGACCCAGAGATTCGTTTTTAATGGCGAACAACTCTTCCTCAAATTTTTCGGGAGTGCTGGAAAAAAGCCCCAAAACTTTTGCAGCATTGATCCAGGCATGTGCCGTGACCGCAAAATCTTCATTTGCAGATGCCGAATTGAGGGTACGTAATCCTTCATTTAAATGTGCCATAACAACGGCGGTGTTGAGGTCGTCATTCATGGCGGTCTCAAAATTTTGTGTCAACGCATGGGCTTTGACTTTTTCCTGGAATTCCGTGATGGAATTTGTGTCTATGCTTTTTAATTTATTGTTGGCATTTGCCAACCCTTCATAAAACCGACTCATCACCTTGGTTGCGTCTTCGAGATTTTTCTCAGAAAAATCGATGGGGCTGCGGTATTGGCTGCTGATTAAAAACAACCGCAAAACTTCAGGGTGGTATTTCTTGTAAACATCGCGCAAGGTGAAAAAATTACCCAGCGATTTTGACATCTTCTCCTTGTCGATGTTGACGAAGCCATTATGCACCCAATAACGTACTGGCTGTTTTCCGGTACACCCACAGGATTGTGCGATTTCGTTTTCGTGGTGCGGGAAAACAAGATCTTTCCCACCACCGTGGATATCAAAAGTGTCACCCAAATATTTTTTGCTCATCGCTGAGCATTCGATATGCCAACCCGGTCGTCCTTTTCCCCAGGGGCTGTCCCAGGCAGGCTCGCCCGGTTTGCTTTTTTTCCATAACGCAAAATCCAGCGGATCTCTTTTAACTTCGTTGACCTCCACTCGGGCACCCGATTGCAGGTCTTCAATGTTTTTCCCGGACAAACAACCGTAGTCCTTGAAGGTTTTTATGGAATAAAAAACATCGCCTTCTGATTCGTAGGCCTTGTCCTGGTCGACAAGTGACTGGATCATCTCCAGCATTTCCGGGATATGGTCAGTGGCTTTCGGCTCTTCAGAAGGGGATGCGATATTGAGTTTCCCCATATCTACATGGAAGGCTTCGATATATTTGCGGTTGATCTCCTGCCATTCGACACCCTCTTCGTTGGCGCGGTTGATGATCTTGTCATCGATATCCGTGAAGTTGCGGATGAAATTTACCTCATTGCCGAGGTATTGCAGGTATCGATACAGCGTGTCGAAAACAATGGCGGCACGGGCGTGCCCTACATGGCAATAGTCATAAACGGTGACACCGCAGACATACATGCCGACATGGTTTTCTTTTTGCGGAACGAAGTCTTCCTTCTTGCCGCTCATGGTGTTGAATATTTTCAAGCTCATCGGCTCAATATATCACCCCGACCCACTTTGGGAAAGAGGTGGTTAACATAAAATGCGTTTATAAGCTTAGGGGTTATTGTTTGCTCGGAAATTTTTTGGCCTATTTGGTTTGGCCTTTTCGCAATGACGTTTCAATGGCCTCCCCCGCCAGGGGGTTATTCCCCACCCACGGAAGTGGGCTGCTTGGCGCAGGGCCAAAGGGTCTTAGTTTTTAGTCTGCTGAGCCGACGCTTTTACCTAAAGGGGTTTTACTTCCCCCCGGCGTTGCCGGGCTGGATGCGGGCTTCGAGTTCTTTTACGTTCAAGCGAAGCTGGGATACGGCGAACTCGGCCTGGCTTTTCAGAGAGGCTTCGGTTACCGGCTCGTCAGTTTTGCCATAGCCGGAAATTTCCTTCCGGATTTTATCGAGTTTTCGTTCCAGTAGGATACTGCGTTTGGAACTGAAACTTTTGGCGATGGCATCTTTCAAACCTTCCCCATCGAAATGTTTGGTGATGGCCATCAGCATGCGTTTTCGCGAAATAAATTTTTTGCCATTCTTCCAGTCTTCGATGGCCTGGAACATTTCCTTTTCAATATTATCGACGATGGCGTTGTAGTCCGTCGGGTCGGTCATGTCGTGGATTTCACCGGGGACGGAGGCCGACTTGATATCAAAATCGAAAGTCTGGTCCACACCTGTAAGGTCTGCGGAGCGGAGGTTTGCATGCACTTCATCGGGACTCAGCATCGGAGCCCACACCTGCATGATATAGCCTTCACTTTTTACATTCTTAAATTCGTATTCCCCTTTTGCATTTGGTTGCGTGTAATAACCATTGGGAACAACAAATAGGGTTCCGATCATGTCTTTGTGCATATTGCATCGCAATACGATGGGTCCGGCTTTGGTGACCTCGATAGTTTTTGTAGAGCCAGCCGCCATGGCCCCCAGATTGAACTGGTTGTTCTGGGATTTGGAATAAATATTGTGCACTTCCTTGTCGTGGTTGGCGAATGTGATGGTGGCTCCCACTTGGACGATGGAGTGACGCGGGTGAAAATTTAATCCACTCTGGTTGATCGTGATGGCCTGGCCTTTTTGCTGGTCTTTTACTCGCACCTTGGTTTTTGTTTCCAGGAAAACGAGAGTGTTGGCCGTGGGTGGTTTGCCATTGATCAAAATTTTACCTTTTACATGGGTGGTTTCGTTAACCTTTTTGGAACCTTCCATTTTATGGTCGGAACCTTCGCTTTTTTTATCTTCTTTTTTTGGTGTCTCCGACTTTGGCTTCTCTGTTAATTTTGCTTCTTCAACCACGGGTTCCGGTTTTTTTGCGGGTTCCTCCTTTTTCACTGGTTTCGGCTGATTGATGGGTTTGCCGGAGGGATCGTATTTACCCAGAGCCACCAGCATTTGGACAACGAAGGGTTTTTCATACTCTTTATCCAACTCAATTGCTTTTAGGAAATGCGGTGCAGCCGATTCAAATTTTTTCTGAATACCGAGTACGATTCCAAGATTGAAATGGCCCAAAGCAAAATTGGGGTCAATTTCGATGGCTTTTTTGTAGGCGGCGGCTTCCTCGTCGTACATTTTTTTTCTGCCATACGATTTTCCGAGAAGGTTATAGGCCATGATGTTATTGGGGTCCAGATCGATGGATTTTTGGAACAGGCGGATTGCATCATCGGGAATATCACCTTCCAATTGCGACATGGCCCAGTTGAAAGTGATTTCGCTGTCGTTGGGGGCCAGCTCGTGAGCGCGGGCAAACCTTTTATTAGCTCCTTTGAATTTTTTAGCCATTCTCAGAGCGGCTCCCCAAATGGAATAAAGGTCTGCGGAATCGGGACTTATTTGAGACGCTTTTTCAAACTCCATATTGCCGGCGTTAAATTCGCCTTTTTCTGTCAGCTGCATGCCTTTTTGGATATGCTCCAATGCTTTTCGAGGCAGTTGGGATTGGGTAGACGGGGTAGAAGTTGCTGTTTTTACCAGGTTTCCCAAATCACTATTGGGTGTAGAAGCAATCTCCCGGGTTTTAGACCCTATCTGGTCGTTAGAGGGTTTGGGTTTGTCTTCCTTGGCTTTAGGTTGTTTTTTAGCTTCCTTATAGTTGTCATAGGGTTGGAGATTGCTGGAGGGAGTCGAATAAGACATGAGGGCCCATAGTCCTACTCCAACGATGGCCACTCCAATAACCGTGATAATGGAGTTTTTCAATAAATTTGTCGACTCTGTTTTTTTGTGTTTTGAATCCATAATTTGTTTCTAGTACCCTATAGACATTGTTGATAACCCGTTTGCTAAAGATCGCTGCGGTTCCTTATTTATTCCCAAATCCCCGGATAATGTGCGGGGTCTATCTAATGACCAATTCTATTCGTGCACTTAAAGAGTTTTTAGCTATTATGGGAATAATCAGGTTGAATTTTATCGAGTAATACGATTAAATCATAGCCGCGAACGACCTGTCAACCGGACAGGTTCGTTTGGAGGGGTGATTATTTCTTGCCAACGAGATTTTTCCGCTCTCATAACGTTTTTACAATTTGCTTAAGTGAACTGGTATTCACTTTGGCTTTATACCCTGCGAGTCTAATTTTAAATGGAATCCGCTACCGAAACAGAGAATTCTGGCCTTGCGCTTACCTTGAAAGGCAAATCCGGCTATCTTCCCTGCCAGTTCATAGAACAGGCATTGAAGGAGGGGATGATCCATTCCAAAAATCCCATTGAAGGGTCGCAGATCCAGCCGGTGAGTCTGGATTTACGGTTGGGGGCCAAAGCGTATCGAATTCAATGCAGTTTTCTGCCCGAAAATGAGCCTGTAGAAACCCGTTTGAAGGAAGTATCCCTTTATGAATTTGATATTTCAAACGGCGGGATATTGGAAAAAAATGCCATTTACCTGATTCCACTTATGGAAGAGTTGAATCTTTCATCCTCATTTTATGGACTGGCCAATCCGAAAAGCTCTACCGGCCGGTTGGATATGTTCACGCGGGTAATTGTGGATGAAAGTCACCGGTTTGATGAAATTCCACGTGGCTATCGGGGTAAGCTTTATCTTGAAGTGATTCCACGTTCTTTTCCGGTAAAAGTTAAAACAGGTCTGTCTCTGAATCAATTGCGGGTGGCCCATGTCACTTCGCATACTCTTGGTAAACAGGGATTGGAGATCAAATATAAAAATAACCCCATTTTATTCGATCGCAGCGGGTTCGCCATTCCCTTTGATCAGGTTAAGGTAGAGGGCGGGGTTTATGTGGGGGTTGATGTTTCAGGCGACCAACCCGACTCTATTGTCGCATATAAGGCAAAAACCAATTCCAGTGTCATTGACCTTTCCAAAATACGGCATTACAAAGCGGAGGAATTTTGGGAACCAATTTATCGACCTAAAAAGAACCGATTGATCCTGGAACCGGAAAGCTTTTATATTATGATGTCGAAGGAAAAAATCTGTATCTGGCCCGACTGGCTGGCAGAAATGATAGCTTATGAGCCGAATAGCGGTGAGTTGCGCACTCACTATGCGGGTTTTTTTGATTCCGGTTTTGGATGGAATGGTACCGATGAATTAATGAATCAGGGAACCCGGGCGGTGATGGAAGTCCGGCCCCATGATGTTCCTTTTATGGTTGAGCATGGGCAGACTTTTTGTCGGCTCAAGTTTGAGCGTGTAGTGGAAAGGCCCGAGAGGGTTTATGGAATTGAGTTGAACTCCAATTACCATTCGCAGGGCTTGGCCTTAAGCAAATACTTTGAACCCCACTAGCGTGGGGATGCAATGGGACGAGACTTAAAAATAACTGGAGGATGTAGTAAAGCTTTTTCTTTTAAGTTACTTCCCCTGTCAAGGGGCCCACTAGCGTGGGGATGCAATGGGGCTGATCAGGGGACAAATGGAATAAATAAATTATGGAACGGGAAGAATTAAAATCTATCGTTGAGAATGTTTTGTTGGCTGCTGACCAGCCGGTTCACGTGGGAGAGCTTGAAAAAATTTTTCTCAATGAGGCGGAAAAAAATGAATTGCAGTCCATTCTGGAGGAATTAAAGGAAGAATACCAGTCCCGGAATCTTCAAATACTGGAAGTTGCAGATGGCTACCAGTTATGTACCCGGCATGAATATAACGACTGGATTAGAAAGTTTCTAAAGCTCGACCGGTCTTCACGTTTGTCCCAGCCCAGCTTGGACACGCTTTCGATCATTGCCTATAAACAACCCCTCACCCGGCAGGAAGTGGACGATATTCGCGGGGTCGATTCCAGCGGTGTTCTGAAGACCCTGCTGGAGAAAAAAGTGATAGGACCCGCAGGGCGGAAAAAAGTACCCGGAAGGCCCATCATGTATCGCACGACCCAAAAGTTTCTAGAGTATTTTGGTTTAAAAGATCTGAGTGACTTGCCGACCCTGGAAGATTTAAAAGAAGAACTGGAAGGCGATGACCCTCCTTTGCAAGCGCAAATTGAATTCGCAAATGCGAGTCCTTCAGAGTCTGAAGCGGGTCAAGATTCGGAAGGCGACTCACAAAAATAATACCCTGGCTTTATCCCCTGTTTTCACCACCCGGTTTTTACATTATGGAAATTCGTTTGCAAAAAATTATTGCTGACGCAGGCCTTGCTTCCCGAAGGGAGGCGGAGAGATGGATTCAAGAAGGAAAGGTCAAGGTCAATAATAAGGTAGTGACTCAATTGGGTTCACTGGCAGACCCTCGTGTCGATCGAATCAAGGTTTCTGGAAAACTAATTCCGAAAAAGCAGGATGAGGTTTATATCGTCCTTAATAAACCCACGGGTTGTCTCACAACAATGGCGGATGATAAGCGCGGACGAACCACGGTTATGGAGTATGTCAAGGTGACAAAGGTCAGGGTTTTTCCTGTGGGGCGTCTCGATTACAATACTCAAGGGGTGCTTCTTTTTACCAATGATGGTGCGGTGGCAAAAAAGCTGCTGTTGCCGAAGTATCAGGTCGAGCGAACCTATAAAGTGAAAGTCTCGGGGATACCCAACGAGAAAACACTTAAGCGATTGACCCGAGGGGTCAATATAGAGGGTGAGAAATTCAAACCCATGGAAGCCAAAATCCAAAAAACCAGTGGCAAGAATTGTTTCCTTATAATGACATTGGTGGAGGGTAAGAACCGGCATATTAAAAAAGTTTGCGAGCATATTGGCCATCCAGTGATAAAGCTGCAACGCACCCATTTTGGTGGATTGAATTTGACAGGGCTTCCTATAGGTGCGTGCCGGTTTTTGAGTCCGAAAGAAGTGAAGTCGCTGAAAAGGCTGGTGGCTGTTGAACCACCTGCGGCGCGTGGGGCAAAGAAAAGGAAATGAAGAAGTATATCCTTGTAAAAAATATTCTGTCCTTTGGGCTTTTGTTAATGCTGGTGAATCCCTGTGGGAATGTTTCAGCTCAACCGGTATTAAAGGATTCTTATGAAGGGATGGCCCAGGTCGCCGCAAAGAATGAGAACTATGTAGTGGCCCGAAAGAAAGCGGTTTCGTTTGCCATGAAAGATGCGATGGAACAGGTGTTCAAAGATTTAATGGGTGAAGAAGAGTTTGCTGTTAATGAGCGAGAACTAAAAAAAATTATTCGACGGGCCAGTCGTTATGTAAAAAGCTACAGGTACCTGCAGGCGGTGGATGATATCGAAAATAAAGTGAGTCAGGTTGTGTTGCAGGTACGATTTTTTCCCGGAGCCGTTAATCAGGCTTTGGCGGGGATGGGGGTGATTGCGGGTCCCATCAGTGAACACAAGGTTCTCGTCCTGATGAAGGAGAGCAGTTTTACCTCTGCACCCATTTCCTCTTTCTGGGATCTGGTACCCATATCAGAGACACAGCTTGCCAAAAACTTTTTGGAGTCGGGAGTGGAGGTAATAGACAGGGAGCAGATTCGTGATACGATTTCTGAAGCAGTTGTTTTAAGTGCGATCAAGGGAAATGTTGAAGATGCAAGGAATATCGGCTTGAAAGCCGGGGCAGATATCGTTATCGTGGGAACCGCTATCTCAAAATTAAAAAAAAATAAAGATAAAAATATGAAAATGGTTCAGGTAAATATCAGTGCCAGGGCCATTTCGGCGATCGATTCTTCCCTGATTGCCGCAAAAAGCGATTTTGCAACCATTAAAAATGAGTATGAATTATCAGCAGAACTTGAAGCCTTTGATGTGACCAGCAAGAAACTGGCTGATTTTCTGTTGCCTTCTTTTCATCGGTATTGGGAGAAAGGTGTACAGGCCCCTGAAGAAAAGGTTGTAGACGCTCCCCCGATGCCCATGGCGGATATGTAAGTTATGAATCAGGAGAAAAATAAAAACCTGTTTCTGATTGCTTTAGCTGTGTTTGTCGTGGTTTGTATTTTCCTTTATTTTTCTCGCCGAATTGTCGCCCCGTTTTTCATCGCATTTGCTCTTTCCTATCTGTTGGATCCGATGGTGGATAAGATGGTTGAGAAAGGTGTTTCAAGAACCGTCTCTGTTTTGTCCCTGATGATTGTTTTTTTCATGCTACTGGTTTTCGCCGGTATATTTTTGGTCCCGGTGTTAAGCATGCAAACAGAAAACCTGGTTAAGAATATTCCGGTCTATATCGGGATTTTCCAGGACTGGTTGCGTCCGCTCATTGAAATGGTAAAGGGACTTGATCCGATAAAGGTTGAAGAGGTTCTAAACGAAGGTTTGTCGCGTTTTGGAGAGATCCCCATGAAAGCCCTGAAGTTTTCGGGGAAACTGCTATGGGGCTCCATTTCAAACCTTTTCAATATTATTTTAATGATTGCTAATCTGGTGATCATTCCCGTTGTCATGTTTTATTTGCTAAGAGATTTTGATTCTATAAATGCAAAACTCATGGCTTTGGTTCCTCCCCGCTATCAACAGAAATCACGAGAAGTTCTTGGCGAAATTGATGAGGTCTTATCCAGTTTTGTTCGTGGACAATTGATGGTTGTGGCTTTGATGGGGATTATGTATGCGATTGGGTTATTTTTATGTGACACTCCCATGAGTCTTTCTTTGGGGCTGATGGCAGGTCTTTTCAATCTGGTTCCTTATCTAGGTTTGATTTTGGGATTTGCGCCTGCGGCAATTTTAACTTTTATGCATACCCAGGAATGGCTTTCCGTGCTTGGGGTTGCTGGAGTTTTTGCTTTTGTTCAAGCGATGGAAGGCATGGTCATTACTCCCCGTGTGGTGGGGGAAAATATCGGCCTTCATCCGGTAGCCGTTATGTTCGCCGTTCTTTTGGGAGGTGAATTGTTCGGCCTGGTTGGAATGATCCTGGGGGTTCCCACAGTAGCGGTGCTCAATGTCCTTATTTCGCGTGGGATACTTCAATATAAAAACTCTCCTTTATATGTAGAAAAATAAATCAGGTCTCGCCTCCCATTGAATAGAGACCCACTTTTTTTCTTCGCCATTTCCCATATTTTCAATGCATTCAACTACATAAACAAGTTGAAAAGGTCTCCGATAAAATGATTTTATGCAATATAATCAAGTGATTGCCGTTTTAAAAATTGTTTTTGAGGTTTGGGTTGGCAAAAAATAAAGTAAGAAAAAAACAGAATCAGGCACCCGCAGGCGGCATTGCCCTTTCCACATTGGGGGAAAAACTAAAAAGCAGCAACCCGGAATTGGCAGAACATTTTGAGGCCATTAAGGGGATGGAACTTTCGGTTCCCCGTCTGGTTCAGGTTGTGGAAGACCTTTTGCCTTATCCCTGGGAAGACCCCGCGCTGTTTGAGGAGGGTATCAAACTCACCGCACAGGGTTTTTATAATGAAGCTATAGCGGTTCTTCGTGATGTTTGCCGTATAAACCCGAATGCTTATCCCGCCTACCATTTGCTGGGTCATGTTTATATGGCTTTGGGAAATCGCAAGGAAGAAATAGAAAACTACCGGCGGGCCGCACGCCTAAAACCCAATTATCCTCAAATATATATTGACCTGGGAACGGCCTACTGGATGCAGGGAAAAGAAAAGAAATCTTATGCGGCCTTTAAAAAAATTGTGCCAATGGCTCCCGATTTTGCCGTTGCCGATTATTGGCTGACTTTTATTTTTGATCGACTGGGTAGAAATCGCGATGTTTATGAGATGAATAAAAAAAATACCGAGGCTCCCCTACAGGTTTTTGCGAGTATCTGTGGGTTGATTGGTCAGGCTTATCTGGAATTTGGTTATCACACGGCAGCCAGACAGGCTTTCAAACGGGCGGTGCGGGTGTGGCCTGAATTTGCTGAAGGTTATTATCTGCTGGGTTCCTTGCATATCAAAAAATTGAGGAATCCAAAACGTGCAGTGAAATATCTGGAAATGGCGGAGCAACTTTATATCCGTCAAAATGATTTCCAAAGAGCTGCGCTGGTCCATCAGCTTTATCGACCCAAAGACGAGGTTCAGGAAAAAAACAAGGCCGCAGAAGAATGGTTGAAAGAGGGATTGCGACTTCAAAACCTGACCTGGTACCAGGCTGCTGTCGATGCTTACCAGATGGCGCGCGGATTTAAACCTGATTTTCTTGATGCCTATTACAATATGGGAGTAGCCTATGGCTGTATGGAGGAGAATGGGATCGATGCCCTGCACAAAGCGGTTTGGGTTTTTAAAAAATCAATCGACCTCAACCCGGAGTTCATACACGCATATACGGCTTTAGGAGCTTCTTATATCAAACAAGGTGAAACAGAAGAGGCTATTGAAGTTTTAAACAGGGCTGAAAAGGTAAGTCCCAAAGACTCGAACGTGTACTTTTATCTGGGAATTGCCAGTCGCATTGAATCCAGGTTTAAAGAAGCGGTGGAATATTTAAAAAAAGCGGTGGCTTTAAAACCCGACTCTGTGCAGGTGCAGTTTTATCTGGGATTGTCCCTGATCGATGCAGAATTGTATGATGACGCATGTCTGGCATTCAGTGATGTAATAAGAATCAAACCCGATTTTGCTGATGGGCATATGATGCTGGGAAATTTATACCGCGAACACCTTCCTGAACCTGAAAAAGCGGTTTATCATTTAAAAAGGGCAGAAAAGCTTTTTATGAAGCTGGAAGATTTTCAACGGGTCGGCTACATTCGCCAGCTTTTGCTTCGATATCCATCGGATTCTTAAAACTATATTTTTATGAAATCAAAATTCACCACTCTATGTGTTTTTCTTGCTCTTTTGGTTAGTGCCGATGTGTTGGGTCGGCCTTCATTCGCTGAGTTGGACAAGCTGACGGCGGACGAAATGGCACCCCTGGCTCTCGAGGATTCCATGTATTACCATTTTGATGAATGGTTTGGGCGATTTCAGGGCGAGATCAACCGGTTGGAGTCTGCCACACCCTCCCTGAAAAACAGGGTCGAGTTGATGAAATATTATTTCAACTATGCCGGAATGTTGGGGGAGTTGACGCATACGCTGGCTTTTACCAGTAAATATCGAATTAAAAAAGTTTCTAAAGAATTCTTGTTCCACAGCAATCGCGTGAAAGATCTGGCCAATGAAATTTTAAATGATGAATCTAAAACACAAGAACAGGAAGCCGAAGCCTCACTTTTCCTGGGGGCTGCAGAGGGTTATATAGGAATTTTTGAATACGGTCAGGGCAATCTCTTTCAGGCTTTGGTCAATGGTTTCCAGGCAGATAATCACCTTGAAGAAGCTTTGGCTCTTAATCCCAATTTGGTGGATGGGTACTTCGGTCTGGGAATGTATCGCTATGGAAACAGTCGGTTGGGAGGATTTGGTAATTTTATTATGCAGGGCGGCAGAGACTTGAGGCAGGTGGGCCTGAATCATATTGATCATGCGATCCTAAAGAAAGGCGCCTCTGTGCCTCTGGCCATGAAAACCCTTGCATGGTTTTACATTTCCGAGCAGATCAATCCCAAAAACAAAAACCTTCCGTCAGAGCATCCTTTGTCCGCTGCAAAAACCCGCCAGAACGCATGGGCATTATTGATTGAATTGGAAAATCGTTATTTTAAAGGTCCGCCTCCCCATCCGCATTTCAAGGGAAATAAAGAACTCGCCATGATGAAAGCTCTGCAATATGTACTCGATAAAAATTATGACGAGGCTGGAGTTGAGTTTAATAAAGTCCTTGAAATAAGCGAACACTTGAAAAAGAGGGGGTTTGCAATTAATCCCCAGTTGATCAGCTCTGTAAAAGCGGGAATCAAGTTTTGTGATTTAATGCTGTGGGAAAAAAAGGGCGACCCTGAAAACAGTTGCTTGAAAATTCAGGAACAAATTGATTTCCTAAAAAGTGGCGGGTCGATGGTGGAGTACGACTCTAAAAAAATCCGAAGCGAGTTGCATGCTATTTTTTCCGACGCTCTCCAGCAATTGACCTCCCGATTGCATTGCTGATCCCTACCTTTGTAAGGCTGAAAGGTATACGCCGACTAACTCACCAGGGATAGTGGAGTCGATGTATGGCTAAAATTTTTACAGAGAAGGTCCGCCTGGTTTTTTTGTTGGGTCTGGTTTTTTTTATTGGCTCAGGATTCGATTTTTCCAGACATAGTATTCCTTTGGATGATATCTCAGATGGCGGTCCCGGAAAGGACGGCATTCCCTCCATAAATCATCCGCGTTTTCTTTCAGTTGAAGAAGCTGATGGCTCCCTGATGAAAAATGCAGATCGTGTTCTTGGTTTTGTCCATAAAGGGCAGGCCCGGGCCTACCCTATAAAAATTTTAAACTGGCATGAAATTGTAAATGACCGGGTAGGGGACAAAGCCATTGTTGTCAGTTTTTGTCCATTGTGTGGAACTGGTATGGTATTTGATGCGCACGTGAAAAAGCGGAATCTCAAATTTGGGGTATCCGGTTTGCTTTATCAAAGTGATATGCTGCTTTATGATCATGAAACCGAAAGCTTATGGTCCCAAATAAAATCGGAAGCCGTGACCGGTCCTTTAACCGGAACCCGTTTAAAACTACTTGCTTCTACCCATACCAATTGGGCTACCTGGAAAAGAAAGCATCCGAACACAAAAGTATTGTCGGACAAAACGGGATATCGACGGCCTTATGATCGCAATCCTTATCAGGGTTATGAATTTAGTTCGGGATTAATGTTTGATGTCGACCGGCGAAATGCAAGATTTCATCCTAAGGAAATAGTAATTGGAATCGAAATTGGAGGCCGGGCCAAGGCCTATCCGTTTTCTGAGTTAGGGAAATCCGGTTCTCCGGTTAAGGATATTATTAACGGGGTTCCTGTCAAAATCTATTATGAAGGCAAATCAAAAACGGCTGTTATAAAGGATGGTAAGAATAAGGAATTGCCTTCCGTGGTTGGATACTGGTTTGCCTGGTATGTTTTCCACCCGAAAACAAAAGTATTTAAGACGAATTCCGCCAGAAAATAAGTTTTATTTTAAGGTGTTTCAGACTTTTTTAATTCAAGAGATGCGGAGTTGATGCAATAGCGGAGGCCCGTGGGTTCGGGCCCATCTTCAAACACATGCCCCAGATGCGCATCACATTTGCTGCATAAAACCTCGACTCTCCGCATGAAAAAAGAAGAGTCTTCCTTGGTGGCAATGGAATTCGGGTTGGCGGCTTCGTAAAAGCTGGGCCAGCCAGTGCCTGAATCGAATTTTGTCATGGATGAAAACAGGGGTTCTTCACAACACACGCAGTGGTAGGTGCCGCGTTCATGGCAGTCCCAGTATTTTCCTGAAAAAGCCCTTTCGGTTCCCTTTTTTCGGCAAATCTGGAATTGTTCTTCCGTCAGTTCTTCTCGCCACTCGCTTTCCGATTTTTCTATTTTATCCGACACAAATGACCCCTTCTCTTTAAACTTTTTCTTTAATGGCTTTCTGAATTTTTTCTTTTATATCAGGATTAAGAACTGCTTCTTCATTCACTTTCGAGTCCTCTTCCCCCAGACTTTGAGCCAACCTTCGTAATGTTTCAAGTTGTTTCCGGTAGGCCTCGCATAGGTGGCATATTGCCAAATGCATTTTGAGCCGCATTCGGGCCCCAAACGACAAAGGACGGTCCATTTCCTCCGAGATTAAAGGATAGACATCCTCGCAGGTCATTTTGAAAAGGGACATCAGGAATTTCATAATTAACCTATAGGGTTCATTCTTTGCTAAACCAGTTTGATTCAATGCATAGTTTGAGCTGGTTTCTCGCTCGATGTAGCATTACCCATAAATTGGTCGGTTTAACATTAAATTCTTTACATATCTCCTCGGAGCTCAAACCTTCAATTTCTTTTAACACAAACAAACGGTGAAATTTTTCAGATAAACCGTTCAGGCAATCCTTCAATACCTGGGCCAGCTCGTTATTTTCTGCGGCATTTTCCGGGTTTAAATTCCAGTTGCTGGGGGTGGGGACCATATGTCCTGTTGAATCAAAGTTGATGCTGTCTGTATCGGAATCGGAAATATCCAGGTTAATATTTTTTCTCGCCCCTCGGAAATAATCCATGGTCTTATGTTTCAATATTCCAAACAGCCAGGTTTTCTCAGTCGATTTTCCCGCAAAAGTATGTTGCGATTTCAAGGCCGCAAAAAAGGTAGACTGAACCAGTTCCTCGGCAATATCCGGGTCCTTAACACGGATTAGGCAGTAGCGATAGAGCATGTCCGCGTAATTCTCAACCCATTTTTCTGGTTCAAGTGATTCTTGGTTCATACTTCAACGGAGCTAAATTCAGGTTTTAGCTTGAAGGTTCTTAATTGTGTCAATATACTGAAATTTATGAGTAACGCAACTACAGATTCTGGAGAGTGTGCACGGATTTTAAAAGCCCTGGGTGATGAGACACGATTGAAGATGGTCCAGTTACTGCTAAAGGGTGAAAAAAGCGTATCCGGCATAGTAAACAGTTTGAGGATGGGGCAACCTCAAGCTTCCCACCATCTATCTATTTTACGTTCGTCTGGACTGGTAGGAACCCGCAGGGAAGGAAATAAAATCATAAATTTCATTCACCCGGAAAAATATTTTTTAACCAAGAAAGAAACCGGGCTTGATCTGGGTTGTTGTTCGGTGAATTTCGACAAGCCATCGAATGCATGAGGAATCTGATCCTCTAGTTGTAAGCATCACGTTTTTCCTTGATAGCGATTTCATAAAATTGTTTGAGGAATGATTTTACCACCCGGTAAGGATTGAACGAGATATCCATGGCCCGGGCGGGTTGAAAATCTGAAACCATCAGGTCGGAAAGATCATCCACCCCGGAAACCTCTATATTTTCAAGCTCATAATTTCCATATTCTTTTAATCGTGCGGCTTCCAGCGCATAGACCCTGGTAAACATGAGGATCTCTGCTGCAATACGGTCGAGTGCCGTCATATCGGTGGATGCCAGAAGCACTCCAAGAGGGTAAGGACTGCCATTGATCGGCCCCTGGCCCTGCATGGCTTCAATTCCATCTGCCAGGTTAAAGCAGGGGTTCACGTGACGAGCGATGTCGATCAACATTTTTCCGAATTTTATTTTATCGTTTTTGACCAGGCAGTGGAGAACCGGCTTTCGTTTGCCTATTACCAGACCAAACAAATTTTTGATGGCAAGGGTCATCTTCATTTGGCAATGAGATTTTACCTTGGGTAGATTTACGATACGGTCAAACTCTTTCAGGCAACCTGCAATTTTTAAATGCGGAACGCCCTCTTCATTTTCAAATGGAACCGGATCGGTCAGGGGAACAATTTCTACACCATATTTTTTCTTTAAGGGATCATAACCCGCTTTTCTGGCAACGGCTTCCAAACTTCCGAGAGCCGGGCTGTCGCTGATTGTGATCTGGCCGACTGAAAAATCTTTCAACACCCGGCACATGGCTTCCACCACCACCGGGTGAGTGGTCACGCAATGGTCGGGGCTAAACCCCCTGAGAAGATTGGGCTTCAGCAGAACCTTTTGTCCGCTGGAAAAAAGAGGTTGGTTTTCACTCAGGTCGGTCACGGAATCCCGAACAAAATCCTCTACCTGCTCCAGCTCGTAGTTTTCAATTTTCTTTATGTGGACTTTGGATTTCATGGGGTCATTCTAGTACTAAAGAAGGGAGTTTAAAAGATGAATAATGCCGTCTTTAAGATGGAGAATACAGGGCCTTGTAAATTCCGCGGTTTCTCAAAACATGTTTTACATAGCGCCGGGTTTCCGGGTAGGGAATGGATTCGATAAATACATCCAGGTCATTTAAATGTCCAAACCGTTTCAGCCATTTTTTTAGAATATGGGGACCGGCATTGTAGGAAATTAAAATATGGGTTCCGTTTTTGCCAAAACGTTTGTTCAACTGACTCACGTATTTGACTCCCAGCCTGATATTTAAGTCGGGTTCGAAAAGAACATCCGCTTCAAAAGGTTTTTTAAGTTTTGTTTTGGGATAAAGCCTTTTGCCGGTTGCCGGCATGATCTGCATCAGTCCGCGAGCACCGGCAGGGGACAGGGCGTGACTGTCGAAAAGGCTTTCCTGGCGGATGATTCCATTCACGAAATACGGGTCGACTTCCCGGTACTTGGCGTTTTTTGCAACCACCTCACTGTAAGCAAGTGGGAAAAAATATTTCCAGAAACGCGGAGACAGGGTACGTTCTCCTGACTTGGTGGCAAAGTCTTTATACAATTGCAATAACCGCAGCGATTCAGGATAACCCCCGGCCTGGTGATAAAGATTTGAAAGCCACAACACCCCGGTGAGAGTTTTTCGAATGGATTTTTCAAGTTGATGTATCTCACTTCGTGCTTCATTGTTCAGGCCAAGGGCGGATAACTCCAGGGCCCGGATATGATGAAATTTTTCCCGTGGAGTCAATGCACGATCCAGTTTGATTTGCTTATTTGGTGAAGAGTTTTCCGAATTATTTTCGGGAAAACTGACACCCTCCGACAACATCTTTTCCTTGGCGCGAATTCCATGAAAGGTGTAGGGATAGAGGCTGGCAACCTCGGTAAAAATTTTCCGGGCATCTTCCTTGTTGCCCATTTTCTCAGCGGATTTTGCGCTCCAATACAGGTTGTACTCTATAAAAGATCCATCAGGAAATCGTTTGGCAACATCCTGAAACCGTTCAAAAGCTTTGTCAAATTTGCCGTCAATATAATTCACCCATCCCAATCTCCATCCGGCCCATTGCCCGTAAAAATTTTCAGGGTATTTTTTTAATGCGGATTGATAGGTTTTCAACGCTTCGGGGTATTTCTTTTGTTCTTCGTAAATTTTCCCAAGAAAAAATAAGGCCCTGATGGCTCGTTCGGATGAAGAGTCCTCGGAAACTTCTTTAAAGTACTTGGCGCCTGCCATGGGTTTGCCAAGATTCCACAGGTTGCGACCGATATTGAATTTGGCCTTTTGAATTTGGGCGTGTTCTGGATAAAGTTTTGAAAATTCCTGCAGGGCAACGTTTGCTTTTCTTCGGTCGCGCAATCCGCGGTGGGCATTCGACAGGAAAAAATAAAATCTTCCCGGCATGGGATTGTTTGTTTTTTTGATTTTACCAATTTCAGAAATGATTTCTTTGTACCTCACCCCCTTAAACAATTCCTCAATCCTATGGGTATGCTCCCTCAGGGTTAAAGGGACTTCCTTTGTATCCGTAGCTTTTAACAATTTTTTTATTTCAGCCTCTGCATCCGGAGTCAATTCATGGTTCGGGTATTTGTAGTGGAGCTTCCGGAAATTTAAATATGCTTCTTTTTTATTCCCGGATTTTTCCTGGCGGGTGGCTAGTTTAAAAATGAGTTCGGGCAGATAGGATTTAAATTGCCTTTGGTAAAAAGAGGTTTTTATCGTTTGAATGGTTTCTGTGATTACTTCGATCGCTTTTTCGTTAGTGCCCGTTTGAATATGGGTGTCTGCGAGAATAATTCTTGCCTCGGCATAGAGTTGGGTTTCCGGGAATTTTTTCAGGAGCTTTTCAACATGCTCTTTGGCTTTTTCATGCTTTTTGTTGAGGGATTCCGCTTTGGCAAGATTCAATAAAATATAATCTTCTACCTCCGGGTACTTTTTAACAAGAGGGTCTAAAAGTTCTGCCGCTTTGTCGTATTTTTTGTTTTCAAGATGTATGAGGCTGAGCAGAAACCTCGAACGTTTACTTTCCTGAAAATCCGGGGCCGTGTTTTGGATAGCGAGGAACTGGTTTTTGGCTTTGGCCCATTCCTTTTTAGAGAAAAAACCTTTTGCTTTTTCAAATTTTTCCGCCGTATCCTTCGCTTCCAAATTTGAGCCGACACTCAATGCCAGAAAAAGTGTAAGTAGACAAGCCGCTATATTGGGCAAGCGCGAAAGTAATTTTTGGCAGAGGGTTTCCGGGGTGTCTTGTCGGCCGGTTTGAAGGGTTTGTGCTTCATGCATTTTTCTAAACCAGGTCAATTGCCGCTTAGCGTAGTGACGCGTTTCCCTTTTTATTTCGTAGATGGCTCTGTCCAAAGTCAATTCACCCTGATGGTAGCGGGTCATTTGAGCATAGCCGATGCTTTTTAGGGGTTTTAAATCGGCTGAATACCCACGATCCAGTATGATTTTCACTTCATTTTCAAGTCCCGCCTCAATCATATCATCCACACGCTGGTCGATTTTTGAATAGAGTTCTGACCGATCCCAGTCCAGGATGAACGTATAAATGGGAAATTGTATTTCAGATGCGGAATCTTCCTTGTGAAATTCTGAAAAGGGTTTTTCTGTATCAAGGTAAACCCCCAACGCCCGTTCGATTCGGACGGAATCTGTTTCAGATATTTTTTCAGCAAAAACCGGATCAATCGCCTGCAGTTTTTTATAAACCTGCTCGACCCCCTGTTCGAGAATATCCTGCTGGATATTTTTTTTGGTTTCTTCAGATATTTCCACTGCACAGTCGTAGTCCTGAATTAATACTTTGAGGTAGAGCGCGGTTCCTCCCACTACAATGGGGACTTTATTCTGACCCATCAGGTCATTAATTTTTTCCAGAGCCTGTGTTTTAAAGTCGAAAGCGTTGAATTCCTCATCCGGTTCCAGGATGTCGATCAGGTGATGGGGAATGCTTTGCCGTGCTTTTGCGGAGGGTTTGGCCGTACCGATATCGAAGTATTTGTACACCTGCATGGAATCGGCGCTGATAATTTCTGTGTTCAGTTGCCGGGCCAATGCAAGTGCGGTTTCACTTTTCCCCGAGGTCGTCGGGCCTGTCAGCACAATTAAAGGAATCATAGATCTCCTGCATCTCCTGAGAATAGCTTCCGTCCTTATTATAAACATAGAGTGGAGAATCGACTATTAAATCGCTTTTCTTTTCTTTGATGGCATCGACCAGAAAAATTTTAGCCTCTGCATCCCTGTTCCCATGAATGAAACGAATCCGCGCAGGGAACAGTTCCCTTTTTTCCAACTCGCGTAACGTTTCCTGCAACCGCAGGGGGGGGTAGGCCAGTGCGATATGACCGTTTCGTTTCAAGCACGGTCTGGCATGGTCAAGCAGGGTGGGCAGACTCAGTTTCAACTCATGGCGGGCAATGGCTTTTCCTTCATCCGGATTAATGCGGCCAGAATTGATTTTGCGGTAAGGCGGATTTGACACGATTAAATCAAACTGGTTCTGGTTAAAATCCGTTTCAAGAAAATCACCCTGGATGATTTTAATTTTCTCCTGATTTCCCGAAGCATTTTCCCTGGCATTTGCAGCAGCCGATTCCTGGATTTCAATTCCGGTTATCCTGAGTTCCGGTTCCCGGTGGAGCATGAGAAGCGGAATGATGCCGCAACCGGTACCAATGTCCAGCACTTCCTGACCCGGCAGCAGCCTGGCAAAATCTGCCAATAAAAAGGGTTCTATCGAATACCGGTAGCCGGAGTCGTTCTGGATTAATATATTGTTTTTTATGGTTTTCGCTGCGCTCATGAGGAAACAGGGGCATTGCAACACTTTGGCCCTTAATTTTATCCCATTCGTTACGGAGCATCAACCTTTTGTGGCTTAGAACTATTTGTTTATTAAGCGTTAATTGCTATACTGGCGGCTCTCACAAAAGTAAGCGGTTTTTGTTCCGATAAGAAACAGTAAGTGAAAGGATTGGAGTGACTCATGGATATGCTGGTGGTGGAACAGATTTGGGCGGTCGTTTTGTTTGGGTTGGGGGGAGTGGTGCTCAGTATCTGCCGCAACATAGAAAGAAAAGAAGAGGAGTTTGAAAAAGATGCCAAAAACCGTTACGGCAAAAAAAAATCGGATGGAGCCAAATCCAAATCCCTGCGCGGAACCCTAATGACCTTGCTGGGTACGGGGCTGTGCCTGGGTGGTATGATCCTTTTCCTCATGCACGTCTAGCCGGGAGGCCCGGCGGCCAAATGGTCGTGGCTCCTAAGACGAACCAAACCAAAAAAGCTTCTAGAAGAGCTTTTAGATTCCCCCTGACAAGGGGGACAGAGGGGGTTGTTTTTCCTTTCCGATACCAAAGGTTACTACCGCTATTTCCTTATCAAACTCTTCCAGTTCATTTTCATCGATATCAAATATTTTTCGGACACGCGACAGGTCCATTTTGAGATCAAGTTTGGAAAAATCGATGGAGGTGATGTTTTTGAATTTGCGGGTGCGGCCGAACTGGAATCCCATATCATAAATTTTTAGATGTCGGGAATCGAAGCGGTAGTCTTCTGGATACAAAAAACGGGAGACAAATTTAAAAAGCCACACATCCAGCCAGTTGGTTTTTGTGTCGTTTCCCATGGAGAATCCGATGACGAAGGCCTCATCTTCCTTGTCGATACAACGGTCCAGCAGCAGGTGGATGTGATCGTGGGTATAAAGGCTGGCGGCACCGTGCAGGGCCAGGGGACTTCTCGGGTTTTCGAACAGCCAGACGATCCACGATATATCGGCCTGCTTCTTGGTCCTCTCTGAGGTGGAGAACGTGGCCCGCCAGGCCTCTTCAATGCTTTGTCGTTTTTTCTTTCGCATGTCCGTTTTCCTAAAATGTCTTTGTTTATAAATAAATATAAGACCCTGAAAACAAACCCGCTATAAAAACAACATTAAAAATTTTTTAGAAAAGGATTTTTAGCGTTGGAGGGTTTTACCTATCCAGATTTTTAACCCTTCACCATCGACTTGATGGCGTGACCGAGTTTTTGCCAGTTGTCTTTGCCGGATAGGATGATAGCGATTGGTTCTCTTTCATAAACAATCGGGTATTGTCGGAGGGTGACCAACATTCCGTCTTCCGGGGCGGTGAGTTCTTCCAACCGCTTTCCACTATATATGTCGCGGACTTCGCCGATTTTCTGCCCCTGCTTTAGTTGGCTCCCCACTTTAACTTCTTTGAGGAGCATTCCTGCCGTTGTTGTCTTTACCAGAACTTCTTCATGGGGTTGATAAATTCGTGGTTTTACTTTGCTCTCAGTTTTTTTATTTCGCTGATCCTTTAGTATTCCTTCCGCTTTCATAAAATTCAGAATCCCCTGAAACAGAACTTCACATTGCTGCGGATTGATGGTCCGGGGCGACCCGGCAGAAACCATGACCGATGAAATTTCCTGCTCCTGCCAGTGATGGAACAGGTTCACTTTTTGGGTGGAAGATTCTTTTTGATTGCGCACCGCCTCAATCTGCAGATCGCGGCACATTTTCTTTTCTCTGCTATCAGGATTGTGGGCCTGGATATGAGGGGCATCTTCGTAATGCGGCGGGGCCGAGGTTAAAATCAGTCCCCAGAAAGAATCCTGAGTATGTTGCAAAATGGCTGATGCAATCGCTTCCGAAGTTTCCCCCTCCGGGTTTCCGGGAAACGCGAGGTCCATATCCATTCCGTCCAATGGCCAAAGCCGAGCGCCGGATTGCACGGCGTTGGCATTGACCACCGGAAAAGTCTGCACCTGACCGGTGAGTTTGTAATTGGGGTCCAGTCCTTCAACCACGCTATCGAGAAACTGGGTGAGGTGGGAATTTAAAAACAATCCGTTTAAATGGTCGCCCTGCAATCCACTGACGATAGATAAGGGTTCGCCGGATTTCCCCCAGGTGTTTTTATAAAGTTCCAGGTTGCCACCGTATGGCGTCGGCAGTGTGAGAATTTTTTCTTTCATTTTTTGCCCAGGTCCTCGGCAATGCGTGCCAGTGGTGATCCTTTATGCACCAGAGGATGCTCGCGCAGGGTGAACAAGAGTCCCGAACACGGAGAAACGATTTCTTTAAGAACACTGCCTTCCACCGGGTCGATGAGTTGGCCGATTCTTTCCCCTTCCTCAAGGGTCTGGCCCACCTCTACCTGTTTAATAAATAATCCTGCATACTGGGTTTGAACCATTTTCACGTGATCCGGTTGGACCAGCAGGGGTTCTTTGACAGGTTCTGATTTGATGTCCAGGGTTCCGGCTTCACGAAGGAGGTTGAGCACGCCTTTAAAAATTTGATCGCCCTGTTCGGGGTGAATGCGATGGCAAATTCCTGTTTCGATGACCAGCGTAGGAGTTTTTGCGATGTTCAGGTTAAAGCCTAAGGTCGATGCAAATATTTCTGCGTTGGGATGGACCCAAACCAAATCCACATTGCATTTTTTGGCCAGTGGCAGGAGCTTTTTTTCAAAATCCTTTATTACCCGTATTTGTGGAAGCTCCATCAACTGGAGATTGCTTGAATGAAAATCGACCACAATGTCTGAGGATGCTTTTAAATCCTCTAAAAGCGTTTGTGATGTTTCAACGGCAAGGGACTCTGTTTGTCCCGGACCAAAGGTGCGGTTGATATCCTGGGAAAAGAAGGGCCAGAGCCGCGTGGCGTTATCCAGCGCCTGCGGGTTCACTGCCGGGTAAATATTGATTTCCCCCTGAATCGCTTCGGGGTTGGAGGCTTCAAGTTCTTTCAGATAGCGCAGAAGTTTGTGGCAGACATAAAGTCCTTCCAACTCGTCGCCATGGAGTCCGGCAACAAAAGAGACCCGAGGGTTATTGGATTGTGCGGGGAAAACATGTTTGAGGATTTCTACCGGTGGCCCGAGAGGACTTTTGATAGAAAAAATGCGTTGAGTTTGCACGGTCTTATTGGATGCGACCTTTTTTGACTTCAATATTCATGGCATCAATTTTCCTTTTCAGGGTATTTCGGTTGATGCCCAGGACTTTCGCCGCAGCGACCTGTTTGCCCGAATGGTTTCCGAGGATGATTTCGAAAAGATGTTTCTCCACCTTTTGAATGAGCGTGTCATACAAGATGCCTTCTTTTTCCTCATAGTTGTTTTTCAAAAAATCCAGGATGAGCTGGTTCAACCGGTCATCCCATTGGCTGGAAGAATCGTCCTCTTCCTGTAGATGCGCAGGAAGGTGTTCGGGAAGGATGGGTCCGGAAAGCGCCAGCATCACGGCACGTTTAATGACATTTTCCAACTCGCGGATATTTCCCTGCCAGTGGTAACCACTGAGAATGCGTTCCACATCGGGTGAAAGGTATACCGTGCCCCGGGCCAGAGACTTGGAGTATCTATTGATAAAGTGGTTGGCCAACAGGGGAACGTCTTCCAGTCTCTCCCTTAAGGGCGGCATATCTATGTGGATGACATTCAGACGGTGATACAAATCTTCACGAAATTTTTTCGATTCAATCATGCCGAGCAGGTTTTGATTGGTGGCGGCAATGATGCGCACGTTGGAACGCAACGGTTCTTTTCCACCCACCCGGTAATATTCATTGTTTTGCAGGACGCGTAGAATTTTTGCCTGCAACGGGAGTTCCATGTCCCCGATTTCATCGAGAAACAAGGTGCCTCCATCCGCTTGTTGGAACTTTCCTGTTTTTGTTTCAACCGCCCCTGTGAACGCACCGCGTTCGTGTCCAAACAATTCGGATTCCAAAAGCTCCCTTGCAATGGCGGCGCAGTTGATGCAGATAAAGGGTTTGTCTTTCCTTTCAGAATAGTGATGCAGGGTGCTGGCGATCATTTCCTTCCCGGTTCCACTTTCACCTGTGATGAGGATGGATAAATCGGAGCCCGCCGATTTACCGATGGTTTTATATATTTCCTGCATGCGCCTGCTTTTACCAATGATGGTATCGCCATCGCTTTCGGCGGTGGTGGAAAGGCCCTGTTTCATTTCTTCTTCCTTTGGGGGAGAAATGGATTGAGCCGTTTCTGCCTTTTCGATCAGCTTATAAACATCTTCAAAATCGAAAGGCTTGGCGAGATAGTCGTAGGCTCCCAAACGCATCGCATCAATGGTGTTACGCATGGAATCCTGTGCGGTCATGATGACAATTTTCAGATCCGGCGAAATCTGGCGGGACTGTTCCATCAACTCAAGCCCACTGATGCCTTCCATAAAAATATCTGAAAACATCATCAGGTAATCGTTGTTCTTTAGTTGGTCCAGAGCCTTTTCACCACTGGTGGCGGTATCTACGAGATAATTGTTTTTCTCCAGACCTTTTTTCAGTACCCAGAGAATATTTTTCTCGTCATCGACAATGAGAATTTTGCTTTGTTGTGAATTCATTCAGTTATTTTATCATTTCTGGCGGATTGGCAGAAATACCTGGACGGTGGTCCCCAGTCCTTTTTCGGAGGTGACTTTTATTTTTCCGTGGTGGTCTTCAACAATTTTCAGGGAAATGGGTAAACCCAATCCACTGCCTTTGCTCTTGGTAGTATGGAAAGGGGTGAATAATTTTTTTTGCATTTCCTGATCCATTCCTTCGCCCGAGTCAATAATCTCTACCGCAATGTATTGCCGGGGAACACTTGCAACCGGAGTTTTCACCGCAAACCCGGAGCTCACCCGGGTAACGATTTGCAAGATGCCGCCATTGGGAGAGGCTTCGATCGCATTTTTTATGAGGTTCAGGAACACCTGCTTTAACTGGTCTTCATCAGCTTCTATGAGAGGAAGACTGGGATCGTAGATTTGTTGAAAGCGACCATTCTTCCGGCCAAAAGTTTCTTTTTCAAGGATAATAATATCTTCAAGAACTTTATGGATATTTGTTTCATTAAGCCTGATGTCGACGGGTTTGGTGAGATCCATCATCCGTTTGACCAACTGGTTGATGCGATCCACTTCATTGACAACCACATCAAGATATTCCTGATGGGCTTTTTTCTTGATGTCATTCCGCAGCAATTGTGCGGAACCACGGATGCCCCCCAAAGGGTTCCGAATTTCATGAGCCAATCCCATCGCCAAAGCCCCCAGATTGGTCAAGTGATCGGAGGGGCGTTGCTGTTCTTCCAATTCCTTAATCAGGCTCATGTTTTTTATTAATATGATGACACCCTGGATAGAATCATCTGATTCGAGGTAGGGAGAAATCGTCAGACTTACAGGGAATTGGATGGCTGCTGTTTTCCTGGCTCCATTTGCTTCCACATCGTGGTAGCAGGCTCCAGAAACTAGAACATTTCGGACCTTGGCAATGATTTGCGGTTGTCTTGGGAAAAGTTCTTCCAGAGGCCGGTTTGCAATCGCTTCCCGGGATTTATGGAAAAGGTCCTCAATGGCAAGATTGCTTTGTACGATTGAAAGGGAAGGGGAAACCAGAACCAGTCCATCAATGAGCGAGAAAAAAATATTTTGATGTATGCGGTCCGGTTCGTTCATAAGGCAGGGTTATTTAGGACCCTTGGCCTTTTTCGATTTTCCACTTGAATAGGGATTTTTCTGCGTTGGTTTTTTAGCAGGGGTCGGAGCCGGTGCGGCTTTCTTTTCAGCAGCCGGAGCCTTGGTGTCTGCCGCAGGAGCAGGGGTGGCATCGGTTCCACCCTTGGATTGGCCGCTCTCTTTCTCCCAACCCTTTTTGCGGTCTTCTGATGGGTAATCCGAGGCGTACCAGCCGGAGCCCTTGAGAATGAATCCCGATTGGGACATGATCCGATGCACCTTGCCATTGTCCTTGTCGTTGCAGCCCAGGCCCTGGCAGGTTTTAAGCGGTTTTGCAGAGATGTTCTGCATGGCCTCAAAAGTGACCCCGCATTTTTCACATTCGTATTCGTAAATTGGCATAAATCAAACTCTCTTTTTTTTGTCAGCTATTCAATAAGATTTGCAGGCCCGGTTGGCAAGCCAACGGCTAAAATTTTCCAGAGGATTCCTTTAAACGGGGGTGAGCCATTCCCTGAAATCCGGATTGTTACCCCGGGCAATCTCAAAAAATGCCTGCTGGATTTTGTCGGTAATGGGTCCTTTCTTTCCTTCACCTATGGTCCGGTTATCGACTTCACGGACCGGTGTGATTTCAGCAGCGGTTCCACTCAGAAAAAACTCATCGGCAATATATAGTTCATCGCGAGTGATGTTTCTTTCCTCAACCCCGATACCCAGTTCCCGGCAAATTTGAATGACCGCATCCCGAGTGATTCCATCCAGGTTGGCGCACGAAAGGGCAGGGGTATGTAATTTCCCCTTGGAATAGATAAAAACATTTTCTCCCGAACCTTCCGAAACATAACCGCTGGTGTCGAGCAGAATGGCTTCGTCGTAACCATCGCGATGCGCTTCCGCCTTTGCGAGAATAGAATTGATATAGTACCCACATGCTTTCGCCTTGGTCATCGTGATGTTGATATGGTGGCGTGTGAACGAAGACAGGCGAACGCGAATTCCCTTGTTGAGTCCATCTTCACCCAGATAGGTTCCCCACGGCCAGGCAGCTATAGCACAGCGGACATCCACCCCAGACGGATTGAGACCCATTTTGTTATCTCCCAGAAAAATGATAGGGCGGATATAGCATTCCTCCAGCTTGTTTTGGCGAACCACCTGGAGGATGGCATCGTGGATTTCTTTATTGGAAAAAGGAGCTTCGATTCCGAGAATGACGGCGGAGTTGAAAAGACGATCGACATGTTCCTGCAGCCGGAAAATGGCAGAACCATTTTCTTTCGAGTTGTAGCAGCGGATTCCTTCAAACACGCCCAGTCCATAATGGAGGGTATGTGTGAGAACATGAACATTTGCTTCGTGCCAGGGAACCATTTTCCCATCCATCCAGATTTTTTCTGATTTTTCCAAAAGAGCCTCTTATATACGAGAATTAGGGTGATTACGTAAAATTAGTGTAAAGTTAGATATTATTTGCCCTTAGGCTGAAAATCAAGGCAAATAAATGCGTTGACATGCTATTATAGGTTTGATATTTTCCACGTTTCGCTTGCGCGTTTCAAGAAGGGGCCGCTAGCTCAGTTGGTAGAGCACTTGACTTTTAATCAAGTGGTCGAAGGTTCGATCCCTTCGCGGCTCACTTCTTTATTTTTTACAATAAATTGAACGTCCCCATCGTCTAGCCAGGCCCAGGACACCGGCCTTTCACGCCGGCGACGCGGGTTCGAATCCCGCTGGGGACGCCA
>JAYNIA010000026.1:29403-33746 GCA_038108555.1 Nitrospinota bacterium | reverse complement strand
TGGGCCTATAGCTCAGTTGGTTAGAGCGCACGCCTGATAAGCGTGAGGTCGATAGTTCAAATCTATCTAGGCCCACCACCTTTATTTTGAGTTGCAATCCGGAGATTCTGGCTCATGGGGGTGTAGCTCAGTTGGGAGAGCGCCTGCCTTGCACGCAGGAGGTCATCGGTTCGATCCCGTTCACCTCCACCATTTTTTCAATGGTGAGAAGGAGTCAACGGGGTTGGGAAAAAGCCATCTCCCCTCTTCTGGATTTTTGAAGTGTCTGTAAAACAGAATTTGATTTTTGCCTTTAAGGCAAACTGTTCTTTGACAATTGAATATAGTTTGAAGTAGCTGAGGAAGTAAATTTTGATCAAGCGTTTTAGGGCTTGCGGTGGATTCCTTGGCGTCAATGGGCGATGAAGGGCGTAGCAAGTTGCGATAAGCTTCGGGGAGCCGCTAACAGGCGTTGATCCGGAGATTCCCGAATAGGGCAACCTTGCACGGGTTATACCGTGTAATCCCTGGCTGAATTCATAGGTCAGGGAGGCTCACCAGGGGAATTGAAACATCTAAGTACCCTGAGGAACAGAAAACAAAAGTGATTCCCTTAGTAGCGGCGAGCGAACGGGGAACAGCCTAAACCAGAATGTATGTCAAGCTCGTGGGCGTTGTACATCTGGGGTTGTGGGTTTTGACTGGGCGGAGCTACGAATCCGCCGGAGTGTTACAAAGGCATGTTATAGCTTAAGAAACTGGAAAGTTCCGCCATAGAGGGTGATAGCCCCGTGAGCGAAATGGCATGTCCACTCTGGGTCAGATACCCGAGTACCGCGGGACACGTGAAATCTTGTGGGAATCTGGGAGGACCACCTCCTAAGGCTAAATACCATTGGCGACCGATAGTGGACTAGTACCGTGAGGGAAAGGTGAAAAGCACCCCGGTGAGGGGAGTGAAATAGAATATGAAACCGTAAGCCTACAATCAGTGGGAGCACTATATCACCGATTCGTCGGAGACACGTGTGACCGCGTACCTTTTGCATAATGAGCCGCCGAGTTACTTTGTTTAGCAAGGTTAAGCCGTTAGGTGTAGCCGCAGCGAAAGCGAGTCTGAATAGGGCGAAAAGTTAAGCGGAGTAGACCCGAAACCGGGTGATCTATCCATGGCCAGGGTGAAGCGAAGGTAACACTTCGTGAAGGCCCGAACCAGTAGTCGTTGAAAAGACTTTGGATGAGCTGTGGATAGGGGTGAAAGGCCAATCAAACTCGGTAATAGCTGGTTCTCCTCGAAATAGTTTTAGGACTAGCCTTGTATAAGATAGTTCACGGAGGTAGGGCGCTGGATGGGCTAGGGGCCTCACCAGGTTACCAAACCCAACCAATCTTCGAATTCCGTGGATGGTAATACAGGAGTCAGACTATGGGTGATAAGGTCCATGGTCGAAAGGGAAAGAGCCCAGATCACCAGCTAAGGTCCCAAAGCTATGCTAAGTGGGAAAGGCTGTGGGAATACACAGACAATCAGGAGGTTGGCTTAGAAGCAGCAATCCTTTAAAGAAAGCGTAATAGCTCACTGATCAAGTGTACCTGCGCCGAAAATTTAGCGGGGCTAAGCATAGCACCGAAGCTGTGAATTGGAAACTACTTCGGTAGTTTCTTCTGGTAGAGGAGCGTTCCATACTGGGTTGAAGCTCGACCGTAAGGACGGGTGGACTGTATGGAAGTGAGTATGGCGGCATGAGTAACGATAAAACAGGTGAGAAACCTGTTCGCCGAAAATCCAAGGTTTCCTGAGGAAGGGTAATCCTCTCAGGGTAAGTCGGCCCCTAAGGCGAGGCTGAAAAGCGTAGCCGATGGGAAACGGGTTAATATTCCCGTACCGGTATAATTGCGTTATTAGCGATGGGGTAACGTAGAAGGGTAGTCTATCCGGGTGTTGGATGTCCCGGTTTAAGCATGTAGGAGGGTGGCTTTGGCAAATCCGGGCCACCATTCAACTCCGAGATGTTACAAGGAGCCTCTCTTTCGGGACAGGCGAACTAGATGATCCCATGCTACCGAGAAAAACCTCTAGTGAGTGGTTGTACCGACCGTACTCTAAACCAACACAGGTGGATAAGTAGAGAATACTAAGGCGCTTGAGAGAACTCTGGTTAAGGAACTCGGCAAATTGACTCCGTAACTTCGGGATAAGGAGTGCCTCTATTAGGTGAAAGGACTTGCTCCTGGAGCCGAGGGAGGTTGCAGTGACCAGGTAGCCGCGACTGTTTACTAAAAACATAGGACTCTGCGAAGTCGCAAGACGATGTATAGGGTCTGACGCCTGCCCGGTGCCGGAAGGTTAAAAGGAGGGGTTAGCTCTCGAGCGAAGCTCCGAATTGAAGCCCCGGTAAACGGCGGCCGTAACTATAACGGTCCTAAGGTAGCGAAATTCCTTGTCGGGTAAGTTCCGACCTGCACGAATGGCGTAACGATGGCTACACTGTCTCAACCAGGGACTCAGTGAAATTGACATACCGGTGAAGATGCCGGTTTCCCGCGACAGGACGGAAAGACCCCGTGCACCTTTACTACAACCTGATATGGAATATCGGTCTAGTATGTGTAGGATAGGTGGGAGACTTTGAAACTCTGGCGCTAGCCAGGGTGGAGTCATCCTTGAAATACCACCCTTATTACACTGCTATTCTAACCTCGATCCCGTGAATCCGGGTCAGGGACAATGTCAGGCGGGTAGTTTGACTGGGGCGGTCGCCTCCCAAAATGTAACGGAGGCGCGCGAAGGTTCTCTCAGGCTGATTGGAAACCAGCCTTCGAGTGCAAAGGCATAAGAGAGCTTGACTGCGAGACTTACAAGTCGAGCAGGTGCGAAAGCAGGTCTTAGTGATCCGGTGGTTCCATGTGGAAGGGCCATCGCTCAACGGATAAAAGGTACGCCGGGGATAACAGGCTTATCGCCCCCAAGAGTCCATATCGACGGGGCGGTTTGGCACCTCGATGTCGGCTCACCGCATCCTGGGGCTGAAGCAGGTCCCAAGGGTTGGTCTGTTCGCCCATTAAAGCGGTACGCGAGCTGGGTTTAGAACGTCGTGAGACAGTTCGGTCCCTATCCGTCGTGGGTGTTAGATATTTGAAGGGATCTGCTCCTAGTACGAGAGGACCGGGGTGGACAAACCTCTAGTGTTCTGGTTGTGATGCCAATTGCATTGCCAGGTAGCTATGTTTGGAAAGGATAACCGCTGAAAGCATCTAAGCGGGAAGCCAACCCTAAAACAAGATATCTCTTCTTCCTTCGGGAAGACAGTAGACTCCTTGAAGATGACAAGGTTGATAGGCCAGATGTGTAAGCACAGTAATGTGTTCAGCTAACTGGTACTAATAAGTCGCGAGGCTTGATCTTATTTCTTCCGCACTACTTCGAACTAATTCAATTGTTAAGTTATTTGGTATTCAAGATTTCCGGTCTTGATAGCGAAAGGGCCACACCCGTTCCCATTCCGAACACGGAAGTTAAGCCTTTCAGCGCCGATGGTACTGCACGGGCAGCTGTGTGGGAGAGTAGGACGAGGCCGGGCTTTTATTCAAAAAGCCGTCAGCAATTTTGCTGGCGGCTTTTTTGTTTCCCTCCCCTATTCTTACTTTCATTTTTTTAGCCCATATGCGCCTCTTAAAAATTATTTACACATGTCCAAACGGCCTCCCTCTTTTTCGTAAAATTCTCACAGCTGTTTCGCTTGTTTCCGGATGCTTTCTACTCGTGCTTCTGGACAAGAAATTTCTAAGAAATTCAACGCTTTTTGATTGACAAAAACTACCGGCTTGGTTATATTCGCCCTTCTTATTATCAGTACTTAGCACCCTGAACAATTTTACAATTAACTGTTTATTTATGGGGGTTTAAGGCCGCTTGCCAAGAGGAATGGAATAACGATTCACAAATTAATTTGCGATTAAATTCCTCTAAATTTTTAATAAAGCAATACAGCCTTTAGGAAAACATATGCTGGAAGATTATACGGGTGCCGCAATCATGTTTTTGTTCTCCATGGGGATAGCCTGTGGAATGGTCGCAATGACTTCTCTGTTGGGACCGAAAAGACATTTTGCTGATAAGATGGAACCCTTCGAATGTGGCGAAAGCCAGTTGGTATCCCCTCATCAAAGATTCTCTGTCAAATTTTACCTGGTGGCAGTTTTATTTGTCTTATTCGATATTGAAGCGATTTTCTTTTTTCCATGGGCGGTTTTGTTCAGAAGACTGGGTCTTTTTGGCTTCGTGGAAATGCTTTTATTTATCCTGATCCTTGGGGTCGGTTTGCTTTACGTTTGGAAACGCGGCGGTCTTGAATGGGATTAAC
>JAYNIA010000026.1:0-29303 GCA_038108555.1 Nitrospinota bacterium | reverse complement strand
AAATTCATTGACCTGATCAAAAGTAAATACGGTGACCTGGTCTTAGACAGTCATAACTTTCGTGGCGATCAAACCGTCACAGTTAAGAAAGACTGCGGCAATGAGTTTTTCAAGTTCCTCAGAGATGAGCCAGAACTTTCTTTTAATTTTTTGATGGACATTACCGCTGTCGATTACTTGTCCAAAAAAGACGAGCGCTTTGAAGTGGTTTATCACTTTTACTCACTCAAGCATAACGACAGGTTGAGAGTCAAAATTCCGGTTTCCATGGATGACTGCATCGCTGATACGGTCACACCTATTTGGAAAACGGCAAACTGGTTTGAAAGAGAAATTTGGGATATGTACGGAATTAAGTTTCGCAACCATCCCGACTTGCGAAGAATCCTTCTTTACGAAGAGTTCAAGGGACATCCCTTACGAAAAGATTATCCGGTCAATAAACGGCAGCCCCTGATCGGGCCGCTGAACTAGGGTTAGGAAATATGTGGGTTGATTTAGCAATCACATTAGTAAAGATTCTCTTTATCATCGGAGTAACGGTGGGTTTCTTTGCTCCCATTTTGACATGGGTGGAAAGAAAGCAAAGTGCCATCATGCAAGACCGAATTGGTGCTAACCGGGCAGACATCCTGGGCTTTACCGCGATTGGTTTATTCCACTGCATCGCCGATGCTTTAAAGATGTTCACCAAGGAAGATTTCATTCCTCAAGGTGCCAACAAAATTCTCCATACCCTCAGCCCGATCATCGCGGTGGTTCCAGCCATTCTCACTTTTGCAGTTGTCCCTTTCGGTGGTCAATACACTTTGTTTGACAAAGAGGTCAATCTCGTCATTTCAGATTTGGATGTGGGTCTGCTTTTTGTATTTGCCATTGCATCGCTGGCAACCTATGGTTACGTAATTGCGGGATGGAGCTCCAACAACAACTGGTCTCTTTTAGGTTCCATGCGAACCGCATCTCAAATGATTTCTTATGAAGTCACAATGGGACTCACCATTGTTGGCGTTCTTATGGTTTATGGTTCCATGAAACTGACGACCATCGGAGCCATTCAGGAAGATTTTTTCAGATGGGGACTCTTCCTTCAGCCTTTGGGATTCTTCATGTTCCTTGCTGCATCGATTGCGGAGAACAAGCGTATCCCGTTTGACAATCCCGAAGCGGAATCTGAAATTGTTGCGGGTTATTTTACTGAATACAGTGGTCTGAAATTCGGCATGTTTTTCATGTCGGAATTTATTGAAATGGTCACCATTGGTGCCATCATGACCATTTTGTTTTTTGGAGCGTGGCATATTCCGTTTTTAACAACAGCCACACTTCTCAGCTGGTTTGATTTTCTTGGCACCACAGGCTCGAATCTAATAGTGATGTTGATTCAAGTCGGTGTATTTTTCGCAAAAGTAGTTTTCTTTATCTGGGTACAAATGACAATTCGGTGGACGCTTCCACGGTTTCGTTATGATCAGATAATGAAATTGGGTTGGAAGATACTACTACCGCTTTCTTTAGCAAACATTCTTGTGACCGGGATCGTTATCCTGGTCCTGAATTAAAAGGAGGCCGACGATGGCCTATTATGTAAATAGAAATATCAAGATGACCTGGTGGGAAAGGATTTATATTCCTGAAATCATCAAGGGAATGATTATTACATCACGGCATTTCTTCCAAAACCTTTTTGGGTTTATTCCTTTTTTTCTGGGAACACAAAAAGAGCGGAAGATTATGACCGTTTATTATCCGGAAGAACAAGTGCAATACCCGGTCGCCTATCGGGGTCGTCCGGTACTGGCACAAAACGAGGACGGACATCCTGCATGTGTTGCTTGTGGGCTCTGCGAGATTGCATGCCCGGCCTACTGCATCCACATTGAACCCGGTGAAAACAGTGGCAAGCAAAACCAGTACGAGCGCTGGCCCGATGTTTTTAATATTGATTATGCCATTTGCATATTCTGCGGGAACTGTGAAGAGGCTTGTCCGGAAGAAGCGATTTTCATGAGTGACGATTGCGAGATCTCCATGCTCGATCGCAAAAAAATGTTGTACACCAAAGAACAACTTTTAACTCCTGTGGCAGATTTGCAAAAGCGAATCGAGTTCACGCGGAACATGTACGCTAAATGGAATTACTAATTTTTTATCCGATCGCAGGTTTGTGTGTTGCACTGGCCCTAGGTGTAATTTTAAACACCAGTCCGGTTGGATCTGCCATGTGCCTCATTGGAATGATGCTGGGCCTTGCAGGAATATTCGTTTTGCAACAGGCCCACTTTATTGCCGTCCTGCAAATAATCATCTACGCCGGCGCAATTATGGTTTTATTCATGTTTGTAATCATGCTTTTGAACCTGAAACAAACGGCAGGCACAGATTGGGTGGCCCGGAACAATAATCTTTTTATCACGATTCTTACAAGCGCACTGGCTTTAGGGATTTTATACAAAATCGTAGATGTAACTTTTTCGGCCGATTTAAATTCTCCTGCAGAACTTCCAGATACTTTTGGAACTGTAGCGACGGTGGGAGAATCTTTATTCACTGACTTTGTTTTGCCATTTGAAGTGGCATCTCTCTTATTATTAGCAGCCATGATCGGAGCAGTGGTCCTGGCAAAACCCAAACTGGATTGACTATGTTTGAAGGTACAGTTCCCTTAGAACATTATTTGACCTTAAGTGCGGTTCTATTTGTTATCGGAATCGTTGGAGTATTGGTTCGCCGCAACGTCATTGTGGTGTTCATGTCGATTGAAATCATGTTGAACGCGGTCAATATTTCCCTGATTGCTTTCGACCATTATTTGAATCTCTCCAATGGTCAAATTTTCAGTTTCATGGTTATGTGTGTGGCTGCTGCAGAAGTGTCGGTGGGCCTGGCAATTATTATTGCCCTGCATAGAAATAAACCAACAGTCAATCTTGACGAATTCAACCTGTTGAAGTGGTAAAAAGCAAATGCTGTTAAAACTAACCTGTCTGGTACCCCTGTTTCCGTTGATCGGGTCAATCATCAACGGATTTTTCGGTCTGCGCATTGGAAAGAATGCTGTCGGGATCATTGCTGCCGGAAGCATGGCACTGTCTTTCCTAACCTCTATTCTGGTTTATGTGGGCTACCTCATGCTGCCAGAAGGTTCACATGCTTACGAGCAAATTGTCTGGTCGTGGTTTGGGGCTGGGGATTTTCATGTTGATTTCGGTTTCCAGGTTGATCCGCTGACCCTGGTCATGATGTTTGTTGTCACCGGTGTCGGATTCATCATCCATGTCTATGCCATCGGCTATATGCATGAAGAATACAGCTTCTATCGTTTCTTCGCCTACTTCAATCTGTTTGCCAGCGCCATGCTGCTTCTCATCATGGGTAACAACTTCCTGCTCATGTTTATCGGCTGGGAAGGTGTGGGGTGCTGTTCCTATTTCCTGATTGGATATTACTTTGAGAAAAAATCTGCCTGCGATGCTGGCACAAAGGCCTTTGTAGTGAACCGGGTGGGAGACTTTGCTTTTCTCCTGGCTGTTATGTACATCTTCAATATCTTTGGCACTATCGACTTTTCGGAGGTCATGCATGCCGCTCCTGAAAAACTGGTCTACGCAGGAGAGGCAGTCACCATCATTACTATGCTTCTATTCGTAGGAGCCACCGGAAAATCGGCGCAGATTCCTTTGTACACCTGGCTGCCGGATGCGATGGAAGGTCCAACTCCTGTTAGTGCCCTGATCCATGCTGCAACCATGGTTACTGCAGGCGTCTATATGGTAGTTCGTTGTAGCGCCTTATTTAATCTTGCACCGATGACCATGATGGTTGTTGCGGGGATAGGTGCGGCTACGGCAATCATGGCTGCCACCATTGGAATGACCCAGTTTGATATTAAGCGCGTGCTGGCTTACTCCACAGTCAGTCAGATTGGTTATATGTTTCTTGCTTGTGGAGTTGGAGCTTACACTGCTGCGGTCTTTCATCTTGTAACCCATGCATTCTTCAAAGCCTGCCTCTTTCTTGGTTCTGGAAGCGTCATTCATGGAATTCACGGCGAGCAAGACATGCGAAAAATGGGCGGACTCAAAAACTATATGCCGGTCACTTACTGGACGTTTCTGGTATCGACACTGGCTATTGCGGGAATCCCTCCCCTATCCGGCTTTTTCAGTAAGGACGAAGTCCTCTATCACGCTCTGATGGATGGAAATATAATTTTCTGGGGAATGGGAATTTCTGCCGCATTGTTAACAGCATTTTATATGTTCCGTCTGGTCTTTATGACCTTCCATGGCGAATCACGTGTGGATCCACATATTCACCCACATGAATCACCAAAAGTAATGACCATGCCTTTGGTTATTCTCGCTGGACTTGCCACCGTTGGCGGTATTCTGGGAATCCCTCTATTTCATGGCTGGCATATTCTGCACAACTGGCTGGAACCGGTTTTGCATTTCGATCTGGCACATGCTTTGGAACATTCCGAGCACATGCTTCATGAGGTGGGCCGACATGCACCATCCTATGCCCATTTACTCAATCCGAAGGAGCACAATCTGTGGCTTGAGATTTTCCTGATGGCGTTCTCCGCTTGTGTGGCGGCAACAGGAATATTTGCTGCCTATATCTTTTATATCAAGCGACCCGACCTGCCTGAAAAATACACAAAAGGTCAATGGGGATTCGAACTGGTACAAAACAAATATGGCGTGGATGAATTGTACGATGCTGCTTTCGTCCAACCGACAGTGGAAGGATCAAAAATACTTTGGAAGGAATGTGACGCTAAAGCCATTGATGGCAGTGTGATGGGCACCGCAAAATCTATCGGATGGCTCAGTAAGCAGGCGCGTGCATTTCAATCGGGGTTTGTACGCAACTACGCTTTGTTCATTGCGGTGGGCTTCATCAGTCTTTTACTGATTATGTTTTAAGGAACTATGTTTTTAACTTTTATTACATTCCTGCCAATTTTTGGCGCGCTGTTTCTCGCATTTTTGCCTAAGGAAAATGAAGGTGCGATCAAGCAGACTGCATTGGCCGTTGCTGCAGCAGACTTTTTACTGTCTTTGCTCCTATGGACCAATTTCGATAATAACAGTCATAGGATGCAGTTCGAATACAATGTTTCCTGGATAGAATCCTGGGGTATCAACTACCACATTGGAATCGATGGCATTTCCCTGTTGCTTTATGTAATGACCACCTTCCTGACGATGATCTGTATCATCGCATCCTGGGATGTCAAAAAACATATCCGCGAATACATGATGGCCATGCTGGCGCTTTCGACTGGCATGCTGGGGGTCTTTATCTCCCTCGACCTTTTTATGTTTTATGTGTTCTGGGAATTCCAGTTGGTTCCCATGTATATCATCGTGGGGGTATGGGGAGGACCCAGACGAATTTATGCTGCCGTTAAATTTTTCATTTACACAGCCGTAGGCTCATTGCTGATGCTGGTGGCGATCATCTGGATATACTTCCACATTAAAGAAACCACCGGCGTTGCAACGGCGGATATTCTTTTTATAACAGAACATATAAGCGCTCCTCTAGACATACAAAAATGGCTGTGGATGGCATTTTTCCTGGCATTTGCAATCAAGGTCCCAATGTTCCCTTTTCATACCTGGCTGCCTGATGCTCACGTTGAAGCGCCTACAGCCGGCTCGGTCATCCTGGCAGGTGTCCTGCTGAAAATGGGAACTTATGGTTTCCTGCGATTTAATCTGCCTTTCTTCCCCCAGGCCTGTTACGACTTCATTCCATTTGTTGCTACATTGTCGATCGTTGGAATCATTTATGGAGCCCTGGTATCCATGGTCCAGGAGGATTTGAAAAAACTGGTGGCCTATTCCAGCGTCAGTCATCTGGGGTTTGTCATGTTGGGTATTTTTGCCCTGAACGAATATGGGATACAGGGAGCTTTGATCCAAAATATCAACCACGGAATCAGTACCGGTGCCCTCTTCCTTTTGGTGGGTGTCATTTATGATCGTCGACATACGAGATTGATTAAAGAGTTTGGGGGGCTTTCCAAGCAAATGCCGGTCTATGCCGTTTGTTTTATGATCGTAGCACTTTCATCCATAGGTCTGCCGGGCATGAACGGGTTTGTAGGGGAATTTTTAGTTCTTTTGGGGACCTTCCAGGGCATTGGTCTCATGTATGCGGCTGCAGCAACCACGGGAGTTATCCTGGCAGCCTGTTACATTCTCTGGATGTTCCAAAGGGTCATGTTTCTGGAGTTGAATAATCCGAAAAATATGGAACTAAAAGATATGAATATGAGGGAACTCATTACAATTGTTCCCTTGTTGGTATTAATTTTCTGGATAGGTTTGTATCCCAAACCTTTTATGAAAACTTTCGATGCATCAGTAACACATCTGGTAGGAAAAGTCTCTCCAGATAATTTCAGACCTAAAAAAGACCACCACGATAGTGGAGGACACCATGCATCGTTAGCACCTAAAACTGAAATGGCCAAGTTAAGCCAAAGGCTGGAAGAGACCAGTCATAATTAATTTAAGGAATTTTAAATAGTGGAACCAATACACGCACCTGAATCCATCGACCTGATAGCCCTTGCACCTGTACTGGTGTTAAGTGTTTTTGCTATGGGGGTCCTCGTGTTGGATTTGTGGGCTGGAAGAAATAAAACGCTGCTGATGTTTGTCAGCCTTGTCGGTCTTTTAATGACGGCAATCAGTGCGTTTGCAAAACACCCTCTTCCGTCATTTGCGTTTACAGACAGTTATATCGTCGACCACTTATCCATTTTCTTCACTTGTATTTTTACACTAAGCTCGGCATTGGCCATATTGCTTTCCGCTGAATACAACGAGCGCAAGGGAATCAAAGCCGGTGAGTATTATTCCCTGATCCTGCTCTGTACTGTAGGAATGATCGTTCTGGCTTCTTCGACAGATATGATCATGATTTTCCTTGGAATTGAAATCGTCTCAATCTGCCTATATGTTCTGGCAGGATTCAAAAGAGATGATCCCATTTCCAATGAGGCTGCCCTCAAATACTTTCTTCTGGGTGCATTTGCAACCGGATTCCTTTTATATGGAATGACCCTGATTTACGGCTCAACGGGAAGTACAAACCTGTTTAAGATTGCTGATTTTGCAAAAACCGGAGGAGCGCAATCCCATCCGCTACTCTTAATGGGTATCGTTTTACTGGTGATTGGGTTCGGGTTTAAAGTGGCGGCGGTACCATTCCACATGTGGGCACCTGATGTTTACCAGGGATCTCCCACACCGGTAACAGCTTTCATGTCCGTCGGTCCCAAAGCGGCAGCATTTGCAGCTTTCTACCGTGTCTTTACAGAGGCGATTCCTGAAATGGCTCCTTCTTGGGAAATCTTACTCTGCATAGTGGCTGTCCTCAGTATGTTTGTTGGCAACCTGGGAGCCATCATGCAAAGCAATATTAAACGAATGCTGGCTTTTTCCAGCATCTCCCATGCCGGTTACCTGATTGTTGCCATCATTGCGGGAAGCTCGCTAGCAGGTTCTGGTTTGTTGTTTTATATGCTGACCTATGCTTTCACCACATTTGGTGCGTTCGGAATAATCATCATTCTTGGAAGGAAAGGTGAAGATAACCTGGAAGTGGAAAACTATTCCGGTTTGGCTTACAAACACCCGGTGTTGGCTCTGAGCATGACGGTATTTCTACTTTCCCTCGGCGGTCTTCCTCCTTTTGCCGGGTTCGTTGCCAAGTTCTACATCTTTAGCGCAGCGATTGAAGAAGGTTTCGTGACACTGGTTATCATCGCAGTTCTTAACAGTGCCATCTCCTTTTACTACTACTTAAAAGTCGTGGTCTTCATGTATATGAAAGAGCCTGCGGGAGAATTTCAAATTTCCCTGACCCCCATGACTTTGTTTGTTGTTGCCATCGGAATCCTGGGAACCATTGAGCTGGGTATTTTCCCGGATCCCATCATCGCACTTACCAGTCCTCACTAAATCCACGTTGATTCAAAAATAGCTTATTGTGTGGTTCTCTGCTTGATGTTTGCCGAATGGAGAATGTAGGCCTGCATTCCATCAAAATGGCTGGTCTCTTTTTGTACTCTGATGGCCTCTTGAAAATGATTTAATCCCACCCCTATCGGATTGGTCAACATCACGATCGTCCAGTAAAACCCATCTTTATTTTCAATGGGCCTGAAATTACGATAAGGGTGCTCTGGCACCCAAACCAACCCTTCTTGATCCTCCTTAAATTTTCCAAACAACAAATTTAATGAGTCGGAAGGTTTTCCTTTTAATTTCCTGGAACCCATCACCCCTGCTTTAGAAGCCTGATAAAACTCTTTTGCATAGATATAAAGTAAAAATGCCGTGCCTGGAGGGAGGGTTACCGACCTGAGAAGTTTAGATGTTAAATTTGTAGAGGAACCCCTATTCTCAATTCTCAGGGATTCTTTACCCACAAACTTATTTTGGGTGTCTTTGCTAATTTCTAATCCAGAAACATTTTTTTGCCCAAACCGTTTGAGGATATTCAAATCCTTTTCCAAAGGAATAAATGGGGCTATTTGAAAATCCAAAACATAAAAGTTCAGGTTTCCTTTTTGTGCTATAAGCTTGAAATATTCAGGCAAAAAGGAATTTTCAGGAACCAAACCGAAACTGGATATTTTTTCAGGTGAGAGCGATTTATGGGAGGCATAAATAATTTTTCCAAGACTTCCCTCCTGAACAACACTCAACATGTTCTCTGCAACTTTTTTTTCAGCATAATAACGCAATACGCGATCTTCCCAGGGGATGACAAACAAATGATTTCCGGGAAAACTTTTCATATACTCGAGACCCGTTCGCGCCTCCTCCATTTTTACAAACTGGACTTCAAAGCGATGTCCAAAAAACTTCTCCAGGGAGTTCGCAGGAGGCAAAATTAACAGCGCAACAACCAATAAAAATATCGATCGATTCACTCCTTTGGAAAGCAGGGGTTCCAGCTTTTCATATAGGTGGTATAACCCATGGGAAACCACAAGCAGATAAAAGGGTATCCAATAAAAATAAGAGCGGGAAGGCCCTTGAACTCCTGAAACCAGGTTGAACAGGAACGGAAGAATAAAAATTAGAAGTAAGGCCGGGTGCCGGACATATAAAAATCCAAAAATGAACAACAGGCAAAAAGGAATTCCCCAGGGTTGAGACAAATATAGAAAAGCTTCCCAAGACCTATTAATTGTTGGGTCCAGAGAACTTAAACCTTCCATATCTCTCGCATAAATGCGGTAGGTCTCCAGTCCCCGTTGAAGGTCATCAAAAATAAACAATAGATAACACGAGGCCAGCATTCCCATCATCAACACTGGCCCTGCTTTTAAAATTAAAGTTTTCAACTGCCTGTCATTCGCATTTTCCAACCAAAAATTTGCAATTAGAAATGCACTACAAGCTGCAAGAAAATAAATATTGCTGGGTAGAATCAACACCATGCTGATTCCTGAGAGAATAAAAATCAAGAGCACCTTCAAGTCCAGCGTTTCGGAAATCATTTTTTTTCCACTTATAAAAACGATCAGCGCGAATGCCCCTGTCAGGGTATATCCTCTCCCCTGTTGAGACTGTTCAAACAAGGGCCATGAAAAGCTGACCAGAAAAGCGGCTAAAAGGGAAGCTTGAGGCGTCAATAAAAGTTGCCTTCCGGCCAGCCAGGTCAAAGGTATTATCAGGACCCCCGCTATGCAAGAAGGAAGACGAAAACTGATTTCGCTTTCTCCAAAAATCTGCATCGCAATATTTGAAAAAAACGAAAATAAGGAATGCTGGTTGGGTCCCGCGTAACGGGAAAATAAGGTTTGCCAAGAGGAGGAAGCATGCTCCCAAAATGTTGTCGCTTCATCTCCAAATAACGGAACTCCTAAACCTGGAAAACGTACCACCATGGCCAAGCCCATCATTATAAAAAGATAAAAAGGGTAGCGGCCAACAACAGATTTATTTGAAAAATCCGACGGAGGGTTCAAGGTGGGAAGAAGGAAAATAGGTTTTAAAAATTTTGTACAAAAACCGCTCTCAGCATATCACCCTATCTGAGTCCCTATAATTTGTAAACTCTTAATTTTATAGGCAAAATCCCTAACTGGTCATAAATGGGAAGTTGGGCTATAATTTGTTTTCTGGAACAATCAAATTTTAAAGAGTGCAGGAAATAGCTATGAAGATGCATCATCTGGACAAAGAAAAAGTCGAGGCTATCATGGAGAAGGTCAAACAGGTAGTCGAATCAGGTCAGTACCCTGCGGATATCATTGAAGAAATTTTTTCCCTTTCGGAAGTGGATGGAGAAAAATTTTTAGAATGCAAGGCCCACCCGATTCAAAAAGAAAAAGTAAATTTCGAAATTGACCCTGAAAAAGGGGTTCGTTTTTTTGATCCCTTTAACTTTTTCACCCGGGGCATTTACAAGGATATGGATGGGTTAACGGTGTGGACCCTGGACAATCTAAAAGAGCCCTGGAAATACGACGAATAGCGGTGAGCCGCCGCAGGCAACTAATCTAGCCCATTGGCGATTAACTGTACAACGCCCAATAAAAAAAGCCCCGTGCCAAAACACGGGGCTTCTATTTTTTTAATTAATGTAGTTTAACTCTTTTCCTGATCTTTACTAAAATCGTATGAGCCTTTTCTTGGCAGGGATGCTGTAAAGTTATCCGCAGCTTCTTTCATTGCCTGATCTTTTGCTTCCCCTTCTTCCTGGGCTTTTTTCCTCGCAAGCGCTTCTTTTTCTTCTTCTGTTAAGTTCTCTTCTGATTCAGCGCCTTTTCCTTCTTCGATAGAAGCCTGCTCACCACTCTCTACTTGCGGATTCTCTTCTTCCTCCTGTGCTTCTTTCATGGAAGATTTAAAATTCTTAATACTACGACCAAAAGCACTGCCTATTTCGGGAAGTTTTCCCGCTCCAAAAATAATCATGATGATGATCAAAATGATCATCAATTCAGGAAACCCTATCCCCATCATAATATGTACCCTCCGCAATAATATAAGAAGCAGCCCCGGTCTTCAGCTCGGCCAGAACTAGATTTGTTGAGATTCTATTGATTTTTCTAAGTTTATCCTTTTTTAGCTGCCAAACACAAGAGGAATAGTATTAAATCACTAAAAAATACCTGCTTTTGATGGATTACAAAAGAAAAACCAATGAATTACGCATACAATCCACTTTCCAATTATAGTGTAAATGAAAACCTTTAAATATGCATCGAACTATGTATAGTTAAATCAATACTAAATTATTGACAAGCAAGAATTATAGATTTACATTATTATCAAAATTTTGTAGAATTTATAAATACAAAAAATTTATTTATCTTCCTAGGGAAATGAATTTAGAAATTCTAATCGCAATACTTTTTGGTGGATTGCTGGTCTATCGCGGACTGTTTTCACATCACAGAACGCGTATCCGGATTACTGCGATGTGTCTCGGCACACTCATTATTGTCGCTGCTATTTCCGTTCATCCTCAAGGCGGAATAATGGGCCAGGGAAGTGTTGCGCAAAAAGGCGCCAGGCACATTCCCGACGAACAGGAAAGCCTGATAGCGGTCAAACTTTATCAGAATCAGGTTACCCCGGAATTAAAAAAACAAGCTGAGAAATTAATTGAAGAAGCTCAAACCCGTCCCTTCAACAAAAAATCCCCGGAAGATTTTCTGATTCTGGCCAGCCGGGAATATGAACTGAACAATATTGATCAGGCCCTTGACCTTGCATATTCAGGCCTGCATTTGAATCCCCAAAACAAACAGGTGGATGCTGCCCTTAGCAATATCACTGGGATGGTTTTTTCCAGCCTGGGCTTTGACAAAATTGCGACGGTACGGTTTGAGGAGGCTTTAAAAAAATTCCCCTACGATGCAGACACTCACAATCACTTGGGAATCCTTTACTTTGAACAAAAGAATTATCGCGAGGCAGAGGAAAAGTTTAAAAAGGCTCTAACCCTAAGACCTACCGATGGGAAGATTTATTATAATCTGGGAAGTTTGTTTAAAGAGCAAAATAGTTTGAGAAAAGCAGAAAAAACATTCAAACATGCTTTAAAAGTGGCTCCGGAATCTCCTGACCTTCACAACGGTTTGGGAACAGTTTTTTGGGCTCAGGACAAACAAGCCGATGCAGAAAAAGAGTTTGAGAAAGCCATGGAGCTTTCATTGGGTTACGACCTGTCCCCCAAAAAAGAAGAACCTAAAAAAGATCCTTCCAAACAAAATTTCTAGCTGACGCCTAGGCTTCGCGCAAAGAACTAATGGCATCTTTGTAATCCTCTGCGTTGAAAATAGCCGAACCGGCAACCAGCACACTGGCACCCGCCTGCTTAATATCTCCTGCATTTTCAGCTTTTATGCCTCCATCCACTTCCAACTCAATCGGATGGTCATAATGCGCCATAACATCGTTCAGGTTTTGAATTTTATCCAGCATGGATGGGATAAACTTCTGCCCACCAAAACCTGGGTTTACGGACATCAATAAAACCATATCGATTTCATGAAGAACTTCTTCCAGTGACGAAAGAGGTGTGGCTGGATTAAGTACCACCCCGGCTCGAATCTCTTGTTCCTTGATAAGTTGCAGGGTGCGGTTTAAGTGCGGACAAGCTTCAACATGTACGGTGATTATATCCGCACCTGCACTGGCAAAGTCTTTTATATAGCAATCCGCATTTTCGATCATCAAATGGACATCCAGCGGCAGTTCGGTGGATTTACGAACAGACTCTACCACCGCCGGCCCAATGGTAATGTTTGGAACAAAGTGGCCATCCATAACATCTACATGAATCCAATCTGCCCCGGCCTGCTCGACGGCCTTCACTTCATCATTGAGTCGACCGAAATCAGCAGAAAGTATGGAGGGAGCAATGATTACTTCCGGATTTTCCTGTGCCATAAAATGAGTTCCTCTGGTTCTAACCTAAATTCGCAGAAGCATAACATAAAGCCCGATGGCTGTCCCTATATAATACAATGGTTATCAAAAGGGACTTTCTTTATAATAGAAGGCTTTACCCTCAAGCCAAAATAGAATTGTGGAATCAAAAATGGAAGTAATCAGAGAAAAAATCAAAGCCTATTTAATGCAGGATCACAACATGCTGATTCTTGCTGCGATAATTGGTTTTCTGTCGGGTTTTGCTTCCACAGCGTTTCGTTGGATGATTGATTTTTTTGGCCTCGTCTTTTCTGTGGAAGGACTCTCCTGGTTGGGTATTACAGGAACGGCTCTGCCTTTTTTTTTACCTCTTATGCCGATGTTCGGGGGAATTATTACTGGCACCATATGTCATTTTTTTCCGGATGCGGTGAAGGAAAACGGAGTTCACCGGGTTATGCACGCAGTGGCCTTAAAAGCGGGAAAGATTCGCAAGCGGACCCTTCTTACCTGTTCCACCACCTCGGCATTAACCATTGGCTCGGGCGGTTCAGCCGGTCGTGAAGGCCCCACGGTCCAGATCGGTTCTGCTGTGGGATCAGCGCTGGGTAACCTATTCCACCTTTCCCGAGAAAGAGTGAGAGTCCTGGTCGGTTGTGGTGCCGCAGCCGGAATTGCTGCATCCTTCAATGCTCCTCTAGCCGGAGTTTTATTTTCTCTGGAAATAATCCTTGGCGATTTTGCCATCCACACTTTCAGCCCCATCATTGTTGCATCCGTAATCGGGACGGCAACCGGACGAGCTCTGGAAGGAAATGAAATCACGTTTCAAGTTCCCGTCCACGAATTAGTAAGCTATTCAGAAATAGTTTTCTATTTGTTCCTTGGGCTTCTCTGTGGCCTGGTTTCAAAATTGTTCACTTCGTTTTATTTCAAATCGCATGAATTTTTTGATGAAAAAGTCCATATTCCAAAACCCCTAAAACCAGCGCTAGGGGGATTGATTGTAGGATTGATCTCCATCGGATTCCCGGCAATTTTAGGTAACGGTTATGAATTCATGGAAAAAGCCTTGTCCGGGGAATTGCTGTGGGGAATGGCTTTTATACTCATTTTTCTGAAAATTTTCAGCACCTCGGTAACACTGGGATCAGGTGGATTAGGAGGGGTTTTTGCTCCCTCCCTTTTTATAGGCGCAATGCTCGGCTCTGCATTTGGTGCCATGGTGCATGGGATTAGTCCCAACCTGACAGCCTCACCAGAAACTTACGCCCTGGTCGGGATGGGAGCCGTTGCGGGTGCTGTCATGCAAGCCCCTTTGACTAATATTCTAATGCTCTTTGAGCTCACCAACGACTACACCATCATTCTTCCCATAATGATTACTTGCATTGTTTCTGCTCAAACTTTTCGGGGATTCACTAAAAATTCAATTTACATTCAAAAGCTCCTTAAAGAGGGAATCAATATCCAGCATGGGCGGGAAGTTTCTATCCTGAATTCGATCAAGGTCAGTGAAGTCATGAACAAGGAAGTCACTAACATCCCCGAAGGAATGCCCTTTAGAAAAGTTCTCGAAACGATCTCCTATTCTAAAAACTTTTATTTCCCTGTGGTCAACGATCAGGGAGAAATGTCAGGAATCCTCTCATTCCATATGGTGCGGGAAATGATTTTCGAAGAAGATCTGGGAGACCTCGTTGTTGCCAATGACCTTTCGGTCAAACCCGTAAAATCACTCACTCCCGATAACAACTTAAATCAGGCCATGGAATTATTTGCCCAGTTGGATGTTGAGCAACTTCCTGTGGTTGCTCAAAATGATGAAAAACGGGTATTGGGAATGGTTAATCGAGGTGAAGTGGTAGCTGCATACAACAGGGAAGTTTTAGTTTCCGGCTTTGATCGTTAACCCGCGCACCTGCCTAAATAATAAAACTCATTTAAAAGCATCTCTCTCCTTAAGAATAACATCCGCAATGAGCCGATGCCCAATAGCATTAGGATGGCAATAATCAGGAAACAAAAATGCAAGTTGGGGTTTCTTTTCCATCAGATCTCCATATGCCTCATAGTAGGCCACAAACTTTTCTGGATAGATATCATGCACCTTTGACAAATAAGGTTTAAATTCTTCAGGGAAATTAAAAAATGGAATTTTAAAGTTTTTAGAAACTTTCTCAGCGACTTCACTATACTGTTCACCATTACATATATTAACGAATAGAGGCTTCCCTCCATTTTTAAGAACCTTGCTGAAAATATATCCCAGATTCTCCCGATATTCACTCAACGATACTCGACGATTATCTGTTTCCAGAACTATTGGAATTCGAAAGGAATGAAAGAAAGCTCTCAATCCTCTTACCATTAACAAGCGGTTCAAATACCAGGATATTTTTCCAGGTAGCGAGTTTCTGTTTTGAAAATATTCCCGATCTGGCTTCATTGATTCATAGGAATCATTAAAACCAAAAGAGACCAATGCAATATCTCCTCTTTTTATTTCCACTTTATCTTCCAGCAACAGCCTTCCCTGAAAAGAACTGAATCCCGGAGTCGAGTAGTTTTTAATGACCACCCTGGAAGTAATGCGAAATTGAGATAGTTTTGAAGCAAGTTGTTGCGGGTAAGATTCTTCAAAGTTAACTCCCCAGCCAAAGCTACTTGAATCCCCAAGAACATGAATCGTTTTCCCTTCTTTGTTTATTCCATTTTCATCGGGGTTCTCTGCTGAAATACGGTTTCCCTGGGAGTCGGACGCAATCGTCCAAGCTGGAAGTTTGTCAATAAAAACAGATGAGGAATAATTTGAAACCGATAAATTTAAGCCAGGTTTCAATAAATAGTCGTAGCGCAAATCAGGTTGATACGCATATGCATCTTCATTTATGTATTTATAATCGGAAATGAATTTTTGATATTTTGCCAGCACAATGGGATCAAACTCACCCATCCAGGCTGGTATAGAAATTTTTTTATAAGAAATGGTCGGCTGAAATCCGGACAAATGCAAAAAGGTTTCAATGAAACCAAAAAAACCAATAACAATGATGGCAGAAAATAGAAACGGTCGAAGGGATTTCACAATTGACCTTTGGGTTTCAAAAAACAGGTCAGTTAGGAGCTGACGGTATTAAATTTGTTCAGAAAAAGGGAGTTTCCGACTACAGACACAGAACTCATAGACATTGCTGCAGCTGCGAAAACAGGCTGCAAAAGAATGCCATAAGCAGGATACAACAACCCCGCTGCAATGGGGATACCCACAATATTATAGATAAAAGCCCAGAAAAGGTTTTGCCTTATTTTTGACATGGTGGCTTTACTCAATTCAATGGAATCTACCACAGATTTTAGATCTGATCCCACCAGCGTGATATCCGAAGCCTCCATGGCGACATCCGTGCCACTTCCCATGGCAATTCCAATATCTGCCGAAACCAGAGCGGGGGCGTCATTGATTCCATCCCCCACCATGGCTACACAGTGACCGGATTGTTTTACCCTTTCAACTTCAGCAACTTTTTCGGAGGGTAATACCTCAGATACAGTCCTCTCAATTCCCAATTGATCGGCAACCGCCTGAGCCGTTCTCGAATTATCCCCTGTCAACATGATAACTTCCAATCCCATTTGTTTTAACCGCAACACATTTTCTTTTGCAAACGGTTTTAATGCATCGGTGGTGGCAATTAGGCCACTTACTTGATTGTCGACACAAACGATCATGGGAGTTTTTCCCTTCTCTGTCAACTTGATCAACTGATCTTCAATAGAAGAGATATCAACTTTGTTTTCTATCATTAAAGCCTTGTTACCCAGTAAAACTTTTTTCCCCGATACAATTCCCTCAACCCCAAACCCAGGTAAGGCACGAAAGTTTTCCGGGGTATCCAGTTTCAATTTCCTTCTTTTTGCTTCTGCTGTCACCGCCATTGCAAGGGGATGCTCTGATCCTTTCTCCAAAGATCCCGCGATCGTAAGTAGTTCGTCCGCATCGCATTGGACTCCATGGGCAAGAAGAACATCAGCAACTTCGGGTTTTCCATAGGTGAGAGTTCCCGTTTTATCGAAAATAATCGTATCGATTTTTTCTGCACGTTCCAGAACTTCTCCCCCCTTTATCAAAACCCCCATCTTAGCACCGCGACCAGTTCCCACCATGATGGCGGTTGGAGTGGCCAGCCCCAACGCACAGGGACAGGCAATGATCAGAACAGAAATAAAAGCCATAAGAGCAAAAGAAAATTCTGAGGTCGGAATTTCCGCTACGGAACTTCCAAAAATCCACCAAAATAAAAATGAAACGATTGCCAGACCTATTACAGAGGGCACAAAAACTCCCGCAATCTTATCTGCCAGTTTTTGAACCGGGGCTTTTGATCCCTGCGCTTCCTCAACCAGTTTTATGATCTGGGCCAAAGTGGTATCTTGACCCAATCGGGTTACCTTCATCTTAAAAAACCCGGTCTTATTGAAAGTGGCTCCAAAAACCTCATCCCCGTTAGATTTTTCAACGGGAACACTCTCTCCGGTCAACATAGATTCGTCCACCGATGAACTGCCTTCAAATATTTCACCATCTACCGGAATCTGTTCTCCCGGATGAACATATACCCGGTCTCCTAAAACAAGGTCCGCAATATTGATCTCCTGTTCCTTTCCTTCCCTTTTTACTTTTGCAATTTTGGGTTGCATCTGTACCAGTTTCTTAATCGCATTCGAGGCACTTTGTTTGGCTCGGGACTCCATCCACCTACCCAGCAAAACCAAAGTAATAATCATGATGGATGTGTCAAAGTAAACCGCAACCTTTTCATCTGCAATACGAATAGAAGACGGAAAGATAGCCGCCACGGAGCTGTAAAAATAAGCTGCAGATGTTCCGACAGCAATCAGGGTATTCATATCAGCGTAGCCATGTCGCATTCCATTCCAGGCACCACGATAAAACTGCCAACCGCAATAAAACTGAACCGGAGTCGCTAAAATTAATAGCAATATATTTAAAGAAAAAGGAATTTTAATCCCCTCCCCTTTCATGCCGAGAAACATCACCAGAATACTGACAACCCCACTGAAGATCAGCTTCCTTTTTAAAACTGCCTGCTCATTTTTCTGTCGTTCTTCCTCATCGAAAGACAAACTGTCAATTTCTTTAGGAGGAAATAATTGGTAACCGGCTTGCGATAGGGATTCTTTCAGAGTTTCAAAACTAACAAGGGAAGGTAGATATTCTAAGGATACCTGTTCTGTTGCCAGATTGACTTTTACATCTGACACCCCCTGCAGGGAGGATAATTTTTTTTCTACTCGGGAAACACAAGAGGCACAGGTCATGCCTCCTATCGAAAAAACCTGGTGTGTGGCAGGAACATCAAAACCGAGTTTTTTAATCTCTTTAGGAAATTGTTCCGGTTGAATTTTATCAGGATCAAACTCTACTGTGGCAAGTTCGGCAGCAAAGTTTACTTTTGCTGAGGAAACTCCTTCCAGCCCTCCCACTTTTTTTTCAATTCGGGCCGAACAACTTGCGCAACTCATTCCCTTTACTGCCAAGGTCAACGTTTCCTTTTTTTCAGTCGCCACGTCTTGCATGATCTCTATTATTTAAGATTCTTCTGTATCAGGTTACACTCTTTTTAGAATATAAGCCCATTTAACTATTTATAAGACTTGTTTTAGGAAAGGCAAGATATCCGAATTTGAATATGGAGAGAAATATTAAGAAATTACTAAACAGTAAAGATGGGAGTAAATGTAAAAAATCTATCTTTTGTCACTGATAAGAGTTTTGAGAGTAAAAACCCCATAGCCAATCAGAAGCAGTGCAATCAGGCCGCTGGAAAATGAATTTTGACCCACAGCACTGGTAAAAACGAAAACCCCGACACCACTTAAAGCGATACCCAGGAAAAAATAACCTGCCGTTCTATAAAATGGCCTTTTGGGTTCGGTTTTCTCAATATCACTCCGTTTTTGTTTAAGCTGCCAGCGCCATTTAAGGACATAATAAGTTTGCCTGATCCAATTGATCAGCCCACCGTCCTCAATCAGACTGGTACGGCAATACATGCACTGGCTATCCGTATTACGGTTGGGGAAACCGCAATTAAGACATAATTTGGTATCCTGATTGCCTTTTAATACAGTGGGTTCTTTTTTATTATCATCCATTTATGACTCCAGGTTTTTAACCCTTATCGGCTTCCTGAGTGAATTAGTTAAAAAAACCTTTTTCTAGCAAGATAGCCAAATTCTAGTACTAATAAACTAGGCTGTCAATTGACATTGATCCCTAGAATTCGGCAAATTTCAACTAATATTCGTAATTGCTATGAATCCGGGATTTCTCTATAATCCGGTCTTTAAAAATCATATTCTAAACCGATGAAACCCTTATTTTTTCTCTTTTTTTTCACCTTTCTACCCTTCTCAACCCATGCTGACAATTCAGCACCCAGGGGCATGGTATTGATTGAAAAAGGTCCTTTTATGATGGGAAGCAAAAAGTCGATGTTGGAACTAAAACCCCATGATTTATTCAACACCGACCGGCACACTCTTGGACCGGAAAATCCCGCCCATGAGGTCTATCTGGATAGTTTTTATATAGATATTTTCGAAGTGACCAATGAAGCCTATGGAAAATTCATAGAAGAAACAGGAGCTAAAAAACCTAAGGGATGGAACGATCCCGATTTTAACAATCCCCGGCAACCGGTGGTGGGGATTTCCTGGAAAGAAGCGGTGAAGTTTTGCAAATGGCAAAATAAACGATTGCCTTCAGAAGCGGAATGGGAAAAAGCCGCACGCGGCAAACGCCCGGTAAAATATCCCTGGGGAGACACCCCTCCCGACTCCAGCAAACTCAATTACAATGAGTAAAATAAAAAAACCACTCCGGTCGGCTCCTATGAAAAGGGCAAATCAGATTATGGTCTTTACGACCTTTCCGGCAATGTATCCGAATGGGTGAACGACTGGCATTTTCCCGAGTACTATTTATTCTCCCCCAAGGAAAACCCACCGGGACCGGAAAAAGGGCAGTATAAAGTCATTCGTGGAGGAAGCTGGAGAAACAAAGCTGAAGATGTTGACCTGGTTTACAGAAACGCCACCACCCCAAGGAACCGCTCATTAAGTATCGGGTTCCGTTGTGCTCGTTAGCACGGGTGGCATTTATTGCGTGCCTAATGTGAATTCCTTTAATTCTTCCGGGAATGCCTGAGTATTTTATCCAACAAGATCCCTGCAATTTCTTTTTTGCTCATACGAGGAAGATTTTCAATTTTTTCGCTGGCATCAATAAGTGTCATTTGGTTGTTGTCTGATTGAAATCCGATACCCGGCGCACTGATATCATTGGCTGCAATCAAATCCAGTTTCTTGTTTCTGAGTTTTTCCAAGGCACTTTGGACCAGGTTTTGTGTCTCGGCAGCAAACCCCACTACAAATTGCTGGTCCTTAATCCTGGACACTTCCATCAGGATATCCTTTGTAGGAACTAAGCTCAGGGTTTTCCCTTCCCCACTTTTCTTTTTAATTTTTTCCTTTTCAAGTTTTGCGGCCGTAAAATCTCCCACCGCTGCTGACATCACCAGCACATCACAATCAGGAAAACTTTCCTGGACCAGGCTATTCATTTCTGCTGCGGTTTTACAAGATTTGAAATTAACTCCTGCCGGGGGTTTTAAATAAGTCGGGCCACTGATCAATACCACTTCCGCCCCTCTTTCTTTGGCCTGCTCCGCAATGGCGTATCCCATTTTGCCCGAGGAAGGATTGGACAGGTACCGGACCGGATCGAGGGGTTCTTGAGTGGGCCCCGCTGTGACTAGAATTTTTAATCCGCTTAAATCCTGAAGTTTTTCGAAATGGGTTTTGACCCTTGTATAAATGGTTTCGAGTTCTGCAAGACGACCGGGTCCAACGGTTCCACAAGCAAGCTCTCCCTCTTCCGGGTCAATGAATTCCACTCCCCGGGATTTTAACTTTTCAATATTTTCCTGAACTGCAGGATTGCGCCACATTCCTTCATTCATGGCAGGTGCAACCATAACCGGCCCCTTGAAGGCCAAAAACAAATTACTCAACGCATCGTCGGCAAGACCGTTGGCTATTTTTCCTAAAGTAGATGCTGTGGCAGGAACCACCAGCATCAGGTCTGCATTTTCAGTCACACGGATGTGTTCCATATCCGCTGAGTTTTCTGAATCAAAAACCTGATGATATACGGGATGACCGGAAAGAGCTTCCAGAGTTAAGGGAGTCACAAACCGGCTGGCATTTGCGCTCATAACAACTCTCACCTCAGCCCCGGCTTTCACTAGCATTCTTAACAATTCCACAGCTTTATAGGCCGCAATTCCTGCGGAAATTGCCAACACAATTTTCTGGTTTTTCATTTGCTTGTTTTTCCAGGATTTAATGTTGGGATTATAAAGATTAATGGCAATGTAATCAATGATTTTGGGACAAAATCGACACCGATTGACATTTGCCTTTCCTTTTCATAAGGTGGTTGGCTTATGAGCTCATCTCTTAAAATTTTAATGGTAGCCTCTGAAGTATTCCCTTTTGCAAAAACAGGAGGATTGGCGGATGTTGTCGGCTCGCTTCCCCCGGCCCTAAAGAAACTGGGGCATGAAATTCGGGTGGTGCTTCCCAAATATACTTGCACCCAATCTCAATCCACCCAGTCACTGAACCTGGAATTAGAAACCAGGGTCAACCGGAAAAAAGCAAACTTGTTTGAAGGGAAACTCCCGGAAGACGTTCCGGCTTATCTGGTAGAATATGATGAATACTTTAACCGCGAACATTTGTATGGAGAGCCGGGCTCAGAATATCCCGACAATGTCGCACGCTTTTCCTTCTTTTGTCAGGCCGCTCTTGAAACCTGTAAGGCGATAAACTTTCAACCCGATCTTATTCATTGCAATGACTGGCATACAGGACTCATTCCCGCTTATTTAAAATCGATTTACTCCAAAGACCCCTGGTTCTCAAATACACGCACATTATTTTCAATTCATAATATGGGTTATCAGGGAAATTATTCGATGGATGAGTTTAAAACTACCGGCTTACCCGGTTCGTTTGCGGGTCCGGAGGGAATTGAGTTTTATGGCCAGATCAGTTTCTTAAAATCAGGATTGGTTTATTCCGATTTCTTAAACACTGTTAGCCCGAAATACTGCCAGGAAATACAAACAGAAGGGTTTGGTTTTGGTATGGAAGGCATATTACAGCAAAGAACGGATTCTCTGTCTGGAATTTTAAATGGAGTGGATTATTCTATCTGGAACCCTGCCACTGACCCATTCATTGCTGAGAACTACGGTTCACTTTCCCAAAAAACAGTTTGCAGGAACGATTTAATTAAAAGATTTTCCCTTACGATAGGAAAAAATACCCCTCTGTTTTGCATGATCACACGTCTGTCCGGTCAAAAAGGAATTGATCTTTTAATTGAAACATCGGACTACCTCAAAACCCAAAACCTTGCCCTATTGGTGCTTGGCGAAGGGGAATCCAAATACGAAACATTTTTCAAACAACTTGCAGAGTCCGATCCCGGTCGATTTGCAACTTCGCACGCTTTCGATGATGAACTCGCTCACCAGCTTTTTGCAGGTAGCGATATGTTTTTGATGCCTTCTACTTATGAACCCTGTGGCCTCACACAAATGTATGCCTTGAAATATGGTACCGTTCCACTGGTGAGTTCCGTCGGCGGACTGGATGATTCCATTCAGACTTTTGACGGGAACACAGGAACAGGGTTTAAATTCTTACCTAATGATAAGGAGTCCTTTAAAAATGCTTTGAAACAGGCAATGACCTTTTTTGCAGATAAGTCCCTTTGGGAAAAGGTGGTAAATAACGGAATGTCTATGGATTTTAGCTGGGATAAAGCGGCCCGGCAATATTCCAACCTATACCACAAAATTAACCAGATCGAGCTGCCCCATTAAACGTTGCAATAGGAGTCCGATTATTATAAAAAATAAGCGCAAACTCCTTAATGGGGCATAATCGGCATCAATAGAATCCTTTAATCCTCAACTTTCACCCTGGTTTGACTTCAAAAAACATACTCATAGTTGCAAACTCTAATGGTCAGAATCCATCTTCCTTCAAAGAACTTGAGAAGGAAGGTTTTGCGATTTCCATATCCCATTCAGCGGAAGAAGCTCTCAAAGATGGCATTAATGCAAACCTCATCGTTCTGGATTTAAAGTTAAACAACAAAGAGAATATTGAATTGGTTGAAAAATTTAAAAGCAAACACACACCTCTCATCTTATGCTCTGAAGAGGGAAAAGATAAAATGAGTTTTCAAATATGGGCCTCGGAAGCTAAGGTCGTTAAATCGGGCGACCACGAAGGTTTAAAATGGGCCATTAAGGAAACAATTGGATAAAGCCGCAAGGTTTACGGAACAATGAATAAATCAACTATCGAACCACGCTTCATTGCCGTTGAAGGGGCTATCGGAGCCGGAAAAACATCGCTCGTCAATCTCCTTGGTGAGGAATATGGTGCCCGGTTAATTCTCGAAGAAACCGAATCCAATCCTTTCATATCCAAATTTTATGAAGATCGGGAAGCTTATTCCTTCCAAACTCAGGTTTTTTTTTTACTGAGCCGGTACAACCAGTACATGCAACTGGCACAGAGGGATTTATTCAATTCCGTAGTTGTCATTGACTATCTGTTTCAACGGGATAAAGTTTTTGCCCGCCTTAATCTGGAAGATCACGAATTCAATTTATACGAACAGATTTTCAACCTGATCGACGCCAAAGCTCCCAAACCGGATCTGGTCATTTATCTACAGGCAAGCACCGAGGTTTTGCAGGAAAGGGTCGCTAAACGCGGTCGGGAATATGAAGCCTTCATGGACACGGATTATTTGGATTCTGTCAATAAGGCCTTCAATAATTTCTTTTTTTACTACTCCGAGACCCCTCTTTTGGTCATAAATACCAATGAGATCGACTTTGTTGAGAAAAAATGTGACCTTGAGGAGTTGATAAACAAGATCAACAGCCATAAAATAGGCCGTGAATATTATAATCCGCTTGGATCCTGACGGACCGGGACGGAGATAGCTTCATACTGGCTCAATAAACGTTTAAAACACGGGGACCCTTTTTTCGGGCTTCAAGTTTTAGTTCACGTTTCAAAAGCCAAATTGCTTCTCTTTCGGTATATGCCGAAGGGGGTCTAATTCTCATGACCTCCTGCTCCCTCCTGATCGATTCCCAGCCACAACCCAAAACTAAAATGAAAGATCAACCTGTAACCGTTCCTGCGCTTGCGGCCAGGAAAAACTCAGGAAAAAAAATAATCGCGTTAACCGCCTACGACTACAGTTTTGCAAAACTGCTGGATACTTCCGCTGTTGATGTATTGCTCGTGGGTGATTCTTTGGGAATGGTTTGCCAGGGGCATGCCAATACCCTTTCCGTAACTATGGAGGATGTGATCTACCACACCCGTTCGGTTAAGCGGGGTGCACAACGGGCGCTGGTTGTCGCAGACATGCCGTTCATGTCTTATCAGGTTTCAAAAGAACAGGCAGTAGCCAACGCCGGCCGGTTGATTCAGGAAGGGGGTGCCGCTGCCATAAAACTGGAAGGCGGAACACGGGTCCTTGAACAGGTTCAGGCAATCGTTCAGGCAGGTATCCCCGTGATGGGACATGTCGGGTTGACCCCGCAATCAGTTCACCAGTTTGGCGGATACAAAGTTCAGGGAAAAACCTTTCTGGACTCCAAGCAAATCAAACAAGACGCAAAAGAGTTACAAAAGGCAGGTGTGTTCTCGATTGTCCTGGAAGGAATGCCACAAGAACTCGCAGCAGAAATCACCCGTGATCTGGAAATCCCCACGATCGGGATTGGTGCGGGATCAAATTGCGATGGACAAATCCTGGTGATTCATGACCTTCTCGGCATAAACCCTGACTTCGCACCGAAATTTGTCAAACAATATGCTCAATTGTCGGATGTCATTCAAAATGCTGTCACCGAGTTTATTGATGAGGTTAATTGTGAGACGTTTCCGGGCCAGGAACATACCTACAATCTGAATAAAGCTTCACTCAAACAAGTAAAAAATGACCGTTGAGCTAAAACAAAATATTGTCGTGGCCTCATCCATTGAGGAAATGCGAAAAGTTACCAAATCCTTCGGGGAAAAGTCCCTCGGTTTGGTCCCCACCATGGGATACCTTCATGAGGGTCATTTGAGTCTTGTGAAACAGTCTCTCGAAACCTGTGACCATACGGTGGTCAGTATTTTTGTGAATCCCAGACAATTCGCTCCCCATGAAGATCTGGATATTTATCCTCACGACCTGGCAGGAGATCTGGAAAAGCTGGAATCAATGGGAGTGGATGCCGTGTTTCATCCGGACCGGGAAGCGATCTATCCTGAGGGATTCAAAACCCTTGTACAGGTTGATGAAATCACTCAACACCTTTGCGGAAAAAGTCGACCCCACTTTTTTAAAGGTGTGGCAACCGTTGTTCTAAAACTATTTAATATCGTTCGCCCCCAACATGCTTTTTTTGGAGAAAAGGATTGGCAACAACTAGCGGTAATAGAAACCATGGTCCGGGACTTAAATTTGGACCTCCAAATCCATAGGGTGCCCCTAATGCGTGAACCCGATGGACTGGCCATGAGTTCCCGCAACAGCAATTTGTCACCTGAAGAAAGAAGGAAAGCTTTATCCCTTTCCCGGGCATTAAAATTTTCCAGAGAAAAAATCAACCAGGGGATTTTTTCATCTAACGAATTACGCGAGAATATAAAAAATATCATTTCTGCAGAATCAGGAACCCAAATCGATTATATATCGATCTGTGATCCAATAAGTTTAAAAGAAAAAGAAGAAGCAAAAGGCCGGACGCTCATTGCTCTGGCGGTTAAAATCGGACCTGCCCGACTCATTGATAATTGCTTAATAGAGGGTTAAAAATTGCAAAGAATTATGTTGAAATCCAAGTTGCACAGAGCCTGTGTGACAGCGACTGAAATTGATTATGAAGGTAGTATCGCCATCGATGAAGATTTACTCGACCGTGTCGATATTCAGCCATACGAACAGGTGCATATTTACAATATCAACTCAGGAAGCAGATTCATCACCTATGTCATATCTGCTGAGCGAGGGTCCGGGACGTTTTCCATCAATGGCGCTGCGGCCCGCCTGGCGCAGATAAATGATCGCATCATCGTTGCTGCTTATGGTAATATAGATACTGAAAAAGAAAAACATCAGCCGAAAGTTTTGCTCCTCGATGCATCCAACAAGGTGGTTGAGGGCTCTTAGTTTTAAAAACCGGGCAAAAAAGAACGATTTTTGCTCCAGAAACAACAGAGGTTAGTTTGGCAGAAATATTCAATTATCTGGCAATAGGGTTCATGTTGTGGATGTGTATGGATTGCATCCAAAGACGTGAGCATTTTGTGTGGATAATCATCATTATCCTGCTCCCTCCCGTTGGAGCCGTAGCCTATTTTTTCGCCGTAAAAAACCGGGCTCGAGGTGCTGCCACCCCGGGTGGAACTATCATTCCTTTTGGCAAATCCGAAAAGAGGGAGGTAGAAACAGAAGAAACCCTTCAGTTAAAAGATTTGATTGGCAAATATCAAAAAGCCTATCACTACGAAAAACTGGGACAGGTATATGTAGAACAGAAAAACTATGAGTCGGCCATTGCCAACTTTGAAGAAGCCATCCAGCGCGATCCGGAAATGCTGGAAGCAAGATATGGACTCGCAAAATGTCTCCACGGTCTGAAAAGATATGACGAAGCAGCGACCGTTTTGGAAAAACTCACGGCCATTGATAAAAAATACGATTACGGCAACGCAATCTTCGGCCTCGCAGAATGCTACCGCCTTGGCGGACATGACGAAAAAGCGCTGGCTGCCTACGGTGAAGTGATTAACTCTTTTCATTTCTTCAAAGCCTACTACCACTACGCCCGTCTGCTGGATAAAAATGGTAAAAAGCAGGAAGCCATCGATTATATGAAAAGCATTATTGGCTCTTCCAAAGATCTGCCCGACTATAAACTGGAAAAGGAGCGGTTCTGGATCGATGAAGCTTACAAATATCTAAGAAAAAACGGTATCGAACTAGCTTAAAATTACCCGAAGGATAACTCTGCATCATGACCGTCCTCTCAGATAATTTAAAAACCATCCGAAAAAATCTCAACTGCACACAAATGGCACTGTCAGAAGTGCTTGAAATCGGATTCAGAACCTACGTTCGTTATGAGGCCGGTGAAAGAGATGCTCCCGTCTCTGTCCTGGTTAAACTGGCTCGACTGGGAAATGTCTCCCTGGACCGGTTACTGACAACAAAAATTATCCCTGAAGACCTGCAAACCCCCGATCAGGAAAAACTGCCAACTTCAAAAGTGCCTCTTGAAGTGATTGGAGGAGGATTAGAAGAAGGACGGTTGATGTTCAAAGGCCTCTTGTGTGACCATCTCATTAGCACCAATAAGGATGAACAAAAACTGCTCACCCTCTTCCGTAAAATGAACGCCAATAACCGGGAAAAGTTTTTGCTCGACGCCGAATGGGTGTTCACCAACACGCGAAAATCAGCCCGCTACCGAAAACCGCAAAAAATTCCACGTAAAGAAGAAAAAGCCAAAACGGCAACCAAACTCAGAAAACTCGCAAAATCCATCAAAAAAATCACCGTCCGCGGCTAGCCGGTGACCCGCCGGTGGAAATTTGAAAACTTTCTGGATAGGTGTTTGTTTGAATTTTTTGATCAACTAACCTTTTTTAGACCTAGTCTACTATCGGCCAATGGTGGACACTAAATCATTCCTCTTTTTTGGCTGGGTCTTCTGTCGGGTAAACTCTTTACTTTAAGAGAAACTAAATCCCTTCCCTTTTTCTTATTGTTTCAATATTTGTTTTCATTTTTAGAGCAAAATTAGAATCCCCTTTTTCCTCGTAAATCTTCAATGCTTTTTCGTAATATTCAATGGCTTTTTTGTAATTTCTTTTTAAATACCATACGCCGCCTAAATTTGAAGATATTCCAGCTAAGTTGGGATGAGCCGGACCAAAAGTATTAAAAATTAATTTATAGGCCTTTTCATAATATTTAATAGATTTGTTGTAGTTACCAGTTAATTTCCACATTGAGCCAAGGTTGTTCCATGTAATGGATAAATCATCATGGTTTGGGCCATAAGCTTTAATAAAAATATTATGGGCTTCCTCAAAATTCTTTATTGCTTTTTGGTATAATCCTTTGGCTTTAAACGCTTCTCCTAAATAGTTACGGTAATAACCCAAATTGGGGTGTTCTGGTCCCAGGTTTTTTTCCCTAAACTAATAGCCTTTTCAAAATATTCAATAGCTTTATCGTAATTTCCTTTTCTTATCCAAGCAATACCGAGCCCACTCCAATTATTTGCGATTACCGGATGCTCAGGACCAAATACTTTTAAACGTACCTCTTGGGATTTTTGATAGAAATCAATGGCTTTATCAAAATCGCCCCTATTCAGGAAAATAGTAGCAAGCTTATTCCAGCTCCCGGCTACATCGGGATGCATCGATCCAAATAATTTTAAGCGTAAACCGAGAGCTTTTTTAATATATTCTTCTGCTTTCTTGTCATCGCCTTTTGTTTGCCACACTGAGGCTAGGTTATTCCACGTTGAAGCAACGTAAGGATGTTCTGGGCCTAAGGTTTTAAGAACAATTTCAAGAGCCTTTTCATAATAATTAAGAGCCTTCTCATAATTACCTTTTGAGCTCCAAGCGCCGGCTAGATTATTCCAGACTGAGGCCATATCGGTATGATCCGGGCCAAGAATCTTTGAGCGCATATTAAGGGCTTTCTCATAAAAATTAATGGCCTTATCATACTTACCTTTTGACTCCCATGTAGACCCCATTCCATTCCAGGTTGTCGCCAAATCCTTGTGACCTGGTGCCGGAACCTTTAGATAGATAGTTTGAGCCTTTTCATAAAAACTAAGAGCTTTGTCGTAATAACCCTTGTCATGCCATAGAGATCCCAAATTGTTATAGGTTAAAGCTAAATCAATATGATCTGGTTCCAATGTTTCAAGTTGTTCCTTTAATCTTTTTTCATAAAATTCGATTGCTTTAGAGTAATCCGGTTTTTTATCCCAGGAAGGGTCACTGGGAAGGATAGTGTCCTTTTGGGTTGTACAGGCTCCTAAAACCAGAACTTGAAAAAGCAGGAATATAAGATATTTTTTTATTGAAAACATTTTAAAAATTTGGGGCAGGTAATATTCATTGCTCTTGGGAAAAATGATTTAATGTCCGCTTTGGGTCGGAAGC
>JAYNIA010000025.1:0-35259 GCA_038108555.1 Nitrospinota bacterium | reverse complement strand
ATCTGGAAATAGAAGTCACTGAAACAGCTGTCATGTCCAATATTGATAAAGCTATTGACATCCTTAGGAGTTTCAGGGATTTTGGATTGCAAGTTTCGATTGATGATTTTGGCTCCGGCTACACTTCTCTGGGATACCTTAAAAAACTTCCAATAGATACTTTGAAAATTGATCAGTCTTTTGTTCGTGATTGCACGGACAAAAACAACATAGCGATCCTTCGAGGAATTATCACCATTTCAAAAGGAATGGGTTTTAGGACGATTGCTGAGGGTGTAGAGAAAGAAGAACAACGCAATTTTCTGGAAAGCCTGGAGTGCGATCAATTCCAAGGGTATCTATGCAGCAAAGCCCTTCCACCGGAGGAAATCGCCAAACTTATTTGGCCCGACAGCTAAAGGTCAGGGGGTTTCTGCATCCAGTGTACGATGGTATTCCTGCAGAATTTCATCCTGAGTTTTTTGATCAGCAGATTTATAAATACGGATAGTCTCGAAATGCTGGGTCTGTTGTACACGTAATAATTTCAGTCGCATCAACTCCAGAATAGCCAGGAAAGTTACGATGACTTCCTGCTTGCTGTTTAAAACCGTAAAAAAAGATTCAAAGGTAACGCTGTCGGCAGAATTCAGTATATCGAGAATATACTGCATTCGATCGGTGACCGACATTTCAGTAATTTCAATTTCATAATCTTTTTCAAAAGTCTTTGTGTCTAGAATTTTCTGGTAGGCTTTGAAAAGGTCAAATACTGTGGCATCTACCAGCTCATTGTCTTCAGCACTCTCTTCTATTTCTATCTCCCCGCCTCTTGAAAATACCTGCTGCCGGTCATGCTCTTTCATACGCAACTCAAATGCAGCATCTCGATATCGCTGATACTCCCTAAGTCTACGCATCAACTCAGCACGAGGATCTTCCCCCGCCCCCAAGTCCCCTTCTTCCTCTACTTCAGGGGCCGGCAACAGAGTTTTTGATTTGATCCGTGTCAACTCTGCTGCCATGACCAGATATTCACCCACCAGTTCCAGGTTCATCTCCTGCATCATTTCAAGATACTGCATATACTGCTGGGTAATCTCTGCTATGGGGATGTCGTAAATATCCATCTTTTGTTCTTTAATCAGATGGAGCAACAGGTCCAGCGGGCCTTCAAAAATTTTAAGTTTGCATTTATAGGTCATTTATATTTCCTGCGGGTCATAAAATTCGCTGCATTATAGGATGGATTGTTTTTTAAAACACTTAAATTCAACAGAGGAAAAAATTTAATTAAGATCTCCCCATGCAGCTTGCAACAGGGATAAAACCACCAAAGGCGCCGTTTCAGCCCGCAATATTCTTGGGCCCAAGCCAATGGATTGGAATCCAAAATCGCGAGCGGTCTCTACTTCTTCCCGGGTAAAACCTCCTTCCGGACCGATCAAAACACTTGCAGAACCTGGAGTCTTTTCAGGCTTGATATCACTCAAACCGGTCCCTTTCTCCTCTTCCCAAAAAATCAATTTCAAATCGGAATTATTTGTCTGCTGACAAAATTTTTCCAGATTACTAAACTCCTCCGAAATAACCGGGAGGGTACTACGCCCACATTGTTTGGAACTTTCCTCGGCAATTTTTTTCCATCGAACCAGCTTCTTCAAATTGTCGCTCTTTGCCACTGTACGGTCTGTGATCAAAGGACTCACATAAGCCACTCCCAACTCCACAGCTTTTCTTATCACCACATCAAAACCGTTTCCTTTGATCAAGGATTGCCCCAGGTGAATCTTTAATGGGGACTCCGTATCAATTTTTTGTGAAGAAAGTATTTCACCCTTGACCGATTTGCCTTTCAAATCAACAAGGCTCACCAGATAAAGCCTACCCTCTCCATCCAGCACCTCTATTTTATCCCCCCGAGTCAAACGAAGAACCGTGCGAATGTGGCTGACATCTTGCCCATGGAGAACGACTAAATCTTTTTCTATGTTTTCTTTTTCTACAAAAAAACGATGCATTTATTGATTGGAGGAGCCTATTTGCAGTAGATCTTCCAACGAATGAAGTTCGTAGTCAGGCCCTTCTTTTATTGGGTTAGGATTTTTTTTCCGGTTTATCCAGGCACTTTTCATTCCTGAGTTTTGTGCACCGATAATATCCAATTGAGGGTTATCCCCTACAAAAAGAATTTCTTCCGGATTTAATTCCAAATTTTCTATAGCCAGGTTGAAAATGGAAGGATGGGGTTTTCGGTAAGAAGTTTCGGAGGAATAAATTGCAAACTCGAAAAAAGGATTTAGTCCCACTGCCTGCATTTCATTTCTTTTCATAAAACCCGGATTGGTTGTGTTGGAAACCACACCCATTCGAACTCCCATATTTTTTAATGACTCCAAAACAGAAATCACCTCGGGATACACCTGTCTTTCTGAATAAACTTCCAAATAATAAATCTCTAATAATTTATTCAGAGAAACATCTCCATTTAAAGGGATGTCAAAGTGGCGCATTAGTTTTTCTAATACAATTTCGAATCGAGCCTCCTGATTTGTTTTACGTGAGTCTTCAATCATAGGACGGAATATTTTTCTAGACTGTGTGAGAAGCTCATCGAGACCGGGAAGCGACAGGTTCTGGTTTTTCAGAAATTCATGCACTTTTTGCATGGGTTTGACATCATCCTCCTTGCCTAAATCGATCAGAGTATAGGCCCAGTCAAAGCCAATTCCTTTAAAGGGAAATTTCATTTGTCACCGGTAGTTGCTGTAAATTTAAAGGTAGGGTTTGGGGGATGCATAAAGAAGAATAAAATGGTATAACCATATATAAATCAATAGGGAACCTCGTTTCCTGGAAATCGATCCAAGGTGGGAATCAAGCCCTGAACAAAACAAATGGTGCAATATCGAATCTTGGCTTGACCTGCTAACTAGCTAACATAATAATACTAACACAATCAGTTATTAAGCTGAAACCCACGAAAGCCAGTTAGCCCTATGATCCCTGATAATGTAAAAATGATTCCGAAGAGTATTCGGTCAAACCAGGAGCTTATTCAAGAAGCTTTGGATTTGGGCTGCACGAAAGCCAAGGTGGTGCTGACCCAGACCATCTCCATGGCTCACTGGGTTAAGCTTCATTGCCAGTACGGTTGTTCAAATTATGGCAAGCTGCTTACTTGTCCCCCTTGCTCCCCCGACTCAGAAGAAATGGCTGAAATTTTAGAGGAATATGAAAAGGCGCTTCTTATCAATGCGGGGCCAGAGGCAAATGTTCAAGAAATTGTAGTTAGTTTGGAAAATAGTTTTAAGAAAAAAGGTTATTATAAAGCCTTTGCATTAGGCGCGCAGCCTTGTGACCTTTGTGACCCTTGTACTGTTTCCACCCATTGTCAGCATCCGGAAAAAGCCCGCCCCACCCTTCGGGCTTGCGGAATCGATGTCAAAACCACAGTCGATAAAAATGGATGGACCGACCTTGCCCAGCTTGAGCCCTGCTCAGCTTCCCATACCATAGGGATGGTACTTTTAAGTTAAATTTATCTGCAGCTAAAGCCTTAAAAATAATAGCCTTCCATATTTTTATTTACACCTAATGAAAATTAAATTACAATTCTAATTAATCGAACAAAATTTTAATGAGGGCTCATATGATGAATTCTATTGAATCCCAAATGACCACGCCGGTGATCAGCATTTATTCGGAAGCCACGGCCATGGAAGCCGCTCAATTAATGAAGGAAAAGAAAATTGGGTCGCTGTTGATCAAAGGATATGACGGCTATGTAGGAATCGTTTCTGAAAGGGACCTTGTATACAATGTTGTGGGGGAAGGATTGAATCCGAACGAAACCCCTCTCTCTTCAATCATGACAGAATCCATTTTATCGATAGAGAAAACCGCTTCAAGTTCAGCCGCAGGAGATTTGATGCTTGAGTATAAAATCAATCATCTGGCAATTACCGAGAACGAAGAAATCGTCGGGATATTATCGATTAAGGATTTGGTGCAGAACAAATAATCTTAAAACTAATTCCCTACTCTTTTTTCGGAGGCCAGGTGAGTGTGGTCCCCTTCCCTACCACCTGACTCAATTCCTGAAGGTCTTCTCCATTGATACCCAAAAAATATAGAATCAGTTTCAAATCATGCAGGTTAATGCTGGCCTGTGCTTGCCGTTGAACAATCGGTTTGGCATTAAACGCAATCCCCAAACCTGCTTTGGCCAGCATTTTTATATCATTGGCTCCATCACCTACTGCAACCACCTGCCTTAATGAGAATCCTTCTCTTTCAGCTAAAGCAACCAAAGCATTTTCTTTTGCCTGTGCATCAATGATTTCACCCTCCAACTCACCGGTAACCACACCATCGGCTATTTTTAACTGGTTGGCAATGCCGTAGTCCAATCCATAGCATTGACATAATTTATCGATGAAGAAATCGAATCCGCCACTTACCAAAGCAATTTTGTACCCTAAATGTTTTAAAATCTTCACCAGGTTTTCCGCACCGGAGGTTAAAGGCAGTTTTTCTGCCAGCTCCTCCAAAACTTTCACGGGTAACCCCTTCAAAATCCCTACCCGTTCTCTTAAGGCAGATTTAAAATCTATTTCGCCGCTCATAGCCTTTTGGGTGATGCCGGACATTTTTTCTCCTTGCCCCGCCAGTTTACCCAACTCATCAATAACCTCGCATTGCAGGAAAGTCATATCCGCATCAAAAACAATCAACCTCTTGTTACGTCTAAAATAGGTTTCTTCCTGGACAGCAATATCGACCCGGTAGTTTTCTTTGAATCGAACAAGGGCATTTAAAACATCTTCAGCGGAATGGGCTTCACGGGTTCCGATCACAAACTCCAAAACATGGATATCTCCCGAATCCAGTTGCTCGATTCGCAAAATATTAATGTCAAGATCCGCAAAGGTTTTTGTGATTTCTAAAAATGCAGAGGTGGGAAAGGACTCACAAAGAAGAGTCACAACTGATCTAAAGGGGTAAGGGTTTTCGGCCTGGGCATCCTGTTTCCAGGGATAAATGGCAACCTTAAAGTTTCTTTGCTCGGCATACCCTGCCAAAGCTTCTCTTAAGGGAGAGATTAATTTTTCATCGTCTTCATCAAGCAATATTGAGAGATTGAGCATTCCGTTGAAAACAAATTGCTTGATATCTACAACACTCCACCCCCCATCCACGATAAAGGCAAGCGTTTCGGCAAGGATACCCGGCCTGTCATGTGCTGTTATTTGGATATGTAAGGAAGATAAAGCCATACTTTAAGCTTGCGGCTTGTACCGCCATCCCTCCCTTTTTTTACAGGTCCAACCGTCATTAATTTGAAACGTCGACAGGCTTTCTAATGTTTCAGAATTAAACAATGCAACAACACCCTGACCTTCAATTGGGTTTCCCTTTAAATGTAGACGTTTCAAACTTCCGAGGAATTTAGCCTTGGCCAAAATCTCCAAACCTCGATCACTGATGCCATTTTTGTTTAAATTCAAATACTGTATATTTTCAAGAAGGGTGCAATTGACCAGATCCTGAACCCCTTCATCCCCCAAAGCATTTTCGTCTAAATCAAGCCAACTGACTTCTTTCATTCTCGGGGAAGCCCAAAGTAACCGGGCTTCTTCTGCCGAAAGGTCTTTACCACTCAACATCAACTGATTTCCCCGCAACCGACCCTCAAATATCATTTCAACGTTTTCAAATCTTACCGACATACAAATTCCTTATTTAATTTCCAGTTTTAAGGTTGGCTGAATTCTATAACATGAAATGTAATAGATCGGCAACCGGGTCACTCTTTTTTATCTTTTTCAGGATTTTTAACGTATTTTCTACCCTTTAAAGCTTCCGGCAAATAATCCTGTTCCACAAAGTTTCCCGGATAATCATGAGGATACTTATAATCGACACCATATCCATATTCCTTTTTGGCATCGCGGTAATGTGTGTCTTTTAGGTGGTCCGGAACCGGATAGGAACGACCTTTCTGTTGTATATCCCCCAGGGCCTGGTCAATAGCAGATATAGCAGTATTTTCTTTTGGCGCTTTGGCGACATATATAACGGCCTGTGCCAGAGAAATACGAGCTTCCGGCAAGCCCAAACGGTCAACACACTCTGCTGCAGCGACAGCCATTAGCAAGGCTTGCGGGTCGGCATTTCCAACGTCCTCAGCTGCAGTAACCAATAAACGGCGGACAATAAAGCGAGGATCCTCTGCCCCTGCAATCATTTTCGCCAGCCAGTAAATTGCTGCATCGGGATCAGAACCTCTCATACTTTTTTGAAATGCAGAAGCATGGTCGTAATGCTCGGTCCCCTTTTTATCGTAAAGAGTCGCCGCCCGCTGAATGATTCCCTCAACACGAGACTGTGAAATCTTTGCTTCCTTTTTTGACAAAGCCACATCGTGGGCTGCCTCCAGAACGTTTAAAGCCCGGCGGGCATCTCCATTGGCATGGCTAACAATCAATTCCTGTGCATCTTCCTGAAGCTCAACTTCGGACTCACCCAACCCCTTTTCCTTATCACTCAAGGCACTTAGAATTATATTTCGAATTGAAGCCCTGTCCAAAGCTTCCAGACGGAATGTCTGACAACGGGATCGCAGGGCGGGTATTACTTCAAAGGAAGGATTTTCAGTGGTGCTTCCTATTAACCTTATAGTTCCATTTTCAACATAGGGCAACACGGCATCTTGTTGGGCTTTATTAAACCGATGGATTTCATCCAAAAATAAAATGGTTCTGCTTCCCTTAACTTTCCAGATTTGGGTGGCTGACTGCACCACCTTCCGAATATCCGCCACTCCAGCATTCACCGCACTGATTTCATGGAACTCACTTTTGGTCTGATTTGCCGCAATCCTTGCCAAAGTTGTTTTTCCCGATCCCGGTGGCCCCCAAAGTATGAATGAAAGCCCTGACTCGGTTTCAACCAGTTCTCGTAATGGCAATCCTTTTCCAATCAAATGTTCCTGCCCAAAAAAGTTCTCCAACGTTTTCGGACGCATGCGTGCCGCCAGAGGTGGAATCGGTGAGCTTTTTGTTAAAGTTGTGTATTCAGGAAACAGTTCCATTTTTCAAATTGGGAAAAATGTGAAACCTTGAGAAAAGGTTCAGTAAAATTTTTTAATGGGAAGGGCATCGAACTGTTGGCAGTTCATCGGTTCTAAATATCTTTTTGCTTCAAAGAACGAATACCGTATTTTATAGGCAAAATAGTTGCGATCCCCGTCAATATAATGATTAAAGTATAGCAAATAGGGACATCTATTCCCCCGATAGATTTAAAAAGAAATCTTTCGGTTAAATGCACATAAACCGGCCTCGCTCCAAGAATCAATATCAACCCGATATACCCCAAAGCCAGAGTCATGTATATCACGCCGCCGGCATTGGAAGACACCTCTGAAATATTTTCATAATCATATTTTGGATTGATGCTGCCTAAACCCAGGCCAAGTCCGGTTAACCCCAGGGTAAGAAGGAAAACCCCTACCACAGAAACATAAAGAACATAGTCGTCTACATCAAGTAAAAGGTTGGAGGCCACCACCAGCAACTCGGCAATCAAAAATAAAAATGGGAAAAACACCCAGAATTTACAGGCTATAAACTCACCCATACTTACCGGCCTTGTATATATCAACCAAAAACTTTTTCCTTCAATGCTCGGGGAGGGATATACAAACCGGGATATCAATGCCGCCAAAACAAAACCAACGAGGCCTACATTCAGCACAGAAACAACATCCCTAAGGACCCTATTTTCCAGGGGCAAATGCATAATATTAAAAATGTAGACACAAACCAGTGCGCATAAAATAAAAAGTTGCGACCATTGCTCTGGGTCCCTGATAAAAACCTTGAAATCTTTTCCCAGGAGGGTTTTCCACTTTAACGACAAGGGAAACCATTGTAATTTACGTTTCCTTTTTTCTTCTCGAGCTTTACTTCCAAGAGGAGCACTACGTACTTCCTGCACAGAACACCAGCCCGGAAAATAAATTTTTGAACTTAATTTAATGAGCATGAAAAACAAAAAAAGAGCGGTGGTCCAGATCAGAAATGGAAACTCACGCTCACCTGCTATCCATCCTGTGGTGGACCGCGTAATCCAGCTACTTGGCAAAAAAGGATAATCGGGTGCCTTTAGGGTTTCCACAAAAGCAATGATCATTTCATCGGATACTTCCTGACCAAAAAATTTATCCTGAGACAGGAATCTCAAATACACAATGGTGCCCACTAAAAAAAAAAGGCCCAGTAGTGACAATACTTGATGGGTTTTGTGGGTGGGAAAATATTTCATTAGCCCCATGATTCCCAGTACCGCCAAAAGACACGGGATCGCAATAAATGGCACCATATTAAAAAGAAAATAGGCATAGAAATCCCAGGCAACATGAAAAAATTTTCCATAAGCAACGAACATTGGCAAGGAAAAAAGCAACACCATCCATGAACTATGAATAAGACATTGTCCGAACCGAACTGTAATCAGGGAGGTAGAGTCTATGGGCATATAATGAAGCAATTCCAAATCACGCGACAAATAAAAAACAGAAAGTGAAACAATGAGGCTGGAAAACATCACCATGAAAAACAAGGTGATGAACACCAGATTTACAAGTTGGATTATCAACTCCTCCCCTATGGCCGAAGGAAGCCCATCTAAATATTTTATGATCCTGAAAAAAAACCAATAGTCTGCATATACAAAAACCCCTGCCAGAAAAAGCACCCCCGACCAGCGCCAGCGTTTCTTGGGATTACGGCTTCCATTTTTTAGAGCCGTCCATCTCAATTTCAGTAAAATTAAAAACGGTTTGAGTGTCATTGCGAATTTTGCCCTTTGTCCATTTTCTGAACCCATTCCTGCACTACGTAGTCCATCCAGCGGCGGTCCCCATAGGGAGTATTTTCCTGGGAGATATAGCCCATATGCCCGCCTTTCTCAGGTTGGTAAATATCAACAGTTCCGGAAATATTGTCGAACACTTTTGGAGGAACAAAGGGATCATCAAGGGAGCATAAAATCGATGTGGGCTTTTCTATTTTATTCAGGAATTTTTTACCACTGCATTGATCATAATAATCATCCAAATCTTTATAGCCTCCCGCAGGGGCTGTGTAAATGGCGTCAAAATCCCAAATAGTCTTCAAGTTTTTTCTTGGATCCAATGCATTCGGAAAATTTTTCATCAAAGCACGCGCCTGATTTCCAATCAATCTCATATAATAACGATTAAACAACCAGCACTTGGGATGATTAGAAAGGATATCGCTGGCAACCCGTAAATCAATGGGAGGATTTACCGCCAACGCACCTAATACCTCAGAAGGGATATCCCGTCCTTCCCCCAAATATTTAAGAAGAATATTTCCACTTAATGAAAAACCTACAATAAGAAGGCGGGAGTGCATCTCAGCTATAAACCGGACCATCTTATCTAAATCATCACTTGAACCACCGTTCCACAACCTGGAGCTGAGGCCCATTCCACAGCCACTTCCTCGGTGGTTGACCATAAAAACGCCGTAGCCTTGTAGCCAAAGTTTTTTGGCAATCCTTTGGATATACCCGGATTCGGAACACCCCCCCATCCCATGTGCCAGAAGGACCACGGGTTTATCTTTTTCTTTAGGTTTTAATTCAAATATTATTGATTTGGCATCTACACCAAGATCAATAGTATGAGAGGTCCTTTCAGGGCTAAATTTAGGCCTTCCCGGGAATTGCGAACCAACAATGGTTTGAACAATCCCTCCCCTTAAAGCAGGGTGTGGAGTAAAATCGACTAGTAATTCACCAATCTTCAAAAGCATCTCTCCATTTTTATACAAAATTGGCAGGAATTTTGCCCATTCCAAAGGTATCTATAAATAAAGGTAAAAACAGGAAACCCATATTCCTGATTAGCCATATTGACACATTCGCATGGTATTGATACATTGCACAATTCAGCATTCTAGAAGATCAAAAAATACAAACAATATTTAATTTCAGATTTGCCAATGCGTTTTATTACATTAATAACACTTGCTTTTTCCCTGATAACTGCAACTGCAATCGCTTCCAACAATAATGAGAAGGCAGATCGGCATTACCTCAGGGCTGTGAAACTGAGCCAGCAAAAGCTTTGGAAAGATGCCATCCCTGAGTTTATTAAAGCCGCCGAACTTGCGCCCAAAAAAGGATTGTTCCATGCAAACCTGGGGGTCGCATTAAGCCAGACCGGAATGTTTAAAGAGGCTCTATTTTCCTTCGACAAAGCGCTGCAACTGGGTTATGACTCTTCCGGGCTTCGCTATAACAGAGGGATTTCGTTTGCCAGACTGAATTTGATTGATGAAGCAATCACTGAGCTGGAAACTGCCCTGAAACAAAATAAGAGAATGGTAAAGGCCGAATATGATCTCGGCATTCTATACAACCGCCAGGGAAACAGAAAAAAAGCCCGGGAAAAAGTGGATACCCTATTCAAAAGAAACAATAAGTTATCCAAAAAACTGTATGACCAGATAATCCCGGAATACAAAGTTGTTACTGTGGATAATGGAGGAACACTAAAAGGACGAGTTACCCTTACGGGGAAAGTCCCCAAAGCCCGCTCGTTCCATCTGGTGCATGCCCCCAATATAGAATTTTGCTCCCGCATCTCAGATGGCAAGGGCCATCGTCTGTTATTTGATTTTACCGTTTCAAAGAATCGGGGTTTGAAAGACACAATTATCGCGCTCACCAATGTGAAAAAAGGAAAGCCTTTTCCACAAAAAATGCAAACCTTTCATATTAACCGGTGCCGGGCAAATAATTACATCATCGGAATCAAAAACAGTGAAAATTTTCTAATCGAAAACACAGACCCAATCCAGCATGAAATAGCCACTTATGAAGTAAGGAATATTTATTCTGATCAAACCACCAATCGCCCAGTCATACCCAAATCGAGCCAGGTGAGGTCAGCATTTGTCAGGGCCGATGCAACAGAGTTCACCATAAAATGCAATCTCCACCCCTTTTTGCAAACACATGGTTTTCTCGTGGAAAACCCTTATTATGCAGTAACAGACGCCAATGGAGAATTTTCCATTGAGAATATTCCCCCCGGGACCTATGAAGTGGTTGCCTGGCACCCCTATATTCCGCAAAAAACGGGAACGGTTACCATTACTCCTCAAGGAATGTCTCAAATTGATTTTGAATTTAATGGCCAAGATGAAAAAAGGAAGCTATACCACGATGATCTGGAGGGATACCGGTTTAATACATGGTATGACAGTAAAGAAAAATTCTATGGTGGCCCTAGAATAGATGACCCCGTGGAAGAACTGCAGGCCTTTTGTGATGATGACCATATCTGTTCAGAATGAGGGTACCCCTACCCCATCGTTTTTTTAACAACAACTGCGTTTAACTTATATTCCTGTCTCACCCGTTCAGCTTCTTTTCGCGCCAGCCCTTCATCGCTATATCTCCCCAAAAAAACCCGATACCATTTCCCCCCATGATTCGGGAGCTCAGTTTCCATAAGAAATGCATCAAATCCTATTTTCTGCAATTTTAACTTTAAAGCTCCTGCCATTTTCTCATTACGGAAAGAGCTGACCTGAACCGCGAAACGCGGGCTGGAAGCCTTGGAGGATGGTTTTTCTTCCTTTTGAATATCTGGAGTTTTGGTTTTAAGCTTGGGCTTTTCCGGTTTTTTGCTTAACTTAATTTTTTCCTGAAAAGGTTGGGCCGGCAAAGACACAGGAAGAATTTCTCCATGCAATCCTACATACTTTGTCATGGTCTTGTCTTCCAGCGTCTCAAAAAAGGTAAACTGATTTGATACAGGTTTTAAAGCATCTGCTTTATTTATGAGGGATTTTGGTTTTACCGCTCTCACCTTTTTGGTTACGACCTTTTTCTCCCCTATTCCAAAAATTTCCAGACCCAGGTCCTCTTTGAAATAAACCCCAGTGGCGGTTAACAGAATAAGAATTACAAAAAAAATGCGTCGCATATCATTTGGTCGGGACCAGCATTACATCTTTTCGGGCGCTGAAATTCCCATCAGGTCGAATCCGTTTCGAATAGTTATTCTTAATCCATCCAGCAAATATAACCGTGCCAGTGTGAGCGGGACATCATCAGAGATCACACGATGTCGGCTGTAATAGCCATGAAAGCGCGATACGAGATCCAATAGATAGTGAGATATTCTGTGCACCTCTAAAGCGACCGCACTTTTTTCCACAACTTCTGGAAATGCCAATATGGCTTTTATGATTGAGAACTCTTCCTTTTCAACCAGTGGGGAAAGGTCGATACTGGCTTTATCTGTAAATTTGATTCCCTTATCCTCGGCCCCACGAAAAATACTGCAGATCCTCGCATGCGCGTATTGAATATAAAACACGGGATTTTCTGGTGTCTCTTGTTTCGCCAATTCCAAATCAAAATCTAAATGTGCATCCGAACTTCTCATCAAAAAGAAATAACGAGCCGCATCCACACCCACTTCATTCACCACGTCTGACAAAGTTTCAAATTCACCGGATCGGGTAGACATTGAAACTTTCTCACCGCCCCTCAACAAACTGACAAACTGAACGAGTAGAATCTTAAAAATACTCTTGTCATAACCCATGGCTTGCAGCACCGCTTCCATCCGCGGCACATAACCATGGTGATCTGCACCCATTAAATTGATGAGCTTCTTGAACCCCCGTTGGATTTTATTTTGATGGTATGCAATGTCGGAACAAAAATAAGTCTTTTCTCCTGACTGTTTAACAATGACCCGGTCTTTATCATCATCAAATGCGGATGATTTTAACCACACGGCACCATCCTTGTCATAAACATGACCTTTATCACGCAGCCATTTTATTGCACCTTCAACGGAATTATCCTTATATAAGGACTGCTCACTGAACCAGTTATCAAACGTCACTCTAAATTCTGATAGATCTTTCCGGATACCTTCGAGGATATCGTTTTTAGCAATCTCTTTAAAAAAAGGAATGCATTCCTCTTCCGGTTTGTCAAAAAACTCCCTCCCCTGCTGGTCAATTACACTTTGGGCAATGTCTTTAATATAATCTCCGCGATAATGATCATCGGGAAACTCCTGATTATCACCAAGCAACTCCCGGTAACGCAGCCATGTTGAGCGCCCGAGAATGTTCATCTGGTTACCAACATCATTTACATAATATTCGGTGCTCAAATCGTAGCCCGCAGCTTTTAAAATCCGTGCCAGCGCATCGCCCACCGCCGCTCCCCTGCCATGGCCTATATGCAAAGGCCCCGTGGGATTGGCACTGACGAACTCGATTAGAATTTTGATCCCCTGCCCTACATTTGATTTTCCAAAATCCTTTCCCTGTTCAACCGCGCCAGCCAGTCGGTCGAGAAAAAATCCAGGAGACATTTTCAAATTAAGAAAACCCGGTCCGGCAATTTCTACAGAATCCAAACCCGAAGTCCCATTTTCAATATGACGATTGATGATTTCAGCAATCACTTTTGGATTTTTGCGTTCGCTACGAGCCAATGTCATCGCGACATTGGTGGCAAAATCCCCCATATTTTCGTCTTTGGGTTTTTCAATGACCACTTCAGGAGAGTTTGCCAACTCCAACTCCCCTGCGCCTTTCGCCTTATTCAAGGCACACACAATGATTTCTTTAATGGCCTTTTTCATGGCAAGGTTCGCAATGGTTTAAGGGTTTTTAGAACGAGGGTGGGATAATTTTCTCTTAAATTGTTCAGTTGAAAAGTGAAGATTTTCTCAGCCTTTTGAATTCCTGATTGATTCAATTTCTTTTTCCATTTCTTCTTCCAGAGATTGTTTTTCTTCCCTGAATCGAGCTTCCAACTGCTGTTTGGCATCAGCTATTTCTTCAGGCGGTACGCGGTCTGAAAGCTTGCGTACTTTATCCTGCATGGTCACATCACGATCAGCTATTTGCGCTTTATAATTTCTTCTAACTTCAGCAATTTGTTCTTTTTGTTTTTTAGTCAGTTTTTTTTTGGACTTCAACTCTGGAACAAGGTCATCAGACCTTTCCAAACTAAGCTCCCACGCACTTTTCAGACCTGACATGAAACACCTCCTATTAAACTTAACTGTTTAATTATAAAGGAATTGCGGGCAGGACTCAATAGTCTTGAGAACAGAAAATAGCGAGAAGGCGAGAAAGATTTTTAATTTTTAAGTAGGAATTTAATACGTAGCACGTACATCGGAGATTTTAAAACGGTGGGATTGGAAGATAGTATTTTCCTGTTTCAGGATTTGATCGATCCGGTGAACCAGCCAAATATCACCGAACTTTTTATAACGATAGGTGGTTTTTTCATCATAGTCCAATTCGCCCATTGAAAACCGGGAGTTACTTTCTGAGATAATCCATTTACCATCGAGCTTTTCATAATTGAACCTTGCGCTAACCTTGTAAGGGGCTGAGCGCTGCCTGAAACGTATGGTTTCAATTTTCATATCCGCCTCGTTTATCAGCAAATGATAGCTCACGACAGACTGATCGCTTGATTCAGGCTTCAAAAGCAAACCCAACCTTCCCCTTGCCTTTTCCCCCAATCTACTTCTGAAACTTGAGAATTTTTGCTTCAACGTAAAAGGAATAATCATTTCCCCGTAATTCTCAATTTGATTTTTTAATTCGAATCTACGTTTAGCGGAATATTTACTCTTATCAGCCAAGATTTTAAAATTACGAATACCTGCTCCGCTGTTCTTCATCCATTGGAAAATAAAGTCTGGGTTGCGCAAGAATTTTCCGGACCCAGAAGCTACGTCTAATTGCTCCCATTGAATTCTTGCTTTCAGCTTGGTTAGTCCTGATTCTTGGGGGAAATAATAACCCTGGTCCAACTTATCAAGAACTTCATCGGCTTTTGATTCGGCCAATGCATGATTCTGGAAAGTTCCAATAAGACAAAAAAGGGTTAAGGCGAGAAGCCTAAGGAGTTGCATGACCTATCAGTTTTTTGGAGAGGTGGGGTCTATATTCATAGAAATTTTTTCGGTTACCAGTTCGGCAAGAGAGCCATTATCTTTCAGGGAAAGCAGGGCATTTTGGGAAGCTATGCTATCCCAAGTCCTTGCCCCAGAGGCAAATCCCCTGATTTTACCTTCAGCATCTATGAGATAACTGGTAGGAAGACCCATAACATAGTACTTCTTTCTGACTTTTTGGTCCGGGTCGCGAAGGATATGGAAATTCAATTTATTCTTGTCGGCATATTCTATAATTCTGTCCTCATTCCAACGGTCAATAGAAATTGCCACAATTTCAACATCCTGATTTTTGAGGTTTTTGTATAAATTCTGCATGGAAGCCATCTCTTCAATGCAGGCTCCACACCAAGTGGCCCAAAAATTAATTAAAACAATTTTACCTTTAAAATCGGACAATTGGGTCTCTCCCCCTCGAATATTTTTGAGCTTGAAATCGGGAGCAGGCCTGGAGTTTTTAGGAGACACAATACCCATTTTCTCTAAAAGCAATGGATTGGCCAGAACTTGCGAAGGGAACAGGCACAGGAATAAAATCAAAATTGAAATTTTCAAACCTACTTGTTTTTTCATGGTCAAATTCCTTATCTGGCGTTTCTACGTAAATAATCCCGGATCAATTGCTTGTCCGCTTCTGGAAATGTTATTCCTCTTTGATCCATAAAGCCATTCATCATGACGATGATGTTATCCCATTGTTCTGCAGTGTGCCGAGTCGGCCCCGGCAACCCGTGGCACTTGGTGCATGTTTTCACATACACCTTTGCGCCCGGGCTTTCCGATTCCGGGATCGTTTGGGTGGTAGAACAACCCACCCCAAAAAACAAAATACAAACTAGGACGAATGCTGGTCGCATAAATGAACCAACTAGAATCCCAGTTCCTTGGGAGCACTGAACCCTTTATAACGACGACTTCTTTTCGTTGGCACTTCTACGTAATAAGAGAGCCGAAGCATATAAGCATCTTGTAATTGAGGACCATTTAAATCCTGATGAATAGGTATCGTCCCTGTCAATTCAATGATATGCAAAGGAATTGGCTGAAACTGAGCCCCCACGCTTACTGCAAGTTTGTGACCTCCATAATTTTGGGGATCAAACAATGGGCTGAGAAAGTTGTTGTTTGTGCGATCACCATTCTGATGGCCGTTACCCAATACGCGCCCATTATAGGGCTCTCTGTTATATGTACCTTCATACCATCCATTTAGCTGGGTATGCAAAACCACCTTGTCATGGACCTGCCGCATAACATAAAAATCATAACGGAGCTCATGGCCGCGACGGTATCCCTGTTCGTTCTCATAAACATGAGCTTCAAGTTGAGTGTTGACCCCCCACCACCAGGGATCACGTGAGCCTTGGTAGGTTACTCCAATAATAGGGTCTACCGTTCCGCTACCCAACTGCATTTTGAAGGGAAGAATGGTTCCGTTCTGCCCAGCAACCGTATTTTTCGTAAAATGCCTATCAATTGCACCCGATGGCAGGGAGAGACCGAAGAGCACTGAAACCTGTTTGGTGGGAACCAGGTTATCGTCTTTATAGACACGGTATTTTCCAAGAACGGTGAAATCTCCAATACCATCTGAAGTCATAGTGAAATCAGATCCCACATTCCTGAAAATTGACATATCCATTTCATTTCGAATGTAGCTTGCCATGGCCATCACCGCAAAATCATCTGAAAAGGAATAGGCCCCTCCCACCATGGTCATGGCCATGGACATAGATTTGGGAACTGCAGCAAATGTAGTACCGTTAGGCGGACCTACGAGCGAAGAAGCCATAATGTCGTCGGTCCCATCACGTAGGGTCCCCATTTCCATCTGCATTTGACTGATCTTGAATCTAAACTCGTGAGGTTCTGGAATTCCACCCCCAAAAATATTCAACGGCATGTTGCCGCCACAGTGTGCACAGCAGAGCCCCACATAAGCTTGAGCTGCGGTCACCCAAAACATAACCAATAAATTTGCGAATATGGCAATGACGCCCGTTTTCTTCTCAAACATTTTTACCCCTAAAATTTAAATTGAAAAAATTGTGAAACAGGTTACGGAAATTGGAATAAGGCAAAGCTCACGCTGCAATGAAGCAGGACGCAATTCGACCTTTAAACCAATTTAAAAATGTTAAGAGAGTTGCGGGGGATGTTCGAAGGAATCTGGTAAAGAAAGGAGTTTTTCGCTCAACAGAGGAGTTATTCTTTTGCTTATAAGCTTATGCTCAAACTCATCTGTGTCACTATTTTGGGGGAAGTCGACCCCACCAAATGAAACACCATTTGAGTTTGGAATACTGGGACCACAGTCGGCACGAAGCTCTGTCGATAGGCTGTTTTTTGAATGTTGTAATTTATGCGGGCAGTCTTGGTTGACTTTATGTAAATGAGAATTAAGAAGACAGTGCAGCGGTTTATCGGCACTCACCTTATCGAATGGAGAAACAACCTCCATCTGATGATGGGAATGATGGCCCGAACCGGCTTGAGCAATCCCAATAAAAAGGAAAACAGATGCCAGTATCATCACCGTTTGCAAGATCGAAATTTTGATTACTCTATTCATATAGATCTTAAATTTTACCCGCACATTTAACCCTTTTATACTCCTTTTAAAGGAAATATCAACTGTTTTTACAATGAGATAGGCAGGAGTATTCCTACAAAAGGCTTATTCAAAAAAATCCCAGGATAATTTACAACTTTAACTTTTGCTTCTTAAATTTTAAAATAATTAAGTTTTTTTCAGATTATGCATGACGAAAATACGATTAACTCTTTGATTTGCATTATCCATTTGTTACTCTTGACTTTGTTATGCAAACTCCTGATCGCAACAGTTTATTAAGGGAATTAAAGAATCACCTGTTGTTTTTAAAGGATGCGGGGTACTCGGAGATCCCCTGCGAATCTGAATTAATTGCCAATCCTGTTCCAAGAGCCAACCCCAATCCGGTTAAATCCATGCCAAAAAATACAAAGGCCAATTTATTGGCCCAAGTGAGTGAAGAGCTTGGCGATTGCACCCGCTGCAAACTTTCCAATGGAAGAAAGAATATTGTATTTGGATCGGGAAACCCACAGGCGGATCTGGTTTTTGTAGGGGAGGGTCCGGGAGCGGACGAGGACGAACAAGGTCTCCCCTTCGTAGGCCGGGCAGGGAAAAAACTGACGGAAATAATTGAAAAGGGAATGAATCTGGACCGCGAAAAAGATACCTATATTTGCAATATTGTTAAATGCCGTCCCCCCGGCAACCGCGACCCCGAAAAAGAAGAAATTGAGGCCTGCAACCCTTTCCTTCTAAAACAACTAAAAGCCATTCAGCCAAAAGTGGTTGTGGCACTGGGAAAACCTGCAGCGTCCACCTTGCTGGGAAGAAACGTCCCCATTACAAAAGAACGTGGCACATGGCATGATTATGAAGGATTCAAACTCATGTTGACCCTGCATCCGGCCTACCTTTTAAGGGCCTATACGGTTGAAAACCGTAAAGCGGTTCATAGCGATATGAAAAAGGTTTTAAAGGAATTGGGAAAATGAGCTCCTCTTCTGAAAAAATTGCCCTGCTAAAAGAAAACATGGGCAAGATAATCTTGGGAAAAGAGGAAGTCATCGAATATGCGATCATTGCCCTTTTAGCAAGAGGGCATTTGCTGATCGAGGATGTACCCGGAGTTGGTAAAAGTTCGCTCGCACATTCCCTGGCAAGTTCCCTGCATCTCGACTACAAACGAATCCAGTTTACAAGCGATCTTTTACCCACAGATATTACCGGCGTCTCAATTTATGACCAGACGGAAAAAAAATTCCACTTCCAGAAAGGTCCCCTGTTCTCAAATATTGTCCTGGCAGATGAAATCAACCGCTCTACCCCGCGCACTCAAAGCGCTTTGCTTGAAGCAATGAATGAACGGCAGATTTCGGTGGACAACATCACCTATGAACTTGATGAACCGTTCATGGTGATTGCTACACAGAACCAGGTCGAAAGTCATGGGGCCACCCCTCTTCCCGAATCGCAACTGGATCGTTTCATGCTCTATGTTTCGATGGGCTATCCATCACTTGAACACGAACGTCAACTTTTGAGTACGAAACGACCCGACCACATTTTCCCTGTTTTAAATAAAGAGGACGTCTTAAGCCTTCAACGGGAGGTCGATGCCATTCTCATGGAACCTCTGTTAACCGATTATATTTTAAATATCATAACCGCCACCCGCGAGAATCCACATTTAGCGCTTGGGGTAAGTCCGCGTGGAGGACTGATATTCCAGCAGGCCGCCCGGGCAAGGGCACTGGTGCAGGGGAGAAACTATTGCATTCCCGATGATGTTAAAAGCCTGGCCGTTCCTGTCCTCTGCCATCGAGTCATCCCCCAATCCAACACCCACTCCCAGAAAAGGCTTTTTGCAGATACAGCCACCATCATCGAAAAAATTATTGAGCAACTCGCTGTCCCGGTTTGAGGGAACCATGGGTTTTGTATACTCCAAAGCAAATTCCAATTTCACACTGTCTTTACATAATCGGACTCTACAATTAACCCGGGAGGGATTCGGGTTCATCGTCATTTTATTTGGAATCGGAATCGGAGCCATCAACACTGGGAATAACCTTCTTTACCTGATTCTGGCCATGTGTTGCAGTTTCATTGCGGTTTCGGGAGTTCTTTCTGAGTTGAGCTTTAAAAGCCTTTTTGCAATCTGCAAAGCTCCACCGCATTTATATTGTAATGAAACCGGAACATTACATTTTGAGGTTACAAACAAAAAAAAGTGGGCCCCATCCTATTCCATACGAATCCTTTTTCCAGACAGCAAAAACTATTCCCTGAACACTCCACCCTATTTTTTCATGGTTCCCCCAAAATCAACCTTGGATAAATCGGCTCTTTTTACCGGCAAAAAGAGAGGCAGACTGCGAATCAAATCTGCCCTTCTGACAACCAGCTTTCCCTTCGGTTTTTATTACAAAACAAAAGCCATTCCAATGAATATGGATCTAGTAATTTTTCCAGCTCTGCATCCGGTACAGTTACCACAAAAAAATGAAACGGATCAAACCGGAGAGGAGATATTACCAGCAAAAGGAGAAGAAATTTATGCCATTCGCGAATTTCGTCCAGGTGACTCCTTAAGTTCGATCCATTGGAAATCTTCTGCAAAAACCGGGGATCTCAGAACCAAAGAATTTCAAAGCCAGCATGAAAAAAGCTATACGATCTTTTTAAATATTTTTCATCCCGGGACCCAAAAAATGGTTTCTGATGATGTCCTTGAAGAACGCGTCAGCAAAACCGCATCCCTCATTTTTTTCCTGATAAAAAGAGGAAATGAAGTGAGCCTGAAAACGGAAGATATGCAAACCGCATTTGGAAACTCTGAGTCCCACCTCATTGACCTTATGCACACCCTGGCTTTTATCGGATTAAAAGATGAATAAAATCGTCGCCGTCATTGGCTCGGGAACGGAACCACACTTCGAATTGTCACAACCACTGGGAAAATGGCTGGCGGAAAACGAATTTCATCTGATCAATGGTGGCGGTGGTGGAGTGATGGAACAAACTGCGCAAGCATTTTATGACACCCCAAACAGAAAAGGAAAAGTCATAGGCATTCTACCCTCTTCGCACTCCTGCGAAACTGAAGCAGATCGAGCTGAATATAAATCTCCCCCTAATTATCCCAATTTGTTTACTGAAATAACCATTCGCACCCATCTATCGGATTCCGGTAAAAGAGGAAAGTTGACTTCAAGCCGCAACCACATCATCATCCTCAGCGCAGACTTAATTGTGGCTCTGCCTGGCGGACTTGGGACACAATCCGAAATCGAACTGGCTCTGGAATATAAAAAGCCGATTATCGTTTTTAATTCGAACGGGGAATGGGAAAACTTCAAAGGATTAGCTAAAACAGCAACGGGTCTGGATGATGTGATTCAGTATATTGAAGCTATAAAGAAAAGATAGAAAGGAAAGAAGAGGAAGGGAAGTTCAGGCTGCAATGGGTAAAGTTCGATCTGCTTCTTTCCTCGAAGCATCATCCAAGGCAGTCCTGAATTCCTTTTTGGCGTTTCCGCGATTGTAAGCTTTTTTGTTATCTTGCACCTTCACATGATAACGCTTGCTCTGCAATTGTTTCACAACTGTATCCACAGGTTTCTTTTTGATTTTCATTTTTCAGTCCTTTTTAAAGTCAATGATTTGCAAAAATTAAGTGTAATTTCCTTAAAGAGCATTGTCAAATACCTTAAGTGTTTAAGGTATTTTTCAATAAAAATTAACGCTTTAAAATACTTTGGGAAAAATAACGGGCGGGAATTTTAACGTCAAACTTGATGACATCGAATTTGTAGGTGGTCTTGGTATTTTCTTTCAAAAGGTCCCTGAAAATCATCGTACGTGGAAACATACGGTCACCTATTTCTTCATAGTCCCTGAAAATTATTCGTTTCAATATTTTTCCACTTTTTGCAAAGCGTTCTTCTTTTAATACCGTTTTATTTTCAGGGTTTATCCAGGCCTTTCGCGTTTGGTAGGTGGTTTTTTTATCATGAGCAACCAAATGCAAAACCGCTGTACGAACACCTTCAAACTCTACATAGCCCTCCAGAGTCGCAGTATAGGCACGGCTGAGTTTATGGTCTTCCATCATATCTTCGTAAGACAAATCACTTCCCATCATGGATTGTCTCAACAAGTGTCCCGCAATGAGAATTTTTCGATCGGTTCTTGGAGTGTACATCCACAGTTTTCCACCAATCTTGAGCATCTTGGTGCCCTTTTCCCTTGGAGGGGATTTGTAATGGCTATAAGAACGCTTCACCCCTTCCATCCATGAGTCTTGCGTAAGAGTTCGGACCTTTCTTCCATTATCGATAATCAAACGACCGGAAATAAATTTGGTATCGGCCCATAAATTCGCATCAACTTCTTCCAACAGTTTTTGTGGATCTAAATCCTCAGCCCAAACCGAAATCGTATTAGTTAAAATACCGGCGAATATTAAAATGGTTAGCAATGACCTTTTAATTGTTTTGGTTTTCACCCTGCCTCCAATTCCCGAAACAAATTAGCTTCAGATCTTTTAAAAATGGCCATGCTTGCAACCAGATTTCCCGCCACACTCGCAAACAGTCCCGGTACTATTCCCTGAATAAAAGCACCTGTGGTGAGCCTTGCCCGAACTATGTCATTAATCATTAAACCGGACTGGGCAAAGCTGTCTCCCATATTGATACCCACCTCCTGCAAATACCAGGCGAAGGACCCTCCCAAAATACATCCGGCCAGGGTTCCCAGAACCCCTATAAAAAATCCCTCTATGCCCAGGTTGAACACCACCTTCCAATGAGGTTCACCAAAAGCGAGACGCAAACCCATTTCCCCGTATCTGTGAATTCCACTTAAAATTCCTGCATTCCAAAGAACCAAAATCATCAGGAAAGTAAAAATTCCGACTACGAACTGTTTAATGATATTAAATTTATCCGTCATGCTTCCGATATTTTGCTGGTCTCGAATCGTTAATATTATCGGTTGGTCATCTTTTGCCCAGCTTTTTGGAGGCGTATTCATCCACTGGGACAAAGGAGGCTCCATATCGGATTTAACCTTTTCATAATCCATTAAAGAATATCGCACCGGCATGAATCCCAGCCAATCCGTAACCAAATCCTCCATATAAAAGCTGTTTTGAGCATCCGCAAGATCAATCAGGACCATCTTTTTATCCATAGCCGAAACCCCAAACTTTACCAAGCCTACAACCTTATAATTGTCTGTAACAAGTCCTCCATCGAAAGATTGTCCAATCAAGGTGACCACCTGCCCCAATTTAACTTCCAATATTTCGGCCAGTTGATCTCCCATCAACATTTCATTTGGGAGTTCGGGCATCTTTCCAGCCACGAGGGACTTTTCCAACCCTAATTGTTCCAGCTCCAGAGAACTTTTATTCTTTAACTCCAGAGCCATTCCCACGATGGGAGTTTGAGAGATGGTGTCTCCGTTTTTATCAGGAACATCCAATATCGCACCCCAGCGAATACGGGGATACCATTGAACATCCTTGGGAGAATTTTTCGAAAGCCATTCACGGGTTTCTTTCTGAGCCGAAAGTGACCTGTCTAATGGCCGTAGGTGCTCTTCATCGTAAAAAGGTCTATTCACCAAACGCAAATGTCCGGTATCAAGATTCGCTGTCATGTCAATCATTCCCATCATGGTCCCTTCCATAAAACCCACCAGGGAAATGACCAGAGAGACACCAATGGTCACAATAAGAAAGGGAAACAGGAAGCGCGATTTATCACGTAATATTCCATTAAATAAAAATCCGATCATTTAATAGCCCTTCCTCGTAATGCCAAAGTCGGATCCAGGCGGGTGATCTTTCTTACCGGCAACCAGGCGGCTAATACCACTAAAACAAACACAATGGTCAACGAATAAAAGATTTCCAGGGGTTGGTAATCCGGGAAAATAGTTTCACGAACCGGAAAACTGGCCTCACTCAAATGGGTCACATCAAAGCCCACGCCCTGGTACCAGATAAAAAATGGAACCCCTAAAATAAATGCCACCAGCAAAGCCCAAATAGCCGCAAGCGCTCCCTCTAAAGTGAATATCCGAACAATTCTGTTGGAATCCATCCCCAAAGCCATTAAGGTGCCAATTTCTTTTTGTCGCTTAAAAATATTCAAAACCTGTGTGTTAAATACGCTGGTGCAAACCAATATCATCAAAATCGACCAAAGGATTTTAGAATTCCTTCTATCCTGACTCAAAAGTGCAAGAAGGTCCGCCATAAGGTTTTCTACCGGTTGGAAATCAAATTCATTAATCGGACCGACATAGTTTTTTACAGCTACCCAGCTCACTTCATTTTTTCGATCTGTCATAGACCTTAAATGGTCCAGTCGCAACCAAACCACACCATCGTCTATTCTTGGGTTGATCATATCTCCAACATCAACAATAAAAATATCTCTGGCATCAACAGCACCCGATTTATCTCTCCACTTAAGAGTCAGAGTGTCTCCCTTTTTCAAATGGGCTTTCCTTGCCATTTTGACTCCCACCACAGCGGGAATCACATCATCTATTTCTTTCCTGAATTTTTTTAAATTGTCCAATGGCAACTGTAAAAGCATTTGTTCCATGGATATTCCGCGAATTTGAACGGGATAAAGTCGCCGGTTAGGATAAAGCTGCCCCTGTTGAACTAAAACCTCGGCTTTCTCCTGATCGGATAAATGCATAAGCTGATCGGGAACGATTAATGTATGGTCCTCCCACTCAGTGGGAGCCAGGATATCAAAGCCCGGAGACCGATAATGCCCTCCCCCGATATCCGTTGTTACCAGGTTTCGGGTGGACTGCGCCTGGAATCCATTCAACAGGGAAAGCATGAAGATCAAAGCAATGATAGACAAAGCCGTAACCAGGACATTAAGGAATGCCCGCAACCCCTGTCTATAAAAATTTTTTCGCGCGATATCCCAATTCATTTTTAGGAATCACCATTTAAATGATTCTTGTCTGACAGAATTCGTCCATCTTCCAAATTAACTTCACGGCGCACATAGCGTGTGACTTTTTCATCATGGGTTGAAAACACCACCGCCGCCTTGAATTGCCTGTTCAGATCACGCATCAACTCGAGTATCTGCAAAGAATTTTCAGTATCAAGATTTGCGGTCGGTTCATCGGCTAGAATCAATGGAGGATCTTTAACCAAAGCTCTCGCAATTGCGACCCGTTGACATTGCCCCCCCGAGAGTTGCGAAGGCCGTTTTTTGTACTGATCACTGAGTCCCACTTTGGCAACAATGTCCATAACCCTGTCCCGCACCTCTTTTTCCTTCAAGCCATTCAATAAGAGAGGAAAAAGAACATTTTCATATACAGAATAAACAGGCAACAGGTTATAAGTCTGAAAAATGAACCCAATATTTTCCCTTCGGTATTGGGCCATTTGCTGTCGACTCATTGAAGACAATCCTGATTCTTTAAAAAATATATTTCCACGAGTGGGAACGTCTAGACCTCCTATGAGATTTAACAATGTGGTTTTTCCTGATCCGGAGGGACCTACAAAGGACATAAAGGAACCGCTTTCTATTTCAAGACTGACATCATGCAAAGCGGTGAAATTATCTTCCCCAACTTTGAACACTTTGGAGACCCGGTCCAATCTAATTAATTTTTTTTCCATAAATTAAAAAAAACCAACGAGTGTGAGACCTACTGTGGATTCTGTTCCTGTAAAGGTGTTTGATCTTCTATTCAACCTTCCATCCTTTTTGCCGGTTTTAATATTTCCTCCCGCTCTCCCTGTTAAATAAAGAAACCAGGACTCCGTGATCGAATATTCAATTTGCGGGATCATCTGAAAGCTTTTATCTGTCAAATCGAAGAGGCTAAAAATCTGCCACCGGATATCAATTCCCAGTGGTTGGTCCATTGAAAATCCGATTTGGTGAATGGTTCTTTGTCCTTTGGGGTCGGTAAGAGTAAAACCTTTCTGTCGCGTGGTAACAAAATATTCCAGAAGGGTATGAAGTCCCTCGCCTAAATCGAATGTATAGTCCATACCTAAAACGGTATCAAAACGGAGGGAGGATTGCATCTCAATATCCAACCGGCTTTCATTCCAAAATCCAACTTCTTTCTCCCCCTTGAAATGATAGCCAAGCTGAAACATTTCCTGGTCAAAATCCACCAAATCATCCAGATCGGTTCGAGGATGATACTGTACCACCCACCCTGCCTCGATCTCTCCCACCAGGGCCTCTCCTCGCAAACCAACCAGAAAGGCACCCTCCTTTTTAGCAGGCATGACCCAGCCCTCCAACAGGGATGATGATGAAGGAAACCAGGTGGTGCGAATGCCATCGGCACCCCGGGTCTGGGGAAAAACACCCGTTACATCCCGGGTATCGAAAAAACCCAAAGGTCGGTAGATAGCCCCTGCGCCAAAAAGAATTTTTTGACGCCCGCCTCGAATTTTGAAATCACCCTTATCTAATCGGAGCCATGCGCGGAAAAAATCGATCTTGGTTTCGTCTCGAAGGCCTGCCTGAACACTTGGGCCATCCCCCTGATTGGCATCGGCGGAAATCTCATAGTCCAACTGCCATTCTTCACCACTCCAGGCATTACCAAGAACCCCTAGTCTAATTTCCACCTCACTATCGAAATCCTTAAATCCAGAGGGAGATTCAAAAACATAAGAACTTCCTGCCAGAAACCGACCTTCAAAGTCGGCATCAAAAGCCCACAAAGAGGAATTAAGAAAAAATATGGATGCAAACAGGGTAGATATTTTTAGAGATATTTTCTTCAAATCTTAGCATGCAGGTTCATTTATTCTTCAAACTATTCTTGGAATTAAATATTTTCCACTTCCATTTTTCAAAAATTCGAGGCAGATTAAAATTAAAATGCAACATCGTAAAAAAGTATTGGATCTTATAAAAGCTCTTAAGCAGGGAAAGAAATAACCTGTCCCACCAGGAAATTCCAGGGCGATTTTTTTCGTTGTATTCTAACGCCTGCATTGTTTCGAAATGACATTTTTGCAGCGAAATGTTCGCAACAGAAACCAGACCCCGTCTTTTAAATTCTTTAATAAAGGTGGTGGGAAAAACTCCCCATTTTTGGCTAGCCATAACTTCTTCGGCCTTTTCAATTAGGTTTAATGCCAAATCCGGATTTAAACGCGCACCAGCAGAAAATCCCGTAGACGTCAAAGTCCATGTATGCAAAACTTCAGGGATAAAACATACCCCGTATTTTATTGCTAACTGGAAAAACTTTACCGTATCCAGCAATGAACCCAATGTTTGAGGAGAATGGGCTCCAAACTCTAAATAGGGTTCCCGCCTCCAAATTGCCGAAGTACCGCAATACCAGGATCCTTTTTTGTTATACATATCCAGAAATTGCTCTGGGGTCAGAAAACATTCTTTCTCCGGCATATCTGGAGGTCCCGGAATCAATTGAAGGTTTTTTCCATGAATATCCTGGCACTGTACAATGCTGGAACACAAACCAGATTGAGGGTATTGACCAAGCAGATCAAGGGATTTTTCGTAAAAGCCAGGAAGAATTTTGTCGTCAGGACCAATAGCGTGAAAATAATCACACGTGGCCGCATTTATAAGCCTGTTGAAGGTTTGTACTGTACCAAGGTTTTTCTCATTCTGTATAAACTTGATCCAGGGTTCTTCCTTTAATATTTTTTGAATTGTTTCAACACTATTATCTGTAGAGCAATCGTCGACAATTATAATTTCATCAGGACGTAATGATTGTTTTAAAATATTTTCCACGGCTTTAAGCAAATAGGACTCTTGATTATAATTTGCCAAAAGCACTGAAAAGGTAGGAAGACCCACTTCTAATTCCTTTTAATTTTATTGATGCCATTCATCCCGGCATCGAATCCAGATAACTGTTCCCATTGGAATACATACCAAGCTCATTGCGGTCAAATATCCAATAGCGACTCCCAAAGCGCCCCATTGCATTCCTAACCACCAAACCAGCGCGCCATTCACAAAACTATAAACAATATTTAAAACTAAAAATGGTTCCTTTTTATGCGCACGCAGATAGGCTGACTGGCATTGTGAAACTTGTCCCAGAAACATCCCAACAAGAAACAGAAATGATGGAAACGGAGCTAACAACCGATTTGCCAATGAATATTCAAAAAAATTTAATCCATATATTATAAGCCACAGGACAACTGCTCCCAAACCGATCACAAAAAGAGAAGCTACAGAAGTACGAAAAAATAGGTTATCGAGCTCCTCATAATTTTTTTGGGCGATTAAAACGCCAAAACGAGGCACCTTCGTTGAAACCCAAGCCATTGCCAAAGCGGAAAGAGTCATCATAATAGTCCAAGTCATTCCCATCTTACCCGCTTCAACTGGGCCATGATAATGAAACAAAACAGGGGTATATATTGAAAAGATAAAATAATTTAATAACCCGGCAATCGCCAACCTATATTGCATAGGCCAAATTTCAGCTTTCCAATGAATTACAGAAGAAATACTTTGTTTAAAAAATGGTTCAAAAAACTTTCTATATCGGATCAACAATAGGTACAGGCAGGTAATTAAAGCTGCTATTGAAGATGCAGGTGCCAACCAGAGTCCTCCTCCTAATGCCATCACCACCCATGCAAAAGAAGAGCTGACAATAGTCTGGATCAACCGAAATAAATATACGGTCTCTATCTGACCACACCCTTCCAATAAGGATAAAAAAGGCATCACCCATAATTGGAACCCTGCAACAACAACCAATACCAACCAGGGAATTTCCCATTCGAACCCGGGTACAGATTTTTGCGACAGGAAAAAATAACCTATAGAGCCAACAGCTATTACAAATAAAACAGAGGCACCCAAATACCATTTAAAAACTAACCGCCCCAAACTAATCAATCGGGATAAAGATTTCTCGTCACCGGAAATTTTTCCCTGAAAATCCAACTTTAGTTTGGCCCACTCATGACTCGCGAATTGAGTGATGACAATATAAAACCCAAGCTCTATGAAAGATTGAAGAGCAAGCAGACTAAGAAATGTATAATAAAATCCTTGTACTTCTGGGGTTAGAAAAAAGGAAATTAGAAATAAAGTGATCGGGCCGGAAAATAGAGACCATATTTTTGACAAAATTGCGTAGGTGATTCCACGATCAATCCCCAACCAGTTTTTAAAACGCTCAAATATTTCCAAGAAGTTTATCCTTTTATGTTTCAGGATTTCCTTAATTGTTTCTAAGCCAAGCCTGGAATGTCAAAACATTCCAAAGGAGGTATTGCCAATTATATTTTTTCGATAAATGCTCCTTCCATGTCCGTGTTACCAGACCGGCATTTAGATAACCTTCCCTTCCAATATCGGATTCATTCAATAAATCTTCGGACCACTTTTTAAGAGGTCCTCTCAGCCAGGAATCAATGGGAACACCAAATCCCATTTTGGGACGATCAAATAAATTTTCCGGGACATATTTACTGAGCAATTGTTTTAAAATCCACTTAGGTTCGTTTCCATGAATTTTATATTCAATTGGAAGACTCCATCCAAACTCGATGACTTTGTGATCCAGCAGGGGAACTCGAACTTCCAAACCTACCCCCATACTCGCGCGATCTACCTTTGTTAAAATATCATCAGGCAAATAGGTGAAGCTATCCACACACATCATTCTTAATTTAGGGTCATCAAACTCTCCCCATTCAGAAAAGTCGGTCAGTGGGGTTTTTGGCTCTTTGCAGCTTTGCACAATGGAAACCGGATCTTTCCAGTGGGATAGTCCCTGAAGATAAATCTCCTCTGGAGATTGGCTTTTTAAAAAATAACCTGCCCTCTTTATTTTATCCGCCAAAACATTCATACCACTTAAACCTAAAATTTCAGATTGGCTTTTTAAAAATCCATGAGAAAATTTAAAAAATAAATTTCTAAGCGGAAATGGAATCATTTGAATTTTATTCCATATCTTTTGCCAAACGAAATACCGGTTATAGCCACAAAAAAGTTCATCACCCCCATCCCCTGAAAGACAAACAGTAACTTCCTTTCTTGTGAGGCTTGAAAGCAAAAAAGTGGGAATCTGGGAAGGATCAGCAAACGGCTCATCATATAGAACTGGCAAGCGGGGAACAACTGCAAGAGCATCACTTGAAGTGACATAGAGTTCGGAATGATCTGTCCCTAAATGCTCTGCGATATTTTTTGCAAATGGCGCTTCATTGAACTCATCTTCATGAAAACCAATGGAAAAGGTTTTGACAGGCTTTTCACTTTGGTTTTGCATTAATGCCACTATGGTTGATGAATCTATCCCTCCCGAAAGGAAGGCTCCCAAAGAAACATCTGAAACCATTCGCAGTTTTATGGATTCATTTAAAACCGTTTCCAGTTTCTGAACAGCATCTTCTTTAGAACCTGAAAATAAATTTTCTACCCCCTCTTCCGCGGTTCTTTTAAACGACCAATATTCATGAAACTTCTCGCCCTTTGAATTTACGTTAAGTATTTGTCCCGGGTGTAACTTATAAATATTCTTATAAATTGAATAAGGTGCCGGGATATAACCCAGCCTCATGAAAAGGGAAAGGGCTCCTCTGTCAATTTCCGCAGTAAAAGATGGATATTTTTTTAGCGCTTTTAGCTCGGAAGCAAATAAAAAAGTTTGTCCCACCCATCCGTAATATAAAGGTTTAATCCCGACTCGATCTCTAACAAGACTAAGAGTTTTTTCATGTTTATCCCAGAGGGCAAAAGCGAACATACCCCTGAAACGAAACAAGGCATTTTCCAACCCCCACTGTAAGATTGCAGCCAACAGAACCTCCGTATCCGAATGTCCACGCCAGGAATCAACCCCCTGGGTTTCCAATTCCTTTTTTATTTCAGGGAAGTTATAAATTTCACCGTTAAAGGCAATTACAAACCTTCCATCTGCGGAATGCATCGGTTGATGCCCCTCTTTCGAAAGATCAATAACCGCCAGGCGCTGGTGTGCCAACCCTAGACCATCTTGCTCATCAAACCAGATCCCCGAATCATCCGGCCCTCTGTGGTTTAACGAATTCCCCATATTCTGTAAAATTTTATGAGGATTAAATTTTATGGGGTCAGTTAGGAAAAATCCGGAAATACCGCACATTTAATGAGAATTCCTGAAAGAATTGAAAAGTAGAAGAGTGGAGCTTGGATCACTTTTTACGGAATACGAACTGGTTGCAACCGTGACCGCCCGACATAGTTGCCAATGATGAAAGGTTAAAATCTCTGTGATAAAAAAATTCAAAAATTTCCTCAGGCCTTGCTACTTCAAAAGGGTACCCCCCTACCCAATCGATGAGATCATGCCATGCCGACATTCCGCGACGGTTCTTGCCATAATCTATCCATCTTTTAAAGGGTGTTCCCTTGCAAAGATCCCAAATAAATAAAGGCACCCAACGTTTTATTATTACTGGAACCAAAATCAAGATTCGTAAAGGAGGAGGAAAGACATTGTATAAACGCTTGATTTTTTTCCAAAGTTGGCTTTTTAAGCCTTGATCATTATAAATAGAAATGTAAATGGACCCATTTTTTTCAATTTTGGGTACCAGGTTTTCCATTGCTCTCCACATATCCCCTGTATGATGAAGCACTCCCCAGGAATAAACCACATCAAAATTGGGAAGCTGATCCAGGTATTCCTTATCCAGGAGGCTACCTTGTTCGATACTCCAGTTTTCAGCGTTGGGAAAAAATCTTCGCTTCAATTCCCGGGTACAGGCTACACTTTGCGGATCATAATCAAAAGAATGAACGCGATCCGCTCCCAATCGATATGCGGCCAAAGAAAACAGACCGCTTCCGGAACCAGCATCAAGAAAGCTTTTCCCCTTCAACGAAGAAATATTTAATGCTTTCTTTAATGAATCCTCTGCTTCCAAAATACTGGATTCATCTAAAACAGATAAAAATCGGTTCCAGTTTTCGCCAAACTCAAATCGAACTTCAGGTGATGTACTTTTTTCATCCATTCTTAATTATTTCTAAAATTTTCTTTTCCCAAATATTCATTACCCTATCCATTGAAAAGGTATCTGTTATTTTTTGTGCTTCAATCCCCAATTTTTTTGCCCACAGTTCATCTTCCATTAAACGTTGGATACCTTCTGCAAGGTCTTTATCATTCAAATTTCGAATCAACAAACCATTTACCCCATCAACAATCATTTCCCCCGGCCCACTCGGACAGTCGAAACTAACCACTGGACGCCCACATGCCATTGCCTCCCCCAAAACATTTGGAAAACCTTCATATCGAGATGACAATACAAATATATCAGCCTGCATCATAACGCCGTGGTGATCGTTTACCATTCCCCTTAAAAAAACCCGTTCATTAAGCCCTAAATCATCACGCATCTTTAACAAACTTTCTTTTTCTTCACCCTCCCCCCAAATATACAAATGCCATTTTGGGAATTGTTTTTCCAACCGGGAAAATGCTTTCAAGAGCATGTCAAAACCTTTTTGCCTGCAAAGTCTTCCCATAGCCATGATTATTTTATGTTCTTCCTTTGACACACACTTCCCCTCAGTTTCATTTACAGGAATTACCGGATTGGGGATTATGCAAGAAATCTTTTGAATTGAAGATGAAAACCCTGACATTGCATCCCGAGTTTGTACTACCAAACAAGATGCCCATCGGTAAACCCACATTCTCAAAGTAGACCAGAAAAAACCTATGGAATGATACGCAGGGTTTACTCTTTCCGAAATAATCACAGGTATTTTTAAACCTATCGTAGAAACTAAAGTGAGAATATTGGTCAAATCAATGAAAGCAATCACCACATCTGGTTTACTTTCTCGAATTGCTTTTCGCAATACAAAAGGGCGCAACAAATGCATGATTAGGGTTTTTACTAACCCCCGCTGATCTCTCATAATGGAAAGAGGTCGACAAGTAATAGAAGTATGAAGCTTATAGAACGAGGGCTGGCGGCCATCATCAAAGGTTATTAAGGTAATAATCCAATTTTTTTCAGCAAAGTAATTTGCCAATATAGATAGGATTCTTTGAGCCCCTCCACCGGACATCTTATAAATCACCAATGTTAAACGGGGTCGATCTATTTGCGTTTCCTCCTGCGAAACCTCCTCAGACAGCATTTAAGAAGACTCCCAGGATTCCCTTATAATTTTCCAACCATTGCTTTCATTCTTCCAAACAAGCACTTTCTTACCTACATCAGAAATTAAATTGGATTTATAATTTTGGATAAAAGACATCTCTACCGCATCGTCGCCCCGGTGAATTTTTATATCACTGACCTCAATTGATATATTTGAGCTTTTACTCAACATTTTCCGGCGCTGTTTTTCCCAGTCTTGGCGGGACCTTTTGGAATCTTTAAAATCTTTTGAATAAAAGGAAAGGTAAGAATTTATTTCCTGAGATTTCCAGGCATTCAACCAAATTAAAAACTGCGACACTACGACATCAACAGAATCTACAGGTTCTTCCAATTGAGGGGGCATTTTTTCCGAAGCTAGAACAATTGCTTTAATTCCCTGTGCTTTTTTTAAATCTAAAACAACCTGGCTTGCCTCCTCCTTGGACGGGTAAGGCCCGATACGGATTTTATACCATTTGGATTCGGGGTCAGATTCTATAAAAGGAGTGTATCCTTTCTTTTTAATTTTTTTGATATATTGTTTTGCATTCTCTTCTTTCTTAAATGAACCCATCTGCACCAACCATCCGTAGTTTTTGTGAGCATCTGCCCCATAAACCACTTTTGCACAGCACAACCACGCCATTAGAATCAACCCAATGAATTTTGTAGTTTTTGAATGGACGAGGACGGGAGTCATGAAAACTCCAATTTAAGGATCGAAGGGAGTTACCTGCTGAATGATAAATTAAAGCATTTTTTTCAGGTACGGAATTAGCTGCTCCGCATCAACACCCGGAGCTCTTGCATTTAGAATTCCTTCTTTATCTATAATTAAAACCGTGGGCATCTCCCGTTGTAAATAGTCCTGATAAAAAGATTTTACCGGGTCAATCAAATATGGGAAGTGAACCTTTTCGGGAAATTTGGATAGGTATTTTGCAACCGCTTCCTTGGAGTCTCCATTGGTATTGATCCCAATTATGGCCAGTTGATCTTCACTAATCTGTTCCCTGACTTTATTGAATTCCATGGCCTGATTCATACAGGGGACACAAATATGGAACATCCCAATTAGAACCACCTTTCCCCTCATATCCGAAAGAGAAACCTGTTTGCCATCCAGAGTATTTAGGGAAAAATCGGGGGCCTTATCACCAGGCTTTGGAACCCCCGCAAAAGCGGTTTCTGCAATTAATCCTAAAATAAATATAAGGGCTAGTATTTTTTTCATCACTGGTCTAAAAAGGGAATAATTTTTATCGCAAAAGGGTCTTATCCTCAACAGTTTAATACCTAAGTGTTTATTTTAAATCATAGGTAATTTTTTTTAAAGAGATTTCATTTCCTACAAGTTTTTGAGGAAAAAGTTGTAATTTTAAGGCAAAAACAAGCGAAAATGGACTTCAAACTCACCCTTGACTTGGCCTTTAAATTATAATAAAAAAAGGAATAACCCTTTTAATCCAATGGGTTTTATACGAAAGTTCGATGGGGTCAACAAGCTGGTTGTCATATTTCCCACAAGACCTTTCTCTAAAATTCACCGCATAAACTCCTTGAATAACAAGGGGTTATGTGCCAATAAGGATATTCAACAAGCAAATTTCCAAACTAAATCGCACAAACAAATAGTCAATTAAGCTTTGTTGTTCAATTTCCACTCCAACGCAATCGATAATTGAGGCCCTAAGAAATGAAAAAAATACTTTCCATTGCAACATTAATAATTTCAATTTCTTCATTTGCATTCTCTTCGGGCTGGGCTTATCAGGAGATGGAAGTGACCAATGGAGGGACTATCCAGGGAAAAGCGGTTTTAACAGGAAAAATGCCCTATCCCCGAATTTACCATCTCATCCTTTTCCCAAATATCGATATGTGTGCCGAAGTGGACACTGATGATGAGATGAACCGGGTTCTCAACGATTTTAAAATCTCTCCCGATGGTGGATTGAAAGACGTTGTAATTGCATTGGAACATGTCGAAGCGGGGAAACCTTTTAACAAAGAGCCCATCAACATATTGGCAGAGAACTGCAAGTTTTTCCCCGATGTCAACCTGATTCGCCAGGGGGAAACCTTCAAAGTAGATAATGTAGATGCGGTCATGCATAACAGCCAAGTTTACCAAAAAGAAAGAGGGAAAATTCTTTTAAACATTCCCATCCCTGCTGAGGAAGTTTCTGAAGGAAAGGTTACTTTCAAGAAAAATTATAAAATCATGCAAATGATCTGCGGAATGCATGAATTCATGCAAACCTGGGGCTATCGGGTTCAAAACCCTTATTATTTTAAAACAGAAAATGATGGCAACTTTAAAATCGAAAATATCCCTCCCGGAGAATACAAACTGACTGCCTGGCATTATTTGATGAAAAATCACACCCGTAAAATCAAAATCTCAGCGGGCCAAACCATTGACCTGGATTTTGAATTCAATGCAGACAAAGTCGTTCGTCCTTTCTACGAAACGATTAAATCAGG
>JAYNIA010000024.1:0-36231 GCA_038108555.1 Nitrospinota bacterium | reverse complement strand
AATCTCCCTTGCCATCAGGAGTTATTTTACAAACCAACTCACCGGAGTTGTCATCTCGGTAAATATCCGTAACTTCCAGAGGTGTTTTGTTTTTGACCTGAAATCCCATTTCACGCAAAAGGGTTAATACAGCACCCCGACCGTAAACCCGAAGCGGCAAACATTTTAATAATTCATCCATCAAAGACTGTGCGCTCAATTCACTCTCTCCCAATTCAGTAAAAGGGCAATTATAAACAAAGTATATCCATTAATCCAAACACCCCCCACATTTGTGGGATATTAATTTACCTTGAAATTTCGTAAGATACACACGCTTTAAAAAAGCTGGGTAATTAAAGTTTCCAAGCTAAAACCCCCGGCATAAAATTCATTTTATCAATTAGTTAAAACTCGACCCCCTCCCATGAAGCTCTCTTGGTTTTTATTTTCCTGCATTACAGTTTTAGTTTTCAGCGCCATCTTTCCCTGTCTGGCTAAGGCAACAACTGCCTTCAAGTCGGAACAAAGTATTCTGGAAGTTCTTAAAAATAATGAAACCCGCCGGATATCCATTCGGGCCAAAAACGTTTCTTTAAAAAACGTAATGGAGAGAATTGTCCAGGTTACCGGACTGAGCGTTAAATCATCCGACGCAAGCATTCTTGATGAGTTTGTAGAAATCAATCTTAAAGACCTCACTTTAAAGGAAACCATTGACCGACTGTTGCAGGGAGTCAACTCGGTATTTTTCTATTCCTCAGAACCCACAACAGGAAAAGATGAAACACCCAACCTCACCAAAGTCATGCTGCTTTCCAGAAAAGAAGCTTTACCCAGAAGTGTTATTACAAATCGGGGTAAAGGCGAGGAAAAACTAAAATCAAAAGCACAAACTAATACAGTGAGACTCCGATTGCTGGCCATCGTTAAGTCTCCACTCGGCAATGCCATACTCCAGGGAAAAATGCTGGAGACAAAAAGAATTCTCAAGACATTGTTGGAATCCGGAACTGAAGAAGAAATTAAGGAAGCTCTGGAAGCGTTGGGAGACATTTTAATTCAACCTGATTTATACAATCAGGCACGGAACGGTCACGTTTTTTTTGAAGCGTTAGAGGCTTATAAAAAGCTGGATCCCCAAGGGGGAGCGGTAAAAATGACAAACCTTCTGCAATCAAGCGAAGAACCCTGGGTCCAATCCCTCACAGCGCAAAGTTTAGGTGAGTTGGGACAAGCTAATTCTATCACCTCCTTGACCTCAGCCTTCGTTGGCAACGACCCTCTGGTACAAGATGCTGCTGCAGCTAGTCTTGCACAAATAGCAACAGATATTGGAGTTAGGGAACTGTTTAAAGCTACGGCAAATGGAGGGCCGGTTCTGCAACAGAAAATCATCAACGCCCTGGTTTTATCTGGCGACGAAAAATCGCAGGCCACTTTGGCTCAGGCCGTCGCTGAAAATTTAATTCCAGCAGAGTTGGCTACCGAAGAAGCCGCCGCGCAACAAATCGAATCTGAAAACTCTGAAAACAACTAAAAAAATTTCTAACTAATTTTAACAATCTCAAAAGGGAGAAAAGAATGAAAAAGTTGATACAAAGACTTCCATTGCTTGCGGTGTTTTTGCTGGCAATCATTCTGGCCACGGCCGGACAAGCATCTGCAATGGGGGGGGCCCATCGTACTCAGCGGTGATGATTCTGATGATGGCGGCCATTGTGAAGGTTCACGTTGCGGACAGATGATCGGCAAAACGCTGAGCTTTATAGTGAACAACTCCCAATCCAGCGGTTCCGGTATTCTGGCCATTGGCGTAAACAGCGGTCGTGCGCTTTCTTCCCTAAATGGTTGGAATACCCCAACTCATGGTGGCCCAAATGTGGCAATCACGCATGCCAGGACTACCACAGAAATTGCAAATGCCAATTTTTCCGATTATGCAATGATTTATATTCCATCCGACAATAGAAATACGGGTGGTGGAATAACCTCAACTCAAATGACCGCTTTGAATGCCCGGCAAGCCGACATTGCTGATTTCGTCAATAATAATGGAGGTGGACTCTTTGCTTTGACGGAGAACGGACTTTCCAACCGCTATGGCTGGTTACCTGTCCCTTTGACCATTGGAGGAACGGGTCACAGCACCAATATTTTCCCGACTCCGGATATGAACATCATAGCCCCAGGCACCACCGGATTGAGTCATTGTTGTTACCATAACACCTTCACCGGTCCTGCAGGATTTTCGGGTCTTAAGGTTCTGGCATACCACGATCATAACGGCAACCGGCAGTTTGATGGCCGCTCAGTCGATCATGTCATCATGCTGGGTGGGGTGCAGGTAACCATTCAAGGAAATATCGAACTAGATCCGCCCAATACTACTTTGACAACCGGTGATCAACACACGCTTACCGCAACGGCGGAAGATGGAAATCCTCTCGCACCTGCTGCAGGGGTAACGGTAGATTTTATGGTGGATGGTGCCAATGCAGGAGCCAGTGGAACTTGTAACAATGCCGGTTGTACTACAGATGCCAATGGACAGGTCAGTTTCACCTATACCGGAAACAATGAAGGTACAGATCGGGTGGTGGCTTCGTTTATAGACGGCAACGGCACAACACAAACTTCCAACACTGCCGATGTGATCTGGGAAACACCGCCAAATCAACCGCCGGTTGCAGACGCAGGTCCGGATCAAACGGTAGAACAGGAGGGTCCTACGGGTTCTGACGTCACGCTGAATGGTTCCGGTTCATCCGATCCGGACGGTGATCCGTTGACCTATAATTGGTCTACAGGTGACACCGTTGCAAACCCAAGTGTACATCTGAGTGCAGGAACACACAACATAACCCTGATAGTAAATGACGGAACGGTTGACAGTGATCCCGACACGGTTCAGGTCATTGTTCAGGACACCATCGCACCTGCCATTACGACTTCGGATCTTACGGTAGAAGCTACAGGCGTAACCACTCCGGTGGACATTGCTGCAGTGACCAGTGCTACGGATGCGGTAGGACCTGTGACTTTGACAAACAACAATGCCGGTCCTTATCCTTTGGGATCGACAACGGTCATTTGGGAAGCATGTGATGCGGCAGGAAATTGTTCCACTGCAACACAGACCGTAACAGTTGTTGACACCACCCCACCTGCTATCACCACGCAGGACATTACCGTCGAAGCAACGGGGCCAACCACTCCTGTAGATATTGCTGCGGTAACCAGTGCAACGGATGCGGTAGGAGTTGTATCTTTGACAAACGACAATGCCGGTCCTTATCCAGTAGGATCGACTACGGTCACCTGGACAGCTTGTGATGGAGCGATTCCGACTCCAAATTGTTCTACAGAAACACAAACTGTGACAATCACAGATACTACTCCGCCTGATATCAGCAACGCCTGCTTGACGGATAAACTCTGGCCCCCGAACCACAAAATGGTTCTGGTATCTACGGGTTCCGTAAGCGACATTGCTGATCCTGATGCTACGTTCAGCGTTGCTGTTACCAGCAATCAGCCGATCAATGGCACAGGTGATGGAAACACCGATCCGGACTGGACAGTAAATAGTACCAGTTCAGGTTATGAAGTATCTTTGAGAGCAGAAAGAGCAGGTAACCTCGGTCAACGTGATTACACGATCGAGATTACCGCGACCGATGCAAGTGGCAATACCGCACAGGCATCTTGTTCTGCATCTGTTCCTCATGACCAGGGAAATAACAACTCCCGGGCAACCAAGAAAAAAGGGAAGAAATAATTCCTTAGTTTTGTTTTAAAACTAAAGGCCGCTGCGGTTGGAAGGCACCTTCCTTCCGCATGCGGCCTTTTTTACTTTTCATTTGAACCAACCACACTCTCTCAAAATCGTTTTTCCGACCTCCCTTGCTGAAGGGGCAACTATAATTGTTTAAAGGTCTTCATCGAATTTTCCGCAAATAAAGTAGGGCCTGAATTAATCTGAAACCGGATCCGGGTTGAATTTGTCTATGGCAAACCCTAAATTGTGACATATTTTCCATTCTGGAAATCCGTCAAAATTTTGTATTACCTTGACAAAAGTCAATAAATTCATTAAGTTAGACGGAGCAAACCTTGGGGTTACCTGTACCCGTGAATAAATTTTTTCCTGCGATCAATCTGGTTTTTGTGCTCACCATAATTACTCTGGCCACATTGTCGGTCAGAATATGGACGCATCCCGCATACCCATCCCGCGTGGATGGGGCATCCGTGGGGAAACCGCCGAAAACCCTGAAGAATTTGGTAGTTAGCAGACCCGGCTACAATTCAGGAACGGTCAACCAGGTGGTTAAGGGCAATATTTTCAGAAAAGAAAGGCGGGAATATGTTCCACCCCCGGCGGCCCGACCTGTTGCAACACCAGCCCCCAACAAACCCTCAGTACCGCCTCCAAACCTTGCCCTTAAAGGGATTTTGATGTTGGGAGGCACAAAAATTGCTATCCTAGAGGGAAAATACTGGTCGATTCAGGGAAACCGGCCCGTAGAAAAAAGTGTGAAGAAAAAAGGATATTCTCTGGGACAAGTTGTAGGAGATTTTGAATTGACGGATATCGATAAAACCAGTGTAACGCTTGATGATAAAAGAGGCCGAGTGGTACGGATTCGGTTAGCCAAACGTTCTCCCGAAAAGGTAATTCATCGGGAAGGGACATCATTGTTTCAAAAAAATAAAAAATATGACCCAAGAAAGTTTACCGCCACTCCGGTGAAAAATCGTCCGGTTAGAACTACGACGGCAAAGCCCAAACCCAAGCTAAAGCCCAGTCGCATTCCGACACCTGTAACCAAAGCACCCGCCCCCGTTTTCCGAATTTCAGGAGCGGAGACATCTGGCACAGTACCGGTGGCCACTCATATTTCAGGAAGATAAATTGCCATGTTAAAAAAAGTCAATCCCGTAGAGCGAATATTACTGAGACATAAAAAGATCTCAGAAAAAGTGCTGCAGGAAGTCAAATCAGGCAACCTGCATTCAAACAGCTACATGGGTAAAACTCTGGTCGATCATGGATATATCCATTCCACAACTTTACTTGAAACATTAAGTGCTGAGTTGAGACTGCCCTATGTCAAAAAAGATCAGTACCCCAAGTCCGGACTTCCTGTTGAGGGATTATCGATTTCTGAAGAATTCTTGAGAGAAAAAGTGGTATTCCCACTGCAACTGAAAGACGACACTCTGGTCATTGCTGTATTCGATCCTTTTGACCTTTACACTATCGAAGATTTAAAAGTATCCCTTGGAAAAAACATCCGGGTTGTTTTAAGCAGTGAGCAGGATATTCTGGAATCCATAGACGCCCATTACGGTGAAGGGGGCAGCTCCGCCATGGACCGCATGGTGGGAGATATCAAAGACGATGACCTTCACGGCCTGGATTCCGACGATGAAAGTACGGAGCATATCCGTGACATGGCTTCGGAAGCACCGGTTATCAAACTGGTGAATCACATCATCAGCGAAGCCATTGAGTCTCGCGCCAGTGATATCCATTTGGAACCTTTTGCGGATGAGCTTCTATTGCGGTATCGAATTGACGGAATCCTTCACGAGTTCGATTCGCCTCCCAAGCGTCTGAGTTCCGCCATCACCACTCGAATCAAAATTATGGCAAAGCTGGATATCTCCGAACGAAGACTGCCACAGGATGGAAGGATCAAACTAAAAATTCTTGGCAAGGACATCGATATGCGTGTTTCCACGCTTCCTACCCTGCATGGGGAAAGTGTGGTCATGAGGATTCTGGATCGAGGCAGCCTGGTGTTAGACATCAGCCAAATGGGCTTCCCGAAAAAGGTTCACGAGCAACTGGAAACGCTGATTCAAAAACCTTACGGCAAACTTCTGGTCACCGGCCCTACCGGTAGCGGAAAAACCACAACCCTTTATGCAGCCTTAAGCAAAATCAACACGCCGAACAAGAAAATCATCACCGTTGAAGATCCGGTGGAATACCAGATGCGAGGTATCAACCAGATTCATGTTAAATCTCAAATCGGACTCAATTTTGCCAGCGGCCTGCGCTCCATAGTTCGACAAGACCCTGACGTAATCATGGTCGGTGAGATTCGTGATCCTGAAACTGCGGAGATCTCCATCCAGGCGGCACTGACAGGCCATCTGGTTTTCAGTACAGTTCACACCAACGATGCAGCGGGAGCCATCACAAGATTGCTCGATATGGGTATCGAAAACTTTCTGATTTCTTCAGCCCTCCTGGGTGTGCTTGCACAAAGGCTGGTCCGCGTGATTTGCCCGGATTGCAAAGAAGAAGCGCCTTTAACCCCAACCCTGCGTGCCGAAATGGCTCAACTGGGAAAAGAAAACATGAAAGTCTATCATGGCAAAGGTTGTAAAGCATGCAGCCAGACCGGGTTTCGCGGCAGGTGTGGAATTTACGAACTCCTGGTTATCGATGATGAAATACGGGAACTTATCCTAAGAAAATCCACCGCACAAACCATTTGTGATCAGGCCCGCAAAACAGGAATGACCACCTTAAGGGAAGATGGCTGGGACAAGGTTATCAAGGGAATCACCACGGTTGAAGAAATTCTCCGAGTCACTCTGAACGATAGAAACTAAGACGACAGCTTTCGTAGAAACGAAAAAGGCAAACCATGACGGTTTACTATTACAAAGCCACGGACCAAAACGGAAAATATGTAGAAGGCGATATCAGCGCCTCCGATTATAAAGGTGCTGTGCAAAAAATTCGGAAGCTGAACTATTTTCCCGTAAAAGTTTCAGAAGGAAAAAGTCCATCTAAACTTTCTGCTGGAGTCAGCTTTTCTTTGCCAAGCTGGGGCTCCCCCATTCCCACCAAAGACTTGATGACCATCACCCAGCAACTGGCAACCCTTATTGATTCTGGGCTTACATTGGATGAAGCCTTATCCACGCTTGTGAAACTTGCGGAGAAAGAAAAAACCACGGCAATACTTGCTGATATAAGAAAAAGGGTCCATAGCGGAAGTTCTTTTGCAGATGCCCTTGCAGAACATCCCAAGGTTTTTTCAAAATTATACGTCAATATGATCCGCGCGGGTGAAGCCGGAGGAATTTTGGGAGACACCCTTTCGCGACTCGGCATGTTTATGGAAAAGTCAGAAGACCTGAAAAACAGCATTGGTTCGGCAATGGTTTACCCGGCCATTCTGGTTCTCATTGGCTGCGGGGTTGTCATTTTCCTGATTACTTTCGTTATTCCTCAGTTCTCAAGGATATTTGTAGACATGGGTGGAGCCCTTCCCCTACCTACGCAATTGTTACTCGGGCTCAGTTCCCTGATAACAAACTATTGGGCAGGACTCATCATTGGAACTGTCGGAACGGTTGCCACCTTCATGCTTTATTTAAAAACAGATAAAGGCAGACTTAAATGGGATACACTATTGTTAAAACTGCCCATGTTTGGCCCCTTGATAAAAAAAATAGAAGTCTCCCGGTTTAGCCTGACCATGGCTACACTGCTTAAAAGCGGAGTTCCCATTCTGCAGGCCATGGGAATCGTTCAATCTATTTTAATCAACCGGGTAATATCCAATTCTGTTTTGAACCTTAAACAGGCATTGAAAAGAGGTAAAGGGCTGTCTGGCCCGCTGGAAGAAGCAGGGGTCTTTCCTCCGATGGCAGTCCATATGATTACCGTCGGTGAAACTTCCGGGGCGCTTGATGAAATGCTGACAAAAGTCTCTGCAACTTACGATAAAGAGGTTGCTACATCGATAAAAAAACTTATAGCTCTGATTGAACCACTAATGATTCTACTAATGGCGGTTATGATTGGATTTATAGTGATTGCTATTTTGCTTCCCATCATGGGTGGTTCAGGCATGCCTTTCTAACAAACAAGGATTCCAAAAAGGAACGTATATGAAGGAAAAATTTAAAATCAGTAAAGTCTTAAACCAAAAAGGGTTTTCTTTGATTGAAATTCTGGTGGTCATGGTAATTATTGCCATGATTGCCGGTGCCGTTGCTCCCAAACTCTTTGGGCGTGTTGATAAAGCGAGGCAACAGGACGCCCAGGCTCAAATCGAGTTGTTAGGCCAGGCCCTTGACCTCTATCGATTGGAAAAGCACAAGTACCCCACCAGCGACGAAGGTCTCGAAGCCATTAAATCTTATCTTAAAAAAGATGTTCCCAAAGACCCTTGGGGAAATGATTATATTTACGAGTCTCCGGGAAAAGATGGCCGGGGATACGATTTAATTTCATACGGTGCCGACAATGCGGAAGGAGGAGAAGGCACTGACATGGACATTGTCAGTTGGAAAAACTTTGAATAAACCACGCTGTCTGGGAAATGGCGGTTTCACATTACTGGAAATACTTCTGGTTCTGTTTTTGATGGCTTTAATCGCCGGGCTCACCCTGCCCTTTGTGGTTTCAACATTGGATCGCATCAAGCTCCAATCCGAGGCCCGGCAAATGGCCTCGGCCTTGCAATTTGCCCGTAGCGAAGCCATCACTAAAAAAACCTTATTTACCTTCAATGCAAACATCAATGAAAACCAGTATTGGCTTGCGATTCCAAAAGAGAAAGAAGTTACACAAACAAAAACCCTTGATGAATCGGTACGAATCAAAAACTATGAGGGGGACGAAGAAAACTTCTCTGACGGAACCTTTGTTATAAATTTTTATCCCCGAGGAAACTCAAGTGCGGGAACCATTCACCTGCAATCTTCTGAAAGTGAAGACGAGCCACTTGTGTATGCAATCAAAATTGATCCAATCACAGGAAAATCCAAAATCGAACTTGTTGAGGAGTGAAACCGGGTTCTCCCTCCTTGAAGTTGTCGTTGCGCTGGCAATTCTGGCGGGAGGTTTCCTTGCCGTGCTCAATCTTTTCTCGGGCAGTGTACGCTCGGTCGACTTTTCAGGACAGTACCTCAAAGCCGTCACTCTCGCAAACTCGAAAATGAATGAGCTGGCGATTCAAAATTTTGCAGTAGATGACAGTTCTGGAAATTTTAAAAACGAAGAAAATTATCGTTGGGAACTGAATATCTCTCCCTACGATTCGGAGTTGAATGACGAAGACTCCAGCATACAGTTACAAAAAGTATTGTTGAAAGTTTTATGGAACGACAATGGAAACGCCCGGAATATTGAACTGGCAACCCTGCGACTGGAAGGACAGACCCATCCCGTTGTAGATACAAAATTGGAGCAATTGTTCAAAGGAGGAGCCGGGTCCATCAGTTCTGATGGTCAGGATGACACCTCGCAGTCAGACGCTTCAACATCAACCCAAGCACCCACAAGCACAAACATCTGTGGCTCCAGCACAGTTAACATTAGTGGCTCGGGAACCGCACATGTTTCAGGAAACTGATGAAATTGTTAAAAAAAACAGTCTCAAACAATCAAGGTGGCTTCACCCTGCTTGAGCTTATTTTAGCTCTGGCAATTGTAGCGATCATAGTCGCTTTTGGCCTGGGTGGAGTCCGGCTGGGTATCACCGCACGGGATGCAGGCGAGAAAAAAGCAGATGTCTACCAGCGTCTTAGAATTATCACAGAACATCTCACCCAGAAACTTCAATCAACCTATCCGGTATTTGTATCTCAGAAAGATGGGGTTCCCATCGAAAAAGGTCACAGGATCATGGCGTTTGATGGAGATTCCAAATCCTTGAGGTTTGTCACCTTTGCTTCCCCCATTACAGCAACCGATCAGGGTTCCTGGATTCATGAAGTAAAGTTTTATACGGGGAAACATCCGGATTCAGAAAAACAGGGATTGATACTAATGGAGAAAGAAATATCGCAAGGTGATATTTTTTCCCGCATTATTCCCAAAGAAGAAACCACTCAATATTTCCTGCTGGCTGAGGATGTTACCGAATTAAAGTTGCGCTACTACCAGGTTAAGAAACTTCAACCCAGTGAAATTGAAGATACCAGTGATTCAAACAGCCCGACCCATTCCGGCGAATGGGTCAACCGGATTGCTATGGACCCCTTCCAAGTCGATCAGGAGACCCCAACCAACCCCACCCTGGCATTTGAAAAAGCCAATAAAATTTCCCTGCCAAGGGCTGTGGAAATATCCATAGGAATCACCCCAAAAATGGACGAGGAAAATGCCGAAAAAGAAGAGGATTCTGAAACCTTTTTTTCGGCTCCAATAGTAGTTTTACTTAATTCTGGAATGGAAATTGCAGTTCCCAAGAAGAAGGAAAAGGAAAATGACAAAGCCTGATAACAACCAGAAAGGCATTGCCCTGATAGCAGTTTTATGGGTTTTGGTCATTCTGATCGCTTTGGCAACAGAATTTGCCTTTTCCATGAAAATGGAGGTCAACACCACCAGGAATTATAAAGAGGATACGGAAAGCTATTATTTATCTAAAGCAGGCCTAAATTTAGCATTAGCTGAACTTTTTAAGGAAGCACGGTTCCACTCGATCCATGAAGAACATGGGTGGATTACCGGAAATATTAAACCGACGGGCAGCCAAACGGGAAACCAAACAGGAGCTCAACCACAGAACCCAGCGACCGAAACTACGGAAGAATTAGAGGGTGAAGAAGAGGTTCAAGATTTTGACATTGTCAATAGAACAGACATCGAACTGGAGAATGGAACCATCACCTACACCATTCGAGATGAAAATGGAAAAATTTCCATTAACTCAGCGGATAAAAATACGCTGGACAAACTTCTTGAATACTCCGGGGTCGAAGACAAAATCGAAAGGAGCACCATATCCGATTCCATACTGGACTGGATCGATGCAGACAAGAACCATCGACTCAATGGCGCTGAAGATGATTATTACAGACAGCAAAGCCCACCCTACTTTGCCAAAAATGGGAAGATTGAAACGCTGGATGAACTCTTAAAAGTCCGAGGCATCACAAAAGAGATTCTATACGGTTCTGAAGACGAAGGAGAAGACGAAGAAGACGATGAAAAACAATATAAAGGAATTGTGAATTTTCTCACCGTTTACAAAATTGCAGCGGTGAACCCGAATACAGCCAGCAAAGAGGTGTTGGAAATTTTATATCAACCCGAACAAGTGAGTGAAATTTTGGGAAACATTTCTTCGAAAGGCTATCATTCAGACACGCTATCTAATTTTTTCCGAATAACCTCAACCGGAAAAATTACAGATAGCAGAACAGAGCATACGGTAGAAGCGGTGGTAGAAAAAACTGTAAAGGATGGAACACCACAAATGGTTATTCATTATTGGAATGACAACGTATTGAACTTATGAAATCAGTATTTCTTGAAAAATCATTAGGGATCGATATTCGGGAAGATTCTGTTGCCCTCACCCTCATCGGGAAAAAGCTTCGCATGGCTGAAGTACTCGCAGGTGAGTTTATTGAACTAAAACTACTGACGGGCAAAGACGAAAAAGCTGAGAAGCACTTCCTGAACCAGGTAAACAAATTTTTAATCGAAAACAACTCCTGGCCGGAATCAGTAGTGGTAAGCCTTCCCAGAAGTCTCATAATGTTTAAAACCTTTGAACTACCCGCCCCGGACATAAAAACCGTGCAATCCATGGTTGATTTTGAACTGGAACGCCATTTTTCATCGGGTCTTGAAAATTTATATTACACCTACCAGCTCAATCCAAAACCGGGAAATGTGTTTCACGTAGCTTCTGCTGCAATTAAAAAAGAAATTGCAGATTACTATCTTGAACTCATTCACAAACTGAATTTAAAACCCACGATCCTCGATGTTTCAACCTTTATAAACGCAAACCTCACAATACCGGTTCAACCCAAGGACACCGGTGTTTCTGCTTTGGCGGACATCAGCCCAAGAGCTCTGGATATAGTTTTAATCAAGAATGGAATCATTGAATTCTCAAGAAGCCAGACCTGGGACAATTTGAAAGGAAATAATGCGTTTCCAACCAAAGATGCATCGCCTGGTTCGATAGAAAAACTTTCTGAGGCCATATCCCAAAAAGTTGTGGAGGAATTGGAGCAAGCTCTGTCTTCCTGCCAGAAAATTGAAGAAAATGAGACCGTGGACCAGATTTATATTTTTGGAGGTGGGCCCCTTGCTTCGCAGATTACCAACAACATTGAAAATGAAACCGAGGTTTCAACCATTCTATTTGATGCTCCCGATTCTGTTACCCCGGCATCATCCCAATCTTTTTCTGCCAGTCATATGATGACTGCTTTGGGCTTGGCCTTATCAGGACTTAAAATTCAAAAGATCCAAACCAACTTATTGCCCAATGACCTGAGACCCAAAAGAAGCAAGTCAAACCCAAAGACCTCACTGGCACTTGCCGCAACTATTGTGCTTTGCATTGGCGGCTGGATTGGCAGCCAAATCTACTACAACAACAAAACGCTCAACTCTTTGGACAACCAATTAAAAGAAATTAAAGGAGAAGTTGCGAGTCTGGAAAAAATAGACCTGGAACATATTTCGATCCAGCAGTATGTGGATATTTTAAATGCGATCGACAAACAATATCCGGCAAAGCTTCCCCTGCTCGACCGATTAAGCCAGTCTCTTCCAAGGGATACCTGGCTGACAAATATTAAATTCGAAAAAGGTGAAATGGAAATAAAAGGATTTTCACCAGCGGCTTCAAAACTGGTTCCTCTGATTGAAAAATCACCAAGCTTTAAAAAAACCGGGTTTGTGGGTTCAATTATCAGAGAATCGATCGGGGAAAAATTCACGATCCGGGCAAAACTGGAGCCCCAGTTATGACGCTTAACATTGGAGAAAGAGATAAAAAATTTTTATGGGGCGGCGGGATCTTTGTTGTCTGCTACTTGTTTTTCTTTTTAGTTGCGGAACCAATTTATGAAAAACAGATTTCCATTAATGGAAAAATAAAGGACAAGATCAATTTCATTGAAAAATATTATGAGGTTTTGAACCAGACCTCCTATTACCAGGCAAAGGAAGCAGCAAATAAAAACATAAAATCTTCTCTGCAAAAAAAGTTTTTGGCGGAAAAAGAACCCGGTCTTGCAGCCGCCGGGCTGCAAAAGCTACTGCAGGGCTTTTCGAATGGAACAGTAACCATTGAAAAAACACGGGTAGAAAAACCCAAATTTATTGAAGGGTTACTGGCTGTCCCGGTACAAATTACTGTCCGTTCCAGCTTGAAAAACCTGTCCTTATTTTTAATGCGAATCGAAAACCACCAAAAATTTTTAGTGATTGAAGAATTTCGGTCGAGAAGATTAAACAAAAAAGAACCCGAAGACCTGCAAACTCGCCTGTTGGTAACAGGTTTTATAAAGGAGCTGGAACCGGAAGGCGGAAAAAAAATATGAACAAAAAACTTATCACAATCTATTTAATATCCCTGTCTCTGTTTATACATGGGTGCAGCTTAAATAAAAAATCAACAATGAATCGGTTGAAAAACAAAACCGACTCTATTGATGCCATGAAGCTTCCGGAAAAAACTGTCTCTAATGAAACGAAAAACCCTACTGAGGAGTTGATTGACAAGAACAAGTTAAAGAAAATTCAACCTCAGCAGGAAGCAAAAAAGATCCGTGTTACCGGCGACAACACACCGTTGCGCAGAGGGCCGGGAAATAAATACCTGAAGGTTGGAAATGCTGCCAAAGATGACGAGTTTGAACTGGTTCGTGTAGAAAGGGGTTTTGATAATGGTCGAACATGGTATCTGGTTCGGGATAGCCTGGGCAACAAATTTTTCATAGCCAAAGATTTAACTGCAGAGGTCGAAAAGGCTTCTGAAATGGTGAAAGCTAAAATTGAACCGGAAGCACCCTTATCTCCAAACAGCGATATTTTTGAGAACAAAGTTGAGAAGATAGAACTGCAAAAGAAAAAGGACACTTCACTCGACAAAATCCAAACGATAGTTGAAGTTGAACCCAAACTCCCTGAAGAACTCAAGCAGGCAAAACACATCACCCTGAACTTTGAAGGAACTGAACTTTACGATGTCATCACAACTTTTTGTGAACTCCTTAAAATCGACTATGTCATTGAAGGAAGTGTTGAAGGAAAAGTCACATTGCAGACTTTTAACAAAATTCCCGTTGAAGATCTCTATTCTGTCCTTGAGCAAATCCTTGCCTTGAACAATGTCGCTGTCGTTAAAAGCGGTAATTTTTACCGATTCCTTCAGGCACCGGATGCCGCCAAGAAGCCTTTAAGCATTCATTATTCGAACGATCCCAACATACCTGACAAGGAACGCATGATCATTCAAATTGTGCCTTTGAAGTATATTTCTGTTGAGTCCATGAAAAAGATCATCAGCCCCTTGTTGACGACCAACGCGAGTTTCATTGAGATTCCCGAAACCAACAATTTGATGATGATCGAAATGGCTTATAACGTTAAGCGTATCATCAAGGTTGTGCAAGCACTTGATATTGACAAACTGGCATCATCAGACATTCAACTTTATAAATTACGCAATGCAGATTCGGAAACCCTGGTTAAAGAACTCGAGGAAATATTTACATCGATGGGGTATAAGGAAGCATTAGGCGATTCACTCTCTTTCCTTTCCCTCACCCGACTCAATTCCGTTTTGGTGGTAAACGCCTTTGACAAAATTTTGCCCACCATCGAGTTTTGGGTGAACCGTCTTGATCAGCCTGTTTCCGAAGGAGAGGTGAGCACGTTTGTTTATTATGTCCAAAATGGGGATGCGGCTGCGCTGTCCGGTTTGCTAAATGGGATCTTCACCGGTGAAACAACTTCTGATAATACCAAGGCAAATTCTTCGACAAACAATAGTAATAACCCGTCGACAGCAAATATATCGGGAGCTACGACACAAACTTCAACAGACAATACAACAAACACCACCCGACCCAATCTGGAGTTGACGGGTGATATCAATGAAGATATTGAAGGCGATATTACTATCATTCCCGACCCGGATACCAATTCGCTTATCATCCGGACCAGCCCAAGGAATTACCCGGCTATTTTGGCCCTCATAAACAAACTCGACCTGCTTCCTCAACAGGTTTTAATTGAAGTTCTCATTGTTGATCTCACTGTCGATGAGTCCACAGATATCGGCGTGGATTTCGCACTTAAAGGAACTGCAGGTTCAACAACGGTTGCAGGGGGAGCGAACAAGGCTCTTGGAACAGGAGACACATTACTTGGAGCAGGAATCGATACAGCTACGGCATCCTTTCTTCCCGGGGGTAGTTTCTTTATTGGAGATCCCACGAAAGTCGTTGCACAGTTGCAGCTTTTTGCATCGGATTCAAAAGCCAATGTTCTTGCAAATCCCATACTCGTAACCTCGGATAATAAAGCGGCAAACATTTCCATTACCGATGAAATCCCGATCAACTCGACAACCCTAACCACCAATACTGTGGAACCTGTAACATCGACCACGGTTGAATTTCGAAGTGTCGGAATCAAATTGGATATCACTCCAAAAATCAATTCCGAAAACTTTGTTAATTTAAAAATTAACCAGGAAATTTCCAGCCGGGGTGCGGATGTGGGAAATACCCCCTCTTTCAATACCCGCCAGGTGAATACTGAGGTAGTTTTAAAAGATAATCAGGTTCTGGTGATGGGCGGCCTTATGCGAACCAATACGACCGATACGGTATCTGGAGTCCCATTTCTTAAAGATTTGCCTGTGGTTGGCAGATTGTTTGGTACCGAATCCACCACTCTTCAAAAAACCGAGTTGATGATATTCATCACCCCCCATGTCATATCCAACGAAGAAGACTCCCAATTCGTGACCCAGCAATTCAAAAAGCGCCTACGTGGGCTAGGCAAAAACAGACAGTCAAGGAGTTGATTTTTTCTCCCCCTAAAATCCCATAAATGGCTTGAATTCATAGCCGATCTAAAGCATAGTATTGTTTCTTTTAGGATATAATTTCTCCTTCGTTCGCCTGTTAATGGCTTGCCAAGGTGGACTTTCAATAACAAACCAGAAAATAATTCGCTTTCATTTGGGTCAAAATGCTTAAATCCAAATTTGTTAATAGTTTAGAGTTGATCGGTGGCACACCATTAGTTAAACTGAATAACGTTATTCCCGAAAATGGTGCCAACATTTATGCCAAACTGGAATTTTTCAACCCAGGGGGCAGTGTTAAGGACCGAATTGCTCTGGCCATGGTGGAAGATGCTGAGAAAAAGGGTCTTTTAAAACCAGGGTCTACCATCATTGAACCGACAAGCGGAAATACAGGAATTGGCCTCGCACTGGTAGGTGCCATTAAAGGGTATAATGTCATTCTCGTCATGTCGGAAAATATGAGCACCGAAAGGCGGATGATTCTGGAAAGTTTTGGTGCAAAAACAGAACTTAGCCGGGCCGAATTTGGAATGGAAGGCACCATAGAAAGGGCTGAAGAACTGTTGGCGGAAAATCCGGATTATTTCATGCCCCAACAGTTTAATAACCCGGCCAATCCGGAAGTCCACCGAAAAACAACGGCTCCCGAAATTATTGAAGCCATGGACGGGGAATCAATCGATGGATTTGTAGCAGGAATTGGAACCGGAGGAACGGTAACAGGGGTTGGCGAAGTTTTAAAGGAGCACAATGCCAATGTAAAAATAGTTGGTGTGGAACCCGCGACTTCGGCAGTCCTATCTGGAAACCCGCCCGGACCTCACAAGATTCAGGGTATAGGAGCAGGGTTCAAGCCCAATGTTTTAAATCTGGATCTTCTGGATCATATTCGCCCTGTTACTGATGAGGATGCTTTTTTATACGCACAGAGACTTGGAAAGGAAGAAGGACTATTAGTTGGGGTCTCCGCAGGGGCTGCATGTTGTGCGGCAAATGAGGTAGCAAAAGAATTAGGCCCCGGTAAAAATGTTGTCGTTGTATTGCCAGATACCGGAGAACGTTACTTTAGCTTTAACCAATATTTTTAGCTAAATAAAATTAATCAAACAGGCAATCTATCTGCTTGTTTAAAAATTTGAGGAATTGTTGGATGGGTCATGTAAAAGGTTTAATTTGTAAAGAATGTAGAAAAGAATTTCCCAAAGAGCCGATTCACGTCTGTGAATTTTGTTTTGGTCCTCTGGAGTGTAACTACGACTATGAAGCCATTAAAAAGGTTGTAACCAAAGAGTCCATCCAGGCGGGACCTCCCACCATGTGGCGGTATAAAGACCTGCTTCCCATCGACGAAGACCCAAAGGTGGGACTACACACCGGGTTTACCCCATTGGTTAAAGCTAAAAACCTTGGAAAAGTCCTGGGGTTAAATAACCTCTACATAAAAAATGACAGTGTTAATCACCCCACCTTCTCTTTTAAGGACAGGGTCGTTGCGGTTGCAGTCTCCAAAGCAATTGAGTTTGGGTTCGATACCGTTTCATGCGCCTCTACAGGAAACCTGGCAAACTCTGTTGCAGCCCACGCCGCAGAAGCGGGATTGAAAAGTTGCATTTTCATTCCCGACGGACTTGAAGCGGGTAAAATATTAGGCACTCTTGTTTATGGTACCCAATTGATAGCGGTTAAAGGAAGCTATGATGACGTTAACCGTTTATGCAGTGAAATTGGCGATACCCGCAAATGGGCTTTTGTTAACATCAACATCCGCCCTTATTATGGTGACGGATCAAAATCCTATGGATATGAAATAGCCGAGCAACTGGGCTGGAAAACCCCGGATAATGTTGTGGTCCCCGTAGCAGGAAGCTCACTGATCACAAAAATCTGGAAGGCATTTCACGAGTTTGAAATGTTGGGGCTGGTTGACAAAGTTCAAACCAAAGTTTTTGCAGCACAGGCTACAGGCTGTTCCCCGGTAACCACCGCCATCAAAAATGGAAGTGACAATATTAAACCGGTAAAACCAAATACCATCGCTAAATCCATCGCTATTGGCAACCCGGCGGATGGATATTACGGTATTAAAACGGCAAACACGAGTGGGGGTTATGGCGAAGATGTTTCTGATGATGAGGTGAAAGAGTCCATGAAGCTATTAGCAGAAACAGAAGGCATATTCACGGAAACTGCGGGTGGGGTAACGGTTGGAGTTACCAAAAAGCTGGTAGAGCAGGGTCGAATCAAACCCGACGAAACAACTGTTATTTGCATCACGGGAAATGGATTGAAAACCCAGGAAGCTTTAGCAGATTGCTTTGAAGCCCCGGTTGTAATCGAACCCAAACTGGATAATTTTGAAGAAGCTTTTGCTAACAGTATAACGGTATAAAAGGAGTAAAGTATGGCAGTAAAAGTAAGAGTACCGACACCATTGATGAAGTTGACCGACAATAAGAGTGAAGTATCGGCTGATGGCTCTAATATCACAGAAATTCTCAATAATCTTGAGTCCCAGTTTGCCGGTATCAAAGAACGCATCTGTGAAGAGGACGGAACTCCAAGACGTTTCATCAATATATACCTGAATGAAGATGACATCCGCTTTCTTGACGGCGAAAAAACGGCTGTAAAAGATGGCGATGAAATATCCATTATTCCCGCAATCGCAGGTGGGGCCATCTGATGTACGATTTCTCAGACGAGCAGGTCGAGCGGTACAGTCGGCATATCATCCTCCCTGAAGTGGGCGGGGAAGGTCAAAGCAAGCTGCTGGAATCAAAAGTACTGCTTGTAGGGGCTGGCGGGTTAGGTTCACCAGCTGCCTACTATCTTGCAGCTGCCGGTATCGGAAATATGGGGATCATTGATTTTGATACCGTCGACCTTAGCAACCTTCAAAGGCAGATCATTCATAACACCGAACGAATAGGAATGCTCAAAACCGAGTCTGCCAAGAAAACCATAGAAGCCCTGAACCCCGATGTCAAAGTTACTGTCTATAATGAAAAATTAAGCTCAGAAAATATCATGCGCCTTTTTGAAGGCTATGATTATATTTTAGATGGCACAGACAATTTTGCGACCCGGTATCTTATAAACGATGCCTGTGTGCTGACTGGAAAGACCAACATCCATGGAAGTATCTTTCGCTTTGAAGGTCAGGTAACTGTTTTCAAACCCAAGGAAGGACCTTGCTACCGTTGCTTATATCCCGAACCTCCTCCACCAGGACTTGTTCCAAACTGTCAGGAAGGAGGCGTGCTGGGTGTCCTAGCCGGTATCATTGGCAATCTGCAAGTTGTCGAAACGTTAAAACTGATTCTAAATCAGGGTGAAACTCTGGTTGGTTCCTTGCTTATATACGATGCCTTGAAGACAGAATTCAGAAAGTTAAAATTAAAAAGAGACCCAAAATGCCCAGTCTGCAGTGATGAACCCACGATAACAGAATTAATCGATTATGAAGAGTTTTGTGGTTTGTCACGCTGACAATAATTTAACACTTACCCATTGGCACTAAAGATTCTTAACCATGGGTTAATAATTTATAAGATTCTAATATGTCATCAAAACCGTTGAGTTTTCCGATACCCTTCGACGTGCAGGCACCCACGTGCCCGGTCATTACGGACAATTCCGTTTTAGACGCTATTGGGAACACCCCTCTCATTCGAATCCATAACATTGGAAAAGAATTCAAAAATGTCGATATCTACGCCAAGGCCGAATGGAAAAATTCAGGAGGTTCGGTAAAATCCCGTCCGGCTTTAAAAATGATAGAAGACGGAGAAAAATCTGGAAAATTAACCAAAGATAAAATCATTCTCGATTCCACCTCCGGGAATACAGGCATTGCCTATGCCCTGATAGGAAAAGTTAAAGGGTATAAAGTGAAACTGGTCATGCCAGCAAACGTCTGCAAAGAGCGAAAAGGCCTGATGGCTGATTTTTACGGTGCCGAAATCGTAACCTCCAGCCCTTTTGAGGGTTCTGATGGTGCCATCCTCCTGGCCCGAGAAATTTTTGAAAAAGATCCCGATAAATATTTTATGCCAGACCAGTACAACAATGACTCCAACTGGAAAGCGCATTTCGAAACCACCGCGCCGGAAATTTGGAAACAAACCAATAACCGTATCACCCACTTTCTGGCAGGAATCGGAACCGGTGGAACTATTATGGGAACCAGCCGTGGCCTTCGAAAGTTCAATCCTGACATTCAATGCTATGCAGTGGAACCTGCAGAATCTCTTCATGGACTGGAAGGACTCAAGCATATGCCCACATCCATAGTTCCCGGAATCTATAAAGAAGAAGAACTGACGGGTAAAATCAGTGTAGCCACTGAAGAATCTTACGATATGGTGGAAACCTTGGAAAAAGAGGAAGGAATTCTCGTCGGGCATTCATCCGCTGCAGCCATGCTGGGAGCGCTCAAACTCGCGGCCCAAATTGAAAGTGGAGTGATTGTTACGGTATTTCCCGATAGCTGCGAAAGATGCTACGTTAATTTCGGGCAATTCAAACAATATTACGAAAGTCAAAACACATCCCACAAGCTTCCCAAAGAAGATTAGCCTTCCAATTTAGAAAAATGGGCCGCTTCCAGAAACATATTTTCCTCTGTATTAACGAAAGGAAATCAGGTGACAAACGAGGCTGTTGTGCCTCCAGAGGGTCCCTGGAATTACTGGACCAGATCAAAGGCCGTGTTCACGAATTGGGATTAAAAGGAAAGGTTCGCGTCAACAAAGCGGGATGTCTGGATGCATGTGCACAAGGCCCCACCATGGTTGTTTATCCTGATGATGTCTGGTACGCCCCACGTACTAAAGAAGATATGGAAGAAATTATTTCTGAACATATACAAAATAACCGGCCGGTAGATCGACTGGTCATCCCCTTCAAAAAATAATTCAATTTTAACTATCGGATTAAACCGGTAATGGTGGTATTAATACCCCCAAACACCTCTTTCATTGTTTTTCCCGATTTTAATATTCGGTCAAATTCCTGCTGGTAATCTGCCGCCGCGTGGCTGATGGCTTCTAACTCCACTTTTAATTTTACCAGTGCAGAATTCATTTCACTTATCCGGCTCACAAGAACCTCGATAAATTTATCCTTCAACTTGTCTCGTGTTTCGCTTTTAAGTTTGGAAAACATTTCAGCATCCAAACGCAAAACTTTGGCTTCGGTCTTTGCAATGATATTTGTGGTTCGGGGAGTCTTAGTAAGAAAAGAGACCTCGCCAAACAAAGCCCCCATAGATAGCGTGTTAATAACAACTTTTGGCAAATCATTCCGGGTAACAATGGCCTCCGCCTTCAGAAGGACAAAAACAGTAATATCCTCCCCTCCTTCATTCACAATAGTTGCTTTTGGCTCAAAAACATCTACCCGGTTGTTCAATGCACCTATTTCCCTTTTTTGTTCCTGGGAAAACTCGCGGAAAAATGGAATATTATTGATAAGCCCAAAATAATTTTGGGTGGGTTCTTTATCAGCTTCCATTGCTATCCCTCCCCGTTACAAACTTTTCTGATTTTAATTGCGTTTGGCAAAGTTTATAAAAGACCCCTCTTTTCTGCAATAGTTCTTTTCTCTTTCCAAATTCAACAATCTCACCCTGCCTGAGAACCAAAACCTTATCCACGTGCATTAAGGTAGATAGCCGGTGGGCGATAATGATACTGGTCCGGCCGCAGGTTATTTCCTTTATGCCGTTTTGAATTTGACGCTCTGTTTCCATATCCACACTGGAAGTCGCTTCATCAAGCACCAGGATTCTAGGTTTGGCGGCGAGTGCCCGGGCGAAAGACAGAAGCTGCCTTTGTCCGGAAGAGATATCCCCTCCTCCTTCATTGAGTTCCTGTTCATATTTAAAAGGAAGATTATTTATAAAATTATGCGAACAAACCGCCTGGGAAATCGATTCAATTTCCTCCTGCCCCATTTGCACATTCCCCAGCCGAATATTTTCCATAATATTACCTGAGAACAGAAACACATCCTGTTGAACGAGAGCAATCTGTCGGCGCAAGTCAAATTTATTGATATTTTTTATTGATTGTCCATCAAACAAAATATCCCCCTGATTGATCTCATAGAAACGGCACAGGGCATTGACAATGGTCGATTTTCCCGATCCTGTAGCCCCCACAATGGCAAGGCTCTCCCCCTCTTCCAGGGAAAATGATAAATCTTTTAAAACATATTGATCTTCTTTATAAGCAAACCAAACGTTTTTGAATTGGACATTACCTTTAAGAGTCAAATCTTTTCGAGAGGGAACAGATTCCGGAATTTGTTCGGGGGTATCGAGCAATTCAAAAATCCGTTCGGAGGATGTCATGGCCGTTTGGATAATATTGAACTTTTCGGCAAGGTCCCGGACAGGCTCGAAAAACTTCTGCAAATATTGGATAAACGCGACTAAAATTCCAAGTTGAATCTCATCTTGCACAAATCGGCCTCCCCCATACCAAATCACCATACCAATTGCCAGCGAGCTAAAAAAATCAATGGAGGGCATATAAAAAGCATTGTAACGAACGGTTCTCAAGTCTTCTTTCAATCGCTCGGAATTTATGGTTAAAAATTCTCCGAGATTTATCTTTTCACGATTAAAACATTGCACGGTATCCATACCGGAAAGGTTTTCTTCTAAATACGAATTAAGCTCTGAAACATGTGAACGAAATTTCCTTAAAGCGTCACGTGCACGGATTCGGTAAAGCCGCGTTGCATAAGCCAAAAACGGGAGGACAACACACACAACCAGAGTTAACTTCCAATCCAAATAAAGCATTACGAAGAAAATTCCAAATAGCGTAAATAAATCGCTAAAAATGAGGATGAGCCCGGAAGTCAGCATCTCATTTAACGTTTCAACATCACCGACCACACGGGTAATCATTTTGCCAATGGGATTTCTATCGAAATAAGAAAATGACATTTTATGAAGGTGGGCAAAAACTTTTGAGCGAAGGTCAAACATAACCTTTTGCCCTATATATTGCATGAGGTAAGTCTGGGAAAACTGGAACAGAAACGAAAGAATCAGAACTCCCAGATAAATAACTGCAATGACATCCAACCCATTCAAATCGCCTACTTTTATATGATCGTCAATTACAATTTTCGTGAGATAAGGGCCCGTTAAGTTTAAAAGCGAAACTGCAAAAAGAAGAAATATTGCAAGACCCACGAGACGGGAATAGGGTTTTAAATGAACCAGAACTCGTTTAAATAGTATCCAGTCTTTATATCGATCTCGAAGATCTTCACCATTTCTAATCATAGAAGAATCTCCATCTCGCGCGCCAATTCCTGATTACGAAATAAGTTCGAATAAACCCCGCCTAGTTCCAATAATTGGGAATGGGTCCCCTGCTCTGTAATGGTCCCATCTTCCATAACAATAATTTTATCTGCATGGAGTATCGTTGATAGCCGGTGGGAAATTATTATCTTGGTTGTACTGTGATATGAATTTTTAAGATTCTCCAACAATGTTTTTTCCATATCAGAATCAAGATTGGAAAATGAATCATCCAAGATCAATAATTTTGGATTCTTCAACAATGCCCGCCCTAAAGCAATTCGCTGTTTTTGCCCCCCGGATAATGTGACCCCTTTTTCACCAATCAAAGTATCCAAATGATCAGGAAACCTTTTAAGGTCTTCCTCAAGGCCCACCGCGTTGATGATTTTTTCCACTTCCAAATCAGTTACATTCCCTTTTCCAAGGACAATATTATTTCGAATGGAGGTTGAAAACAAAAACGGCTCTTGATTCACGTACCCAATATATTCGCGAAGGGTTTTTAAAGAAATTTCAGGGAGTTTTATATTTCCAATTAAAATACTTCCGGAATCAGGGTCATAAAATCGTAATAGGGATTGAACCAGAGTCGTTTTTCCGGAGCCTATCACTCCAACAATTCCCAATGTTTGCCCCCCTGAAACTTTCAGGCTAACCTCATTCAAAGAATTCTTCTTTTCACCTGGATAAGAAAAGAGAATATTTTTGAATTCAACATCCTCTTTGGCCTTTATTTCAATATCCCCCAAAATGCCATCTTGAATATCCGCTTTGGCTGAAAAAAGCTCGTTAATTCTTTCCATTCCCACGAGGCCTTTTTGAGTAAGATTAAACACATAACCAATTCCCATCATGGGCCAGGACAAAAGCATTAAATAGCCATTGAATGCGACAAACGAACCTAAAGTAATTTCTTCAGCAATGACTGCCTTCCCACCCATCCAGAGGGAAATCATTCCCGCTATCCCCATTGAAAAAACCATGGTCGGGGTAAACACGCCAAAAACCTTTGTAACGCGGAGATTTTTTTTAATGTAATCCAGATTTAATTTTTGAAATCTCTCCTTCTCATATTCTTCCTGAACAAAGGCGTGTAAGACGCGAATACCAGACAGGTTTTCCTGTACCCGATCGGTAATTTTTGCCAAATGCTCCTGAACTTCTTTATGCCTTTTCCCAATCTCCTTCACAAAAAAGAAAAACAAAACCGATATAAACGGAAGGGGGATAAGGACTTTAAGAGTCAAATCAATATTAATAAAACCCATCATGGAAACTGCCATGACAATGACAAAAACCGCATCAATTAGAATTAATAACCCTAACCCAAAAAATTCCCGGACTGATCTCAAGTCATTGGTGGCCCGTGACATTAAATCGCCTGTTTTTTGATTTTGATACCACAACCGATCCAAACTCAGTAGATGCTTAAAAAGATCATTTAAAATATCAAATTCAATCTTTCGAGATAGAGTGAACAAGAAATTTCGCCAACCATAACGTCCAACCATTAACACCAAAGAAATTAATAGCAGAAAAAAAACATATTCCAATAACTGCCCATCTGTTGGCTTACCGGAAAGCGAATCCACAAACTCCTTGAGCAGCCAAGGGACAACAAGCGTCATTGCATCGGTCACAATCAAGGCAAAAGTGCCCCAGAAAAATTCCCGGCGGTATTTTTGAATATATGGGAAAAAGGTTTTGAGGTGCTTCAATTTTAAATCCTGACAAGAAAACTATTCACAAAATGTATACTTAAATTATAACGGATGGATTAGAGGGTTGGATTCAACAGTGGAGCAATTTTTGGGTATCTCATGGAGAGGCAAAACGCAAATGATAGCTAATGAATCTTTTAGGGAAGAAAACAAGCTAAAACCACTCTCTACTTCTTTTTAGGCATGGAAATAATAAAATAGTTTTTTACTAATTTCGCAGCAACCAGTTGGTTTGCAAATTCGCTTGCTTGAACTTTTGATGAAAATTTTCCCACCCTCAATTTATACCAATGCCCCCCTGACCTGCGCTTGGACTTAACAATATATAAATTTTCTATCTTTCTTTTTTTTAATTTTTTCACCAATATATTGGCCTGCTTCGCTGAATTTACGGCTGCAATTTGAACCGTAAAAACCCGGTCATCTTTTTTTCCACCCGCACGTTCTTTCGAGATTGCGGGGTTTTCAACAATTTCTTCCGCTTTTTGTCCATGGGTGGGAAACCATACATCTTTAAATCCCACACCGACCACCACCAGGATTGAAACAATAACAAAGCTGACAAATTTCTTCTTTAATGGAAGGTTTCCAAATAAATAGGCACCATCTAAAATTTTCAACAATATCCATTTCCCTAAATTTACCAGCATCCTTCCAATCCAGAAAAATCCCCTCAAAATCAAAGATAATTTTGAGGTCATCAGGCCCATTTCCAATTTGAGCTGCTTTAAATCATGCAGATCTTCTTTTCTGAATAGTTTTATTTTTTTCAACTTAAAAGCAATGCGTGTTTCATTGGATTTGGATTTTAATTCTTCCTGCTGTTTGGGCTCCAAATTTAAAAACACCTCTTCACACTTCCTATGTAAATCGGGGGCAACACCCACCAGATTCCCCTCACAATAGGATTGCGCCAAAATGGTTCTTATTTGATTTTCTTCAGGGACGGAAAAATCCAGAGCCCGGACAAAAAACCTCAATGCCCGTTCATCCGTTCGTTGATGGGTTAAATATATAGGGAGAACAAATTTAATGATTTCTTCTGAAAGCTCATTCCTTTCCTCCAAAGCACTCAGGAAAAGAGGCTCCGTTTGCCCCGACCACTGTTTCGCCTTTAAAAATAATCTCGCCAAGTAGGACGTTAGAATAGGGTCATGCTTCTCTTCCTGTTGAAACATTATTAACAGAAGATCCATTTCCTGCTGGTTCAACTCCTCGCCTCGATTCAATATTGATAAAAGAGGCTTTCGAAAACGGGAGTTTTGAGGACTTTGAATTAAGGCCTGAACGTAAATATTGAATGCTCTTGGATTTTCTTCGCCAATAGACAGCAGGTAATCTGCAAATTGCAGCACACTCAGATTCCTATAGCGTTTTCCTGTAGCGGGCAAAAAATAGGAGGAGTAAGTAAACTCAATTAAATTTTCAAACTTACATTTAATACTTTCCACCACAGAATTTGGAGATATATTTTTTAGGTCGTGTAACGCATTAAAAAATCTCTGTTCCCCCATCATTCCATAGCCTATAAACCCGAAAAACAGACATACCAGAAATAGGGACCATTGGATGGCCAAATCGTCAAAGACAATATTTCGAAGGGCAACTTCATGAATGAAATATAGAGCTGCAAACCCCATCCCAAACATGAGCAACAAAGTGACCGCAAATCGGGCACAATAAAATTTTAAAGTTTGATATAACATTCGTTTAATTTAATCGGTGGAAGCCTTAATTTTATCTTCCTCCTGATTCAATTCACTTTCATTTTCCAACTCTGGTTCTTCAATGGGCAAAGGTGAAAGGTCTACGTCTTCCTTGACAGCAACCTGAATTTTTTCCAGAGAAAATTCGCCAGGCAATCTCCCTGTTGCAACATCCACTGTTTCAAATTTAATATTGTCCGGAACAGGAAACTTTACCCTGGTTTTCCCCTCCAACGCTTTTTGCATGAAATAAACCCAAATGGGAGCCGCAGCACTTGCACCCGTTAATCCCTTCCCAGACTTGGCGATCATGGAGTCATTATTGTCAAACCCGACCCAAACCGATGTCGAAATATCTTTAGTAAATCCATTGAACCATGCATCTTTGAAACTGTTGGTTGTCCCCGTTTTTCCTGCAGCAGGATGTTTGAATCCCATCCTTCTAACGATTCTTCCCGTTCCTCTTTCGACCACGCCTTTCATCATATCCAAAAGTGGGTATAGAGCATCTGGAGCAAATTGTTGCACCCCCTGGTAATAATGTTCATAGAGTCGATTTCCCTGAAAGTCTTCTATTTGTTGAATCAGGTAAGGTTCATTATAGATTCCAAGGTTTGCGATCACACTATAGGCGGATGCAATTTCCAATGGGGCCATACCTGATGTGCCTAAAGCCAGCGACAGATTTTTTCCAAGCGGACTTTTTATTCCAAATTTCCTGGCCGTTCGAATGACTTTTTCCGGCCCAACCTCTTGCATCAGTTTGGCGGAAACAATATTTATGGATTTCAACAAGGCCTTTTTAAGAACAATATCTCCCGCAAACTCTTCATCAAAGTTTTGAGGTTCCCAGGGTTTTGTCCCCGGAATTTCTATTTTTATCGGTTCATCTTTTATGACGGTGGCGGGTGAATAGCCCAGACTTTCCATTGCTGTAAAATAGACCAGAGGTTTAAAGGAGGACCCTGGAAGCCGGTTATTAGATACCGCCCGGTTGAACTGACTGTGTGAATAATTTCTCCCCCCTAACAAAGCTTTTACAGCACCGCTCTTATTTTCAATTGACACGAGGGCTACCTGGAGTTTTCCCATACCTGGCCGCTTTTTCAACCTGGCGTTCAAAGCCTCTAAATGGTTTTCTGCTCCTCTCAAAGCAAATTTCTGGTATCGCGTATCCAAAGTCGTAAAAATCTTTAACCCCCCAAAATGGACAAACTCTTTTCCATAATCCTTTTCGAGTTTGGCTAATACCTCATCCACAAAATAGAAATTGGGGTCTGATTCAATTTTTGGGTTTGCAAGATCAATTATGGATTTTAATGCCTCTTCCCTTTCGCTACCGGAAATCAACCCTTCTCTGACCATACGTTTCAATACATAGTCAGCCCGTTTCATGGCTTTTTCATAATGAACAAATGGATTCGCATTGTTCGGGGAATTTGGAAGCCCTGCGAGCATGGCGGCCTGTAAAAGAGTTAAATCCCGAGCTCTTTTTTTAAAGTAAATCTGGGAAGCCTCTTCAACTCCGTAGGCACCACTTCCAAAATAGATCTGGTTACTATAGGCCTCTAGAATCTGCTCTTTTCCAAAAGTAACTTCTAATTGAAAAGCGATGAGTAGCTCTTTAATTTTCCGAATCCAGTTTCTTTCAAAAGAGAAAAACAGGTTTTTTGATAACTGTTGAGTGATGGTACTTCCACCCTGAACAATTTTTTTAGTGCGGACATTCTTAATCAGGGCTCTAATCAGGCCACGATGATCTATGCCGCTGTGGCTGTAGAACCTGGAATCTTCAACTGCAATTATGGCTTTTAAAAAATAGGGGGAGATATCTTCAAAGCTTACCGGATGCCTTTCCCCCAGAACCTTGATTCTTTCCCCATCGGCGGAATATATTTCGGTAGGTAGACTTAAGTTAATATGTTCCAAACTCTGGGGAAGTTGGGGCAGATCTTTGCTCAACCACATATAGAGTCCAGCTACGGTCAAAATTGAGCAAAGGACCAGAGTCAAAATTAAAAGATTTAAATACTGTAGAAACCGGGCAATCAAGGAATCACCTCTAATGCAGACTGCCCCTGCCCTTCTACCGGGGCATCAGATCTGTCAATTTGCGAAAGAATATTGTTGGCCAGTTCCAAGGCAACCGGAATGAACAATACACCTGTGTAATAATCCGTATCGTATTCGATCCCTAAAACCAGGTTGGTTTCAGAAGTCTCACTCTCTACCCCATCAGAAATTCCTACACGGGTGAGAAAATAATTCTTTTCCAAGAACCATCGAGGATCAGGAAATACTGCCTTCTGAGTTACCGGATCCAGGCTTTTCAATACCGGCAACACTTCATCTATTTTGAAAATACGATTGGGTTTGAAATTGGAATCTTCGAGGGTACCCCGCTTGATGGAATGGGTTGCCTGAACATCTAAAATAGTATCCACGGACAAGAATACTTCGTGGACAGGAATATTTTTTCGATCCAGAAATTGGACCGTCACCCAGGGACCAAACCTCTTTAGTAAAACACTATCCCATTGCTTTGTGGAATCCAGACTGATTAAATCGTAGGGAGAAATGATTTGTTCCGAGCCCTGACCGGGAAAATCGAAAAACAACTGCAGGAATTTTTCGCGGGTAACAACCAATTGAAAACCCGGAGCAACATTTTCAAATAGTTGTTTGAGGGAGGAAATTCCAGACGCATTTTCCTCCTGAATATCCAGGGAGGAACGAATGGATTGAATCTGGGCTTGTGCGATGAGGGACTGCCTATCCCGCTCCCACATACGACCTAATTGGGGTCGTTTATGGTTTTGCCATTTTAAGTAATAACCGACACTTTTTTCAAACAGGTTGGTATAAAACTCAAGGGAAAGAAAAGCGGAAAGAATGACTAACCCTGCCACACTGTGCCACGACCTTCTGACACCGGCAAATTTCACAAATTTTTATCTCACGGTGATTTTATTAATAGTCCGGGTAACCATTTTAAGCTTGTCTATCTTTTCTTGCAAAGCTTTTTTATCCAGTTTTTTCCTGCCCGGTTTTCTTTTGGTCTTTGGTTTGGGGGGCGTTTTAATAGGAATTTTTACTTTCGGAGTCATCTTTCTTTTACCCGTACGCCCCTTGCCAGCTTTTTCAGAAAGCCGACTCACCACTTTACCCGTTTCAACAATTTGACTCATAGACTCCAGGCAATCTTTTTTCAAACGGGGGGGCATTTTTCTAAACAGGGTCAGAATACGCTTTTCCGGGTCATCGATCGTCATCATTTCCTGATGCTCGGGGTCTTTAAAATCCACATACCCGGCTTTAAAGTCGATAGACTCAATTTGGACGGGATTGGCCCCTTTATTTATTTTTTCAAGCGGGGCTATGTCATTGGGCTCGATACCCGTGGTCAATAATTGTTCCAGTGATATATTTCCTAAACGAGCGATCTTTACAAGAACAGAAACAGGAGCATCTCTCTCACCGGCCTCATATCGAACAAAGGTTCTAAAACCAACCTTTAAAATTTCCGACATCACCGACTGAGTGCAACCCAATTCTTTTCGAATTGTCTTTAAATTTTTTGCCAGAATTGACATAAATTCACCCCACCCCAAACGTATGCTTTACATCTAGTTTAATTCTAATACCAGAGGCCACTTATTTCAATATATCTTTAAATGGCTCTAAATCAATTAAATTTACCTCACCCCTTATTTTTTTAAGTACTTTAATCGAATCAAAAAACCTGGAAAACCCTTAAACAGTCAAAAAACAGTTTTTAAGTGTCAAAAGTCCCGATCCCTCAAACACCTCCACAAAACATATAAACCCTTAAAGATAAACGGGTTATAAAGACCCAAAATCAAACATTGTAAATGGCACAGGTTTTGCTAATTAAAGATTAATCAATAAACTTTAACCAAGTCGAGGAGCTCCCGGATATGGACTCAGAAGATTTTTTTGAAAAAGAATATGAAAATTTAAACGATGCCATTTTAAAAGCCATCGTTTCTTCTAAAGAGGTACAAAAAATTCTGATATCACTCAAAGATGAGCAGCAGGCGGATCAAATGGCAGTTTTAAATTTATTTCTAAGCCTGGATGAGTTGTATGAAATGATTTCTGATAAAAACAATAACTCTATGGTCTATAAACTGGAACCTGTAGAGTCCAAGCATCCCAAAGACAAATCCCAAAATCCGCCCCCAATAAGCAAGGCGAATATGATTGATGGGAAGTCTTTGACGATTAATGAAACTCTATTTGAAAATTATTGCCAGGGGAAATTTAACGAGGAATCCTGGTTGAAAAAGGCACGAATTCAATTTTAGTATTTTAATAAGGGGGGAGTTTAATCAATTCTTAAATATTTTTGAATCGCACGCAATATATTTTATCTGTTTGAGTGGGACAACAAAAATTTCGTCGGCTGTGGTTACTTCAAATAATTCCAAATCATCGCTGAAACCATGCTTTTCGGTATTTTCAAGGATAAGTTCCTGACTATCTACAAATACAATTTTCAGCTTATACTGCATTTTATTTCCCTTTCTTAAACAGGGCCACCGCCCTATTTAGTTCAAACTGCATTCTTATAAATTCAGTTAGGATACGCTACATTCTCAAATTTTTTGGACAAGGGATTGTTCAAGTACCCCTCAACATAATTTTTCAAATAACCCTTCTCATACAATTTTTTATTGGAAAGGTCCGAGTTTATTTTATGCATCACCTTAAACCGGACATGGGGGAATTCTTCTTTAAACTCGTCAAACGACTTGCCAGAAATATCCCTCTCATCATTGGAGGATTTTTCCATAATGACCCGGGGCAGATGAATCACCCTCTGATTGGTAATTCTCTTAGCCACATCGTCAAATGTCAGCAAGGTCGTACAATCCGAATCCCCGCCAAGGGTTGCGTTGGGAACATACATAAAACGCGCACGACCGGGTCGAAACAGGCTCAAAATTCGGTGGACATTTCCTGCCATTACAATCCAATCCTTTTTCTCCAGCTCACAGGCATCAAATGTTTTAATAATCTTATTCCGGTTTAAAAAAGCGGTGATATCGGACTCGGTATGGATCATTTGGATATTGGGCAAATTCATATCGTAAATTTTCTTTGCTTCATCAGGAAGAAACCTTTTACCCTGCCGCATTAATTTTGTGGTATCTGCATCAATGTATTTAAGTGGAGTCAGGCAACCCATCCACAACAGGCAATTCTTGTTTATGTTAGAGATATTTTTTGCATCCTCCGACATAGAACCCGGACCAAAGGAATAAAAATTGGCAGAAGTGACTGCAGGCCCATCCAGCACTGCCATCACCTGATCCACGGTGGGTCCCTTCGGCATCAATTTTTGCCGATAAGATCCCAATGTAATAACAGAAAGCTCAAAATTGATCCGGCCGGGATGTTTTTCTGCAAGGCGGTTGATTCTGGCGGGATCAAAATAACCCACCGAAAATACCGTGATTTTTTTATCCGTTTCTTCCAGAAACTGCTCAATCCAATCCATGGCTTTGGGGTGAAGGGCCAAGTCCGTCCACTCCATGTATTCATTGCCTCCCAGCACCCAGGATTCAGACTCTCGCGTGGGGAAGGATTTTATTTCATTAAAAATAAATTCCCAATGCTCTTGTGTGGTCAATGGGGTTTCAAATGTCTTCCGATAACTATGATCCATTTCATAGCAAAAAGTACATTTGACCGGACAGGTTTTTCCGAGGCTCAAAGGAATTTTCCTGTCTTTTATTTCTTTACGAAATATATTGTAAAGAAATTCTTTTTCCTGAACCGACATTGCCTACCATTCTTTAAAAGTATTCATTAAGGACTCATCAACAGGCACTTCAAGTTTCTGATCTTCATCCAAACCGTGAATCATCTCATTAAGGTGCACAGCTGCACAACCCATGTAACCAATGCTTTCCTGTTGAAGTTTGTAACTTCCCGCCTTCAACTTTTTTTCAAATTCATCCAAATGGTTTTCATCAAAGGGATGAATGCTTATCGATTTTTTAAATGCTTCAATGGCCTCTTTATAATTTTTGTTTTCATGCTCAATACTGCCATTTTTAAAGTGCTCCTGAGCATCCCGTACCTCATCGACTGTAATAGGATAATTTTCTGTCATTCGTTTCCTCTCTATTCCCAAAATCAAAAAAGAAAAAGTTTGATCGGGAAAATAAACAGAGAACGTCCCAGACCAAACCCTCAATTTTCAGCCATCTCACCAGATTATAAAGTCAGATAAAAATCATACATTCAAAAATCTGGCAACAACTACTAATTGTTATAGGAAAAACTATTGTAACACTCCGGCAACAGGTACTGTCAAGGGATTAGAAAGGACGAACGCCCAGGGGGAAAGAAAAGAAAGGACACCTGAAAAAACATAAAAGAGGAGGACATTCAAAAGGCGGGGAGGAACTCCCCGCCATCTAAATGAATTCAGTCAAAATCGTTCTGATTATTTACTCTCTTCGTGACCTTCAGGTTTCTCGCATTCACCTTCATAGCATTTCTGCTCCAGCGAACAGGAGGACAAAACCATTACCAAAGAAACCAAAATAAAGGAAGCTACCAACTTTTTCATCCAGCCTTCTCCTCTCAAAAAGTTTTGATTCCAGGCAAAGTTTTGTTATCTGGAACCACTTTGAAGTACGCTTTTTATCAATTTTTTTGCAACAATTCAATCATTTTTTGTGGTTTTCCCCTTACAATAGTAAATATCCGCTTTTTCGAAGGCTACACTTTAAAATTCAAGGAATTAAATTTGTCCCATTCAACAGATATCGACCTCTCCATTTTGCAAAATATGCCCTCAAAAAACCCCAGGAAATGGCGTTTTCTCGAGGAAACCGATTCCACCAATGCAGAAATAGCCCGTGCCCTTTTGGATTCCCCCAACGAGGAAGGCCTTATTGTCATTGCAGACAGCCAAACCGGGGGAAAAGGCCGTTTAGGAAGGGTCTGGCACTCAGAACCGGGAATGGGCATTTATTTCTCGACTTTAATTCGTCCCAACCTCCCTCCAGAAAAAATGCCACTCATTACATTAATGGCAGGTTTGGCCACCCTCAATGCGGTGAATGAATTTACACCCCAGCCCGCTCTGCTAAAATGGCCCAACGACCTTTTATTGAATGGCAAAAAAATTGCCGGGATTTTATGTGAAAACCACTCCACAGAACGGCCCGCAGTAATCATTGGAATCGGTATCAATGTGAACCACTCCCAGTTTCCTCCAGAAATAAAAAATATTGCCTCCTCTCTCAAACTCGAATCGGGACGAAATATTGACCGGACTTCTTTAATCAAACACCTGGTCACGCAATTAGATTTGCAGTACGAAGAACTCCAAAATAACAGGGTGGAAAATATTATCCGGAACTGGAGCCTTAATACCGACCTGTTTGGAAAAACCATCACCCTCAAAAAAGGCAAGCAAAGCATTTCAGGAATAGCCCTTCGGTTAGACGCCCTGGGAAGGCTGGTTATCGTTAATGAATCTGGAGAAGAAACCGCCTTCGATTCAGGTGAAGTCAGCCTGGGATATTAATTCAAAAGACGAATCAGGTTGCCTGCTGCATAGGCGCGAATGGCTTCTTTTGGGTCTTCCAGCATTCTCACAAGCAAAGGAAAGGCTTCGGGGCCTCCCATCATTCCCACACCTCTCACTGCGGCAATTCGGACCCGGGAGTGGGAGTCTTTCAGCACAGCCGTTAATATTTTCAGTCTCTGGGGAACAGGGGTTTTCCCCAACACACGAGCCATGGAGCTACGCACCTTAAAATCTTCATGACTCAGCAGTTCCTCAAACACCACCTGACAAGAATCAGAACCGATCTGGTTCAAAGCAACAGCAGCTGATAGCTTGGTCAAACCATCTTCATCGGCACAGAGTGGAATTAAATCATTCTCTGCATTTTTTATATTACCCATGGCCATGGCGGTCGCCTGGCGAATGGACGCGTTGGAATGTTTCGCCAGTTCTCTCAACTTGGGCAACATTTCCGGAGTGGCCTTCCCTTCCAAAGCCTTCAAACAGGAATAAACCATCTCCGGCTCCGTATGATCCAACAATTTTACCAGATGCGGCAACACCTTCTCCCCGCCTATCTTGCCCAGATAACCGATGGCCTGATAGCGGCGGTCTGGAATGGGATGGGTCAATGGATCTAATACCTCTTCCATATAATCTTTTTCCCCCAGCTTGACCAGTCCTGCAGATGCGGCCAGCTTCATGGGCACATCGTAGGACTTTAGATAGCCGCGAATTTCCTCCCTTGCCTCGGCTCCCCCTTCATCTCCCAGCATTTCTACAGCCGCGCTGCGCACCCAAATATCTGAATCATCTGTCAACTCACGGGCTGCAGCCAATGCTGCCGAGGAGGAAACTTCTTTTAATCCCTGTAGAGCAAATAAGCGCGCGGTGGGATAATAGTCGTGGATTCCTTTTTCAAGGAGGGGTACCAAATCAGGGTCATGAGACTCCCCAGCCGCCCGCATCACAGCCGCACGAACAAAGGAGTTCTCGCTTTTATAGGTTTCGACCAATAACTGCTTGCAGTCCTCGCGGAGCTTTTGCATGACGCCTGCAGTCTTTGAGCCGGCTCCCGCAATGCCCTGGAATCCCAAACAAACCACAATCAGAAAATAAAACCAATGTCTCAGCATGAATTTCAACCTATCCAATCCACTGAATATTCAGCCACCAGGTTCCGGTAAACCTCGGCTTCCTCTATCTTGCCTCTTTTTTCAAAACCCTGAATCAGAATATTGCTTTTTTCCACCAATGATTCAACCACCCATTCCCGCTGTTGTGAGGTCAGATCGTCCCCGCGCAAAAGTTTCTCAAGGGCATGGACACGCCATCGATCCATCCCCCAGTATTTGCGCGATAACTGGTCTTTATGCCCGCCCTTTTTTACAATCAACTTCTCGTTTAAAAATTTGAAAGGATGGCGAACCGCAATTCGCAACCAGAGATCGTAATCTTCACACACCGGCATCGACTCATCGAATCCGCCCACTTCCTCCAAAACGGATTTACGTACCATAACCGAGGAAGGACTCACAATACACAAGGGCAAGCATTGCTTAAAGATATCTCCGGAATATTTCTGGTGCTTGTTCATGGGATTGACGCGGACCCCGTTACGAATCCATATCTCATCGGTATAAACCGCCATGCATTCCGGGTGGTCCTTCATCCACCGGACCTGGGCCTCCAGCTTTCCTCTTTCCCATAAGTCATCTGAATCCAAAAAGCAAATCAGCGATCCCTTCGCCTTCTCAATCCCACGATTTCTGGCATAGGATACCCCACGGTTTTCGGGCAGATTTATGACCTCAATTTCAGGAAAATTTGCCAGTATTTTTTCCGTGTCATCGGTGGAACCGTCATTCACAACAATCAATTCAAATCCACTTTGGAGCAAAACCGACCGAATGCTTTCTTCCAGACAGTAACTTCTGTTGAAAGTCGGGATAATCACTGAAACAAGGGGTGAAGCCATGAATGGAATATTCTCCGATTAAAAAATAACTCAAATAGAGATCGAACATCAGAGGCCAAAACCGGGTTTTTTCTGCCGGAACTGAAAACCCCCTAAGTTCAATAAGGTACACAATTCCAATCATATCGCAAA
>JAYNIA010000023.1:0-37502 GCA_038108555.1 Nitrospinota bacterium | reverse complement strand
AGAACTTGCAGGCCGCCACTTGCTGGGTTTAATCAATGAAATTCTTGAAATTTCCAAGATACAAGCGGGAAAAATGGAAGTTCATTCTGAATCATTCTCCTTGAAGCAGCTCATTGACGAAGTGATGGCGACCATCCGTCCTTTGGCTCAAAAGAAACATAATAGAATCGAAACAAAAATTCTTAACTCTCCGGAAAAAATGAATTCCGACTCCACCCGTATTCGCCAGATACTTCTAAACCTTTTGGGGAACTCTTGTAAGTTTACCGAAAGAGGAAAGGTGGTCTTGTCAGTGACCGGAAAAGTGGTGGAAGGAGAAAAATGGATTCATTTTACAATCACCGATTCAGGGATTGGAATTGACCCGGACAAGATTCCGGAATTATTTGAAGAGTTTACTCAGGCCGACAATTCGGCCACTCGAAAATTTGGTGGAACGGGATTGGGATTGACCATCAGCAAGCGGCTGGCCCAGTTGTTAGGTGGAGATATTCAGGCAACCAGCGAACCGGGCAAAGGCTCCTCATTTACCTTATTCCTCCCACAGGACTTCACTAAAATAAGAGCTGCTGAATCACATATTTCCCAAGGCTGGTCGGAGTGGGCCAAAAAATACCTTTCTGAAGATGTTTTATCAAGAAAAAGCAATCAAAGTACTAGAACGGATTCTTCACTGGTCGAATTTGAGGCCGATCAGGTTTTAGTTATTGATGATGATGTGATTGTCAATAACTTGATTAGGAAGTTTTTGGAAAGAGAAGGCTACCAGGTAGAAATTGCGAAGGATGGATTTGAAGGTTTTAAAATTGCTGAAAAAATGATCCCGCAAATAATCATTTTGGATGTGAGAATTGGAGGGATGAGTGGATGGGAGATTATAAAAAGAATAAAAGAACATCCTAAACTAAAAAATATACCTGTAGTTATTTTGAGCGATTCTGAAGAAGAAGAGAGATCCAGGAAAGCAGGGGTGGAAGAGTTTTTAACAAAACCTCTGGATTGGGATTATTTTGTTTCCATATTGAAAAAATTATAAAAAACCTCCCGAGAATTTTCTATTTTGGTTGTTGAGGATGATGCCATAAACCGGGAAGCTTTGCGCCGAATGCTGGGAAAAGATGGGTGGAATGTAATTGAAGCTTTCGATGGACCATCCACTTTTAAAACTTTGGAAAAAAATGATCTGCCGGGTTTGATTTTACTCGATGTAATTATCCCTGGAATAAATGGTTTCGAAGTGGTTCAGCGATTGCGACAAAATCCGCTATGGAGGTCTATTCCAATAGTAATAATTTCAGCCAAAGAGTTAACTCTGGAAGAAAAGGGGCGTCTTCAAGGGGATGTCGAACGAATATTTAAAAAGGGCGATGTTACTTGCAATGAGCTTTTGCAGGCCATCCGATCTATTTCCAGTAGGAAAGTTATTGAAGCAGGTTGAGGTTCACTTTTAGGGGGTTCCCTCAGTAGCTTTTGGGGGTTCTATATTGACATAAAAAATAGATCTCGGGTGAACCTGAAGGGTGTAGTCGATGTCTTGTAACACCCGGATTGGCTCCTCAATCAAATTAAAACTCCATTCTGATATGGTTCCGGGCCGATGAGGCCTCCCTTTGGTTATGGCTCCTCCTTTATGAGGATTGTTTAGCAGGATAAATTTTTTAGCCGGATCGGTTTCGTTTTTTCTTATCAAAAATACCCTTCCGAAAATTTTATTTATGCTCCTAGAGGTGTAGTTCTTAATTCTAAAGATTATGGTTCTTCTGTTTTCGGGCAATGTATATTTGTTTGAGATCCCAATAGGGCCAAGAGTCGTGAATTTTTCTTCCTCTTCTGCCTGAGCAAATGCCTGGTCGACTCGCAAGAAAAGACTGAGAATCAGTACCCACATGCAAATTCGGGTAATTTTAATCGGCATTGTTTTGGCTCTTCGTTAAAAATGATTTGGAGTGACTAGCGTCAACCTAAAGCTGATTTGATTTGCAATTTTAACTCTCCTGATTCTACCATCTTTTTTACTTTTAAAATTGCTGCCGGTTTTAAGTCTTTCATTTTGTATAAAGTTCCTGTCCGCTTTTGCTTTTTTAAGTGCAGGGTTCCTGATTTCCATTTTTCAATAGTTTCCGCCATTAACTGGGCTCCCGTTTCCAGGGTTTTCCAAATTAGTGACTGTTCGTTATCATCCATTTCCAACTTGATATGTTGTTCCACAGCAATATTTCCGGTATCCAATCCTTTTTCTACGCGGTGGACAGTAGCTCCTAACATTTTTAAGTCCCCATTATGTATCGGCCAAAAATTGCAGGAAGACCCTCTGTAAAATTCAGGTATTCCAGTGTGAAGGTTAAAGATGCAGTCGGGATAATGGGAAAGCAAGCTATCGCCGATAATTCCTGTGCCGAATATTGCAATGAACCCGGGAGAATATTTATTTAGCAGAGATTGTGTGTGGGGAGAGTTCAGTTCATTCTTTTTGAGATAGAAAATGTCCGGCTTGTTTTGGTTTTTGAAATTTAGTTTGGGTGTGATGGTTCTAGTTTCAAAAATTTTTCTTCTATCAAAGAACCAGTTCCAGGCTTCTCTTTCTTCGTCGGTTGTGGCGGGTGGTTCTGGAAAATCTTTGGACTCTATGAAAATTGCGGCTATAGGAAATTGGGCATTTAACTTGTTGATGAAATATTGATGCCGAATTTCACCGCCAGTTATTATTACTAAAGTTTGATTGTTTTTAATGGGGTGTTCCACTTAGGGAAAATAGGGAGTTTGGAAAGGAAAAAGGGGGATAGTTAAGAACTTTATTCATCCATATCATTGGCGAGGATGTATTTATGCTTATAGTATATGGTTATATCTTTTAAAGAAATTATCCCCACAACCTTTGACTCGTTGGTAATGGCGACATACTTTGTGTCGTTATCGTGCATCATTGTTAAAGCCTCATCCATGGGTTTGGTTTCATCAAGCTTTAAGGGAGATCTCATTACTTTAGATACCGGGGTTCTTTCTGGATTCAGATGACTTCCTAGAACCGCTCTTGTAAAGTCAACTTCCGTAACTATTCCTGTGACTTCCTCGAGGTCTTTAACCAGAAGAGATCCAATTTCCTTTTCCTTCATGATCTCCGCAGCTTTTTGTACGCTCATGGTTTCTGGAATAGTTTCCAGGTTTTCCTGCATATAATGCCTGACTCTGTCTTCCTCATCTATTTGTTTGCAGAATTTGAAATTATAGTAATTCGCAAAATCTCTTATGGAGAGCATTCCTGCGATTTTTTTTCCGCGTGTTACAAAAAGATGCCTGACATTATTTTCCCGCATCTTCTGATAAGCCGAACTCATGGTCTGGCTACAGTCTATGGTTTTAATTTGCCGGGTTAAAACGGAAGAGATTTTTGTATTTGCAAAATCCAACCCTGCGGCAACAATATCCATTGTTATGGTTGACTCTGAAAGAATGCCTTTCCCTTTGCCTTGTTCGGTTACCAGAAGGGCACCAACTTTTCTGTTGGCCATTTTTTCGGCTGCGGTAAGAACCGTTTCGTAAGACTCTATGTTAAGAACCGAACTTTGCATGAAATACTCTATATCACCATTATCTTCTCCCGTCCCGGAATGTTTATTGTGATAATAGTTGGCAAAATCCTTTATAGATAAAACTCCATTAATTTTTTCATTCTTGGTAATAGCAAGATGGCGAATATTTTTTTGTTTCATGCAGTCATAAGCTTCGGCCATGGTGGAATCGGACTCAATAGATATTAAGGATTTGCTGGCTATTGCTGAAACAGAGGTTTGACTGGGGTCCAAATTCCTGGCGACCAGTTTTCGAGTCAAATCTGTATCGGTAAGAATTCCCGAATAGTTTCCACCATGTTTTACCAAAAGAGAGCTGATAGAGTTGTCTCTCATGATCTCCGCAGCTTCTTTTACCGAAGCATCGGAGTCGACAGTGGCTATGGTTTCTTCCATGAAGTATCGAACTTCTTCCATTACATATCCTTCAAGAAATTAGGGGCGTCAGACTTTGCAGGTTTAAGATTAACCAATGATGAAAGAAAACACAAGATGGGAAAAATTTAGAAGCAGGTAGCTCGATTGGCTAAGGTAAATAATAATTTTATCAGTTGACCTTAAACGAGGGTGGAGGAGGGGCTGTTCTTGATGATGTCCTCAGCGTCGGATCAAACGCATATTTTTTGAGTATTTGAGATGCTTCCACCAAAAAAGGAAGTTTAATTGCTCGATTTTTAAGCGGACCCAAAAATACAGGTGTGAATTAGTTTTAACCATTTTAAGCCCCCCTTGAATTCAATGAAATCAATTTTACTGGCTTTTCCCCTGCCAGGTGGCCTGACTTAGGATTTAAAGGCTATTCAAACTGTATGTTTACTATTTAACTTTACGGCCTTAATGGGGGACTACTTTATATATTGACCAGAATATATTATTCGCTATCATGGATTAAGTACCCCCAAACTCTTTATTTTTATTGGTTCTATAGAAATGGACCGGAAAAAGACCCAAATTCTTTTGGTTGAAGATGATGATACGGATATTGAATCCGTGCAAAGGGCGTTCAGAGAATATTCTGAGGAATACAATATTATCGTTTCGTCCAATCTATTTGATGCCAAGGCCAAAATTACCGAAATTTCTCCTGATATTGTAATTACCGACTTGTTTTTGCCCGACGGCAGTGGAATAGAATTGCTACCCACAGAAAAGAATGATCTGGTTCACCCTTTTATTTTATTAACTGGAAAAGGAGATGAGGAAAAAGCTGTCAATGCGATAAAAGGGGTGCGCTGAATTATCTGAACAAAAATTCCAAATCGCTTTCACTTCTTCCTGCTTTTGTAAAAATTGCATTGCAGGAGTGGAAAATTCTTCAGGAGAAAAAACAGTTGGAGAAAGAAATGGCTCAAACCATGGTGGAGGCGGAGAGGGCGAATCAAGCCAAATCTGAATTTCTCGCCCGGGTCAGCCATGAACTGCGAACCCCGATGAATTCAATTCTTGGTTTTGGACAATTGTTGAAAATGAATTCTTCCGATCCTTTAACAAACAATCAAAAAAGGAATGTCGAATACATTTTAGAAGCAGGAAATCATCTCCTTTTGCTCATAGATGAATTGCTGGATTTGTCAAAAATCGAGTCAGGGAAAATGACTTTTTCCTTTGAGAATGTCGATGTGAAGGGTCTTGTGGATGAATTGATCGTATCCGTTAAACCACTTGCAGAACCAAAGAAAATTGAATTTACCAATTTTATACCTTCGGGCAGGGAAAGTTGTGTTTGGGCTGATATTGTGCGTTTGCGACAGGTGTTGTTAAATTTGATTTCCAATGCCATTAAATACAACTGCGTTGACGGAAAGATTGCCTTTGAAGGTGAAAAAACATCCGAAAGGAAATTTTGCATAAAAGTTAAAGATACGGGTGTGGGTATCTCAGAGGAAAATTTAGATGCGGTTTTCAAATCCTTCAGCAGGATTGAAAATGATATAAACTCGGCAGAAGGAACGGGAATAGGCCTGAATCTTTCGAAAGGCCTGATGGAATTGATGGGCGGGGCTATTAAAGTGGAAAGCGTACTTGGCGAGGGAAGCTGTTTTTCTTTGGAATTTCCAATGGGTAAAGAGGGTGTTAGTTAAGGAAATCTGGGGTAATACGTAAATTAAATTATGTAGGACTAAATTTCTCGCCAGGCTTTGAGCATAGGGAAATATAGTGCTTTTTTTATCGGGCGCAATTCACCATATTTTTTAAGAAGAGATTCATACCCTCTTAGCTGTGGCAAATAGCGTTCCACTTCATTATCTAAAAACTTATCTAGACTTTCTCCTTCGTGTCGGCCGGTTTTATAGTCAATGATCCACCGCACCCCGTTTTCAATGAATGTTCGGTCTATTATTTTCCGGGTGAAATGGTTTTTTGATTTAAGTGTTAGAGGGTATTCTGCACGACTTTCCTCATGATCGGAAAGAATCCATCGTCCTTTTGGGTCATTTAGCGTATTCTTCAAACCTTCCATCACTAACTCCAAGGTCATTTTAATTTGCTCAAAAGGGAGTCCCTCACCCAAAAGAGCGGCCTGAAACTTAGGTCTCATTTTTTCTAACTTTTCAACTGACCATTTATCCAGTCCCTGTTCTGCTATCGTTTGCAATACCCTGTGCGTAACAACACCTCTTATTCGGGCGGTATTACCCGCCCAAAGAAAGGGATTAATTTCCTTCTCTTCTTCCATTTCCACTACCAAATTAGAACTTATATCGGGTAAAGGTTGGGGAGGTAAAAAATCGGCAGGTAATCGATTTATGCTGATGACTTCGGGACTCAATTCTTTTTCTTTTTCTGCGGCATCTTTAAAACCGGGATTTAAATAGTTCCAATTGGATTTCAAAAATGGCCAAAGGCTTTCGAGTAAAGAGTTTGATTCGGGAAAGTTAGTGCTCTTGGTTTTTCCGAAGAGGTGCAATTGTTTTTTAGCCCTGGTTGCTGCTACATATAGAAGACGGAGCATTTCATGCTCATCCTTTTCTTTGTCCATGTCCGCCAGGAATTTATAAATGGGAGAGGGATCGCTGCCTTTTTCCTCCATGGGGGCCAGGAGTAATTCATCTCCATAAGGCATCCAGAAAAGCAGCCGTTTGCTTTCAGGTTTAGGTCTTTTCCCAAGTCCAGGAAGGATTACATAGTCAAACTCCAGTCCTTTTGCCTTATGCATGGTCATTATTTGGACGGAGTTTTCATTCAGGTTCAAGGGGCTAGCATAAAGGTTTTCAATAACAAGATTGAAACGCTCAATTTTGTTGACCTCACCTTTTTGCATAATGCGTTCGACTTCATCGAAAAAAGTTTCGATATCAGGAGGAGGGGTTCCTTGAAGGCAGGCTGGACCTCCTAATCGAATCCAGCAATTTTCCAGCAGATCGCGGAAATTGTTTGAAGGTAATTCATCTAGGGTCGGTTGTAATATGGAAACTAATCGCTGGATTTGTTGTTGGCCATCCTGGGATAGATTGGATACCAATTCGGGCCGGGTTAATAAACTCCAAACGGGTACTTCCGGGTTTTTTTCGCAAAGCAGTTGTATGTCTTTTATGGATATGCCGGACCAGGGAGCTCTTAAAATAGATAGCCAGGCGACTCTATCAACCGGTGAAAGCAGAGCTTTCATCAAAGACAGTAGGTCTATTATTGCCGGACGGTCAGTAAGGTTGTAAATTGATTCTGCTTTGAAGGGAATGCCATCCGATTCCAATTCTCGGATAATTTCCCTCAAATGCGTCCTACTCCTCACAAGAATCGCGATTGAAGAGTCGGCTGATTCACTGCGAATGGTTCGGATTAAATCGGAAACATCGCGCGCCTCTTCTTTGGAAGCCAACAATGTGTCTGTTTCCGGGTTTGAAGGATGCAGAACAACACCCGGGTAAGGTTCGCTTCCATGAACTGCTGTCGATTTTGAAAAGGCGATGGCACCGGAATGGGGATTGTTTTCATGGGGTAATATTTTCTCGAAACAATCATTAACCCAGTTAACAACTTTTTCCTGGGATCGAAAATTTGACTCAAGCGTAAGGTTTTTGAGCTTGAGGTTTCCGATTCCTTCTTTTTGGGTTTTAAGAAATAAACCCACTTCTGCATCACGAAACCTGTAAATGGATTGTTTCGGGTCCCCTACGATAAAAAGGGTGCGTCCTTTATCAGGTTCCCATTCGGCAGTCAGTTTTTTTAATAACTCCTCTTGTTTGTAAGAGGTGTCCTGATATTCATCTACCAGGATATGTTGAATCTTGTCATCCAGATATTTGCCGAGATCGGTCGGGTTTAAGTCATTTCCAAAAGCTTTTAAAGCGGCGAGAGATATTTCGCTGAAATCACTCAGTTCGTTGTCCTGCAAAAGTTCCCTCAATTTCAATTCGATTTCGGGCAGCAATCTAAGGGTTGCTCTCAAAATATCCCATTCATAGTCACTGAAATGAGGGGAAGGAAGAAACCTGATTTTGTCGAGGGATTTTTGCAGAGATTTTAAATTGCTCAGTGATTCGAGGAATGATTTAAAATCTTTTTTTATTTCTTTATTTTCAGCGGGGAACCCCAGGTTTTTATCTGCCTGTTTTCTTAAAGTTCCTGTGCCGGTTAAAAGTAGATTCGCGATGCCTTTCCATTCATCAAGGCTTTTAATCGAGGGATTCGGGAATGCATCCAAGTATTTTAAACAAGACATGCTGCTTTCAGGTTGGGAGCAGGAAAGGTTATCACCTGCATAGGCGGCATAAGAAATAATTTCAGTTTTCAATTTGTCTGGAAAGAGGTGGTGAGCATTTTTTAGCTGCATCTCAATCAATTCGGAATATATCCCGGCTAATTTTTCCCTATGCGAGTGGTCCAGTAAATGTTCTTTGATATTTTCATACTTGTCGAAAAAAGAGATCATCCATTGATCCCGCAAATTTAACAATTGGACGATACGCATTAAGAAAGCATTTTTATCATTGTCCAAATGTTTTAAAAGAGCGCGAATAAGATCTGCATAAGGATCATCCTTTTTTTCTATTCTGGAAAGAATTTGGTTTGCGGTCTGCAAATACAGATCTTGAATGTTTTCCTGAACTTCAGCGGGGCCTCCCATTTTGGAGAGCAAGGGTGTTCTTTTGGTCAGGAACGTGCAAAAGGAATCTATGGTAACTACTCTCAATCGGGCAGGATTTTCTAATAACCTCCATCCTAATTCCTGATTCCTTTTAAGAGCCAATCGTGCCAGATTCCAAGTTTGTAACTGATGCTCCTCGGTAGGAGGTGAATCATTTTGAGCCAAGGTCAGTGCTGCAAAAATACGGGTTTTCATTTCGCCCGAAGCCTTGCGGGTAAATGTCATGGCCAGGATTTCTTCCGGTTGGCGGACCCCGCCCAATAGCTTTAAATAACGTTGAATGAGCAATTCGGTTTTGCCGGAACCTGCTGGAGCCTGAACAATGTATGAGTGTTTTGGGTCTAATGCCTGTTCACGGATGGATAGATCGGAGGGTTTTACCATTCTTCCTCCTCATCAATAAAACTGTTTTCTTTGATCCTGCAAAAGCCGTCCAGACCGCAATTTTTGCATGTTTCCTGATTCGGGGAGGGTTCAATAGCTATCCGGCCCGCCAGGAATTCTTTGGCTAAATCATCAATTTTATCCTTCCAGAGTTGAAGGACCCTATCCCAATTAGAATCTCCCACTTCCCTGGAATAAGAGGTTTCTGATAGGCCTGAAAAAGCTATGGATGGATCCTTTACTCCTTTTAATCCCATTTGCCCTTTTTTTATCTGACCAAAGGCAACGACCGAGGGGGAAAGAAACGTGGAATATAATGGCAGTTGGGGAGAAGTAATTCTTTTCCTCAACCATTCTTTGGGTTTGGCTTCTCCTGTTTTGTAGTCAATCAAAACGCGATTGTTGTTTGCATTTTCATCAATTCGATCGATTTTTAATTTTAGCGTTAGGTCGTTGAGTTTAACTGTTTCGGATTTTTCAGGTTTGAGCACCGTAAAATCATCTCTTGGTAATTCAAAAGAAATAAGCCAATCAAGGATCAGAGTTAATATTCTGGATTTTTCCATCTCCAAAAATTTGGGTTGAGATGGTAGTCCACGAATAATTTTATTTGAAGCTTCTTCAATACATGCCTTAACTTCAGTTTCCAGTTGGTTTGAATCGTATAAACCCTGAAGCCGTTTCCGCGTGCGAATTTTCTTCCAGAATATTTCCAGAACAAGATGAATTAAATTACCCCTAACCAGCGGGTCAAAATCTATTTCAGGAATTTCCTTTTCCTGGGCATGAAGCCTGTATTTGGCGAATGCCTGGAAGGGACACTCGGCTTGAAGTTTGATTAAATTACTTCCACCACTGTTTTTACCTTCACTAAACCGGGCTTTTTCATCTTCACTGAAAGGAAGTGTGGCTTTTTCTGTGAACGGTTCCAGTTTGGTGGAATTTATTATCTGATCTTTATACCTTGCAGAAGGAAGAACTAAACTTTTTTCCTGTCTAAAATATTTGAGCAGGGGACTGGGTTCTTGAGTATTATCTTTATCTTGGGAAGGAAAACTGAAAACAATTTGTCTGGATGCCCCCAATAGTGAAGATAAATGTGTTTCGCAATTATTCAGTTCCCATTTAGCGCTTGAATGAGGCAGATTCATTTTTCTTCGAAAGCTGGAGGGGATCATTGAATTGGGTTCAGGCGTAGGGGGAAGGCTTTCGGAATGGCATCCAAGAAACCATGCATAATCGAATTCCATTCCGATGCATTCTGACAGTGGAATAACCTGAATAAGGTGATCCCTGAACTTTTCAGGAAAAAAGTAGGTGCTGGTAATGCTAAATAGCTTTCTGACAGCGGTTAATCGATTAATTTTTCCGCAGATATGATTTAAAGACGCCAACCGGTCGAGACAATCTTTCCATGCATCAAATATCTGATTTTCCCGCTCAGAGATAGTTTCTCTGTTGTTGCCTTCCTCTATATTCTTAACGGGCCAGTTCATTTTTATTACCAGCGCGAAAATCCTTTCGGACCATTTCTCTGGAAGATCAGAATTGTTGGTTGAAATCCAATCTTTCCAAGTTTGTATAATGTTTTTTAATTCCGGTGATTGATTGAAATCAAAATCATTGTCAAGCGTATTAAGGTTTACTTTGACCCGTCTTTGTTTTCTTAAAGACAGTTCAAGTTTCATGGCGGACTTTTTCTCTGAATGAAATACCGGGTTTCTAATTATGGAATAGAAAAGTGCTGCTGGAATCTCGGGGGATTGAGTTTCCAAAATTTGAAAAATTATATTTATTGGGGTTGTCTGGCTGAGTGGTGTCCCCTGTGAAATATTGAAAGGAAGCTCTGATTTGTTTTCCGGAAAAACCGAGGCAGGGCAGAGCTCTGCTGCAAGCTCTCTTTGTAATAAAGACCGGTAATCTTCCAGCGATGGAACAATGATTCCGAATCTTTTTCCCGGATTATGATTTTTTCTTATCCATCTGGAACAGGTAGTGACTTCATGATTTTTATCGTCGTATTTTTGAACAGAGGCATGAGAGAAGTTGTTTTTACAAACTTCCTCAACAGAAAAATCTGCGGTTTCTGGCAGCTCCAGTTGGATTTCAATTCCCGCCTTTTCAAGTGAATTGAGAAGGGTTAAGAACTGCGGAGTTTTTGTTTGAAATCCTCTGAAATGAATGGCGCTGGGAAGTTCTATTTCCTGTTTTTGGATTGATTCGCTAACCTGGTCTATGAGCCGGGAAACATCCAAAGCGTTCCATCGTGCAAGCTTCTGTTCATAACAATGCATCCATCTGTAAAAGGAAATGGTTTCCAGGGTTTCCTGGAATTCATTCTTGTAGGCTGGAATTTTATATTCCTGGATAAGTGTATAGGCCTGAAAAGCCTGCGATGCTGCGGCTTTCCTATGAAGTGGGTTTAGTTTGGTAGAGTGGGAATCATTTTTGACAATTTCCTCCCAAAGTGATTCCGATTGGATTCTGCTTAGCAGGTGCTTCTCGGGCCAGGTCTTCAACCAAACCTGTTTTAACCAGGCTGAGAGAGATAGGATTTGAGGAGTTTCCCAGACATCGTTTTCCTTTTGACCTCCGTCATACTCAAGCATGAGCCAACGTGCCAGCCGGAGGTTGGCTGTCAATAATAGAGGGTTATTCTCTTCTGGGAAATCCATAATCGGGTGAAGTGCGGAACAATGGTGAATCTGGCACTACTATAAATCAAAAGAGTTCTTCAGGCCCGGTAATTTGAATCTGGTATGGAAGGATGGGTCAGGGGGTGTCTTGGACCCAAACCTCACCTTTAGAGGTGGTTTCTCTTTTCCAGATGGGTGTCACCCGTTTGAGTTCAGCTATAGCCCATTCACATGCTTTGAAAGTTTCCGCCCGATGTTCGCTCACGGCAACAATCAATACTATGTTTTCCCCAATTTCAATGGGCCCGATTCGATGAATGATGCTCATATCGATGATGCCGAAATCTTTAATGGCCTGGACACGAATCTCTTCCAGTTTTTTCTCGGCCATCTTGGGATAGTGCTCGAAATTGAGTTGGGTGATGTTTTCTCCCTTGGATAATTCTCTTCCCGTACCTAGGAAGGTTGTAATCCCGCCAATATTACGGGAGACCTTTTTCATGGCTTCAATTTCGTCAGTAACGGAAAAATCTTCTACCTGGATTCGAATTTTTGAATCAGTTGTTGTACTCATAGCAACCCTTTTTGTTTTAAGAACCGCCCGAAAATGGAGGCAGGAAAGCCACCTCATCGCCATCGTGGATGATGGTATCCGAATCTGCCATTTCCTGATTGACCGATATCATTATTTTCTGTTCCCGGATGATATCCGCCATTTTTGGGGAAGTTTTGGAAATTATATCACTCAATTGATCCATGGAAATGGGGCTTTCAATCTCTATTTGCTTTTCCTCCATTTCAGCAATGGCTTTAAGACTTGCGAAAAATTTTACGGTAATCATTGACCCACACTTTCTTTTTCGTAGGTACCGGATTTTCCACCTGATTTGTGTACCAAACCAATTTTATCAAAATACATGCCTCTATCAACCGCTTTGCACATGTCATATATGGTTAGGGCTGCCGTAGATACCGCAGTCAGGGCTTCCATTTCCACCCCAGTTTGACCGGTCACTTTTACCGTACCGGTGATGGTGATAGAGCATAACCCGGTTTCAGGGTTGGGTTCCTGGTGTTTTTCAAAACTAATATCGACTCCTGTCAAAAGCAGGGGATGGCACATGGGAATGATTTCATGGGATTTTTTCGCCCCCATGATACCCGCCACCTGTGCAACAGCAAGAACATCTCCTTTTTTAATCTGTCCCTCATTAATAAGCCGAAGGGTTTCCGGTTGCAAATATATCTTGCCAGTGGCCACTGCTTTCCGGGAGGTGTTGCTTTTCTCGGACACGTCGACCATGCGGGCACGGCCTTCTTCATTAAAATGAGTCAAAGGATTATTCATTATAAGTGGATTGTACCTCAATTAAAGGAACGGGAGCAACCGTTATAGGTTCAATTTACATTCTTAATATCGTTGGATTAATGCTTTGTATTCATCGGGGGTTCATAAAGGCCAAAAATATTTCCATCGGGGTCTTCAAATCGGGCCAGTTTCCCATAAGAATAAATTTCAGATGTATTTACGAGTTTTGCACCCAATCTCTCCAATCTTTCTACCTGACGCTCCAGGGGTTGAGCCAAAAGGTATAAAACTGCCCCTGATGGTTCCGTAACAGGTGCTTTTTGCAAAGCAAAACGCTGGTTTTCCAGTTTGAACTCCACCCAGTCTTCCCTTTGAAACAAAGGTTCAATTTCCAAAACCTTTTGGTAGAATTCCACAGCTCGGGTCAGGTCGGTCACGGGATAGGATATAAACGCTATTTGCATGGAAAACTAATATTGGGATTGCCAAGTGTCAATTGAGAGCATAGGTCTGGTTCTATTATCCTGCATAATGCATTCATTATGGAATATATTGACCCAGACCAGTCCAAATTCCCAATATTTTTCAGGACTAAAAGGGATTTGGCTGATTCTGATAGGTGTTTTTGCCCTTAATTGGATAGGTCTTTCTATCTGGAACCGGGAACTTCTTTTTTGGGCGACCTTTTCTGGAGTTGCCCACGGCGTTTATATTTTATGCCTGTCCAGGGCCTATCAAACCCAAGACATTTCCTATGTTTATCCGATAGCTCGATCTGCTCCTGTCTTCGTGCCAGCAATGGCGTGGTTGTTTTTAGGTGAAGAGCTGACACTCAAGACCCTGGTGGCAATTTTCATAATTATTACAGCTATTTATATTTTGCATTTCGAGGGTCACCTGATTCGGGGGTTTAAAAACCTATGGTACGCCGTTCGACATAATGATCTGCGCTGGGCTTTTTATACCTTGATAATTGTTGTTACCTATAGCCTAATAGATAAAAAAGGAATGGATTTGTTTTTTAAACAATTTCCGAATGAACCCTATAAAAATGGAATGGCTTTCTTTTTTATGGAGGCTTCCATTGGGTTTGCCCTCTGTAATTTATATCTGTTTTCAAAACATAATAAACAGGACATCCTGGGCCTTTGGAAAGGTGAATGGTTTAAGGGGCTCCTTGGGGCATTTGCCACCATAGGGTCGTATGGGCTGATTTGTGTGGTTTTGCAGTTTGAAGCAGTAAGTGCCGTTGTTTCCTTGAGGCAAGTGAGCGTATTAATGGTTGTTTATTGGGGCTGTTGGAAACTTCATGAGCCTTTTGGGCGGCAACGGCTGATAGCAGGTGGTTTAGTCATGTCAGGGGTGATATTAATTGGACTTTAAATCAATATAAAAATGGAATGAGAAAATGGCATTAGCATTAGTTATTGAGGACTCGAATTTTCAGCGCAAAATTATTATTAAATTTTTAAAAGCAGAAGGGTATGAAATTATCGAAGCGCCTAATGGAAAAGTGGGTCTGGAAAAGGCGGCAGAGCATAAGCCGGAAATTATATTTACAGATCTGGTGATGCCTGAGTTGGATGGTTTCGCGGTTCTTAAGACCCTTCAGGAGCAAGGATCAAAAATCCCCGTGGTAGTTCTGACCTCAGATATACAGGCCCCGGTGAGAGAGCAATGCCTTGGGCTTGGGGCAAATGTGTTTTTAAATAAACCTTTTAACCAAAACCAAATGAAACAGGCGTTGGAAGAAATTTGGGGACCCAGTGGGAGACCTTCGTGAACTTAAATGATGATCAAATAGATGCCCTGAGTGAGATATTTAATATAGGTGTTGGGAAGGGGGCGGATACTTTAAACCAAATGCTTGATTGCCAAATCAAGATCCGGGTTCCCCAAATTGAAACTCTAACTTTAAAAGAGCTTAAAGAGCAGGCAGATAAGGTTGGCCCTAAAAATGTATCCACCGTGAACCAACAGTTTAATGGTTCCATCTCTGGAAATACCATGTTGGCGTTTCCACCCCAAAGCGCTCAAAACCTTGTTTCAGCACTGACCGGTGAAGAGCCCGGGTCACCAGAATTAGATTCGGTTACGGTGGATACCTTGACGGAGGTTGGGAATATTATTATCAATTCAGTCATGGGGTCTATAACCAACTTTTTTAATCAAAGATTGAAATACTCCGTGCCCAATTATGCGGAAGACGCAGTTCATAATTTAGTTGCATCACATGTAGGGGATTCTAATTGCGCAATTATTTTTGCAAAGGCACATTTTGCAGTAGAGAACCTTGAAATCAATGGAGAGATTATTCTTGTTTTTAGTGTAGGGTCTCTAGAAGTTTTAATAGATGCTATTGAGTCTTTTGGAGACAACCTGGAATAAGGGACATTCTTGAACGTTAGATGAATTTATTTAAACATAAGTCAGAGGGTTTTATATCTCAAAATTTCAGCTTCCTGGATTTGGATCCAGTGGGAGCTTTTATTATAAAAGATGATTGTTCGGTATTGTTCTGGAACTCTTGCCTGGAGCGGTGGACCGGAATAAACAGGGAGGATATTTTACATAAATCGATTTTGGATTTTTTCCCGGTATTAAAGAATGAAAAATATTCATCCAGAATCAATTCCATTTTTAAAGGAGGTCCTCCGGTTATATTTTCTTCTAAATTTCATAAATATTTAATTCCCTGTCCGCTTGGGGATGGTACATTCCAGACCCAACAAACCATGATCACCTCCATTCAAGATGAAGAAAACGATAAGGTTTATGCGCTGTTCACTTTGCAGGATCTGACAGATGCCAGTCGGCAAGTTTCAAAGTTTAAATCCATAAAAACCGAATTAGCAAAAAAAGAAAAAGAGCTTCAAGGAACCCTTGATGAAGTGAACCGGGTTAATAAAGAGTTGGAACAATTTGCCTATGTGGTTTCCCATGATTTAAAAGCTCCCCTTCGGGGGATAAATCATTTGGCCGAATGGATTAAAGAGGATTTGAGTGAAAACTTGAGCGAAACTACGGAAAAATATTTGAAAAAATTGCAGGATAGAGTTTATCAATTGGATCAAATGATCGATGGGATTTTTGAATATTCAATGGCGACAGGTGGCTCTATTGAAATGCAGCAAGTAGATTTAGAAATGCTTTTTAATGAGATAAAAGAGGAGTTGATTGATCCAACAAAGTTTTCCATTGAGTTTCCGGATGATTTGCCAAAAATTTCTTCACATCGAACCAAACTAAAACAGATTTTTTCCAACCTAATAAGTAATTCCATTAAACATTATGAGGGGATTGATGGGAGAATAATTATTTTAGCCAGTGAGGGAAAGGATTTTTATGAGTTTATTGTGAAAGATAATGGTCCTGGTATAGATCCGGCTTACCATGAGAAAATTTTTCAGATTTTTAATATTATTCCAACCAAAAAAGATTCGAAAAAAAACAGCACTGGAATCGGACTCACTATTGTCAAAAAACTGGTCAATGAATTTGGGGGAAACATTGAATTGGATTTGGAAATTGGTAAGGGAACCTGTTTTAAATTTACCCATCGAAAATTCTAATAGTGAATAAATATTCCTTCCTAAGTTTTCCCCTATTAGATTAAAAAAAATTAACTATTTTTTTTGCATTACCTCTATATAATTAAATTGAGGTTAATAGAATTCGTTGTCTTATAGTTATAATTACCCGTTATTGGAGGTGGGTATGTTGCATAAAAAAAATATAAAAGCTACAGCTTTGATACTTGTTTTTTTCTTTGCTTTATGGGGCTCAGTCGCTGAGGCAGTCAAGGGGGATAAGCGTGCTACTAAAACCCTGACCCTCGAAAATGGCCTGGCGGTATACCTGATTTCTGATCCCGATGTTCATCGAAGTGCAGCTGCTTTATCCGTGGGAGTGGGGCACCTCCATGACCCGAAGGATAAACAGGGACTGGCCCATTATCATGAGCATATGCTGTTTCTGGGAACTAAAAAATATCCGGAAGTAGGTTCCTATAAGAAGTATCTGGATGAACACTCTGGGGGAAGCAATGCCTACACCAGTGGGAATATAACCAACTATTTCTTTCAGGTTTCCCATGAGGGATTCGATGGTGCGCTGGATCGGTTCAGTGACTTTTTTAAAGCACCTCTTTTTGACAAAACCTATGCTGCAAGAGAAGTAAAAGCCGTCAATAATGAACACGAGAAAAATAAATTGAATGATGGTTGGAGGGGAGCTTTTGTTGCCAACCAAATGTCCGAGCCCGACCATCCACTTACGAAATTTGGAACCGGAAATAAAGATACACTTGCAGGTGATAATCGCCCCGATTTGTTAAAGTTTTATAAAAATTATTATGCGGCATCGAATATGAAGCTGGCCATGATTTCCAATTCTCCTCTGGGAACAATGGAGGCCAAAGCCAAAAAATATTTTGCGGAAATTAAAGACCGTCCTTTCACAGTTCCGGAAGTTTCCCCGGATTTTAGGAAACCGCTAAAAAATAAGTATCGGCTGTTAAAAATTAAAACCATTAAAGATGTTCGCTCAATGGAAATTGATTTTCCGACGATCCGTTTGATGGATCATAAGGCAAGCAAACCTGCTGCTGTAGTGGGTTCGGTTTTGGGTTATGAAGGTAAAGGCTCTTTACTCTCAAAATTGAAGGAAGAAGGCCTGGTACTGGGTTTGAGTGCAGGAGGGGGGGCGAGTCATCCCAATATTAATTCCTTTGGTATCAATATTTCTTTAACCAAAAAAGGCCTGAAAGAGTACGAGCGCATTTTGGAAATGGTTTTTTCCTATATTGAAATGGTTAGGGAGCAGGGAATAAAAAAATATACCTTTGACCAGGCGCAGGCAATGGCGCAAATTAATTTTGATTGGAAAAATCCGGATGAAGGCATGGGTTTTATCGCCGGTAAAGCGGCGTTAATGCATGACTATGCTCTCGATGAAGTTGAAAAACTGCCTTACTTATTTAAAAAATACGAGCCTGAAGCCTATAAGGCTTTATTGAAAACTTTGGTCCCAGAAAATGCCATGGTGATTTTAAGTCATCAGAGGGCTGAAGTTGACCAGAAAACACCTTATTACGATGCTGAATATTCAATGCAAAAGGTAGGTGGCAAAAAGTTTGAAAGATTAGCCAAACCCGCAAAATTACCCGGAGCTTTTTATCCAGAAAAAAATGATTTTATTCCTTACCATTTGAAACTGGTTGAAGAGAATCCACATTTAGTTCGGGATGATTCCATGGCAAAAGTCTGGTTTAAGTACGACCATCGGTTTGAGCAGCCGAAAGTCTATTTGACTTACCAGATTGAAACCCCGTTGACCTATCGCAGCCCGAAAAATTTACAGTTGGCCAAACTTTATGAGGCAGCCGTGCATGAAGGATTGAATGAGCTTGTTTATCCTATCCAAATGGCAGGATTGTCTTACTCTCTTTCAATTTCAAAAAAAGGGGTGGTCCTGACTATTGGTGGTTATTCAGAAAGAATTTCAGATTTGCTGAAGCTGGTCACCAAAAACTTAATGGAAATCAAAATTGATTCTCAAAAATTCAGCAACATAAAAGAGGCCATGGTCCGAGGATTAAAAAATCGTAAGCTTGGTCAGGCCTATTCCCGAGGTGGATATTACAATTGGTTAATGTTGATGGATGAGCAGTATACCGAAGAGCAAAAACTGGCCGCGTTAAAACCATTAACTTTAAATGACGTGAAAAACTATGCCAAAAAACTTTATGCAAAGGTGTATATCACTGGGATGATCCACGGGAACTATAGCGATGAAAAAGCAAAGGAAAGCACTCAAATCCTTATAGATTCACTGAAAAGCAAACCCCTTCCCAAAGAGGAGCGTTTCGAACAGGTGGTGGAAGTCATGCCCCGGGGAGAGCGATTTCGATTTTCCCGAGAGGTAGAAGATGTAAATAACTCTCTAGCTTATGCCATTCAAATTGGTGAAAAGGATCCCGCCTTGCTGGCACAAGTATCCATGCTGGCCTCTATCGTGGAAAGTGATTTTTATACGCAAATGCGAACCAATCAGCAACTGGGCTATTTGGTCTGGAGTTTTCAACAACGTGTTGAAAACCGAATCTTTTTCAGGCTGGTGATTCAGTCCTCAACCCACGGTCCTTTTGAAATGAGTAAAAGGGTAAATAAATGGTTGGCGAGTACTGAAAAATTATTTTCGGAATTAACGGACCAGGAGTTCGAGCGTCATCGGCAGGCATTGATTGTGGGGTTGGAAAAAGAAGGCGATAGCATAGCTGCCGTTTTAAGTAATTTGTATAGTTTTGCAACAGACGAGGATGGGGATTTCAATTACAAGAAAAAACTTATCAAAGCTGTTAAAGAGGTAACTAAAGGGGAAGTTGTTTCTCGAGCCAGAAAAGTATTTCTAGATCCTCAAACGCCTCGACTGGAGGTTTTGATGAGAGCCAAAGGAAGTAAAGAGGAAGTTCCTGAAGGGGTCATTAGTGAAGTGGAACAATTTAAAAAGAAAATAGCCAGTTTAAAAAATTAAAGATTTACAAATGCTGGATTAGTTTTTTTCTCACTTTATCAGGTTAATTTTTGCCCATGAAACTTGGAGCTTTGTTTAAAAGAGGGGCCAATTTATTCAAGCTCGGTTTGGCAGCAAGGGAAATAAGGAAATCGACCTCAGAAGACCAGCGTCAACGGGCTAAAAAATATTTGATAGAGTTGCTTGGCAAATCTAGAGGCCTTCCCACCAAAATCGGACAGTTCATGACCATGGACTCCGAAGACAATTCCCTCCGAGAGTCGTTGGTAGACGCCATTACTCCCATGCCCTATCAGGAAGTTACTGGGTTGTTGGAAAGCGCTTATGGCCCAACCCCTGTATTTAAGAAGCTAGATAAATCTGCAAAAACAGCATCACTTGGTCAGGTCCATTTTGGAAAACTAAAAGATGGAACCGAGGTGGCAGTTAAAATCCAATACCCCGAAATAGCCAATGCGGTTGAATCGGAACTGGATATCATGGGCTGGCTACCCAAGGCTGGTCCGGTTGCCAAGTGGGGTTTTAAGATGGACGGTTACCGCGATGCTTTCTGGCAAAATTTCAGCGAAGAACTCGACTACCGAATAGAGGTCAAACACCAGATACGTTATCGCCAATTGATCCAGCCGTTGGAGCGTATTGTTATTCCCGAAGTGATTGAAGACCTATGCCGGCCAAACATCCTGGTACAGAAAAAAGAAATAGGATTTGATTTGGATAAAGCCGAAACTATGATGCCTGTTCAAAGGGAAGCTATGGGGAGGCTGCTGCTGGAACATTATTTCCATATGTTGTTTCGCCATGGGTTTGTGCATGCCGATCCACAACCGGCGAATCTGGCCTTTCGGCAATTTAAAGGTAATTACTTCCAGTTAATCCTTTACGACTTTGGCAGCATCCTGGAAATTCCAGATGAAATGCGATTGGCGTTATTACGCATCATACTGGCCTTAAGAAATCATGAAAATGTGGATCCCGTTTCCTGTTTGACAGCATTGGGATTTGATCCTGAAAAGCTGGAGGACTTGCGCCCGACCTTGCCGGCACTGCTTTCTGTTTTGTTCGAACCGTTTCTCATGGAGGGACCCTATAAGGTAAAAGATTGGAGAATGAGCGAACGCTTCGATCAGATCGTAGGTGAGTTGAAATGGTGGTTTCGTTCTGCAGCGCCCCCACCACTGATTTTCCTGATGCGTACCTTGCATGGAATGACGACCATGCTGAACCGGCTGAATGCCCCCATGCCTTGGCAGTTTTTGCTGGATAAACATTGTTCCGATATCTATCCCCAGGCGCGTGACCTTAAGCTTCCCGAAGTAAATACTTCCCGGGAAATCCATACCTTTGATGAAATGGCAAAATACTTAAAAGTGCATGTCGTGAAATCGAATGGCAATAAGGTTAGTCTCACCATGCCGGCGCGTTGTGCGGATGATTTGGAAGGGGTAATGGATCGATCGGTGAAAAAATCAATTGAAGAACAGAAAATCGATTTGAAAGCCATTCAGGAAAAAGCGCAAAAATCAGGATTCATTCCGCAAACTCTTTTTTCCCTGAAAGATGATGAGCGGGATATGAAGGTATGGCTGGAGTAGCCCTCTAGCGAGGGCGGCAATTTGATGGGTCAAAGAGGTCCTTGTTATTTGCAGGCCAGGACTTCTGCTTCCAGATTGGGGTAAATAGGAACTTCCTGAACGGTTTTCACCACATCGGCCCTGGTATTTTTTACCGCCAACTTGTCGAAGAGGAAATCAGTTTTGGTTTCCAGTTCTTTTCCAATTCCTTCGCGAATTTCTTTCGATAAATTCCAAAACTCATTTTTGAATTCGCCGAAGCCTTTTTTCCGTGTTTTGTAAATGAATTGCTCATCGGTTTGGCCTTCTTTTTTCTCAGAGGCGAATTTTTTCCGTAGATGAGCATATATCTCTTCTTTGAAATCATTTGGAAACAGGCTGCTACCGTAGGTCATGTTTTGGAAATCGGTGGCTAGGTGAATTTCTGCCGTTTCCAGTTCGGGGAATTTACTAAATAGATCCTGGGGTAGGGTAGACGCCCCATGTTGAACCGCTCCCGCCAGCCCGTAGCTTTCCCGGGAAATCCGTGAAAGGTTTTCCAGGGTATCGAAATCGAGGTTGACGTCTGCTACCGTTCCATCGGGAAGGGGGACGCCCCCATGCGAAGTTCCTGTTTGAATGGAGATTTTGCTGATTCCCACTGCGCCCGATTTTTCTTTTTCAAGCAATTCGTTGAAATTATCCAGATACGCGCGTAACTCCTGCTCGTTACTATTTTCTTTTCCGACCTCTCCAATTTCTCCGCCGACGGAGATGGTGATACCATTCGGTTCCAGTTCACGGACGTATTTTGTGAGTTCGACCCCCACTTCGAAATTGGCCCGCTGTTGCTCCACAACGGTTGCGTGGCTCAGGTCGACTAGCGTAGAAGTATCGATATCTATATTGTAAAAACCACCGGCAATTCCATTTTCGATCAGCTTTTTCAGTCCGGCAATTTCCGTTTCTTTATCTTTGGCATAGTTTTTCGCGTTGACCTGGAAATGGTCTCCCTGAATGAAAACCGGTCCTTTATAACCTTCCTTTATTGCAGCACCCAGAATTACAGCCGAAAGTTCCTGGGGAGTTTGGAAGGTGTAGCCCATTTCGGATTTGGCCAGTTCAAAAATGAAAGCTCCTGCGTTGGTTTTAAGGGCGGTTCTGAAGATGGCCCTGCAAAGTTCGTAGGGAAGTCCTCGAATATTTAAAGCGGGAACGGTAAAGCCATTTACTTCTCCACGTCCGCGTGCTTCATATAGCCCCTGGATAGAAGAGGTTACAATTCCAAGCTCAAGAGCGGCAGATTTAAGGATAAAACGGCTCAGTCCTTTCACTTCCGGGGTGGGGTTTATCGCTGCATTGAGAACTAATTTATCAAGAATATCCCCCCGCAGTTTGTCTGCATCGTTGATAATCAAGTCGCCATTATCGCGACTGGCAATCCCATTTAGACTCTGATTGATTTCTTCTTGATCATTAAAAAGCATTTGTTCTCCTTAATATCCTTCAAATATCTGGTGGCAACCTTGTGGGGTGTATTGGTTGAGTTAATATCCGGTTTAATATGAGGTTGCAATTTTTGTCCATGGACAGGAATTGCAAAATGAGATTTGCCTACTCGAGGGCATTGTATCTAAAAAATTCTTTTCAGGCAAAGACTTGTTTTATTTTCTTATGAAATAAAAAAATTCATTTTAATTCAATGGTTTATGATATTTTATTTTATATTTTTATTGAATTATTTCGATTTTAATTTTTGGTCTAATGGGGGCAATGAGCCAGATTCCTAAATCATGGATTTTTATTCCAAATGACTTGATCTAATTTTTCCTTGGAAAGCTGCAAAAGCCTATAATTACAATATTATCTTGGGTTGTTTCTTATTGACAGGTGGGGAAAATTTGCTAAAATCCCAGCGTTAGTTTATGGATTCAGTTATTTTTATGGATGTCTTAATGGCAGGAATTTTTTTCGATTCCTGGTTTTTGAATAATTAACACCCCAATTTTTCCAAACTTTAGTTTCCCAGGCTACGGGAAGGGAGCCCCATGTTTAAAAATATATATATACCTGTCGATAATTCTGACTACTCCAATGCTTGCGTGGACGTTGCCATAGAATTGGCTGAGGGTACAGACGCGATTGTTACTGCAAGCCATGTTTATGCGGCGAAAATGCACGATGTTCGTTTCCGCCAGATGGAAAGTGGTCTTCCTGAAGAGTATCAGGATGAAGAAGAACTAGAAAAACAACGAAACATCCATGACCAGTTGATTACCAAAGGTATGGAAGTCATCAGTGACTCCTATCTGGATGTTCCCAAAGCAAAATGTGAAGAAAAAGATATTCCCTTCGTTGGTAAATCCCTTGAAGGCCGCAACTGGACCGAACTGGTACGGGATATTAAGGAAAGCCCATACGATCTGGTTGTTATGGGAGCTTTGGGGCTGGGTGCAATTAAGGATAGTTTGATCGGTACCGTAGCCGAGCGTGTTATCCGTCGCACAACCAAGGATATGCTGGTAGTGAAGCATTGCCCTGAGATTCATGAAGAAGTGGCTTCCAGTGGAAAAATTGTGGTTGCGGTGGATGGTAGTGGTCATTCTTTCGGTGGTTTGATGACAGGAATTGAAATGGCCAAGAGGTTGAAACGTCCCTTGGAAATCATCTCCACATTTGACCCTTATTTTCATTACGCAATGTTCAACAGCTTGACCGGTGTATTGTCCCGCGAAGCTTCCAAAGTGTTCAAATTTGAACAACAGGAAAAACTTCATGAAGACATCATTGATAAGGGGCTGGCGAAAATCTATCAGGCCCATCTGGAGATTTCCCGGAAAGTTTGTGAAGAAGAGGAAATGGAATGCACCATTCGTCTTCTGGATGGAAAAGTATTCGAAAAAATTCTGCAATATGCACGGGAAGAAAATCCTTACCTCCTCATTCTGGGACGCATTGGAGTTCACAGCGCACCTGATATGGATATTGGAGGTAACGCTGAGAACCTGCTGCGATTGGTTCCATGTAATGTTCTCCTCTCCAGCAGAGTTTATAAGCCGCCGATCGATCTGCAGGCTGAAGAAAGCATTGAGTGGACCGCAGAAGCTAAAGAGCGACTTAAAAAAATTCCAGGATTTGTTCGACCCATGGCAACTTCGGCAATTCTTCGATACTCCTTGGAGCGAGGACACAGCATGATCACCTCCAGCGTTATTACCGAAGCTGTCCAGGAAATTCTCCCGGCAGGCGCAATGCAGGCTATGTCTGCCATTGGTGAAAAAATGAAAAAAGAGGGAATGGACCCGAATAATCCTGAAGGCTTGGGTATGCTGAAAGAAGAGATGGCCCAGGCACATGCTGGTAAGCCGCCTGAGGATATCACCCTGAAGTGTACCAGCTGTAATACCTTCTATAAAGGTGATGTTGTGAAATGTACGGTGTGTAATGCTGGAGCGGAGCGTTTGTTGCCTGTCAACAAAGAAGAGTTTGAGGCAACCGAAGCAGAAGCTAAAGACTCGCAAACCTTCACAACCTTACCAGATGGCGTGCAGGTGACATGGACTCAGGAAGCACTGGATAAACTGAATGCCTTCCCACAAGGACATCTGAGGAGAAAAGCCCATGCCCGTGTTGAGAAAAATGCGCGGGTTCAGAAAGTCGGCCAGGTTACTGCGGCCTTCCTCGATAAAATCCTCAATGAAAAAATCGTCAAAAAAGATGATACCGACAATGGTAACGGGAATGGAAATGGTAATGGAACCAGTGAGGCTATCCCCGGCGATATTTCTAAAATTGGGGCAGAGCTCAATGCGGATGACTTTAACTGGTCACCGGAAGCATTGGAACGATTAGAAAGAGTTCCTCAGGGTTTTATGAGGGACAACACCCGCAACCGGGTAATGGCTTGGTGTTCGCAAAACAATATCAAAGATATTTCTTTGGAAGTTTGCGAAACAGGAATCAAAGAGTCGGTAAAACTGATGGAAGATGCCATTAAAAATGGTGCGACTCTTCAAGATTTTCTTCCTCAAAAGGCATAATTGATCGTTCTTCATTTCTATAAAAATATAGCCCCTGAATATTGAATATTTTTCAATGTCAGGGGCTTTTCTTTTGGTAAACAAACTTCCTTTCTGTAGTTGCGGTTTCTACATATGTCCTTCCATTTATACAAGCGACTTTTCCATTATGTAAAACCCTATATGTCGAGGTTATGCCTCGCCATTCTCTTCTCTATCATTGTCGGGGCAATAGCCACCTCTCCCGTTCCCATCATTCAAAAGACTTTTGATAGTATTTTTACTGAAAAAGATTATTTCATGCTGAAGGTTATCCCCCTAGCATTGGTGGGCCTATATTTGCTGAAGGCTATTCTCATGTATTCTCAAAACCTGATCATGTTCGGGATTTCGTGGGAGTTGGTAACACAGTTCCGGGAAAAACTGTTCTCCCATATCCATCGCTTACCCTTCGGTTTTTTTGAAGACAATGAGACGGGGCAGCTCATTTCAAGAATCAACAACGATGTTGCAATCATGCAATCGAGTGTGACCCGTTTGCTCAAAGAGTTCCTTCAGAATAGTGTCACCTTGATGGGTTTGCTGGCATGGGTGTTTTATTTGAAATGGGACTGGGCGCTTATGGCCCTAATTGTTTTTCCATTAATGGTTTTTCCCGTTTCAAATATTGGAAGGAAGCTGAAAAAATTCAGCCATAAAGGCCAGGAAATTCTTGGAAATATAAACTCCACAGTATTGGAATCGTTTTCTGGAATTAAAATTGTCCGGGCTTTTGGGCTGGAACCCCGGGAATTGAAAAAATTTCAGGCTTACAACAACGACTATTTAAAGGTGATGAAAAAGAATGTCAAATATGTGGAAATGACATCACCTTTTTTGGAAGTTCTGGGTGTTGCAAGTTCGGCGTTCATTCTCTGGTATGGCGGATCTCAAGTGTTGAGCGGAGAAATAAGTCAGGGAACATTTCTGGCGTTTATCGTGGCTTTATTCATGATGTATACGCCGATCCGAATTCTTTTTAAAATTATGGCTAGTGTACAAACTTCCCTTGCCGGGGCTGAACGTGTCTTTGCGATTCTCGATATGCCAGAAGAAAAGGTGCGTGAAGGGCAAAAAGAACTGGTCGATTTCAAAGGAAAGATAGAGTTTCAGGATGTATGTTTTCGATACCCCTCCCGCAGCAAAATGGTATTGGATAAAATAAATCTGACGGTCAAAAAATCTGAAGTCATAGCCATCGTAGGTATGAGTGGGGCCGGGAAAACCACTCTTGTCGATTTACTTTTTCGATTTTTTGAAGTGTCATCAGGTAAAATTTTAATTGATGGAGAAAATATTCAGGATTATAAGTTATCTTCGTTAAGGAGCCATTTAGCACTCGTTACGCAGGAAACATTTTTGTTCAATGACACCATTCTCAATAATATTGCATTTGGAAGAGAAGGGGAATCTACCCGTGAGGAAATTCTTGCAGCTGCAAAGGCCGCTCATGTGGATTACTTTGTCGGAAACCTGGACGACGGATACGAAACCCTGATTGGTGAAAGAGGGGTCAAGCTTTCGGGTGGACAAAAACAAAGGATCGCAATTGCCCGGGCGATACTGAGAAATGCTCCCATCCTGATTTTAGACGAAGCGACCTCGGCTCTGGACTCTGAATCAGAAAAACTGGTCCAGGATGCGTTGCATAATTTGATGGAGCATCGGACCTCATTTGTAATCGCCCATCGTTTATCCACTATAAAACATGCGAACCGGATTCTTGTCATGGATGATGGTAAAATTGTGGAGTCAGGGACTCATGAATCCCTGCTGGCAAGCAGTGGGTTGTATCAAAAGTATTATGATATGCAGTTTATTGATCTCGAAGACAAGCGCGACTTAGAGGATAAAGATGCAGTTTGAAAATGTTTGTATTGAAGGGTTGGGCTACCATTTGCCGGAAAACAGGATCACTTCGGCTGATTTGGAAACCCGCCTTACCCCGCTATATGAAAAACTGAAGCTTCCTCAGGGACGGTTGGAGTTGATGAGCGGAATCTCGGAGAGAAGGTTTTGGGATAAAGGAGTTTTTCCCAGTCAAGTGGCAACCGTTGCAGGCAAAAAAGCCCTGGAAGATTCCGGAATTGATATTAAGGATATTGGTTGCCTTATATCCGCGTCTGTATGCAGGGACTTTTTGGAACCTTCAACTGCCTCCGTTGTTCATAATAATCTCGGGTTACCTGAAGAATCATTTGTCTTTGATGTTTCTAATGCCTGTCTTGGTGTTTTGAACGGAATATGTATCATTGCAAACATGATTGAGAGAGGTCAGATAAAGGCCGGATTGGTTGTTTCAGGGGAAAATGGAGGCCCGTTGGTGAAAAATACCATCGAAACCCTTTTGGCAAGCTCTGATATCACGCGAAATACTGTGAAATCTTCTTTTGCATCCCTAACGATCGGATCAGCAGCGGCAGGTGTCCTTCTCACCCATAGAGACAACTCTAACAAGAACCATAAACTGGTTGGTGGAATATCAATTGCTGAAACCCAGTTCAATAATCTGTGTCGGGGGAATGATGATGCCGGGGCGCATGCAGAATGGGCACCTTTAATGGAAACCGATTCTGAAAAATTGATGTTGGAAGGTTGCAGATTAGCAGGTAAAACCTGGGTTAGAACTCGGGAAATACTCGGTTGGCAAAATGAAGATGTGGCCCGTGTTTTTTGTCATCAGGTCGGCAAGGGGCATCGAAAATTAATGTACGAAAATGTTGGCCTGGATATTGAAAAAGACTTCTCCACTCTCGAGTTTTTGGGGAACACAGGGTCGGCATCTCTGCCTGTTACTTTGTCCATGGGCGTGGAAAAAGGAGTCTTAAAGAAAGGGGATAAAGCAGCTTTGTTGGGAATTGGAAGCGGCCTAAACTGCCTGATGATGGGTGTTGAATGGTAGACGATTTATATCCTTTCACCTCACATTTCTTGGATCTGGATTCGCATCAATATCATTATCTGGATGAAGGGCAGGGCGAACCTCTTCTCATGTTGCATGGCAATCCTACCTGGTCGTTTTATTACAGGAACCTGATCAAGGAATTCAAAAAAACTCACCGTTGCGTTGTTCCCGACCATATGGGAATGGGAAAATCAGACAAGCCGCAAAACTATTCCTACACGCTGGCAAAACATATCGATAATCTCGAAGCTCTGGTAGATAAACTCGAACTAAATGATATCACCTTGGTCCTCCATGACTGGGGTGGAGCTATTGGAATGGGGTTCGCTGTTCGGCAACCGCAAAAAATCAAGAGGCTTGTCATTTTTAATACTGCTGCCTTTTTATCGGATAAAATTCCGATTAGATTGCAGTTGTGCCGCGTTCCTGGCATTGGTGACCTCGCGATTCGTGGATTGAATGCCTTTGCATTGGCTGCAGTATCCATGGCCTGCAAAAATAAGGAGAGGATGACACAAAAGGTCCGTGAAGGTTACCTTGCTCCCTATAACAATTATACAAATCGAATAGCCAATTTGCGTTTTGTTCAAGATATACCCATGACCCCAGATGCCCCCAGCTATTCGGTGGTAAAAAATATTGAAGACAATTTGAGTCAGTTTGCCTCACTTCCCGTAATGATTGCCTGGGGAGCGAAAGATTTTGTGTTCAACCGGCATTTTTTTAAAAAGTGGCAGGAAATTTTCCCGGAAGCCCAGCTTCATTGGATTCCCGATGCGGGACATTATGTGTTGGAAGACGCGCATGAACGTATCATTCCCTGGATGCAGGAATTTTTGCAAAATAATCCAATCCAGTCACAGTAAAGTTGAATTAAACCATAAAAAAAAGCCGACCTCCCATTAGGGAAGGTCGGCTTTTGTATTTTACTTGATTAATACCGATAATGCTCCGGTTTATACGGGCCTTCTTTAGGAACGTTCAAATAGGCTGCCTGCTTATCGGTTAGAGTCGTCAATTTGACCCCCAGTTTTTCAAGATGAAGTCGTGCGACTTCTTCATCAAGAATTTTGGGCAGGGTGTAGACACCCACTTCGTATTTCTTATTGTACAATTCGATTTGAGCAAGTACCTGGTTGGTAAATGAATTGGACATTACGAAAGAGGGATGCCCGGTGGCACAACCCAGGTTAACAAGGCGTCCTTCTGCCAACAGGATAATGCAATGACCGTCAGGGAAGGTGTATTTATCAACCTGCGGCTTGATCACATCTTTCTTGATTCCGGGAAAATTATTGAGAGCGTCGACTTGAATTTCAATATCGAAGTGGCCGATATTACAAACGATCGCATCGTTCTTCATTTTTTCCATATGATCGATGCAGACAATATCTGCGCAACCTGTGGTAGTTACAAAAATATCTCCCTCTTGAACGGCTTCTTCCATCGTAGTGACCTCATAGCCTTCCATTGCCGCCTGAAGGGCACAAATAGGATCGATTTCTGTCACAACGACTCGTGCGCCCAAACCTCGCATGGAGTCTGCACAACCTTTGCCCACATCCCCATAACCCGCAACTACAACGACCTTACCGGCGATCATGATATCCGTGGCTCGCTTGATACCGTCCGCTAAAGATTCCCGGCAACCATAAAGATTATCGAATTTGGATTTTGTAACCGAATCATTCACGTTCATTGCTGGAACTTTGAGTGAATTTTTTTCGATCATTTTGTACAGGTTGTGTACTCCTGTTGTTGTTTCTTCCGTTATTCCCTTAATTTCCGCCAATAGTTCAGGATGTTTTTCATGGACATAGGCGGTTAAGTCTCCACCATCATCGAGAATCATATTGGGACCCTGGTCGTTATCGAATAACAGAGTTTGACCAGTACACCACCAATACTCTTCTTCCGTCTCTTCTTTCCAGGCGAAAACAGGAATACCTGCTTTTGCGATGGCTGCTGCCGCATGATCCTGAGTTGAAAAAATATTACAGGATGCCCAGCGAACCTCTGCTCCCAGCTCTATCAGGGTTTCGATCAAAACAGCTGTTTGGATTGTCATATGAAGGGAGCCTGCAATACGAGCTCCTTTCAGGGGTTTTTCGGCCCCGTATTTTTCCCGAAGGGCCATTAGACCGGGCATTTCATTTTCCGCTAAAATTATTTCCTTGCGGCCCCAATCAGCCAATGAAATATCTTTTACTTTGTACTTTTCAGCGACAGCCGTCGTTGACATGTATTACTCCTTTGAAATGTTGTTATGAAAATTAAGAAAAATTAGATTTTTAGAATGTAGAATAAACAATAAAATGATATCGGTATCTAGGGACGATATTCTGAAGATAATATGAATACCCCCTGAATTGAGAGCTCAGATGTGTATCGGAAGATACACTGTTTAGTTTAGCAGATTATATTAGAAGGTCAACGCCCATTGCCTCGGATTATAAACCTGAAACAATATGGAAATTACCTCAGTAAAAATTTATCCCTTTGACCCCGGTACCCCCGCAGGTTCTTTGCGAGCTTATGCCGATGTGGTTTTGGATGATCTGGTCCTATTAAAAGGCTTCCGAATTTTGGCCTCGAAAACTGGAGGTTTATTTATTGGTATGCCCTCTAAAAAGGGAAAGGACGGCAAATACTACGACCAGATCGAGTTTAAGGAAGAAGCATTTCAATCCATTTTACGAAACCGGATTTTGGAGGCCTATAAGGAGTTTTCATGAATATTAGTTTGAAGATATTTTTACCGTTTTATAAAGGAAGTTTTTGAAGCTGAGAAATTTTTTCCTTTCATCCGTTTCTATGTGGTTGCGGTCGGTACAGGCTCCCAGCTTGACTGCAAGACCGGGTAAATTGGTTTGATATCTTTTTTTGGCTGCCAGTATTAGAGATTTTGCAGTGTCCCGAGTCATCAGGCTGTTCTTAAAAGGCTGGTGAATGTCCGACCAGAAATTGGCATCTCCACTATCAAATTGGTCCAGCAGGGTTTCAATAAAATCATGGGCTATGGGTTCTGCTGAACCGGGTTCCTGGTTGCAGGCTTGGATGATTTCCTGCCTCGTGATGTTCGGGCTCTTTCTAAATAATATGGCTCTCAAAAGAATATTCTTCAGTTCCCTTACATTTCCCCGGTAATGATGTTGTCTCAGGTAATCGACGGCTTCTTTTTCCAATTGGGGTGGGCTATCACTGCCTTCCTTCCTGTAACTGTTAAATAGAATACCCAGGAAATGAGTGGCAAGGTCTTCTATGTCTTCAATGCGGTCATTCAAACTTGGAATTTGAAAACTAAGGGCGCTCAGGCGGTGATAAAGGTCTTCCCGGAATCGTCCTGCAGAGATTTCGTTTTGTAAATTTTTATTGGTTGCAGCAATCAGGAAAATTCTGGAATAGCGGGGCTGGTTTTCGCCCAACCGCATAAACACTCCGGTATCGAGGAATCTCAAAAGTTGGACCTGTGTTTTGGGGTCAGCATCACCGATTTCATCTAGGAATACGATTCCGCCATTGGCTTCTTCCAATATTCCCTGCCGGTTAAATTCAGCTCCTGTATAAGCACCTTTTTTATGTCCAAACAGTTCGCTGTAGGTAAGCTCTCCACTATAGGCAGCGATATTTGTTTTTCTCAATGGCAACTTAAAAGCGGGACCTTTTTCTTTTTGAAAAATTTCATTCAGGTGGGAATAAATATTATTGAAAAAAAATTCTTTTCCAGAACCGGTTTGTCCCTGAATGAGAAGGCAGGGGAGACCGGTCACCGTTTCCTGCAGTTGCCTTTTCTCCCAGTTTAGCATTCGATTGCATATGGACTCGACCACGGTATGAATCTGGAAAACCAGTGAGCTTACGTTTTTACTTTTTCCAATAACGTTTCCAAAATGATAAGAGGAAACTTTTGGATCGCGATATTCAATGTCCTGGCGAAGTTGGCCGATTTCCTGCTTTAAAATTTCTATTTGCTTGAGGTTGTATACTTTCTGGCTGATCAGGCTTGAAATGATCTGGAGAATTTTCTGATGTTCCTGGGTGAAAAAATGTTTTTGGAAACTATCCTGATTAATAACACCTAAAACACGATTTCCGTGGATGATAGGAACTGCCAGTTCAGATTTAATTTGTTCGGAAAGGCTTTTATAGAACCCGTTTTCTTCATTTTCTACATTTGCCACCAGGGCCGATCGAGCGGTATGGGCAACATAGCCATTTAAAGACCTTTGTTCGAAGGGGATTTCTTCACCTCCTACAGGAAGCGGTGGAATTTTGCTTTTCATCCAGCCCCGTGACTTCGCCCCCACCAACTGTCCTGTTTCATCTTCAACAATCAACCAGGGGCGGCCATCGATTAACTTGGTGATGGAAATGGTTCCAGAATCAGCACCAATCAACTCGGAAGTTTTCGCCAGAATATTTTGCAGGAAGGGTTGAAGGGTGTCAGAGGTATCAGATAATAATTCTTCAATTTCTCCCAATACCTCGATTTCAATATGTTCCGGGTTTTCCTCCAGAATAATTTTCTCCACCATGGATGCGTGGTTTTCAAGAAGGCGTTTTTCAAAGTCAGTGAAATTATGAGTTGTGTTGGTGTAGTAATTGACCACACATATCAATTGACCCGTCTCAGGATTCATTTTGGGAACCTGATAAAGCGAGACAAGGTCTATTTGTTGGGCCACTGATTTCCGGCTGAAGCTTTCACTCATCACATCTTCGATATACACCGCTTTTTGATTTTGATTCTTGGCCTTCAGTCCCATCGATGGATCAAAAACGACAATTCGGTTAATCAGGTTTTTCTTATGAATATTTATTTGTTCGCGGTTGTTATATATGAGGGTATCTTCTTTATTTTTAGAAAACGCCGCCAGAATTTCCACTCGGTCACTGGGTTCAGCGGTTTGCGATTTTGGATTTTGAATGGGGAAGGGCACCCAAACCGATGCCAATGCCAGCTTGTCAATCAGTTGAACCGCCGACCGCATCATTTGCCATGCGGCTTCCTTTTTTCGTGCCAAATCCAAATGTCTGGAAAAAGATATTTTCTGGTGAAACCTTTTAGCCCTATCAAGAACAGCGCTGATTTCCGCAAGGAAATTTGAAATATCCTTTAGCTGTTCTTCATTGAGAAATTCTCCTTCTTCTCCCCAATCCAGACTCAGGGTTCCAATGGGACGAAATTGGTGGGCGATAGGAAATACAGCCGTAGCTTTAATTTCTGAAAGTTTTTCGAAAGGGTTTTGAACCTTTGCAAAACCTCCAGGTAATTTCCAGGACAGGACGATTTCATTATTTAAAAAGGCCTGAGAAATTACAGAGGCCTCCGGGGAAATGAACTTTGTGATGGGCTCCGGACGACTCTGGCCACTGACATATTCGCAAACCAGCATCCCTTCGTATAAATCTTCAAGATTTACCCGCACCATTTTGCAGTTATAAAGCTCTTTTAATTGGGAACCGGCCAGGTGGAGTATTTCAAAAAGGCTTTCCTTGCCGAGTTTGGATATTGAATTTTTTAAATTTTGCAGAGACATATCAGGATAAAATGAGTAAAAATTTCACACAGTTGGCTAATTATTATACTATAGAGCTGATTAGAAACAGGGATTAAACTTTATTGCTAACGGGAAATTTCTTTCTAAGATGCGGAAATTTTGGCCCTTTCCCCTTTGCCGTCAACTTTTCCGTCATAAAAGACGATATAGGGTTAAACTAATAAACCTTATAAAAATAATAATTTAAAGATGTTGGTTGGCCGATTCTATGTGATTTTCCCTATGGCATAGGTTTTGCTTAAAAGAGAGGGAAAAGGAGATGTGTGATGTTAATTGACAAACTGCTATTTTCAAATACGGCCCCAAAACTAATGAAGAAAAGTCTGGACTTGATGTCGTCCAGACAAAGCGTTATTTCTTCAAATATTGGGAATTTGGATACTCCCGGTTATAAGGCCAATGATATCGATTTCCAGGGACAATTAAGGGACGCATTAGGTTCCAAAGGCCAGTTGAAGCTTCAGGCCACCAATGAGAAGCATTTTGGCCCCAAAAGTTCCAATATTAGCAGTTTGACCGCAAGACCTATGGAAGAAGAGGATGCCGCAAAATCCAATGGCAATAATGTGGATGTGGACAAAGAAATGGCTAAACTGGCGGAAAACCAGATTGTCTACAATGCTACCATTCAATTGATGTTGAAACGTGGGTCCACAGTCAGGGCGGCAATCACCGAACAGGCTCAATAATTAAAATTTAATGCTTGATTAAATTTGATATAATTTATTGGAAGAAAAATTTAGGTAAACTGGAAAATTATGAAAGACATTACTCTTTCAAGTAATCTTAAAGCGCTTCAGGGAGTCGGCCCGTCAAAAGGGCTCAAGAGCCCCGGCGAGACTAAAGGAACGGACGGTCCGTCCTTTGCTGATACCCTTGCGCAATCTTTAGACAAGGTAAACACGCTTCAAAAGGAAGCGGATGTTGCCATTCAGGACTTCGTTACCGGCGATACACGAAACATCCATGAAACCATGATAGCAGTTGGAAAGGCGGACCTTGCGTTTCGCTTGACCATGCAGGTGAGGAATAAAATGGTAGAAGCTTATCAGGAGGTTATGAGACTGCAAGTGTAACTAAACCCAAATAGATCATCCCCAAGAATCCCCGGAATTTTTTCCGGGGATTTTTTTTTGGGGGGAATCTTCTTGCAGTTGACAAGTTCATTTTATTGGCAGATATTATCAGTATTATTCCTATAGTCAGGAAATATAATAAGTAATTTATGGAGAATAAAATGATTCAGGATATACAAGCTAAGATCATAGTTGGCCTTTGTTTGGTTGCTGTAGTTTTTTTTGCCAACCCGGTTTGGGCTCAATCAGGAGGTCATGCCAGTGTTGGGTTAGGGCATGGGGAAGAGGGCTATTTGCATTTGCAGGAAATGATTAAACATTATGAGTTCAGCTTGAAAATGCAAGATGCCAGTGAGGAATTAAAAACCCACGGTCCTGTAGCAATTCAGCATGCCAAGGAAGCCATTAAACATTATAATGAAGCTTTAAAACATGGGAATGAATCTTTAGGTCGACCTGCAAGTATGCCAATGGCAGAGGGATCAGGGGGTGGCCATCGGGAAGAAGGTTCCTCACATAGCCATGAGCATGACGAGGGGTCCCACTAGTTTTCTCCGTTGGAGCAGGGACCCAGGAGTATATTTTCGCCTTCCACTTTCAGGGGAAAGACCCGGGTATTCCAGCGTTCTCCACGGTCGCATTTCCCCGTTTTTAAATCAAACAGGTATCCGTGATTGGGGCATTTAACCCCATTGCCGCTCAGTGTTCCACGGATTAGAGGGGCGGTTTTTTTGTGGGGGCAGGTATCAAAAATCGCAAACAGCTCCCCCTGGATATTAAAAATACTCACACGCTCTCCATTAAACTCAACCCGCTTTCTCCCTCCTGGAGGAATGTCTATTAATTTTGCAATCTGAGTGAATTCCGTCATCCGCTGGTTTCTATTGGTAGGTTGTGGTCATGGCTCCAATCCCACCAGGAGCCATCATAATTACGGACTTTAAAGCCCAAATATCGAAAAACGAAATAGGCCATTGCAGAGCGAACCCCTCCGGTGCAATAAACGATCACCTCCTGATGAGGTTCAATTCCATTTTGATTCAGCAGTAGAGATAAATCAGTTAGGGACTTCAATGTTCCGTTCTTGTTGAAAAAGTCCGGCCAGTGGATATGAATGGCGTTTGGGATGTGACCCCCTCGGGTGGACCCATAAGGTGTCGAACCCAAATATTCCTTCTGAGTCCGGTTGTCAATAAACACGAATCCCTTATCATTTAAAACCTTTTTTATTAAATATTTATCGGCAATTACTTCAGGTGTTAGGTTGATATCTTCCGGGTTTAATTGAGTGTTTTTGCGCTTTTTCTGGAACCCTTTTTCCACGGTTCCACCACTTTTTTTCCAGGCGGCCAATCCTCCTTCCAAAATGGCAACTTGTTTGAAACCATAGCGTTCAAACATCCAGAAGAATCGTCCATCGGTTCTCCATGGATTTTCCGGGTCGCCATAAATAATTATGGATTGTTTTGGGCTGATACCTGCTTTAGAAAACCAATTGGAAACAACAGCTTTGTTTTCAATTAGCAGCCCCGCAATTCCATCTTTTTTAGTGGTGAAATCCTGCCAGCTGTTAAAGTTGATTGCTCCGGGGATATGTCCCAAAAGAAATTTGAGTTTTGAGCGTGTATCAATGATGACTTTCTCATCCTGGGGAATATTTATCAGGATTTCAGGAGTCATTAATAGTTCTGGAATTACTTGGGTTTGCGAGATTTTAGCGGGTGCCGATCCCATTAAAATAATTCCCAAAACCAGCCAGAAAATACCCCTTATTTTTCTTGACAAAATAAGGGCTGCACTTGTACTATCAGGCTTCATTTTTTCTCTCTGTTTCAGTTTAATACCGGAGCATTTAGAGTCAAAAGCTACACTAGTTAGGCGGACAATTCCCACCCTCATATTAATCTCACTATCGATTATAAACGATTTAAATGAGATCGGGGTAATGGATAGATTGTAAATCAGCTGAATTTTTATATTTAAAGGTTAATTATGACGGAAGATCAAGGAAAAGAAGGCAGCCCTGCTGATAGATTGGAAGAGATTAAGAGGGAAGAAAAAGAAGATGCCAGCAGTTATTACGCACAGGGAGAATCTAAAGATAACGTGAATGAAGAAGCCGAATTCAATAAGCCAGTGGATAAATTAGACCCGCAAAAAGAAGAAATGAATATGTTAAAGGCAGTTGCCTTCCTTGGTTTTGGAATGGCTGCCCTAGCTATAATTTTTATTCTGTTCTTTGTCCGTGACCTTGATACGCGAGTGGTCGATGTGGATGGAGCGGTTACGAGCCTTGAAGAAAAAATTGCACCGCTTAAAAAGCATGTAGATGACAGCATTGCAAAGGTTAATCAGGATATCGCAGGCCTTGACAGCAAGATTGGAAACTATGAACGCATTATGGCTGTTATGGAATTGAAACGTGCCCTGGTAACAGTACAGGAAATGTCCATGGGTAATTCCGCCAGGGTGAAAGCCAAGTCCGATCAAGTTGTTACTGAAATTGAGTCCCTCCTTGTGGAATTAGGTGCGGGACCCAGTGGTGATAAAATGCCTGCCGGAACCGTTAGCCTTGAGGAAGCGCCAGCAGCTCCTGCTGCCCCTGTAGAAGAGCCCGCTCATGCAGAGGAACCGGCTCATGCAGAAGAAACCCACGCTGAGGAGGCTGCTCCAGCGGAAGAGGAGCCCGCCCCCGCTGAAGAACCTGCAGCAGAGCCTGAACCAGCCGCAGAACCCGAACCAGCTGAAGCACCTGCTGAGGAAGAAGCAGAAGCCCCTGCCGAAGAAGGTGGTGGCGATGATGAAGACGAAGAAGAGGAAGAGGACGA